>JAFYGB010000066.1 GCA_017543445.1 Lachnospiraceae bacterium | reverse complement strand
GTCTGCGAAAAGAGGTTGCACAGGATGTCCACTGACTTCCACATAGCCTTATTTGCGGTTCCGCAATAAGTGTTCAGGTACGCCTGCCACTCTTCGGGCGAAAGCCAGCGGTGCAGATATTTCCCGGATTTACCGACGCTGACCGAATAGTCCGTCAGGATGCCGACTTTCCAGGAAAGCATCTTCTTGAGCTCCGGCCGTACCACCGTATTCAGCATATCCTGCACGTAGGTCGGCTCGCTTCTCCATAAGCCTTTTGCCACATTGTTAAGGCACCACCAGAACTCGTTGCAGCAGGCAGCGAACTGCCGTTCGCTCGGCTTCTGCACACGATGCGTTTCATCCGAGGTTTCGGGAATCTTCGGCAGGATGCCGTCCTTATCCAGGAGGATCACACAAAGCCGGTCCTCGAAGACATTTTCCTGTGCGTGAGGGATCGACATCACCGTAAGATCCAAGCGGTTCCCATCGGTGAATATCATCAGATACCCGTAGGAATTCTCCTTATCGCTCGGGTAGTCCGGATGCTCATCCGGGTACTGCATAAACAGGATGTCGCCGAAGCATTCGATCCACTTCGGTTCCCGGATAAACGACGCCGTCTCCTCGACGACGTAGACGATATCATAGTCCTGCAGCAGGTCCTTCGGCGCATTCGGGTTCGTCCGCGACCCGTTCATATACACGGCGCGCACCCGGTCGTCCTGCTTCGCTACCGACAGGATCCGCTCCATCATTTCACTTTCCGTACGCATTCTTTCCTCCCCAGGTTTCACGATTAGAATTACCGTTCCATTATACCATTTTTACGGTTGTTTGTGTATCCAAATTCAATCGAGCATATACCCTATGCACCCGTTCTCAGCCATTGAAAAAGCGGGCAATGCTTTCCACGCCGCTGTCCAAAATGCTAAACGTAAGTCTTTCCGCATCAATCTCTGCCTCCGCTCCGTACGGCAGGAGGAACATCGGCGAACTATGCCCGAAGTTCAGATCCGCCAGGATCAGCAGATTCGGGCAATGATACTGCCCCGTCACGACTTCTCTTATTTTCTCCGCATAGGTTTCAAAACCCTTCGGCGTCCGCATCTTTCCGAGGATCACGCCGTGGAGCGTCTGCAGGTAACCGGCCTGTCCCAGGCGATCGAAGAAATCTGCCAGATACCGCTCGTCGCAGAACTCCGGGATATCCTCGAAAAACAGGATGGCTCCTTCGAAGTCTTGCTTTTGGACTAAGGACGTTCCGTCCGGCATAGTTAAAGTCAAAAGGTCGCCATGGCCGCCGAACAGTCGGCCGCGGACAGCTCCCTGCCCCTGGACACGCAAAATACCCGGGTTCGGAACGTATGTCTTCCGATATCCCCGGTTCGTATGGTTATCTTTATCGTAGGACCAGTCGGCCGACGGCTCAATGGTTCCGATCGGCGCGGCCTCCATGAATGTCTTTTCAAACCAACGACGGCTGTACGGATGCCAGCCCCCGCCCTCGGCTACGGTCGTGAGCAGATTGTCCCCGTAGAACGTCTGCAGTCCGGCACGATAGCAAAACAAATGCAACGCCAAAACATCCGAATATCCGCACAGGATCTTCGGATTCGCGCGTATCACATCTTGGGAGAGATAGGGCAACAGGCGCACCGCATCATTGCCCCCGATGTTGGCGAGGATCGCCTTCACATTCGGGTTCTCAAAGGCCCACAACAGGTCCTCGGCCCGAGCCTGCGGGTTCTCCCGCAGATAGGCCGTCCCCTTCAGGGAATTCGGCGCCGCCACGACGTTTAGGCCCAGTTCGTGCAAGCGCTCGCAGCCCTGTTGGTACTTCCAGCGGACCCGCGGTGCGCCCGCACAGCCCCAGGACGGACTGATCGTCGCTATGGTATCTCCCTTCACCAGTTTTGCCGGTTTGATCATCATTTGCTTCTGTCCTTTTTTCGGATTACTTCATCTGTGAATGAGCAGTCGTGTCTTATGGTCTTCCCCATCCCCCTGCGCTTCGCAGAAGAATTCCCAGCCGTAGCGCTCGTAGAAGCCCACGTGATCCGTCACCAGATAGATCGGCGAGATCCCGTGTGCACGCGCGTCCTCTACCACGAGATTCAGAAGTTTTCCACAGATCCCGCGGCAGCGGTAACTTTCTTCCACATAAACCGCACAAACATTGGGGGACAGATCCTTCCGGTCATGGAAATCGTTCTCAATGACTCCCAGACCTCCGACGATCTTCTCACCGTCGAAACACAGATACCATCCGAACTCAGTCTCACCATTTACATAAGCCTCGATGCATTCCAGGTAGGCTTCCTTCGGCACACCCCACTTCTCGTGGAACCACTGCGCCGCCATATCTTTCTTCTCCGGGATCTCCCGGAGTGTTACATATTGAAATTCACTCATATTAATTCTCCTTATTTCTTTTCATTTTGTACCATCTCCACGTAATGATCCAATAGTCCGTAGATTCGGTCTTTCAGCATAGAAAACCGAAATCCCAGTCCTTCTGCCCTATCCGTGTTGATGCTGTATTCCGGCTCCTCGTTGTAAGGAGCCTCCTCGCCCTGCTCGCTGAAGATCGCCTTGCATCCGGTCTTCTTCTCAACGTAGTCGAGGATCTCACGAATGCTCATAGTGCCATGCGCGCATCCATTGACCGCGCCCTGAAAGTCACAGTCGGCGAGAAACGCCAGGAACTTCCCGGCCTCGTCCGACCAGATGAAGCCCATCTGCGCGTCCACGTTGTCGATGCACATCGGTATCCCCTTCATGGCATGCTCCACATAAAAGAGGATACGCTTTGTGTAATCGTCTTCGCCAATCACAAAGGGGTAGCGGACCGCGATCCAGTTTCGGTCTCCGTACGCCTGCCACAGGGCATATTCCGCCTGACGCTTGATCTCATCATAGGTGGGAAATGCCGTTCGGTCGCACCAGACCAGCTCGCCCGCTCGGCCGTCAAAATCTTCCTCCACGGTATTCCAGCGCTTCGGGTCGTACACTGCCGTGGTGGACATGTAAATGTACCTATCGCAGTCCAGCACCTCGAGCACGTCTTTGATGTCGTTCGAGCAGTACGCGATCTTATCGATCACGACGTCGTAATGTCGTCCGGCAAATGCTTTCCGGATGCTCTCGGGATTCGTCCGGTCGAAAACGATCCGCTGCACGGCCGTTCCGAAGGGATCCGCGGCTCTGCCCCGCGTTGCGATGGTAACGTCATGCCCGTTATTCAAAAGTTCCTTCACCATGGGGATCCCGAAAAAACGGGTGCCGCCGATCACCAATACCTTCATAAACTCCTCCGGATCAAAAAAACGCCTCTATGATCTGCTGTGCGCATTCCTCTGCACTGGAAACGCTCGTGTCCACACGCAGGCTGTACTTGATATCCTTACTCATCAGCTCTGCCTGCTCGTCCGACTGGCTCTCGTAGCGGTCGCCGCGGTCAATGTTTCTCTGCCGGCAGATATCCAGCGGGCAGTATACTTCCACGATCTCCAAAGGATTATCCTTCATGATCTCCATGAGCTGCTGAAAGTGCGGTTTGATCTCGTCACGCTCCACCAAAATACCGTCGATCAGCACGTTCTTTCCCATATCGGAGTACAGTTTCGCCGTGTGATACATCATGATGATCACCTCGGAAAGGTACTTCCAGTAATCCTCCTGCAGGTACTGCTCGCCGACCATCTCCTGAAAGAGGTCATTGGCCACCACATAAAAAAACACGTCTCTGCGCTCCTGCAGAGCCTCGACGATCGTCGTCTTTCCGGCGCTGGTCACGCCGTTCAAAAAAATGATCTTTCCCTTATCCATTTTAATTATCTCCATTCAATTCAGCGAATCCCGGAACTCCTCCAGCAATTCGCGTGTGTATTTTTTCTCTCTGTCCGATTCCCGGACGATCTTCCATAGAGCCGCCGCTGTTTTTAGCCGCTTCGGGAAGTCCTTCGTCGCGTCATCCGCGCAAAAATCTTGCACGAATTTGTTCCACTGCAGAGCCGACCTATCGTAGGTCGCATAGGTCTGCTTTCCGTAGTAGATGTCCAGCAGATCCCCGAGGGTAAATGCTTCGTCCCCGTTCTCCTTCACGGCCTTCGCCGTCGCGACCATGTCGACGTTAAATTTGAACTTCTCTTCGCCGGTCTGCTTAATGAAGAAGTCCCGAAATCGCGGTCCGAACGTAAAGCCGCACTCGATCAAGCCCGTCTCCGGCGTCAACTCTGCCACGGATGCCTTCTTCGCAACCCTCTTCTTTTCGGGCAATATCTTCTCGCCCGCGAAGTACGCTTCGATCACCCGGTTCAGTTCGATCTTCCCGCCATCTGCCTTAAGCCCACGGGCCTTGCAGATCGCGATCAGTTCTTCTCGGTACCAGTAGTATTTGCTAAACTCCGCATAGTCGCGGATCGCATCAAATTCAGGTCTCTCCATCTCATTTCCTCTGTGTCAATGGGGACGGTTCCATTTGACACATTCACAATGTGTGTCAATGGGGAAGGTCCCTCAGCATATAGCAGTCGTTGCCTTCCATGTACTCTGTCTCGCGGAAGCCGTGGCGCAGGTAGAACCTGCGGGCATCGGCGTTGTCTTTGTGACAGCCGAGTGCGATAGGCCGGGCGCCGAACTGGCGATAGGTGGTTTCGATCGCGCGCTCCATCGCCTCGCCGCCGATCCCGCGGCCGCGGTACTGCGAATCTATCAGGAAGTACATCAGGCGGTAGTAATCGCGTCCCGCCATCTCGGGTGGATCCGTCGGCCAGGGAAACGCCTCCCCGATCATCACGTAGCCGACATCCCGGCAATCCGCTTTTATGAGGAAAATGTTTCCGATCAGGTCATTTTCCCTACCGTATTCCGCATTTTCAATAAGTTCCTCTACACTGCCGACGAAGGTCTCCGCCTGCGTGTCTCGGGGAACGCGCCTCGCGCGCTCATAGGACGCGGGCGTCATGCTCTCCAACTCCACGCGCGGGCGCATATCCTCCTGCAGATCGCATACCATGATATACTCTTCTGCATTTTCCGAGGCGGTATGGAAGCCGACCTTCTCGTACATCTGGACCGCGTAGTTGGCCTTTTGGACCGCCAGCGACGCACGTTTAAAACCATGTGCCCGCAGCTGCTGCAGCATTGCCTGCATCAATTTGGTGCCGATGCCCTGCCCGCGGTATTCCCGATAGAGGGAAATGGCGAAGGACGGCGTTTCGTCATCGACGTATCCGTAATCCTTCATCAGCCGGGTCCAGGCCGCGCCGACGATGCGGCCGTTATCCTCCGCGACCATGCAAATGTCCGCCCGGCCCGTGCCAAACCCTTCATAATAGAGCCGAAGCTCCGGAAGTTCCACGATGGAACGTTCCGGCGGCTCCACGCCCTCCGGAAGGAAGATTGCTTCATACAGGAAACCTTTAAGAACGCCAGCCTCCTCCGGTCGTAAATCTCGTATCAACATTTGTTTTTCCTACTTATTCAAGTACTTCTCGATCCCCCGGTCGGTCCACATCTGGACCTCCACATAGCACTCCGGACCGAACTTAAAATCCGGGTTCCAGATCTGCGGAAGCCCGTACTTTTCGATGATCCCGAGGATCTCCTCGTACGTATAAAGGCGGTTTCGGTACTCCTTGCCGTCCTTCACGTTCCCGCTGAACGTCGGGTGCGAATCCCCATAGGTAAAGGACAGCGTCCGCACATCCAGGTCCGCCGTGTCAATGGTGACACAGGCGGTCTGCTCATACCATTTTTCAAAAAACGGAACTGCTTCCACGACCAGATAATGCGGCGTCTCACGTTCAATGAGCCCGCCCTTTTTGCGGAATTCTTCGAGAAGGATCTTCTCAAACTTCCGGCGCTTCTGCACGTAGTCCTCCGGCCGCCGGGAGATAAATGCCTCCGGCTTCTCCGCCTTGATCCGCCCCAGAACCTCTTCCGCCTCCGCATCCGAAAGCTCCGAAATACTCCGAAACGGTCCATTTTTCTTTTCGTAATAATGGTATAACAGCACCGCCGTGCCTCCTTCTACAGGGTCTTCACGTACAGGCGGTCTGTGCCGCCGCCGTAATTCACGATATCTTTAATGTATTCATAGCCATAACGCTCGTACAGCCCCGTGTACTCCGTCGGGATGTAGGTCTTCGTAAAGCCCTGCTCCTTCGCGTAGTGGTTCGCCGCGTCGATCAGCTTGCCGCTGATATGATTGCCGCGGAACTCTTTTTCCACGAACACACAGGACACCCACGGGAAGATCTCCGGGAGCGGATAATAATCCGTCTTCAGAAGCGACGCCATACCGACGATCTTGCCGTCAATGATCGCAGCGAACATCGTCTCCCAGTCGGTGAACTTCCAGTCACGAACTAAGCCCGCGATATGGTCGCGCACCTCCGTCCAGGAACAGTTCTCCACGAAGTGCAGGAACTCTTCCGCCAACGGCGTGCCCCGCTCCACCTTTACGATCGAAGCCGGCTCCACAAAGCCGAAATGCTTCGCAACCAGCGTTGCCGTCTCGTCGACGGTCCGGCGGTCGTCGCGCTCCAGCCAGAAATAATCGCTCGCGTGAACATCCTGATAAAACTTCGTGTTCAGCGACATGAGAGTCTCGTTGCAGGTCGCTCTGGCCGCCTCGAAGTCGGTGGCACTGTGGATGAAATCGGAAAATCCCTGATGGTCCGCGCGGTTGCAATACTCATCGACCAGGTTCTTCGGCTCCTTCATGAGGAACGCGATATGCGCCCGGTCGGTGATGTGCTCCGCCTGCTCCAGCGTCAGGTGACAGTCGCACAGGATCTTCCCGTTCTGCGACAGGCGGATCAGGTCCATCAGCACGAAATCCAGCTGCTCCCTCGTATTGGTCAAAAGCCAACTCTTATACTCCTCGACGCTCCGCCCGAAGAATTCGTCGGCGTCGCGGAAGTTTTTGTTCATCGTCGGCTGGAATGCCGGGTCGGACTTCGCCTGATGACCGTCGAACGCTTCGTCGATGTCATACACCGGGATCCCATACTTCTTCGAGATCACACGGGAAATGGTCGTCTTACCGCCACAGGGCGTACCGCAGATGAAATATATGTTTTTCAAATATTCTTTAATTACATTGTCTTGAATGATCATGATATTATTCTCCTGATATTAGTTTCATTTTTCGTTTTACAATACGTACCCTGTATGAAACCAATGATCATCGGCTTCATACGATCAAATCATTCTCGTTCTCATTGCCATTGCTGTAAACATTTTAATCTTCCTCTCTTTCTTACTGCGTAAGATCACTCCGCAGCACCGAATAATACGCCGTGTCGTGGATGCCCTGGTTATTCCGTTTGGAAGCCCGCAGCACGCCTTCGAAGTGCATGCCCGCCTTCTGCATCACGCGGCCGGATTTTGCATTTGCCACATCATGGGTGGCATATATACGGTTCAAGTCGCTCTCCCCTTCAAAGAGATAAGCGATCACCGCCCTCAGGGCTTCGGGCATGATGCCCCGGCCCCAGTAAGCCTGTCCCAGGCAGTACCCGATCTCGTACGAGCAGGTCCGTTCGTCGCGCTCGACGACCGCGATATTGCCGATCACGTGGCCCTCGCCTTTGAGGGTAATGCCCCAGTTGTACGTCCGTGGATCATCGTAATACGATACCCACTCTTCCAGTATCGAACGGGTCATCTCCGCACTCTCATGCGTGGGCCACGGCATAAATTTCGTGACCTCCGGATCCGACGTCCAGTTCGCATACATATCGTCCGCGTCCTCTACAACATAACGTCGCAGGATCAGCCGATCTGTCTCGATCGTTTTCGTACCGATCGTATTCATTTTTTCGTCCTCCTCGCTCTCAAAACGGGGTAATTCACATGGTGCATATACCCTTTGATTATACCATATTTTCCGCCTCTTGAACACGGGGAATGTCTCTCAGGCCCTCTTTCGTCAGCCGGTACACTTTATCGCATACCTCACTCAAATACTTACGGTCGTGGCTCACACTGATGATGGCCCCCGGAAAATCCCGAAGCATCCTTCGGATGACCGGTCCGGACAATGGCGAGAAGTTCCGCGTCGGCTCGTCGAGGATCAGGACATTCGCCCCCGACATGCTAAGCTTCAGCAGGAGCACCTTTGCCTTCTGGCCGCCCGAGAGTTCACGGATCGGGTGATCCATCTCATTGGCCGTGTATTTCAGTGCCCCAAGGTAGGTACGGATCCGCGTCCGCTCCTCCTTATCTCCGGTCGTGTCCAGATAATCTACCGGCGTTGCATCCATGTCCAGCAGTTTCTCGTAATCCTGCGGCATATACTCCGCGCGCAGATCTTCCCTGGCCAGCAATTCCTCCGCCAGTTTCACGATCAATGTCGTCTTCCCACAGCCGTTGTTTCCGATGATGCCGATCTTCTCACTGCCTCGCAGTTTCAGTTCCACATGCTCCGCCAAGACGCGGCTTCCATCCACGGTACTTAATGTCGGGATCTCGCACTGCACGACCCATTTTCCGGACGGAATCGCGCTGTCCTTATCGCCGAGTTTGAAGAAGATCGCCTCCTCCTGCTCGGGCATCTCCGTCATCTCCGCATCCTCACGCTCGAACCGATGCTCCAGGGATTTCACCGCCTTCATTTTCTTTTTGAGGAGGCGGCCGATGGCATCCCGTTCGGCGTGACTGATATTGTCCAGTTTCGATCCGACACTCTGTTCCATGCGGCGGATCTTCTCGTCGCGGATCTTCTTTTCGCGTCGCTCACCGAGTGCGAGCTGCTCCTGCTTCTCGAAGCGGTTCAGCCTCTCTTCGACGTACTGTCGATAGGGAACATTGGCCACGGTGTGGCGACATACGGTCTTTCTGCGCAGCTGCTCGAAATGGATCACACGGTTCGCGGTCCGCTCGATCAGCGTTTCATCGTGGGAAATGAACAACACGGCGTACGGCCAGCTGCCGATCATTTTCTCCATCCACTCCAAGGTCTCGATATCGATATCGTTCGACGGCTCATCCAGCAACAGGATGGTCGGACTCTCGCACAGAACGCGCATCATCTGCGCCTTCACGCGCTCACCGCCGGAGAGCGTCTTCATCTTCTGCTCCCGGTAGAAAAACTCCGGCTCCACATTGCAATCCAAAGCCATTTTCGCCAGTTCTTTCGGCGTTTTATCAAGGAAATCCGCGCTCTCGCAGAAATACTCGCAGACCGTTTTCTCCTTCTCCGTTTCAGGGAGTTCCTGCGGCAGATAGCCTAACTTCTCGCCGCTAAAGATCCTCTCGCCCTTCCACTCCAGATAATCGTCTACCAGTTCCGGGTCATAGATCCATTTCATGAGCGATGATTTCCCGTTTCCCTCCTCGCCGATCATCACGGCACGGTCGCCGGCATTCAGCACCAGAGAGAAATCCTGAAGGATCGTTCGTAGATCCTTTTTATGTGTCAGTGTAACATTTTTGATCTGAAACATCAGACCACCTCCTACCCATACAAACAGTCGCCATCCCGGAGCCGATACAAAAGGATCGGAGTATATGAACACAAAAAACCCCGATACCTTCCGGTATCGGGGCCAATGTCAGCAGATTCATGTCGGTCTCAAACCGGGCACAGAATCTCCGCTGTCTATCGTGCGCTTCTCCAGGAGGCATTGATCACAAATATAATATTTTTGCTAACAGATTTTGTACGAATAATCATTTGTGAACCTCCTTTCTCGCGTCTTGCGTATTTGCTGTATTCGTAGTTCGTCGGCGAACCGACAAGGCAATTATACGGGCTCCTTCGATAAATGTCAACCCGTTTTTTCAGAAAATTGCCGCAATTATCATTTTCCACGTTCCGATCGATCCTGCGGACAATGTACCAAAAACATTTATCAAATTTCGATGAAATTCCCATGAAAAACAGTTGACAAGCCCGGATGTTTGTAGTATTATGTTGAATGTTGACGACAACATGTTTGTTCAACAAGCTGGCGTGGCACAGTCGGTAGCGCGCAACATTGGTAGTGTTGAGGTCACGGGTTCGATTCCCGTCGCTAGCTCACATAGGAAAACGGATCCGCATCTGCGGATCCGTTTTTTTATATCCGTTTTCAAAACTACAAAGTATCCAGATACGCCTTACACCGCGGCTTCATGAACGGTACGAACCAGGGCGCGTCAAAGGCTGCCTTAAAATCCTCCGGGCTCACCCACTTAAACCCGATGGTCTCACCCTCCTGGAGAATGATCGCCTCCTTATCCATGTCCGTCTCGCACAAATAGCCGAGGTAGATCGAATGGGAAGCATCGCGGATCGAGTGATACAGCGGCCGCAGATCCTCCGGCTTCATGGAAATACCTGTCTCTTCGAACAGTTCCCGTACCGCCGCGTTTTTCGCTTCCTCACCCTTCATCGCACTGCCGCCCGCGCCCGGCTCATACAGCCCCGGGCAATTCGGCTTCGAACGATCCCGAAGCATCAAAAGAAACGTGCCGTCGGTATGCCGCACGATCACTTCTACGACCAAATGAAAGAGCCCGTCGGGGATCTCCTGTCCGCGGACCAGATCCACACCCGCAAGCGCTCCGTTTCGATCATATGCATCCCATAATTCCATAATGATCCTCCTTGTAACAGGTCGGTTCATCCACTCTATTTCTTGAAAGCACGTGACGGGAATCGAACCCGCGCCCTCAGCTTGGGAAGCTGATGTTCTACCATTAAACTACACATGCGCGTAACATGTCGGCCTGCCGACATGTTACGTGAGAAGTTTGGTTTTGTTGATGAAGCACCCTGCTTCATCAGCAAAAAAAACTTCGAGCCTCTGAGGGTTTGCGGAGCAAACCTTCCTTGTAACATCCGGCTTCAAAGCCATATTTTTTGTCGGCCTGCCGACCTACAACAAACTCTGCATTACCATTGCATAGATCCTTTGGTTTTCTTCCTGCCAACGGCCGCAGACGCGCTCCGCCTGCTCCTGTGTCGGAACGGAAAGGTTCATCGAAAACAATGTCGCCTTACCTTCTTTGATCTCGCAATGTACGGTATATTCTTGATTTGCCGAGGATTTGTAATAATCGGCAATGGTGCTCGCCTCGGAACGGAACTGGATGCGATGCTCGGCCAGATACTTGTCGATATCCTCCTTAATGGACGCGGACAGGTTGTTGCTGAAGTAGTACAGTGCGTCCTCACCCTCGCCGGTCATCTCGTAGTTTGTGACATTCCGTATGGTCTTCGACCGAATGAGATTCGCTTCCTCGAGTTCCTTCACAACACCCTGGAACGTAAAGTAGGTCGTGTATTCCTTACCCACGAAGAAATCCGTCATCTGGCTGTTCGCCAACGGAAAATTCACCTTCTTGAGCATATACAATACCATCAATTTGTAGAGTGTTGTAGGCTCTGTTACCATAACTGTTCCTCTCACGTACGGTTCGAACTCGGTCGGCCTGCTATGTCCGGCACTTCGATGTGATCGCGAACCGTTATCCTCGATCCTCTCATTCAACGGGATATCCCGCCGAGTTTTATTATATCAACATGCCGGCATCTCGTCAAGTTCATTTTCCACAAACGACGTGATTTACACCCACTCTCCCGGTAAATTCCGCTTCAAAAAGTCTTGATTTCCCCATTCTTTTATAGTATACTCTAGATGATTGATACATGAGCTTGTTCCAATCCGGCAGATCCGCATCCCCTGAAAATATAGGGGCTTTCGTTTATGTGTGATCGGCTGACATCGGTTTGCAAGGCAAACCTATCCTTTAATTTCCCCCAAAACAAACAAATGGAATATTTTGAGAGGTCACTGTTTCTATGAGTAAAAGTAATGATCTGACATTGTCCGAACTGCGTGAAATCGCCAAAAGCCATGGTATAAAGGGCATTTCCACCATGCGAAAGCCGGAACTCATGGCGCTTTTGTATAGCGTTTCGAAGAAAGAGAAGGAGGAGCGCGAAGCCGCCGAGCGAGCTGCTGCCGAGGGCGCCGAGACGGCCGAGGATGTTGCGCCGGTTTCCGATGCCGATGAGGCGGACGAGGCGGATGCGGATGCGGCCGCTACTGCATCTAAAGACGGCGCTGAGGAGCCCATAAAGAAGCGTCGTTTCATCAGTTCGATCGAGGCGAAATCGCAGGCGCGTGAGGCAGAGGCTGCACGTCGTGCGAGTTTGCGTACCGGGCGCGTCGGGCGCACCGCTTCGGAGATCCTGCGCGGTCCGGATGCCCGTGACGGACAGACGACCGATCGTATGTCGCGTCCGCCGAGACGTCCGTACACGCCGCAGTTGAATCTCTCAACTTCCTCGCTCTCTATGTCGAATACACCGGGACAGCCGTCCTTCGGCCAGCCCACGCAGACGCCGCAGCAGCCGCGTCCGTTCCAGTCGAAATCCTTTACCGCTGCCCATCAGGTGCAGGGTTACGGCAAGATGGCCGTACCGCCGGAACGCCTAGAGGGCAATGAGCCCACGGCTCAGCCGTTCTATGAGCGCTCATTATACAACAGCGACTCCGAGCGCGATGATGAAGATATCCCGCCTTATCGCCGTGAAGAGGAAGAATATATACAGGCTCCGCGCGTGAGCAGCGGCTACGGTCGTGTCCGCACGCCGGAAGTCACGAAGGAAGAAGCCGCTACTCCGGAAGCCGAAGCATTGACCAATGGCATCAGTGCCGGCGGCATTCTGGAACTCCTACCCGAAGGCTATGGTTTCATCCGCTCCAATCATTATCTGAACGGGGACAATGATATCTATGTCGCTCCTTCGCAGATCCGCCGGTTCAATCTTCACACTGGCGACTACATCGAGGGCATGCGCCGCAATCAGTCCCAGGGCGAGAAGTTCCCTGCTCTCCTGACGGTGAATTCCATCAACGGCATCGCTGCTGAGGAATATAAGGCCCCCACTCCGTTTGACAACCTGACACCGATCTTCCCGAACGAGCGTCTGAAACTAGAGATGCCCGGCTGCGACATTTCCATGCGCATCATGGACATCATCTGCCCCATCGGTAAGGGCCAGCGCGGTATGATCGTTGCGCCGCCGAAGGCAGGTAAGACTACACTGATCAAACATATCGCCCAGTCCATCCTCACGAACCATCCGGAGGTCCACCTCATGGTGCTCCTCATCGATGAGCGTCCCGAGGAAGTGACGGATATCCGCGAATCCATCGGCGCGCACGATAGTTGCGAAGTCATCGACTCCACATTCGACCAGGCTCCGGAACACCACAAGCGTGTTTCCGAAATGGTGACCGAGCGTGCGAAACGTCTCGTTGAAAACGGTAAGGATGTCATCATCCTGCTCGACTCCATCACACGCCTGTCCCGCGCCTACAACCTCACCGTCGCACCGAGTGGACGTACCCTCTCCGGCGGCTTAGATCCTGCGGCCCTCTACACACCGAAGCGTTTCTTCGGCGCGGCCCGCAACATGCGTGAAGGCGGCAGCCTCACCATCCTGGCGACCGCCCTGGTCGACACCGGAAGCCGCATGGACGACGTCATCTTCGAAGAATTCAAAGGCACCGGCAACATGGAGATCGTCCTCGATCGTCACATGAGCGAACGCCGCATCTTCCCTGCGATCGACATTGCCCGCTCCGGAACCCGCAACGAGCAGCTCCTCCTGACCCCGGACGAACTCACGGCCATCACGAAAGTCCGCCGTGTCCTCTCCGACCAGAAGGCCGACGAGGCGACCGAAAGCATCCTGAACCTCTTCGAACAAACCAAAACCAACGAGGACTTTGTCGCACGTGTAAACCATTCCCTGCGCTAACTCCTCACACATATAGCCAAACAAAACGGCCGCTCCACACGGAGCGGCCGTTTATGTGTCTCAGTGGCAATGTGTCAATGGGGACGGTTCTTTTTGACACATCGAGAGGCGGGGGAGTATCACAGCGAAAAGGCCTGGTAAAGGCCCAGCCGCCTACGGCGGTGCTAACGCAGCCTTGACCAGGCCTTTTCGCTGTGATACAAGGTAATCAAGACCAATGTAAGTCGGCTTACGCCGCTTACATCGGCCGGTAATCACTTTTTTTACCTCCTATACATCGTCGGCCCGCTATAGGATGCTTTTTTCTTCAGTCGTCTCTCACTTTTACCTCCTATACGCCATCGACTCGCTATAGGATGCTTTTTTCTTCAGCCGTCTCTCACTTTTACCTCCTATACGACGTCAACTCGCTATAGGATGCTTTTTTCTTCAGCCATCTCTCACTTTTACCTCCTATACGACGCCGACTCGCTATAGGATGCTTTTTTCTTCAGCCGTCTCTCACTTTTACCTCCTATGCGACGTCAACTCTCCATAGGAGGTAATTCCATCCTCGCCATGCCTCTCTTTTACGCCCTACACGCCCTCTACCCTGCCACATATCGTAATTTCATCCATCCTTGGCCGATGGAAGCGGCGCAAGCCGCCTTACATCGATCTTGACTACCCCATATCACAGCAAAAAGGCCTGGTCAAGGCTGCGAAGCACCGCCGCAGGCGGCTCGGCCTTGACAAGGTCTTTTTTGCTGTGATACTCCTCCGCCCGGCCCCTCGCTGTGTCGAGGGTGTGTCACCAAGGACGGTTCTTTTTGACACATTTTCCCCCTTGCGACCACGACCTTGGCTCTTGCTTGCAATGCAATTACGAGCGGGCATGTGAATGAGCTTATGAAAAACACCGCACGCGAAATGACGGATGAGGGGAGAAAAGCGATTTCCGAGATCGCTTTTCGCGCTCGCTGAGGCTGTTTTCATCAGGAAAACGGCCGAAGTCGAAGCGGGCCCCCTCAAATCCGTCTTAGAGCCGTGCGGTATTGTTTTTCACAGCGCAATGAACTGTCCCGCGAGTAATGCATTGTAAGCAAGAAAAAGACAAGGCCGTGGTCTCACAGCCTAAAATGTGTCAAAAAGAACCGTCCCCCCTGACACAAAAACATCCCGCATCGGTGATCCCGATGCGGGACTTTTATCTTTTTTCTCAGCCATGAAAGGCGAACTTAAACAAACGAGGTAAATAGCGCATTTCCTCTGGTACCATCTACCCACGTATCGATTCTGCTAGTCAAACACGTATCACGTGAACCGGATCCTCAGCGTGCATCCATAAGGACGATCGTCCTCGCCGCCGAATACCTTCACCTCGGATACTTCTTTGTTTTTGTCCAGAAGCGGTGTTATCTTCTCGACCATGAAGCCGGGAACCTCTCCGATCAGCTCATCATTCAGATATATCTCAATGGCCTGCTTGCCTTCATAGTTATCGACTTCAAAACGAACCGTAAGATTTTGATCAAACGGCTTCTCTTTCATCTTCAACGCACTAAGATTTTGGGTCGTGTCCAGAATTCCGCCCTTATGAGACATCGGAGAAGCAGTGATCAAGAGCTCCGTCCCTTTTTTCTTACCAAAAAGTCCCATACCGTAACCCCTCTTTCCGTCATTAGTCCACAAAAATCGAGTTTCGCTCTATAACTGTCTTAATTATATCAAAATCCAAAGAATTTGTAAAGGACTTTATAATTTTTTTACTTTTTGTCGTACGATTTCATAAGAAAGGACACCCGCCGCCACGGAAGCATTCAGAGAATCGATGTCACCCTTCATGGGAATGGATGCGATCATGTCGCAATGTTCGCGCACCAGACGGCTGACACCACTGCCTTCATTACCAATTACGAGGCCAATGGGACCCGTCAGATTCAGGTCGTACATGGTCGTTCCGTCCATATCCGCACAGACGAACCACATGCCTTCTTTCTTCAACTGCTCCATCAGCGTGGACAGGTTTGCGACCCGTGCCACCGGCGTGAAATGTACCGCGCCGGCCGACGTACGCGCCACGGTCGAATTCACCGACGCGCTGCGGTTCTTCAAGATCACCACGCCATGTGCGCCTGCCAGGTTCGCCGTCCGGATGATCGCGCCCAGGTTGTGCGGATCCTCGATCCCGTCCAGCAGAATGAGGAAGGGATCCTCCCCACGCGCACGCGCATTGGCCAGCATCTCTTCCACTTCGGCATACTGGTAGTTCGCGCCCACCGCGATCACTCCCTGGTGGTGCTTCGTCTCACTCTTTCGGTCCAGTTCATCTTTCGACACATAGTCGACCTTGATCTTCTTCGACAGTGCCAGCTGCTTTACCTGCTCGAGCGCCGGATCCTTCAGGCCCGACTGCAGCAGGATACGCTCCGGCTTCGTCCCGGCCCGCAGCGCCTCCGTCACGGCATTGCGCCCCTCGATCGTAATTTCTTCGTACCGCATTTACGTCTCCTTTTTCGGCTTCGCCGTCGCCAGACACAACTCAAACAACTCCTTCAGCCGCTCCGTCCGCTTCTCCAAATACAAATATCCGAACAGGCACTCTAAGCCCGTCGCCAGATGGTACTCCTGCGGTGTGCAGCTTTTGGGCAATGTCCCGGGCTTCGCGTTCTTACCACGCTTGATGATCTCGTGTTCCTCCTCTGTGAAGAAATCCGGGGTCTCCGTGACCACCCGCGCCTGCATCGTGGCACGCGCCAGTGTAACGCTCGCCTTATGATACTTCTGGGGAGACAGGTCCCGCTTCGTCACCAGATCCTCGCGGATCATGAGTTCGTAGACCGCGTCTCCCAAATAGGCCAATGCCAGCGGCGCGTAGAGCCGCGCCGGCATGCTGCTGCGTTTCTCTTCGTCCATATCAAACTCGCTTCCATGTCGTTCCCTGGCGGGTATCCTCCAGGACGATGCCCATATCCAAAAGCTGCGCGCGAATGGCGTCCGCTTTTGCAAAATCTTTATCCTTCTTCGCCTGGGTACGCTGCGCGATCAGGTCTTCGATGTCACTGTCCAGCGTCTCCTTCTGCGTCTTCACGTTCAGGCCGCAAACGTCGCAAAGTTTCACGATAGTATCCAGGAAGGTATCTACGACCTCCTTCGTGCTATCCTCGGTGATCTCGACATTGGCCAGTTTCACCATCTCAAAGATCGCTGCGAGGGCGTCCGCCGTGTTGCAGTCGTCATCCATCGAGTCTTCGAACTTCGTGACCAGATTCGTAAGCTGTGCCAGCGTCTCCGCCTCGTTCTCACGTCCTTTTCCGGGATGCTCGGCAACATACGCCGACAGATCGGAAAGTCGCGTTACGGCCGTGCAAATGCGTGTGAGAGCGTTCTTCGCTGCTTCCATCAGATCCTGGCTGAAATTCAGCGGACTGCGGTAGTGCGCGTTCAGCATGAAGAAACGCAGCACCTGCAGATCATAGTGCTTCGCAATGTCGCGCACGAGGAGAAAATTCCCCAGAGACTTCGACATCTTCCGGTTATCGATATTCAAAAATGCATTGTGCATCCAGTACTTCGCGAACTGGCAGCCATTGGCCGCCTCAGACTGTGCGACCTCGTTCTCGTGGTGCGGGAAGATCAGGTCCTCGCCGCCGGCATGGATGTCGATGGAGTCGCCGAGATAACGCTTCGCCATGACGGAGCACTCGATGTGCCAGCCGGGACGGCCGTCGCTCCACGGTGAAGGCCAGGCAGGCTCGCCCTCCTTCTTCGGCTTCCACAGCACGAAATCCAGGTTGTCTTCCTTCTCCTCCGCGCCGGTCACTAAAAGATCGCGCATGCCGGACTGCAGATCGTCCAGGTTCTTATGGGACAGTTTTCCGTAAGGCTTGAACTGGCGGGAACGGAAGTAAACGGTTCCGTCCTTATCGTACGCGTAGCCCTTCTCGATCAGGGTGGAGATCATATCGATCATCCCGCCGATCTCCTGCGTCGCACGCGGGTGCGTGGTCGCCGGGCGCACGTTCATGCCCTCCATGTCCTTCTTGCACTCTACGATATACTTCTCGGCAACTTCCTGCGCCGAGATGCCCTCCTCGAGGGAGCGCTTGATGATCTTATCATCAACGTCCGTGAAGTTTGACACGTAGTTGACCTCATAGCCTTTGTATTCCAGATAACGGCGGAACGTGTCAAAGATGATCATGGGACGTGCGTTGCCGATGTGGATGAAATTATATACGGTCGGGCCGCAGACATACATCTTCACCTTTCCGGGCTCGATCGGCTTAAAGTCCTCTTTTCTTCCGG
This sequence comes from Lachnospiraceae bacterium, assembly GCA_017543445.1. Lineage (GTDB taxonomy): Bacteria > Bacillota > Clostridia > Lachnospirales > Lachnospiraceae > UBA1201. The sequence goes on along the minus strand of JAFYGB010000066.1, from coordinate 55,035 downwards.
TCAATGTATTATAGATCTTGATCATGCTTTCGTTTCTCCTTTCTCTTTCTCCGCGAGCTGCTTCTCCAGCATCTCGATCCTCTTCGTTAACTCTTCGATGTCATTCATTACGACATCCGGCATGTGGATGTGGTCCATGTCCGCGGTCGGTACGCGGGTATCTTTCCGCTTCACCACGTGTCCGGGTACGCCGACGACGGTCGAGTACGGCGGTACTTCCTGCAAGACCACGCTGCCTGCGCCGATCTTGGAATTCTTCCCGACGGTAAATGAGCCCAGCACCTTCGCGCCTGCACTGATCATGACATTGTCCTCGATGGTCGGGTGACGCTTGCCTTTTTCTTTACCATTACCACCGAGCGTCACGCCCTGGAACAGAGTGACATTGTCCCCGATGATGGTCGTCTCGCCGATCACCACGCCTGCACCATGGTCGATAAACAAGCCCTTACCGATCGTCGCGCCGGGATGGATCTCGATGCCTGTACGACGCGTCGCAAACTGTGAAACGGCCCGTGCCAGAAAATAATGCTGTTTCTTATACAGGCGGTGCGACAGTCGATAGTACACGATCGCGCGATAACTCGGATAGAGGATGACCTCCATCGGCGATTTGATCGCAGGGTCCCGGTCCTGAATGACCTTAGCTTCTTCCTTGAAAAACTCAAACATAACTTTCCTCCTGGTTCAAAGGGAAACGTCCCTGTACGGGGCGTTCATACGAAATCGATGCAAAGAAAAAAGCCGCGTGCGCGCTTCTCTCTCTGCGTACAACGTACGAAGAGACGATATCAAACGCTACCGCGGTCCCACTCTTCTTAACGGCGCCAAACTGCCGTTCCCTTTTGAAAGCATATAACGCTGCCACCGGACACGCATACTATCAGTTCCGCGTGTCTGCTCCCGGGTGCACTTCACCTCTTTTGCTTTGAGACCGGCTTTCAGCCGCTGACCAGTCCTCTCTGCCAAAGCGATCCAAAGGATACTCTCCCCGTTCATAGCAATGGTGTATCCGAGATCCGGATACACCACTATATTAAACGATATGGTTTGTAAATGTCAAGAGGCAATTACAAAACTGTTGTATTGACGCTCTCCTCAGCGATCATACTGATGGTCACGTTCAGGTTGCCGTTGCGCATGCGGACTTCATCCATGAACTCCTTGATGCTCGCGCCCTCTTTGAATTTCGCCTCGTAGGTGAGTTCAAACAGGGTTCCCATGTTGCTGGTCTTTACCTGCTGAAGGGAAACATTCGTTGTATATTTCTCGAACAGATCGTCAAAGGCCTTCTCGAAATTCAGGCTCTCCGGCATGGTAATGCGAATCTGACGTCTGGAAAAATCGATTTTCTTAACATTGACCGGGATAAAGGAAGCTGCGATCATAACAACACCGATCAGCAGAACGAAAACGCTGGCCTCTGCGTAGAACCCGAGGCCGACCGCCAGACCGGTCGCCATACCGAAGAATACGGTGATGATGTCCTTTGAATCGCCGGGGATACTACGGAAACGTACCAACGCGAAGATACCTGCGATGGAAAATGCACGAGCCACGTTGCTTCCGACCATGCAGATCACGACGGAAACCAGGGCCGGCAAAACGATGAGCATCACCGCAAAGTTCTTCGAAGCCTTGCTTCTCGCGCTGAGCAGATAGGAAAGGCTCACCAGGATACCCAGGCCAACGCCGATTCCGATCTTAAGCAACACGTCCTGAATGGTAAAATCCAGTACCTCTGCCGTATCACTTGTCAATGAGATTGCTGCCAATAAACTGTTCATAATAACTCCTACATTCTATTAGTTTCATAAAGCGGCCGAGGTCAATCCGACTCTCCCACCGCCGCGGGCGTAAAGCGCGAACTTCCTTCGTCGTGCTCACGCACATATTGCATGTACTCCGTCCCGTATTTGGAGAATGACGTCGGGAAGATGGAATACTTCGACAAAAGGCGGGCGAACCAAAGGGGAACGGCGCCCAGGACCTTTACCTCCATCAAATGACAGTCATCCAACAGGACGCGGCCATACACACCCTTATCCAGTTCCAGGTCATACCGGCGAACGGTGATGTTTTTATCAAACGTCACGCGGAACTCCGGATCTTCCTTTCCGAACAAAGCCTTTCTCTCATATGACAGGTACAGTTTCGGAACGACCGAATAGACCGACCGGAAGTAATCCATCTCGTGAAGCATCTGGTGGTTCATGGACTGCACATTTTCCAGGTCATCCTGCCCTGCCAGATACGCGTCCGCGCGATCCAGCGGTGCCATAATGCGGCGCTTACTCACGAGGCCCTTATATTTCTTTTTGATCTCGATGAAGCACTTCGTCTTCCGGTTCGGAACGCCGTAACTGCGCAGCCGCAGCTTCTCTTTATACGTCGGTTTCGCGAGCGACGTCCGGATCAGCGTATCATCCGGCGTATCATAGTAGATGTTCGTGATCAGATAGTACCCGGTCGCCTTACTGTATTCATCGATCTCCATATACTCCAGAAGGTCGTCCAAAAACGCGGGAAATATCGTATTCGGAACTTTATACTTCAATTCATATCTTCGAAATGTATCTCCCGCCATGGCGACCTCCTTATCCGTGATGTTTTTTTCTTTCACGTGTATCTTACACGGAAAATGTGTTGAAATCGTGAAAAATTCGAAAAGAATTTCGTAATTCAGACATCCACCTTAGAATGACCTCGCTGTTGCGAGGTCATCTTCGAATGATTGATTTTTTATTTCAGTCCCAGGATCTCCAGAACGGTCTTCTTCATATCCTCGGGATCACACTCACGTTTGTGCAGGATCTCTGCGTTGCGCAACTCTTCCACCGCAGGCGGAACGGCCACGCCGGAAACCTCATACAGGCGGTCGACCTTTGCGAATTCGTCATCTGCGATATCCGGGGTCAATGCACCGACAGCATCCAGAACGCTGGTCAGGAACTTATACGGGCTGGCGGTCGAAGCAACCACCGTCACAGTCTCGTCCTGTGTCTCCTTGCGATACTTCTGATATACGGCAGACGCTACGGCCGTGTGCGTATCCATCACATAGCCTTCCTCGCGGTAGACTTCGGCGATGCGCTGTGCCGTCTCCTCTTCGGTCGCATAGTTTCCGTAGAAGGAGTCGAGCTTCGTCTTCATGGCCGGTGTGATCGAATACTTTCCGTCCTCGGACAATGCCTGCATCAATGCTGCGCAGATATCGGGATCATTGCCCGCGATCTGGTAGATCAGACGCTCCAAGTTGCTGGAGATCAGGATGTCCATGGAAGGCGACGACGTAAGGATGAACTTACGGTTGCGATCGTAGGTGCCCGTCGAGAAGAAATCAAACAGGACTTTGTTTTCATTCGACGCGCAGATCAGCTTCGCGATGGGGATGCCCATCTGCTTTGCGTAAAATGCGGCCAGAATGTTACCGAAATTACCGGTGGGAACGACAACGTTCATCGGCTCGCCGTTCTTGAGTACGCCCTGCGCCAGAAGGCGTGTGTATGCGTACACATAGTAAACGACCTGCGGTACCAGACGGCCGATATTGATCGAGTTCGCGCTGGAGAAGCAGAAACCAGCCACTTCCATCTCTGCAGCCAGATCACGGTCGCCGAAGAGTTTCTTCACGCCAGTCTGTGCATCATCGAAATTACCGTGAATGCCGACAACGGCCGTGTTTGCGCCCTTCTGGGTCACCATCTGCAACTTCTGGATCTTGCTGACGCCGTCCTTCGGATAGAACACGATGATACGTGTACCTGCAACATCGGCAAATCCTGCAAGTGCCGCCTTACCGGTATCACCGGAGGTAGCCGTCAAGATCACGATCTCACGATCCAGGTGGTTCTTCTTCTGCGCGGTCACCATCAGGTGCGGCAGGATCGAAAGCGCCATATCCTTAAACGCGATGGTCGCGCCGTGGAACAGTTCCAGATGGTAAGCATCGCCGACCTTCACCAACGGTGCGATCTGTACAGTATCGAACTTCTCATCATATGCTTTATCGATGCAGGAACGAAGCTCCTCCTCCGTGTAGTCGGTCAAAAAGAGTTTCATTACCTGGTAAGCGATCTCCTGGTAGGTATAACCGGTCATCAGTTCCGGTCCGAATTTAAGCTGCGGGATACGGTCGGGCACAAAAAGGCCGCCATCTTTCGCCAGGCCCTGCAGGATCGCGCGGGACGCGGTCACCGGCTCATTCACACCACGTGTACTTCTATATAAAAGATCCATAAGTACCTCCTCATAGTGGGGTTTGCTGATCATTTGGCTGATCAAGTATATAGTATACTTCATTTTCCGCGGCATGTAAAGAGCAAAACACCAAATCCGTCGGTTTCCCCGATCACACAAAAAACACGGAGCACCCATCCTTACGATCGGATGGTGCCCCGTTTATCATACGTTTCTATACTGCTCAGTGCTTCTCCTTACCGGGCGTATGTGCGATCCGACGCTCCACATAGGGAGCGAACAGCCCGCTCTTCGAAACTGCCGGGATGAGCGTTGTGGAAAATGCAAGCACGGTCACGACGCCGCCTACGCCCTGGGCGATATTTCCCAAAGCCCCTGCGAATGCTCCGGCGCCCAGTCGAAGTACGACCAGTTCATAAAACAGGTAGCCGAGGATCATGAAGATCTCACAGATCGTCGCCGCGATCGCGACGGCCGCAGCACGGTATTTGCGGAAGAGCGGTTTCTGCAGTTTCAGGAACAAAACCAACAGCAAAACCATCGAACCTTTGATCACGGCCGTTCCGGGCGCATACGCTGTATATCCGGCTAAAAGGTCGCAAAGCAAACTTCCGACGGCCGCAGCGGCGGTGCCGTAGATCGGCCCCAAAAACAGACCGGCCAGCAGCACGAAACCATCTCCCAGATTGATACAGCCGCCATTCGGCATCCGAATATTTATAAACGCACTGGCCACATAGATCAGCGCCGCAAATAGTCCTGCATAAACAGGTAGTAGGGTGTTCTTTTTCTCAACAATACTTTCACTCATGATCGTTTCCTCCATCCATACGAAAGATATAACATCCCAGCGCTTGGAATGAAAATAAAATACCATACATGCCCTGAAAAAGCAAGGGGAATCTCCGTGAAATGTCAGTGGACTTTCCGATAACAGGTTCTAAGTTCAACTTATCCCGGCGTTACGCTTCGTCTTCCCTCATCCGAATATATCCCCCTTTACAAGAGACCTCTTGCTTTTTTTGCCGTTTATGCTATGATACGTGTAACATAGGGCAGTATGCTTAAAAAGCCGCCACATCGTGTGTGCGGCGCGACACAAGCCCTGTGTTGAAAGGAAGATCTATGAGCGTAGGTTCGTTTATCCGGCGCAAACGCAAGATCATTCTCATAGTCCTCATGGTCATCGGACTCGGAGCGATCGGCGGCGGCGCCTTCTTAATACTGAACTACAATAAAGATATCGAAGAGGGCTACGAACACCTCGCGGAGGAAGAATCTCTGGCAGATGATTACATCGCGATGCTAAAGGCGATGAAAGCTGCGAAGAGCACGACCGCGAGCACACAGGAAGCTGTCCCCGCATCAACGGCCGCTGTGCCTCCTTCAAGCGCGGACGACCCGACCGGCATCTCGCAGGCCGAGACCGCAAATGTGCAGACGCAAGTCGACCCGGATGCATCGGCCCCGGCCGTTCCCGAAGCCACACAGGCTCCCGCGACTGCAGCGCCTCCGGCTCCGACCCAGCCGGCTCCCGTGCCCCCGACCGTCGATACCAACTATGAAGATAACCTCTACCGGTTCTCACCGGAATATGCCGAAGGCGTTATCGAATGTGTGCTGGAGGTTCCGGTCGCGAAGATCCGCCGCGGCGTTTACACCGGTGCCATCGAGCACGATCTGGACCTGTGGATGGTCGTAGCCGCCCGCGATGAATATGTTCTCGGACAGACCCACTATTGTATCTACGGACACAACTCCACGAAGCAGGACCTGTCCTTTAACAACCTGCAGCCCAACTGCAAGCTCGGTGACACATTCACACTCACCAACGAGGACGGCGTCTACGAGTACACCATTACGAACCTCTTCTCAGAGAACCGTACCCGTGTAACGAAGAACTACGTAGATAACTTCAACATCGATAAAAGCCTCTGCTACATCATCACCTGCGGCCGAAACGAACACCGCTACCGTGATTTCGTCGTTGAGGGTACATTGACCAAGTTCACTCCCTTAGAGGAACTTTAATCTAACGATCCGAATAAAACAAACGGAGTATGTCACACAACTGTGACACACTCCGTTTTTGTTTCGTATTAATGTATTAGTTTGCGTCAATACCAAGATCGTTTTTCACGTTGGTCTTGAAGGTTTCGATCGCCTGCTCACGCGTCAGGTTTCCAACCACATAGTTGGAGACTGCATTGCGCCAAAGATCATTGATCTGAGCGTCGTATTCCGTTACGTTGTCGCCCTTTGCATATTTGGAAGCTTCAACGAATACCGGGAATGCATCCTGGCCGCCGAGGATCTCCATCTCACCATTGGAGCGGTTCATGACCACGGTGGAAGCTACGCAATCCTTCGTATCATCATCCTCCAGCAATTTTCCGTTAGCCCACAGATACTGAAGTCCGTCGTCTGATGTATCCAGAGTCATGAACTCAAGCAGTTCACGAATGCCTTCTTTTGCTTTCTCATTTTTCAGGGTTGCTTTGTTGGTCATAAGCCAGGTTCCACCCCAGAAGAAACCGACCGGAGACTGACAAACGGCCCAATCACCAAAGGTACCCTTCTGCAATTCCTCGCCCGTCTTCTCATCAACGATACGACCGCACTTGGTCTTGATGGTCGAATTGATCATCCAAGCAGGTCCGAAGAAGCCCAGTACCTTCTTTTCGCCTTCCTGGCGCATGTCCTTCTCCCAGTCTGCTGACCATTCCTGCGTACCGTTCGAGTAACCGTTGTCATACAGTGATTTCGCATAGTCCAGGAATTTTTCTCTCTTCGGGTCAATGTAAAGCTTATCGTTTACGAGCCAGCCCTTATCGGAACTACCCTCGACTGCATGCCAGATATCGCCTTCACCCGATACGATCGAAACACCTTTTTCCTTACATTTCTCCGCAGCCAGGAAGAATTTCTCCCAGCTCGGTCCGACCTCTGCTGCGATCTCATCCGGATCATCGGTACCGAATACTTCCTTTGCTACCGAGCGGGAATAAATGAACGCACCACCATTCGACTGATAGCCAAGGCCTACGACATCGCCGTCTCTTCTGCCCAGATCCACGCTGTACTGCGCGATCTCAGCGTCTTTGATCTTCTTCTCTACATCGATCCCCAGTTCTTCATACGTAGCCGCATAGGAAGACATAGAGCCGGAAGTATATTTCAAAACAAATGCAGAATCCGCTGCATAAAGGATCGGTGTCTCATCGGCTTTCAGGAAGCCATCTACCGTATCACAATAACGAGTGTAATCCGACTCGATCACAGTAAAATCGAGATCATATTTCTCTGCGAACTCCGGATGCAACTCAGTGTATCTGGTTAAGATCTTCTTAGTCTCTTCGGAAAATGTCAGAACGTTGATCTTCGTTTTCTGTGTGATCTGTTCCGAACCTTCCATGTCGACGGAAGTATAGTAATTCGCGTTCATCTTATAAACCGAGAGCAGATGGTCCAGATCTCTGGCTACCTCGATGTGATCGTCCTTCTTGAACGTCTTCTCGCCCTCTTCGTTCACCTCGAAGTCGGAGTATGTGAAGCCTACAAAGTGATCCACCTCAGTATTTCGGTCGAAGGTTCCCTGAACTTCATAAACATACAGGACCTTATTGAAGCAAGGACGATTGTAGTTACCGAACTGCGAACGCTCCTCTTCCTTCAGCGTGAAGTAAAGAACCTTATAGAGTTTGATATCCTCGAACTCTTTCATCGTTCCCATCCACTGGCTCTGGTAAGCACCTTCCATAGCCTTCACCGTCGGAACGATAGTATCCTTCGGATCTTCCAGAAGTTCCTTGACATCATCGAGTTCGGTGATATATGCACCTTCGCCCTTTGCCTTGATCTTCTTCTCGGTTTCCTTAACGGTGTAACCCTTCTTCTCCAGGTACTCGCTGACCTCGACTGTGAAGGTGACTTCTTCACCATCTTCAAACATCATCTTATCGGAGCGATTCTCACCGTTTACATAATATGTGAAATAGCTCTTCGTTCCTTCCGGGAGCTTATCCTTGTTGATCTGCACCTTTACCATCGGGGACTTACCCGAGAATACGATGATATCATCGGTGAACGGATCGATCTCAGCCAAGTCTTCCAGACCAGATACGGTAACTTCCTTTGTTGTCTCGGTCAATGTAATACCATAACGGCTCAGATCGATAGAGCCTACTTCAAACTTCAAAGTTACCTTATCGCCATTCTTCAGGTTTTCATTCGGCGTAACGGTCGCATCGCAAAGCCAGAAGCTACTCGGCAAGTCTCCATCATAATTCGAGGACAGGCGGGCTGTACCCTTGCCGTCATAGCCCTTGATTTCCAGAGTATAGTAATCAAACGGGTCAACGCTCTTATAAGCCTCCAGGCCGCTTACGGTGTAAGTCTTCTCGGTAGGAGAAGCTACCACCTTATCCGCCAGCATTCTGCCTTCAAACGTCTCCTTATAAGTCACTGTAAAAGTGTCGCCGTTCTTCAGTTTTCCATGTACGTCGTAGTCGTAATCAAAGCCGCCGTACTTTTGAGCCATCTCGGATGTCTTGCTCGAATTCACGCGAACATCACCGATTCCGTCATATCCGGAGAAAACGACCTCCAGACCCTCAAAAGGATCGAATGCAGTACCTTCACCCAGACCTTCTACCTTCGTGGTAAACGAAGCATTCTTAAGAGTGAGGCCGCGGTCGGTCAACAACTTTGCATCGGTCGCATCCACCGTGATCGTAACGGTGTCGCCGTTCTTTAAGCCTTCCTTCGGCTCTGCCGTGATCTTCAGCTGCTTATAGATCTTCTGCAGTTCCTTCTCCGCTTCCGAGCGGATCAGGTCCGGGAACATCTTATCCATGTAGTCACGGTCCTGTGCGAAATTCGAATTCATTTCAAACTTCGGTTTTCCGGAGCCTTCGAAACCCTGAATCGTTACATTGATGAATTCCTTACAGTCGATGGACTTTGGATCCTTCGACTTACCACATGCGGTCAATGCTGCCATCGCAACGAGCAGAACGAGCGCAACCGAAAGGAAACGTTTCATGTGTTTCATTGATACTATCCTCCTTATAGTTTACGGTGATCAAAGATCACAGTTGTTGACGGTTCTGGGGAACGGGATGACATCCCGGATATTACCCATACCGGTCAGGTACATTACACAACGTTCGAAGCCCAGGCCGAAACCTGCGTGGCGTGCACTGCCGTACTTACGAAGGTCGAGATAGAACTCGTAGTCTTCCTTCTTCAGGTGGCATTCCTCCATACGCTTTACAAGCAGGTCGTAGTCGTCCTCACGCTGGCTTCCGCCGATGATCTCACCGATACCGGGAACCAGGCAGTCCATAGCCGCAACGGTCTTTTTGTCGTCGTTCAGCTTCATGTAGAATGCCTTGATCTCCTTCGGATAGTCCGTTACGAAAACAGGACGCTTGAAGATCTGCTCGGTCAGGTAGCGCTCGTGCTCGGTCTGCAGATCGCAGCCCCAAAACACTTTATAGTCAAACTGATCGTTGTGCTCCATCAACATGTTTACGGCCTCTGTGTAGGTAACGTGGCCGAAATCGGAGTTCAGCACGTGATTGAGGCGCTCTAAGAGGCCCTGATCCACGAACTGGTTGAAGAACGCCATCTCCTCGGGTGCATTCTCCAGTACATAACGGATGATGTACTTCAGCATGCTCTCGGCGAGGATCATGTCGTCTTTCAGATCGGCAAATGCGATCTCCGGCTCGATCATCCAGAACTCCGCCGCATGACGGGTCGTGTTGGAATTCTCGGCGCGGAAGGTCGGTCCGAATGTATAAATGTTACGGAAAGCCATCGCGTAGGTCTCACCATTGAGCTGGCCGCTTACGGTCAGGTTGGTAGGCTTACGGAAGAAATCCTGTGTATAATCGATGGTACCGTCTTCCTTACGAGGTGCGTTCTGGATATCCAGGGTGGTTACCTGGAACATCTCACCAGCGCCTTCGCAGTCACTGCCCGTGATGATGGGGGTGTGAACATAAACGAAGTCACGCTCCTGGAAGAACTTGTGGATCGCATAGGCGATCAGAGAACGAACGCGGAATACCGCCTGGAAGGTGTTGGTACGGGGACGCAGATGCGTGATCGTACGCAAATACTCCATGGTGTGGCGCTTCTTCTGCAGCGGATAATCCGGTGTGGAAGGACCTTCCACGAAAACCTCTCCGGCCTGCAGTTCGAAAGGCTGCTTCGCATCCGGTGTCTCCACCAGCTTACCCTTTACGATCACTGCGCTGCCCACGTTCAACTTCGTAACTTCGTCGAAATTCGGCAGGCTGTCCGACAAAACGACCTGCAACGGCTCGAAAAACGTACCGTCATTGATCACCATGAAGGCGAAGTTCTTAGAAACACGCAGGTTTCGGATCCAGCCTACGACGGTGATCTCTTTATCTACATGTTCTTTCGTGTTGCGAAACAACTCTCTGATATCTATACTGTCCATTACTGTTTACCTCAGTCTTTCGTCTTATTATTTCTTGATCAGCATTTCCTGACCGCCCATGTAAGGCTGCAGTGCCTTCGGAATACGGATATTGCCTTCTGCCGTAAGGTTGTTCTCCAAAAAGGCGATCAACATACGCGGCGGCGCAACAACGGTATTATTCAGGGTGTGTGCGAGGTACTTTCCATCCTCTCCGTTTACGCGGATCTTCAGGCGGCGAGCCTGTGCATCGCCCAGATTCGAGCAGCTGCCGACCTCGAAATATTTCTGCTGTCTCGGCGACCATGCCTCGACATCGACACTCTTGACTTTCAGGTCTGCCAGGTCACCCGAGCAGCACTCCAGGGTACGTACCGGGATATCCAGCGAACGGAACAGCTCCACGGTGTACTTCCACAGTTTGTCGTACCACATCATGCTGTCTTCCGGCTTGCAGACTACGATCATTTCCTGCTTCTCGAACTGGTGGATACGGTATACGCCGCGCTCCTCCAGGCCGTGCGCGCCCTTCTCCTTACGGAAACAAGGCGAGTAGCTGGTCAATGTGAGCGGGAGGCTCTCCTCCGGCAGGATCTGGTCGATAAAACGGCCGATCATCGAGTGCTCACTGGTACCGATCAGGTACAGGTCCTCACCCTCGATCTTATACATCATGGCGTCCATCTCGGCGAAGCTCATAACACCGGTAACGACGTCCGAACGGATCATGAACGGAGGAACTACATAGGTGAAGCCCTTATCGATCATGAAATCACGTGCATACGAAATAACCGCCGAATGCAGGCGGGCGATATCACCCATCAGGTAATAGAAACCATTGCCCGCTACGCGACGTGCGCTGTCTAAGTCCAGACCACTGAAGGACTCCATGATCTCCGAATGATACGGAATCGGGAAATCCGGAACGACGGGCTCGCCGAAGCGCTCCACTTCCACGTTCATCGAATCATCCTTACCGATTGGAACGCTCGGATCGATGATATTCGGGATCACGAGCATCTTCTGACGCAGCGACTCCTCGACTTCCTTCTCCTCAGCGCTTAAGGCATCGATCTTCGCGCCAAAAGAAGCGACCTCAGCCTTCACCTGCTCTGCCTCTTCACGCTTTCCCTGCGCCATCAGAGCGCCGATCTGCTTCGACATGCGGTTACGATCCGCACGAAGCGCCTCGACTTCCTGCTTGATCTCACGGTTGCGCTTATCGAGCTCGAGGACTTCATCGACCAGGACCAGCTTCTGGTCCTGGAACTTCTTTTTGATATTCTCCCGAACGACATCGGGGTTCTCTCTTACAAATTTGATATCTAACATCGTTTATCCTTCCCGGCAGCAGTATTCCGCCAATATCTTAGTTCGCGCTGAGTTTCTCGATCGCCTTGCGGATGCGGTTTAAGGACTCCTCCTTACCGATCACTTCCATGATCTCGGTCGCACCGCCCGGCGTGGACTGCTTACCGGACACTGCTACACGCAGCGGCCACATCGCATATCCGTTCTTACACTCCTTTTTCGCAACATAATCGGAAAGCGTTGCGTAAAGCGCATCGTTGGTGTAATCCTCCTGCGCCTCGAAGATCGGGAGCAGTTCCTTCAAAACTTCCAAAGAAGAAGCCGCGTCGGTCTTCATCTTCTTATGCGCATACATCTCGACGTCGTACTCCGGAACCTCCTGGATGAAATCCACCATCTCATACACATCGGGGAATACCTCGATACGCGTCTTCACCATCTGTGCGAGTTTCTCGAAATTCACATCGCGGCTTACGACCTTCTTCAGGTACGGAAGCACCATCTCGTAGTACTCCGCATCGTCCATCTTCTTGATGTACTCGCCGTTCATCCAGCGCAGTTTCTGGTAATCGAACACTGCAGGGGACTTCGAAATATTGTGGTAGTCGAACTTCTCGATCAACTCCTGCAGAGAGAATATCTCCTGGTTATCCTCCGGGCTCCAGCCGAGCAGCGCTACGAAATTCAGGATACAATCCTTCAAAAAGCCCAGCTCCAGCAGATCCTCGAACGAGGAATGACCGCAACGCTTCGACAGCTTCTTATGCGTCTCATCCGTGATCATCGGGCAATGTACATAGACCGGCACCTTCCAGCCGAACGCGTCATACAGACGGTTGTACTTCGGTGAAGAAGACAGGTACTCGTTACCACGAACGACGTGCGTGATGCCCATCAGGTGGTCATCTACTACGTTTGCGAAATTATAGGTCGGGAAGCCGTCGGATTTGATCAGGATCATGTCGTCTAGCTCCGCATTGTCCACGGTGATATCTCCGTAGAGCTCGTCATGGAAGGTGGTCGTACCGGTCTGCGGGTTATTCTGACGGATAACGAAGGGCATGCCCGCCGCCAGGTTCGCCTCGACCTCCTCTTTCGAGAGGTGCAGGCAGTGCTTATCATACACGGCAAATTCCTTACCGTCCACTTCGGTCTTCAGGCTCTCGAGTCGCTCCTTCGTGCAGAAGCAATAGTAAGCCTCGCCCTTCTCGACCAGCTGCTTCGCGTACTCCATGTACAGGCCGCTCTTCACGCGCTCACTCTGTACGTACGGACCACAACCGCCGTCCTTATCCGGGCCCTCGTCATGCTTGAGGCCTACGCTTTCAAGCGTACGGAAAATGATATCCGTCGCTCCTTCGACAAAGCGTCCCTGATCGGTATCTTCTATTCTTAAAATGAAATCACCGCCCTCGTGCTTTGCGATCAAATACTCGTAGAGTGCGGTTCGTAAATTACCTACATGCATCCGCCCGGTCGGGCTCGGAGCATAGCGGGAACGTATTTTGTCAGCCATGGTCTTTTTCCTTCTTTTCGGTAGTTTTGGGCGAAACGCCCTTTTGCGATAAACAATTTCAAGGTGTCCGTAGGGGCACCTTGAAAGTATTATAGTTCTTTATTTGTATAAGGTCAAGCCTTTTCTCCGCCCGTGATCGCGATTCCGTTAACGAAAACTTCTTCGTCGTCGATCGGGATGACCAGGCAGTTTCGGCCGTCGATATTCTGCGTTTTGATCAGGCGCGCACGCTCCGGTTTTGCGGAGACCGTGATGCCCTCCAGTTTGACTTCCATCTTCTTTGTATTGATGATGTTCGTCGCCTGAAGCGGCTGCTCTTTAGGCAGTACCGCGTCGTACACCGTGTCGAAACGCTGCAGGTTTTCTTCGGACACGCCGCTGTCTGCCAGAAGGTCGGAAATATCTGCCTTCGACAATACGAGCGGTTCGGGTGCATCCTTACTCTCTTCGATTCGGTCGGACAATATATCCTGGATGCTGCGCACATCGTCGTATTCACATTTGCCGCCGAGGGTTTCCTCCACGATGGCACCGAAGATGTCACGCTGCCCCTGTGCAGAGATGGGCGTCAAGCCGCCGATCAGCGCCGCCAGCATGTCCGTGCGGATATCCTTCGCATCCCGTGAGTAAAACAGCGTGCCCGTGATGTCACTCATACGATCCGTAAACATCGGGAAGAGCATGGCGTGCATAGGCATCTCCAGCTTCCACCGACGATTCGTATTACGAAAAGCATGACTCTGCGCATCGTAGCAAATGTCGTAATCTGTCAGATTCACCGGACACAGCAGACAGAGCACGTAAGAGTATACATCCTCGCTCGCGTCTTCCATCTCGATCCCGTCCCGAGTGCGGGAAGGCACATCGTAAGCATCGTGCGCCAGCAGGATCAGGTAGTTATCCCGGTAGCCATAGGCCGATATCACACGCTCATAGAACTCGTCCAGGATCGCATCATCCTCCAGTTCGGAGTCCCGCAGTTTCAAAAACAGTTCCTGCAGATTCTCGCCGGGGTTCCCCTCAGCATCCTCCGTCTCGCCAAACTGGGTACAGAAAAGATTATGTCCGAACGTGCCGGACATACCCTTCTTAAAGATCTCAAAATATTTGTCTTGTTCTTCTTCGGACAGCATCGCGAAGGTTTCGCGAAAGGAAGTGATCCGCTCGCCGTCGCCGTTTACGTAACAGCCGCTCATTTTGCGGATCGTGCTCTTCTCCTTGCGAAACCTTCTCCGAAGCTCATGTACTTCTTTTTTATTCACCGTCTAGTTCCTTTGCTAAATCTACGATGATCTGCACGCAGCGGTCAATGCCGAGCGTGGATGAGCAGAGCGAAATGTCGTAGTTTTGGGATTTTCCCCATTCCTGCTCTGTGTAATGCTTATAGTTGAGACGGCGCTTCTTATCCTTCTCGACTAAGCGTTTCTCCGGCGACTTATCACTCTCGCCGTATAAGCGGACGATGCGGTCCGCGCGGAAGTCCATGCTCGCATGGATGTAGACATTCAGTGTGTCCTTACGGTCCTTCAATATATAGTCCGCGCACCGACCAACGATAACGCAGGGAGACTCATCCGCAACCCGCAGGATGACCTCACGCTGGATGACATACAAAAAGTCATCCGGCGACATGCCGCGCATAACTCCGGGAACGCCCTGGGCCGAAAGGCCATAGGACAGCCCTGTGTAGCCGCGCGCGAGCTCTCCGTGCTCCTCGATATACTTCGGGTCGAAACCGCTCTCCTCCGAGACCTGCTTCACCAGTTCCTTATCGTAATACTTGTACCCAAGCGCATCCGCAACCATCTTACCAATGGTCCTTCCGCCGCTGCCGAATTCACGGCTGATCGTGATGATTCTCTTCATAGAAACGCCTCCTTTCACAGTCCAACATTCTACTGTAAAAACGCACCATTCTTGTTGCCGTTATTATACCAAAAATCCCGCCGAAAGTCAATCAGGAACCTGAATTTTCGAAGTCAAACATACGCCGTCACCGGAGGACAGCACCGCACTGGTCAATGCGGGATCGTGCGTCACTTTTTCGAGGAATTCCCGCATGCGCGTGTGTATCGTACGATTGCGACGAGTGACCGCAAAACGCGATTCCAAAATGTCCCCGCCGGTCAATATATTGTCCGTGACCAGAAGTCCGTCCGACTTAAGCAACCTTAAAAGATTCGGCAGCCAGACCACATACTGCGCCTTCGCAGCATCCAAAAAGATCAGGTCGAACTGTGCATCCGGCTGCATCGCAGTAAGATACGGCGTCGCATCTCCGGTCAGAAGTTCGATGCCGGCTTCCGCCCCTGCGGCAGCGAAGTTCGCCCGTGCCTGCTCGATGCGCGGCTCGTAGCTCTCCATCGTTGTGATATGACAGCCGCCATAGTTTTGGGCGACGGTGTGCATCACCAGCGCAGAGTATCCGATCGCACAGCCGACTTCTAAGATCTTCTTCGGTTTTCGTGTCATTACAAGAAACCGGAGCAAGTTTTCTGTCTCGCTCCGGATGATCGGCACCCCGTCTTCGATCGCGCGGGCGCGGATCGCTTCCAATATCGGTCCCCTATCTTGTTGCAGGGACTCTATGAATCCTTCTAAGCGGATTCCGTCTAAATTCTCACTCATCTTAAGGCCCCTCGGTCCGCGTCTCTCCGGACAATACATCCAGGATCGCGCGGCTATCCATGTTCGAATAAATAGTATACGTTCCCGGCTGGAACTTATACGAGAAGAAAATGTACTGGGCGTAGAACACGTATGCATCCTCGATCACGCCCTGCTCCTCCAGTTTCTTACCCAACGCGAGAGGTTTTGCCTTCTCCGTGACCGATACCTGAACCGCAGTTCCCGTCATCGAGCCGGTGTCCTTCTCAAACACGCGGTAGCCGAACTTGTAGGCCGAACGCATGCCGGTTGCCACCAGGTAGATCAGCATCGCGTAAAACAAGACCTTTACCGCTGTCTCAATGATCGCAAACGTCATGCCGGTCAGTCTCACGGAAGAAAGCACTTTTTTGTTGTCTCCGGGCTTCTGCACCGTCCGGCGTTTTTTATTTCCCATAAAAACTCCCGGCAGGCCGGCATGCGCCGAACCTGCCTGTTATCGTAATTATTCTACTTCCATAATGATGGGAAGAACCATCGGGCTACGCTTGATGCGCTTCCAGAGGAAGTCGCTCAACTCGTCCTTCACGCTGTTTTTGATCTTCAGCCAGTCGGTGATACCGTTATCCAGGCAGTCCAAAACAACGCTCTCGACCACGCTGCGTGCTTCTTCGATCAGGTTCTCGGACTCGCGGACATATACGAAACCGCGGGATACGATATCCGGACCGGCCAGCAACTGGTTCGTGTATTTCTCCAACGTCATGACTACGATGATGATACCATCCTGTGCCAGGTTCTGACGGTCGCGAAGTACGATGTTTCCGACATCACCGACGCCGAGACCATCGACCAGAACAGTGCCGCAAGGAACCTGTCCTACGACAGCCGCATCATCATCCGTGATCTCCAGCACATCACCAGAGGACAAAATGAAAATATTCTCCTTCGGAATGCCGAGGCTTTCGGCGATCTCCGCCTGCGCTAACAGGTGGCGATACTCACCGTGCACCGGGATCGCATACTTCGGACGAAGCAATGCGTAGAGAAGTTTGATCTCCTCCTGGCAGGCATGTCCGGAAACGTGGGTATCCTGCATGATGATCTTCGCGCCCTTCATCGAAAGCTCGTTTACGACCTTCGATACCGCGCGCTCATTACCCGGAATGGGGTGCGAACTGAAGATGATCAGGTCGCCTGGCATGATCGAAACCTTACGGTGGATGGAAGATGCCATACGGGACAATGCGGCCATGGACTCACCCTGGCTACCCGTCGTGATGAGGACCATCTTCTCCTCCGGATAGTTCTTCATCTCTTCCAGGTCGATCAGCGTACCCTCCGGAATGTTGATATAACCCAGTTCCGATGCGGTGCCGATGACATTTACCATACTGCGTCCGTCGATCACGACTTTACGTCCATAACGGTAAGCAGTGTTGATGATCTGCTGTACACGGTCTACGTTCGAGGCAAATGTCGCAACGATGATACGGCGGTTGACATTCTCCGCGAAGATCGTGTCAAAGGTACGGCCGACCGTCTTCTCCGACATGGTGAAGCCGGGACGGATCGCATTCGTCGAGTCACAAAGCAAGGCGAGAACGCCCTTCTTACCAAGTTCACCAAAACGCTGCAAGTCTGCGATGTCGCCGAAAACCGGCGTGTAGTCGATCTTAAAGTCGCCGCTGTGGACGATGGTCCCGACCTTCGTCGTAATGGCCAGTGCCGCCGAGTCAGCGATACTGTGGTTCGTACGGATGATCTCCACCTTAAACTCACCGAGCTTCAGGATATCCCCGTACGCGACGATGTGCCGCTGCACAACATCCATCAGCTCATGCTCTTCGAGTTTCTTCTCGATCAGCGCCATGGTCAGGCGTGTCGCGTAGACCGGAACATTCACCCGACGCAAAACATAGGGCAATGCACCAATGTGGTCTTCATGTCCATGGGTGATAACGAACGCTTCCACGCGGTCTAAGTTACGCTCTAAGTAGTCCACGTCCGGGATGACCATGTCGATGCCCGGCATGTCATCCGTCGGGAACGAGAGTCCGCAGTCCACCACGATGATGCTGTTCTTATATTCAAAGGCGGTAATATTCATACCGATGGATTCCAGTCCGCCTAAAGGAATGATCTTCATTCCTTGACCAAATTCTATCATTCTTATATCCTCCAAATCACTTACGAGCGGATCTCGGTGTCTTCGAGCAATTCCTCAAAAATCTTAGAGATATATTCCAATTCATCGTCTTCGTCAACAAATTCATAGATAATGTCTTCGCCTTCGTTCTTAACGGCACGCAAAATGTAGCAAGGCACATCTCCCTCGCCGTCATCCTCTCCGTCCTCGGTGCAGAGCAGGTAATCCTTACCCGCCACACGCGTCTGCTCCAGAACGGTCAGTTCGATCTCTTCTCCGTCTGCTGTAAGTTTAATCTTCTCCATGGTCTCCATCCTGCGTCTGAGAGCGCAGGTTCTCTCTCTCTTTGTCGTATTCTTTCTGATTCAGGTAACTGCGCAGCACCAGTACAGCTGCGATCTGATCAATGTATTTTTTGCGCTCGGACTTCGGAATATCCATCTCTCTAAGCGCTTCGTCCGCCTCGACCGTCGTCAGGCGTTCGTCCATAAAAACGATCGGAACTTCGACCCGTTTTTCCAGAAGTCCCTTAAAGATCACGGTCTGCTCCACACGCTCTCCGTCGGACCCGTCCATCAAAACCGGACGACCCAGCACGATCTCGTCGACCTCATTCTGTACGACCAGTTCGGCGATCCGCGCAAGCGTTTTACGCAATTTGTTTTCTTCTTTTCGTGTGATGGTCTCAAACGGCATCACAGTAACGCCCAAAGCATCCGTCATCGCAACGCCGACCGTCTTTGAGCCGTAATCCAATCCCATCTTTCTCATGATCTCTCGATTTTGTTGTGGATATAATAGTTCAAAAGAACCTCCAGAATCTCATCGCGTTCCACCTTCTGGATCAGGGAGCGTGCCCCCTTATGGCCGGTCACGTAGGTCGGATCTCCGGACAGAATATATCCCACGATCTGGTTCACCGGATTATACCCCTTCTCGACCATCGCGCAATAAACCGCCTCCATGATATCTTCCACACCGTTCTGCTGCTCGGCGGTCTTCAGATCCATCGATACGGAATTATGCTGTGTAAAATTCGTTATTTCACTCAAAAAACAAACCTCTCTTTCATGCTTTGTAAAAACTGTATATTCCGATGCCACGTCCGCTCAAGTACCATCACTAGTATTTTAATACATATTTGAGGCAAGTTCAAGTATTTTTTTGAACTTGCCTCTCAAATCGTGAAAAGTACTTATGAGAATTCCTCTAACGGAATCTTTTTATGCATGTTGTACAATGGACCGGAAGTGAAGCAGGTCAGGTGTCACCGGATCCGGTTTCTCCCTCTTCCTTTTTCTCTTTTTCCGGAGTCTTGTTTTTCTTAAATCTTCTCTGCTTTTCGCGCAGTTTTCTGTCCTTCGTCCGCTTTTTTATCACGGGGTCTCGGATATATTCTTCCAGCTCCGTGGCCATGTTCTTCTTCTTCAGACGTGTGTCAACGACACTTCGGATCTGGTGGTAAATGATCGCAAAGAGCGGCACGCCGATCAGCATTCCGAAGAAGCCCCAAAGGCCGCCGAACAGGATCAGGGCGAACAGCACCCAGAAACCGGAGAGTCCGGTACTGCTTCCGATGATCTTCGGGCTGATGAAGTTCGCGTCCACCTGCATAAGGACCATATCGACTACAAAGAAGATGATCGCATCCTGCGGCGAAACGAGGAAGAGGATGATAAAGCACGGAACCATACCGATGTACATTCCGAAGAACGGGATCATGTTCGTGACTCCGATGATAATGCTCGTCATCCCGACGTAAGGCAGGTTGAGGAGAGAACCGATGATCGTATAGAGCGATGCCAGCAGGACCGAGTCCATAAATCTTGCAAAAACGAAGCCGGAGAAAACCTTATCCGCAAAGATCAGTTCTTCACGGAAGCGGCCGATCTTCTTCTCCCGAATGACGGAATATCCGATCTTACGCATCTGCGCAGCCAGTTCGTCCTTCTCATTTAAGATGTAGATCGCGAACACAAGCCCGATGCCGACGTTGTATAGAACACCCATCATACTTCCGAGGCCGTTCGTCACTGCATCAAAAATATCCGTGATTTGCGGTACCCATCCATTCACATAGTCCGTGGTGGATGACGTCAGTTTGTCAAAATATTTCATGATGGATTCATCCATCTTGGGATTATTCTTGAAGATGCCATGGAGCCAGTCTTTTGCATTAGCGATATAGTTCGGGAGATTCGTCGTCAGGCCGACCACAGATCGGTACAGTTCCGGGATCACGATAAATACGATCGCACCGATCGCCAACACCAGGACCAGAACGACCGTGATGCTGCTGACCGCCTTCGCGATATTTTCCGCCTTATCCGGATTGGACTGATATCTCTTTTTCTTCTGCAGTTTGCTTTCCAGCCAATGCTCCATCTGATTGTAGATCGGCTTTAAAACGTACGCGATCACAAGGCCGAAGATAATGGGCGAGGCCGCCGAGATCACTCTCCGTCCCAGGTCGACGATCCTGCCTATGTTCATTACGCAATATCCAAACAGAATGGACGCAGCAATGACCAGAAACGCCGTAACCGCGATGGATGAATATTTAGTTATGCCCAGGCGGTGCCAAACGTTCCTTACATTACTCCTGTCGTTTGTCTCGCCGTTTTCTTCCTCAGGAATCTCAACAGGATCCGTATTGATATTATCTTTCAGATCGTCCATATTGCTCATCTCCTGGTAAACACTTCTTTATGATGCCCTTATCCGTCCCGGTACCATCAGGTATATTGTAATACAAAAGAGTAGCAAGTTCAAGCCATAACCCGCGTTTGTCCCAAAACGCAGTCGGTCCCGATCGGGCTTTTGGTCAGTGTAACTTCGGCCAATGCATTGACCATGAGTGTGTTTTCGTCCGCCGGCACAGCCACGCGGATGTAGTTCTTTGTGAAGCCTACATAGTAGTCGCGTCCGTCGATCGTAAGGATCTCCTCCACCAGGATCTCCATAGTCTCGCCGGCAAATGCTTCGCGATAGGCCTTGCTGTGACGCTCGCTCATCTCGATCAGGACGTCGCTTCGGGAAGCCTTTACCGCTTCCGTTAACTGGCCCGCCATTTTCGCGGCCGGCGTATCCTTACGCGGGGAGAACTTAAACACGTGCATCTCGTACAGGTCGATCTCCTCCAGATAGCGCACGGTCTCGGCAAATTCCTCCTCCGTCTCGCCGGGAAAGCCCACGATCACGTCGGTTGTCAGCGCCGGACGGTCATATACGCTGCGCAAGAGCTTGCAGCAGTCCGCATATTCTGCCGCCGTGTACCGGCGGTTCATACGCTTTAATGTTGCGTCGCAGCCACTCTGCAGCGACAGATGGAAATGCGGGCAGACCTTCCACAGTCTCTTTAGTTCCGTCGCGAATTCCGGCGTTACGATGCGCGGCTCCAGCGAACTCAAGCGAATGCGGTGGATCTGCGGGATATCATGAAGACGCTTCAAAAGCGAAAGCAGCGGGGAAACATCGGCCGCGCCGGCCTCTCCCTTTTGCTTCCAGTCGCGACCATAGGAGCTCACGTGGATCCCCGTCAGGACGATCTCTCCGATCCCCTGCGCCGCCAGATGCTCCGCCTCGGCGAGGATATCCGAAACCTCACGGCTACGGATGCGCCCGCGGGTCAGCGGGATGATGCAGTAGGTGCAGAACATATTGCAGCCGTCCTGGATCTTGATATACGCGCGATTTCGCGAAGACGATGCGTCGACCTTCATGTTTTCATAGCAGCTTTCATGCGCAATATCGAGCACATCGACCAGGGTCGGTTTCTCGCTCGCTTCCTTCTCGGGAAGCTCGCGAATATAGTTCTCCACGATGGAGACGATGTCCGCCTTGCGGTTATTGCCCACGATGACGTGGACCAGCGGATCTTTCTTCAGTTCCTCATAGGCGGCCTGCACATAGCAGCCCACCGCCACGATGATCGCATCGGGGTTTTGCTTCGCCGCCCGATGCAGCATTTGCCGTGATTTGCGGTCGGCAATGTTCGTGACCGAACAGGTGTTGATCACATATATGTCGGCTGTTTCCTCGAACGGAACGACCCGGTAACCCGCCTTTTCGAACGCCAAAATCATCGCTGACGTCTCGTAAGCATTGACCTTACAGCCCAAATTGTGAAAAGCGATACACTTTCTGTTATTTTCCATTATTGCTCCGTTCTGAACGAAAACTTCTTGACTTTTTCGAAAAAGATGCTACTATTATGTTAGGCGTCTGTGACGCACTAAAAGCAAGGAGGTGTTTTTCACATGAAAACCGTTCAGATTTCTTTAAACTCTATTGACAAGGTTAAATCCTTCGTTAATGACCTGGCTAAGTTCGATACCGATTTCGATCTGGTATCCGGCAGATACGTTATTGACGCTAAATCCATTATGGGTATCTTCAGCCTGGATCTTTCTAAGCCGATCGACTTGAATATTCATGCAGAAGAAAACATCGATACTATTTTGGAAGTTCTTAAGCCTTATATCATCGAATAAGAGAGAATTGGATACTTGTCATAAGTGACGGTGTGAAAGCGGGTGGCGGTCGTGCCACCCGCTTTATTTATGTTTTCACAAGGTGTGTTACTTACACCAAATCATCTCCGCGCTTTCGATCGCGGTCTTTACCATCGCATCGATCTTTTCTTCCAGATGGCGCTCGGACGCCCGAATGACTTTTGCGCTGGGCTTCGTCACGGGATGCTTCGCCACGAAGATCGTGCAGCAGTCTTCGTACGGAAGGATCGACGTCTCAAATGTTCCGATCTTATTTGCGATCTCAATGATCTCCTGTTTATCAAAACCGATCAGCGGCCGGAATACCGGCATCGTGCAGACTTCGTTCGTCACCGAAAGGGAGGCGATGGTCTGGGATGCGACCTGGCCGATACTTTCACCCGTGATCAGACCTAAGCAGCCGGAATTCTCCGCGATCTGCTGGGCAATGCGCATCATATAGCGGCGCATGATGATGGTCAGTTCCTCATGCGGACACTGCTCGTAAATGTACATCTGGATATCCGTGAAATTCACCACGTACAGCGGAATCGGGCCTGCATATTTTGCGACCTGGCACGCCAGATCCACGACCTTCTGCTTCGCACGCTCGCTAGTGTAAGGCGGCGCATGGAAGTACACCGATCGATCTTTACGCCGCGCTTTGCGATCATGTAGCCGGCTACCGGACTGTCGATACCGCCCGATAAAAGCAGCATGGATTTGCCGTTGGAGCCGACCGGCATGCCGCCCGGGCCCGGGATCTCCAGCGAATAAATGTTAACGACCTTCTCACGCACTTCCACGTGCAGCGGAATCTGCGGATCGTGCACATCCACGCTCATGCCGGGAAACGCATCGAGGATCTTCTCGCCCAGCGTCGCGTTCATGGTCTGGGAATCGACCGGGAACGTACGCTTGATGCGGCGCGCGAACACCTTAAACGTAAGGTCGCAATCCTTCCCGTAGGTCTCCTCCACATACTGAAGTACTTCTGCGGTCAATGTCTCAAAGTCCGTGACGGGGGTCTGCTTTACCGGGCAGAACGCCGTGATACCAAATACGTGCTGCAGTGCTTCGCAGACCGTATCATCATCGTAGGTCTCAGCGTCCGGAGTCTCGAGGTAGATGCGCCCCGGCTGCTTCACGACATTGCCCGTGATGCCGCTGTTCTTAATGGCATGGCGGATTTGCTTGCAGAGCGCGTCCTCGAACAGATGACGGTTCTTTCCTTTGATCGCGATCTCCGCATATTTGATCAAAAACATACTATGTTTGCTCATCTTCTATCTCCTTGAAAAGCGGCTCAGCGCCGGATACAACGTGCGCAGCGCATCCAGAGTCTCATCGATATCCTCCTTCGTCGTCTGCACCGAAAAACTGAAACGAAGCGTAGCTTCCAGATATTCCTTCTGTATGCCCATGGCCTTTAAGGTCGCGGACACGGCGGGTTTATTCGACGCGCACGCGGAACCGGAGGACACGTAGATGCCCCGCTCTTCCAGCGCATGCAGCAGAACTTCCGCCTTCGACAGACCCGAGAAGCCGACACTCACGATGTGCGGTGCCGTCGCCCGGATGTCCGGTTCGTTATCGTTATCCGTCGGGATGCCGTGCACCTTGATGCCCGGGATCTGCCGCAGTTCGTTTACAAAGTATTCTTTCAGTTCATACAAACGGTCGATGTCTTCCCGTTTCGTCTCGGAAAGCATCTGCGCCGCCAGGCCGATGCCTGCGATGCCGGGTACATTTTCCGTACCGGAACGTAAGCCCTGTTGCTGGCCGCCGCCGAACAGGATCGGGCGCAGCTTCACACGATCATCAACGTACAGGACCGCGATGCCCTTCGGTCCGTGGATCTTGTGCCCGCTGATCGACATCAGGTCGATACCCATCTTCTTCGGGAGCAGGTCCATCTTCGTAAATCCCTGGACCGCGTCCACGTGGAAAATGATGTCCGGCCGTTCTTTCTTCAGCATGGCGCCGATCTCCGCGATCGGCATCTTAGCGCCGACTTCGTTATTGACCGCCATGGTGGACACCAGGATCGTGTCCTCGCACAGTGCCTCGCGGACATCTGAGACCGATACACGGCCATAGGCGTCCACCGGCAGATACGTCACACGAAAGCCCTGTTCCTTCAGGTATTCCATGGCCTGAAGGACCGCGGGATGCTCCACCTGCGTCGTGATCAGGTGCATTCCACTGCGCTTATACGCCATCGCCGTGCCGATGATGGCCAGGTTGTCCGACTCCGTACCGCAAGAGGTAAACAGGATCTCGCGGTCATACGGTTTCATTCGAAGTTCGAAGCCCAACGCCCGCGCGACCTGCTCTTTTGCCGCGCGCACGGCGCCCTCCGCGTCCACGCCCTTCTGGTGCATGGAGGAAGGATTTCCATAGTCGGACTCCATCATCCGCGAAACGATCTGCCGCACCTCGTCGAGCGGGCGCGTCGTCGCAGAATTATCCAAGTATATTTCTCTCATCTTAATCTTCGCCTTCCAGATAAAACATCAAGATCGACAACAGACACATGCCCGCCGTCTCCGTGCGCAGGATCCGCTTTCCGAGGGAGATCGTATGCCCGCCGGCTTCTTTCGCCAGGCGGATCTCATCCTCGTCAAAGCCTCCCTCCGGTCCGATCATGATACTGATCGTCTGCCCGGGAGCGATCTGCGACACGATGCGCCGCGTCTCTGCCATGCCCTTCTCGTTTTCATAGGGCACCAGAAATACGTCCGCGGCCGATGCTTCGCGCACCGCCTCGGCGTACGTAAGCACGCCGGAAACCTCCGGGATCCGTGCCCGTCCACACTGCTTCGCCGCGCTCTCCGCGATGGCCTGCCAGCGCGCCGTCTTCTTATCGCCGCGGCCCGCTTCCAGCTTCACCACGCAGCGCTTCATAGCCACTGGCACGATCCGCACCGCCCCGAGTTCTACCGCCTTCTGCAGGATCAGCTCCATCTTCTCCGACTTCGGCAATCCCTGGTACAGCGTGATCGGACAGGGCAATTCCTGCCGGCTCTCCTGAAAATACGCGATCTTCGCAACGGCTGCCTTCGCTTCCTCGTCGAACGCCTCCAGGAGGCAGTAATACTCACCCTCCGGCGCATCCGACGCGTCGGTCAGAGCGCTCACCATGAACGCCTCGCCCGGCCGCATCCGCAGCACATTCTTTATATGCACATAATCTCCGCCGTCGATCCGGACATACCCGTCCGCGATCTGCTCCGGCTTCACAAAAAAACGTTGCATAAACTCTTCCTATCTCACACCTTACGGCAAACGAAGCTCACCCAGTCCTTCTGGTGGTTCACCTCGAGGATCTCAAACGCAGGATTTGCAGTCAGCGCCTCGCGCACCGTCTCCTCTTTCAGGTCAATGATACCCGACGTGATGAAGATACCACCCTGCTTCAAATGCGGCGCGATCACGCCCTGCAGGGGCACGATAACTTCCGCCAGGATGTTCGCAACTACAACGTCGTAGCAGTCGTAGCCGACCGCGTCTTTAATGGCCTGGTCGCTGATGATATTGCCCGTAAGTACACGCAGTTTCTCGGGTGCAATGTCGTTCGCCTCGCGGTTCTCGTTCGTCGCCACGATCGCCGCCTCGTCCAGATCCGTTCCGACCGCGTCTGCCGCGCCCAGCAGGATCGACGTAATGGAGAGGATGCCGCTGCCGCAGCCCACATCCAGCACATGATCGCCGGCCTTCAGATACTTGCGGAGCGCGCGGATGCACAACTGTGTCGTCTCATGCATGCCGGTACCGAACGCCGTACCCGGGTCGATCTGCACCAGAAGCTTATCCTTATGCTCCTCGGGCACCGTCTCCCAGGTCGGTTTGATCAGGATATCATCTACGGTGAACGGCTTGAAGTACTCCTTCCAGTTGTTCATCCAGTCCTTATCTTCCGTCTCGGAAGCGTCGATCTCGAGACTTCCGACCGGCACGAACTGTCCGATCTCTTCCATGCCCTCGCGAACGGCCTTCAAAGTCGCCGGGATATCGTACGTATTGTCCAGATAAAAACTGATGCGCGCGGTGCCGTCGTCCGGGCCCAGTTCGGGCAGAATGTCGATGAACATGCCCTTCGTTTCCGCCTCGGTAAGGGGGACATTGTCCTCGATCTCCATTCCGACGATGCCGATCTCATCAAATAATTCGCCAACGAAATCGATCGCCGCCGTAGTTGTATGCAAAGTAAACTTATTCCACTTCATAAAAATCCTATCTGAAATGTCTGTGTTTTCACAAGCATTTCGCGGGGTCCGTTCTCGGGCCATAAGCCCAACCCGCCATTCTACATCTTACCAAAGCTTTTCATTTTGTGCAAGACAAATCCTTACACGTTTCGGGAGAATGCCATGATTTTTGATTTTCATCCTTTTTATCCGCCGCGCCCCTATCCGGTCAGTCCTGTCCCCTCGCGCGTCGTCGAACTGACGATCCGAAAGCAATCCATCAAACTGAAGTTTTTCGGCCCGCACCTGTTCTTCGTGCTCGCGGGCATCGCGCACCTGCGGGACCCGGCTCCGGCCGACCACCCCGCCGGCACCGTGTTGTTCTCTGCAACCTCAGCCTCTTATACGATCTCATCAGGAAGTGCCGCCGTCAGTAGCCTGTGCATCTACGAATTTGAGGATGTTCCCACGTTTTCCGCCTTCGCTCCGCATCTCCCGCCGTGCAGTACCTCACCTGCGGCTTCTCTCTCGAATCTTACCGAGACGGTCAATGATGCCCTGAAAAATGACCCGGTCTCGGGCGACATCACTGCCGCCAGCCTGCTCTATTCGTTCCTGCTTACATTGACGACGCGAACATCCTGTCGCGAGCCCGCCGTGCGAAATGCCGCGGCGTTCATTGCGCGGCATTTCGCAGAGCCGCTCGGCGCCGCCGATATCGAGCAGGCCGTCGATATCGGTGGCGGGGAGAACCTTTCGCGATCATTTACCGACGCCTTCGACATCCGCCCGGTCGAATACCTGAAACGCTACCGCCTGCATCGGGCGGCCATCCTACTGGCCGACACGAACGA
Source organism: Lachnospiraceae bacterium (assembly GCA_017543445.1). Lineage (GTDB taxonomy): Bacteria > Bacillota > Clostridia > Lachnospirales > Lachnospiraceae > UBA1201. Next base: position 27,261 of record JAFYGB010000066.1, on the reverse strand, counting down.
CAGCCTGGAAGACATTGCCCGCGCCTGCGGTTTCTCCGGCCGCAGCTATCTGAGTGCCCTCTTCACCAAACACTACGGCAAAAGCCCCGCGGAATACCGAAGAAAACATAGACTTTCTTGAGGTCAAGTTTTTTGACCTCAAGATGTAGCTGCAAAAGATATCTTTGAATCACAACCGCCGGGGCAGTTCCTGCCTCCGGCGGTTATCATCCATACGAATTGTATTACAGGCGGAACCTCGGTCCGTCCTCTTCTTTACTCATCTTACCCTGTGCATCACGGCGATCATAGAGCTGCGAAGCTTCGATATACTTCTGCATGAACATGATCAGGAACATGAGCTTTACGACCAGAAGGATCGCGGTCAACCATACCGGGAACTGTGTGATAAATGCAGCCGCCTCCGTTACAGCATAGATGCCGACGATGATGTTCCACATGGTGCGAAGTTCATAGCTTCCCATGACGTAACCATACTTATCTTCCATCTGGTGAATGCCTTCGATAACGATATAACCGATCGCGATCGAGGTCAGGATCTCAGCAAACTTCAGTACCTGATAGAGAGCATACGCCCAACTCTCAACACCTACCAGATCCAACACCAGGATCGGTACCGTCGCGAACATTGCGATCTTTGCGATCTTATAAGCCAGTTTCAATAAATCATTTTCAAAACGGACCGCCTTCATACCCTTCTGTACAAAGAAATAACCGATGCACGCAGGCAGAAGCGGAAGGACCGTCGTCTCGCCAATGGTAAGACGAACGCAAAATGCGATAATAAAAAAGCCAATCGCTGCAATAGACATGATAAATTCCTCCTGTTTTCTCAACTGCCTATCATTATACACGTTTCTACGGCAAATGTAAAGAAACGATTTGTGTTCGATCACTCGTTTGCGTCTTCGTTTTCCGACAATAAACCTCTCTCTGACAGTTCATCCTTTATCAAGCGGATCAGCTCCTCACGAAAGACGTCATAGTTCGCAGGGTGCAGGGTTCCATGCGCGTTGATATCACCGCCCTCATAGGAGAAATTCACCTGGAACCATTCCTCGTTGTTGTAATCCTCGGCCGCCTTCTCCCAGCCGTACCACTGCATGATATCGTACTTTTTGATGAGGCCGTCTACCTTCGCAAAAAACGCCGGCGTATCGGATAGCGTAACGTACAGACTGAGTTTTCCTTTTTCGAAAAATGTGCCGCTGTCCGAAACGATATTGACATCGCAGTTCTTCTCCCGTAGGTCCGGGCTCAAAACGAAGATCTTATACTCATCACGTCCGCTGTTTCCCTTCTGGATGAAATTCACCAGCATGCTCGTCATATTTCCGGTCACGCCACGCTCGATGATCTTTTTATTCTCTCTTTCAACGATCTGTGCAACGAGGGGGTTAAAGATCTCCCGCATCTCATCGCGAAATTCCCGATATCCTCTGGGAAATGCATTCGAACCATGCGCGCGCAGGTCCTTCCCATCCCGGAATTTGATTTTCAATGTGAAGCCGTCGCCATCCAGCACGTGCCTCGCGGTTCGGTCATACCCGTTCCATCTGCGCAGATTATGCTTCTTATACAGCGCCGCGATCTGCGCCGCCGTATTCTCGTCGATCTCCATCGAAACCTCGCCGAACGGATACTGCATACCCTCAAGCGTGAACACCGCAGGCTCATCGAACTTAACATGATAGCTGTGGCTGTTCGCGCCGATGCTGCCGATATAGCGATATTCAAACTCGGCGATATTGCTGTTATTTTCCACCGCCTTCTCGCCTTCGCCCTCCGGTCCCTCATACGCAAACGGGTCCTTCGGATCGCTCGGTCCCATGCCGAGTATATCACGTATCTTATCCAAGATCTTATTTCTACTCTTCATCGCAACTCCTTTGAGGCATCAAACCGTACCATCCTTAAATATGTCGGCCAGCCAGCCGGTCACGCCGTTCGGAAGCCTTTCTTCCATCGGCGTACCATCATCAAACATCAGGTTGATGTGCATACTGTTCACCAGGCAATGCTGCCCCATCTCAACGCCGCCGAAGATCGACGCGATGCCGCCGTCTCCGTTGCGCACCCACTCCGGCGTGAAGATGAAGCAATGCTTCATGGCCTGCATGTCAGCCAGTCTCGGAACGACTTCTTTTTCATAGTCGTGGAACTCGTCCCTCTTGCCGAGGGCGAAGAACAGATATTTACCCTTTGCGTCGAACTCCTGCAGTTTTTCCGCCTTCGGCAGGTCGCTGCCGCCGATCGGAATGGCGATGTCAAAATCATCCATGTAGCAGTCCATCATGTGGAAGACATATCTAGCCCCGGCAGAGTTTCCAAAGTAAGCTTTCTTCGTTACGCCTTCCGTCTTCTCCTCGATGAAATCGAACATGAGCGCCCGGACCATATCATCGTACACGGGGGCCCACCCGCCTTCGAGCTTTCCACTCTCGCCTTTGTATTCATTTGCCACGGGAACCAGAATGTACGCCCCGCCCATGGTCTTCTGATACTCGTCGGAAGCATAAAACTCAGCGCCGGTATAATTGATGCAGGTATCGCCTACGAGGGAGTTACTCGCCCCATGGAACGACACCAGCAGGGGATATTTGCGCCCCGCGGGGTAACCGTACTCTCTCGGATCGAAGTAATAATACTTCATGCTCCGGCCGTCCTTATACGTATAGATCACCTTGTGGAAACGGTCGAAAAGCTTACCGATCTCGTAAGTCGGGTACGGGGAAATGAAATCGTCATCCGGCACATCTTTGAGCCACTTTGCGATGGGACGGTCCGCGAGTGCATCGACCTTCAAGATCTTCTCGAAGAAACGACGGCTGCGGTAGTTGTGCGTCTTGATCGCCAGATCCGAATCGAGATACTCCAGCATCCCCGCACGATCGACCCATCTGTATTCGACGGTCTCACCTTCCTGAAGTTTCACAGAGTCTTTATCACAATTTGTGTAGGCCAGATAGGAGTAAAAGAGGCAGGGTCTGCGCTCGTTCATGAAGCCGATCTGAACCAGGCTATCCGCCACGATCCCGGTCTCCTCCAGCAGTTCCCTCTTAACACAGGTCAGCGGATCCTCGCCGGCCAATGCCGAACCTCCGGCGCTCGCCTCCCAGTATCCCGGGTAGGCTTCTTTATTCGGGTCACGCTTCACGAGCAGGAAGGTGCCATCCTTATGCCGCACCAGAACCTCGCAGACGATATGATACCGACCCTCCGGTATCTCCTTATTCGTGCTCTCCCACTGGCGTTCCCACGTTTCTCCTGTCTTTACACCATTCTTATCATAAAGATCCCAAAGTTCCATTTTATCTTCTCCTTCTTTCGGCCAATGTATCATGAAAATGTGTCAAACAGAACCGTCCCCACTGACACAGTGAAGCAGTTCAGCCAGATCCCGTATCTCCAGATCCTGTCCGAATTCTTTTTTCTCATCGGTGCGGTTCACCAGGATCCCGAGGGCTCCTGCGTTTCGCGCGCACTCCATATCTTTCGCTTCATCCCCGACGAATGCCAGTTCCTCCGGCCGCAGCTCAAGCTCCTGCGCAATCCGCAGCAGGCCCTTCCCGGACGGCTTACGAAAACCGATATCGTTCGACGTATAGGGCAGATCCACATATTTCAGGAGCGGCCTGATATCCTCCAGGGCATACACATTGTCCATGCCATAAGGCACATCGGATAAAGTAGCGATCGGGAGTCCCCGTTCCTTAAGCTCGGCCAGCGTCCGCTCCGCCTCTGGATAAACGCAAACATCCGACCGAAAGAACGAGAAAAACTCCCGTTTCACATCCTGTAATAAGTTTTTATCGATACGCGTCCCCTGCAGGATCTCCGAAAAGATCACGTCGGCCGGGACCTCGACTTCACGCGGATGGATCCTGGCGTTGTACTTCGCCAGCGTCTCCCCGATGTGGGCATACTCCTCCTCGGAGATGGTGAAACCGAGGGTTTCGGCCACACTTCCAAACGCCTGCCGGTACATGCCCGACCAGTTCAGCGGGATCGGATAATAGGTCAATGTCTGCCCGATGTCAAATACCACCGCGCGGATCATCCTACCACCTTAGCCCATTCTGCTTCTTTAAATCCGGTCAATACGGTGTCGCCCGCGATCAACAGCGGCCGCTTCACCAGCATGCCGTCCGACGCCAGAAGTTTGAACATTTCATCCTCGCTCATATCCGGCAGTTTCTTCGCCAGATCCAGTTCTCGGTAGAGCATACCGCTCGTGTTGAAGAACTTCCGCAGCGCCAGTCCGCTCTTCTTATGCAGCGCACGCAGCGTCTTCTCGTCCGGATGGTTCTCCTTAATGTCGATCATCTGATACTCGACCTTCTGATCATCCAGCCATTTCAAGGCTTTCTTGCAAGTTGTACATTTGGGATAACAGTAAACTCGGATCATGGTTTCCACCGCCTTTTCATGTAGATTTCGATGAAACCATTATACCCGAACCTGACCCGATTTACAAGGTCAAGCCCAAAAGGAATGCTGATAACATACTCCCGAATCCCGCTAAGTAAAATCGGATGTTTCCGACCTGAGGTCGGAAACATCCGATGCACTTATCTTTGGGTAATTATTCTTACTTCGCTTCAACTGCCTTCACAGGCACAGGTCGATCACCTCGAAGCCTTCCGGAACGGGTCCTGCATCCGGCGGACCGCTCTTCTTTGCTCTTCCATTGGCTCACCTCCTTGTGAGCATCTTAAACGAAATCAACATTAATCTCTCGACTTTTTTTGCCTTCTTACTGTTCCAGTTCAAAATATACCCCCGGATATACCGAGAATATATTACCCTTATCGGTCATGCCGGCGTAGTAGATGCCCGCACCGACGAAGCGATCGAACATCACCTTCGTCACGGAGTGCTTTCGTCCATTGTCCTCGATCAGATAGTAGGTGACCCGCGTCTCGGTGGTACGATTATCCCCCGATCCGGTCGTTACCTGCTCCCGCTTCTCCTCCACCTTCTCGATGTTTAAGCTGGCAAATGCGTACGCGTCCTGCGACGGATCGGACTGTGCCAACTTCGGGACAATGTACGTGATCGTCACGACGAGCACCGAAACGAAGATGAACATCACCGCGATCACCGTGATCAAGGCGGCGACGACATGCTCCTCGCGCCGTGCCTGCAGAGCCCGCATGACCGAGGAAAAGATGGCCATGATCACAAACATGACCACAACGGCACCGAAGCAAACCAGCAGCTTAATAAACGTCTCTTTTCCTTCCGCCGCATCCTTCAAAAACTTATCATGATCCTGCTCGAGGATCTCATTCGTCAGCGTTGCCTTGCCGCCCTCGATGAGCATGCTCTCGTAGCGTTCCACCTGCTTCTTCTCATCCGCCTTCTGATCCAGAAAACCCTTCACCATGATCCCGACCATGAGCACAAAGCACAGGCCGAACACGATGTAAAAAATCCTGGTAACCCGTTTTACTGACATAAAATCCCTTCCTCTCAAAAATGTTTACAAAACCATTTGTTCTTACCGAGCGGGATCCTCTTTATTCGAATCCCTCCCAGAATTGGAACTGTCTGATTTTCTCGTTTCACGCTCCTCGGAAAGAGACCACTCATGCATCCGTTCGTCCGCACGCTTCAATATCGTCTGGATCTCTTCCTCTGTCAAGGCAGTAAACTTCTCCCGTTCACTTTCCGTCATTCTCTGGAAGATAAGATGGTATTCATCGTCCGGATCCACAATGGTCATAATATCACCATCGATCTTATACGTCCCGTAATCATTCGATCTCTCACTGAAATAGAACTTCTCGTCATCATAATATGCCAACGATGGTGTTCCAAATACAGCGGTGGCCACTCCTTTTTGCGTGGTCATTCCCATGTAGGTCCCAGCTTCCGCAAATGCCTGCATCAGGCTCTCCACTTCCGCCGTATCTTCCGGATCGGCGTCCTCTGGAATGTCATAACCTACAAACTTCCAGCCGACCGTCATCGACTCAAACTTTGCGAGATCCCCCTTTTCCTCTTCTTTTCTCAGAGGGCGTAGCAGACTGTACTCATAATCAGAGCAGGGAACCGCGATATCTAACCACTGAAGTTCTGCATCGCACAGCCACATCATGCTTCCATACGCGACGTCACCCGCGGAAGATCCCCAGTCGATCATAGCCAAAAACATACAGCAGATATTAGTCTGGTCGTCGTCCGTCAACTCGCTTCTACCGCTCGTCCATGGCTCTATGATCTTTCGCGTGTCCCCGACGATTCCGCTGGTAAGCCTGTTGATCTTTTGTGAAGCCTGACCATATATGTGCATCAAGTACTGCCGAAGCTTTCGAAAATCTCCTAACTCGGCGGCCTCCGCCCCGTATCTCTCTCGTAATTCTGAAAGTGATACGACCTTACCACCTTTGAACACGGCAAATCTGTACTGTCCGGAATGAATACTGTTTTCATCCGTCAAATAATTATCCAACTTGGAAAAATCACCGTTCCATCCCTCCAGCAGGGACAATTCTTTTATGCCGGAGTAGTATTCGCTGTTAAATGAATACTGAATATATCCTCGGCAATCCACCCCCAACTGAGTATTATACTTACCAGGCAGTATTCCGATCACCGGTTTATTCTTCCCCAGTATCTCGGATGCATCCGCATCCAAAAAATAAACATTTCCATCTTCATCGGCCGTCACAAATTCGTTGGCCGATATATGCTGCACATATCCATTATTTTCCACGAGCGCACGAACTACCTGGCCCATATGCCCCGTCAGGTCCAGTTTCACGTTCTTACTCATCGTGACCGTTACCGGACGAACTTCTCCCGTCTCGACCGGCTTCACAGCCTCAGGCGTCGTTTCGGGCTCCGTAGTTTTCGGCGCTTTGGTAGTCGTCACGACCTCGGTAGTCTCCGGTTCTCCAGTCGTTTTCGGAACCTCCGTGGTCTTCACTTCTTCGGTCGTTTTCACATTCTCCGAGCTATCTAAGACAGCGGACTCCTTTGTCGCACCTCCCGGCTCCTTATCACTCTTCGTAGAACCGGCATTCTGATCTGCCGCATTTGTCACACCTGCCGGCGTCGTGACCGCCTCCATCGACTGCGCAGCAGTCTCCTCCGCATCTTCTGGCTCCACCTCACACGCAGAAAGCATAAGCGCCGCACCGATCAAAACTGCAAATAATCTTCTCTTCATAACGAAGCCTCCGTTTTCTAAGGTCATTCCCCACCTCATCCTATGGAAAAATCGTTGCCTTTATTCTATCACATCCATACGATTTCAACAAGTTTTAAGCACAGAAAAAGCCCGCGCGGGGATGTCCCACACGCGGACTTTCTCTCTGTCGTCATTTCAGCTGACCATATACGTTCATCCGAGCGTTGTAATTGTTATTCTACCATTCGCATCCAGCAACGGAGTGATCGCATAGCCACCACAACCATTTGCCACCGCCAGATAATTCACGCCCGTCAACAGATCCACCAGGATCATTCGAACGCCCTCCAACCCCAGCTGGCTACCCTCCTTATAAACGACTTCGAATCTCTTTTCCTTCTTTGCCATGTCATTCTCCTCCGTAAAATGCAATCCCCCAGAAGTCCATGAGCACTCCTACCTGCTCACGACCTCATGAATAGAGTATATCATCCGAAGCGTTGAAAATCTTAACAAATTCCTTAAAGAAGAATTAAGGATTCCGTACGGGTATGGGTTATGCTGCATTAGCGCTTGGGGGGATCACTTCTCTTTTACCTCCTATACGACGTCGACCTGCTATAGGAGGTTCTTTTCTTTGGCCACGTCTCGCTCGAACCTCCTATACGATGTCGGCCTGCTATAGGAGGTTCTTTTCTTCGGCCCCATCTCGCCCGAACCTCCTATACGACGTAGGCACTCTTTAGGAGGTTTTTTTCTTCGGCCCCTTCTCGCTCGAACCTCCTATACGACGTAGGCCTGCTATAGGAGGTTTTTCATCCCCCCTTGGCCGATGGAAACGGCGCAAGCCGCCTTACATCGAACTTGACTACCCCATATCACAGCAAAAAAGGCCCTGTCAAGGCTGCGTTAGCACCGCCGCAGGCGGCTCGGCCTTGACAGGCCCTTTTCGCTGTGATATCCCCTCCCAGCCCCTCACCGTGTGTCAACGGGGACGGTTCCATTTGACACATTCTTCTCAATCGGCGACCACGGCCTCGGCTCTTGCTTACAATGCAATTACGAGCGGGCATGTGAATGAGCTGATGAAAAACACCGCACGCGAAAAGACGGATGAGGGGAGAAAAGCGATTTCCGAGATCGCTTTTCGCACTCGCTGAGGCTGTTTTCATCAGAAAACGGCCGAAGTCGAAGCGGGCCCCCTCAAATCCGTCTTAGAGCCGTGCGGTATTGTTTTTCACAGCGTAATGAACTGTCCCACGAGTAATGCATTGTAAGCAAGAAAAAGACAAGGCCGTGGTCTCACAGCCTAAAATGTGTCAAAAAGAACCGTCCCCACTGACACATTTTACCGGTTGTCGATGGCTTCGGGGTTCATGTCGTGGTTGCGCATGCGGTCCCACGCCGCCTGCTACCAGCGGGTGCCGGGCTTGCCATAGTTGCAATAGGGGTCAATAGACAGGCCGCCGCGGGGCAGGAACCGTCCCCAGACTTCGATGTACTTCGGGTCCAGAAGCGCGATCAGATCCTTCATGATGGTATTGACCACGTCCTCGTGGAAATCGCCGTGGTTGCGGAAGGAGAACATGTACAGTTTGAGCGACTTGCTCTCCACCAGTTTCTGGTCCGGTACGTAGGAAATGATGATATTCGCAAAGTCCGGCTGGCCGGTGATCGGACACAGGCTGGTAAACTCCGGACAATTAAACTTCACAAAGTAGTCCATCCCCGGATGCTTGTTCGTGAACGACTCGAGCACGGTCGGATCATAGTCGGTCAGGTAGACCGTCTCTTCGCTGCCCAGTTTCGTCAAATTCTCTTTTTCTCTCATTGTGCTATCTCCCCTTTACTTTCAACTCTCTCTTGCGGTGCCTTATCCTCTCGCTCGCTGAGCGGCGAGATCTTCCGCGCCAGGTACATGAACGGCGTATCGACGAGCGCTACGACCGCCTTGAATACATAGGTGGTGACCAGGATGCTTACGAAGACCTCGGTCGGGTATTCGCCCCAGAAGGCCAATGTCGTGAAGATCACGGTGTCGATCAGCTGGCTGGTGAGTGTGCTTCCGTTGTTGCGCAGCCACAGTTTCTTCTTACTGTTCCCCGTTTTCTTCCAGATGAAGTGGTACAGGAAAACGTCCAGGTTCTGGCTGCAGATGTAGCCGATCAGGCTCGCGATCGTGATGCGCGGCACGAGGCCGAACACCACCTTCAGATGTTCGTTGATGTAATCGTTCTCATTCGGCGTGAACCACAGGATGAGCTGCGTCCCTAAAAGCCACAGCAGCATGATCGAAAAACTGTAGGCCACCGCCCGCGTCGCGTGCTTCTTTCCGTACTTCTCGGACAGGATGTCCGTAACAAGGAAGGTCGCCGCATAGAGGACATTGCCCGCGGTCGTCGAAAAACCAAACAGGTCAATGTTCTTGCAGACCGCAATGTTCCCGAGCAGGGTGCTGAAGACCGCAAATGCATACAGACCGTTCTTTCCGAACAGCAGGTACAGACCGAGCACGCTCCCCAGGTAGATCAACACAGTCAATATAAAAATCAATTCATTCGGCATGAGGTAACTCCTTAAATGGTCTCGTATTCGATCGGGTCAGTCAGGCCGTTTTCGGCAAATGCTTTCCGGCGGTCGCGGCAGGTTCCGCAGACGCCGCAGGCCTTCTCATGGCCCTCGTAGCAGCTCCAAGTCAGTTCAAACGGAACGCCGATCTTCGTTCCGATGGCGACCACGTCGGCCTTCGTCTTATCGATAAACGGCGCCACTACTTTCAGCGCGTTTCCGCTTCCGATGTGGATGGCATCCGCGATCGCGGCGTTGAACGCCTCACTCGTGTCCGGATAAGCATTGCCCGCGGCGTCGTCGGAATGTGCGCCATAGTAGATGACTTCGCAACCGTGGCTTAAGGCGACCGCCGCCGCAGATGACAGGAAGAGGCCGTTTCGGAAGGGCACGTAGGTGCTCACCGGTGCGCCGCCGGTCTTCTGCAGCTGCTGCGCGTAATCCTCGTGCGGGATCGCATCGTCTGAGCCCTCCAACAGCGTGCAGTTGCTGCCCGCGAAGATCGCGCCCAGGTCGAGCGTCAGCCGCTGCACGCCATAATGCGCGGCGACCGCCTCGGAGGCTTCCAGCTCCTTCTTATGCTTCTGTCCGTAAACGATCGACAGCGCCAGGACCTCCTCGGCCCCGTACTCGCGCACCGCGAGCCCCAGGCAGGTCGAACTGTCCAGACCGCCGCTGAATAAAACCAATGCTTTCATAAAAACTCCAAAAAAATAAGCTCTGCAAAACCGCAAAGCCACTTAAACATAGTATAGCAAGGTCCGCGTCGCGAACCTCTCTGATATTCTGTAAGTAGTCCCGGTTTTTTTTAACGTAAGGAAGGTACAAATGAACTTACGGCATGGGTATTATAGCAGATACCTTCGGACAATGCAACAGCATTTTCCACACTTTGCCCGGAACTTTTTGATTGTCACCCCATGGCGGATATGGTATGATAAAAGCAGTAATTTGCAAAGGAACACTCCCCCATGGATCATAAAAATTTCGAACGTTTCGACATGGCGAAGCCGCCGGTCCGCACCAAATGGTATCTGCGGCCGCTGACGATCCTGCTCAGCCTGCCGGACGTGATCAAACACCGGACGAAGATCACAAAAGTACGGACGGAAGGTCTCAAACCTCCCTTTGTGCTTTTGTGTAATCACAATGCGTTCATGGACTTCAAGGTGGCCACGAAGGCCATCTTTCCGAAACGCGCCAACTACGTCGTGGCCATCGACGGCTTCATCGGCCGCGAGAAGCTCCTGCGTAACGTCGGCTGCATCTGCAAACGGAAGTTCACGAATGATTTCATCCTGGTCCGCCAGCTCCACCAGGTCATCAAAAACGGCGACATCGCCGTCATCTACCCTGAGGCGCGCTATTCGCTGTGCGGCACCACGGCGGTTCTCCCCGAGGCACTCGGCAAACTCTGCAAACTGCTGAACGTGCCCGTCGTGACCATGATCTGTCACGGTCACCACGTGAATTCCCCGTTCTGGAACCTGCACGACCGCAAGATCAAGCCGACCGAGGCTGAAATGACCTGCATCTTCACGCCCGAGGAGCTCGCTAAATCTTCCGTGGACGAGGTCAACCAAAAGATCGTCGAGATGTTCCAGTACGATGATTTCGACTGGCAGAAGGAACGCGGACGCAAGACGAAATATAAGGGCAATGCCGAAGGCCTCCATAAGGTCTTGTACCAGTGTCCCGTGTGCGGTACCGAGTATCGCATGAACAGCAAGGGTGTGCAGCTCTTCTGCGAAGCTTGCCACAGCAGTTGGACCATGAGTCCCCTCGGGGAACTTGCATTTGACGAAGGCTCTACGCACATGGACGGAACACCAAAAGTGCAGACTGTCATCCCCAAAGGCTTCACCCACATTCCCGACTGGTATGAATGGGAACGGGCCAATGTCCGTGCGGAAGTTGAGGCGGGCACCTACTCCACCGGCGACCTGGAGGTCCATGTGGACACCCTCCCAAACGCCAAAAAGTTCATCCGTTTGGGCAATGGCACCATGCGCCACGACATGACCGGTTTCCACGTGCAGGGGACCGACGACGAGGGCCACCCGTTTTCCATGGAGATCCCGGCGAGGACGCAATACTCCGTCCACATCGAGTATGAGTACCTCGGAAAATACGGCGACTGCGTCGATCTGAACACCCTCACCGATACGTGGTACACTTATCCGCACGGAACCAACTGGGCCGTAACAAAGATGGCGCTCGCCACCGAAGAACTGTATTATCACTATCGCCGGCAGGAGGGACGTCCCTGTAAGCCGGGACTCGCATAAAACAAAGGCAGGGGAAACTCCCCTGCCTCTTTTATTACAGTTGATCAACGATCTTACGTACGATGCCTTCCGGCTGCTCCTTCGCGTCCCCAAAGTTCGCGCCTGCGGCCTGCACCCACGCTTCGATCTCATCGATGCTCAGATCTTCCCATGCACCGTTCTTGCGGATCTCCACAGGCAGCTTGATCTTGATGCCCTCCATTCCGGCAAACAGTTCGTCCGGCAAGAAGATCTTCGGCTTCTCGCGGCGCAACAATCGCTGTGCGTAATCCTGCTCGGACGTTATGGGCGTCTCGTAGAGAATGCCGGCGTTCATATGGTCGATGGCGTACTTAAAGTGCGTGTCCGATCCCGCCTGGATCATCAGGCCGAAATGCAACGCATAGCAAAGCGCGGCCAGATTATCATTTGCCGTATTCGCGGTATTGATGCCCTCGATACCCTCGATATCTTCGGGGTACAGGTGGATCTTCTTAATATAGTCACGATCACGGAACGGGTGCGCCTGCATAACGGCGCCGCCAGCCTCGTGGACCGCTATTATCATCTCTTCCCGCGTCCAATGCGGGATCTCCGGGTGCGCAAGCAAGAACTCACGGTCCACGCCGTAGAGCAGGTACTCGTCACCCTCGAAGTTCTCCTCGATGCCGAAGAAAACCTTAAACCCGATCGCGTCGCCAGCTGCCTTCGCCTCCTCGTAGCCGCGCATGTACGCGTCCACATACTCCGGCCAGGGCAGTTCTCTGGAAGGCCGCGTATTTCCGTGGAAGAAATGGTCCGTGATAAAAATGCCGTCGTAACCGCGCTCCTTAAAGATGGCGGGGTACTCACGGCCCGACGTCACGCCGCAGGCGCTGCCCTCCACCGTGTGCAGGTGCGTCTCATATCGGTACAGGCCGGACTCGGACGGATTCCAGGGCTTCGGCTCCACCAGCCGCTTCATCAGCATTCCGACCGTAAACGGCAGAAAGGGCCATTTATGTGCGCCGACGTGCTCGAAGCCATGCGCCTCGTACCATTTGCGAAGCACCTGGTTTTCCTCGACGATGCCGATGCGCATCACTGTGCCACCGAACTCGACCGCCTTCTCAAACGAATGCTCCAAAAGCTGCCCGCCGATGCCCTGATGGCGATACGCCGGCAGGACCGCGAGATTATTCAGCTCGCTCGTCTTTCCGGTCGCCAGCGAATAATACCCGATGAGTTTCTCCCCTTCGAAATATCCGAACATGGGTCGATGCTCTTCGTGAAACTGCTTATTAAGCCGCTCTTCATCGACCGCAAACGCCGTGAAACGCGGCGCATTTTCCGGTGTGAAACCCAGGTCATCCGCCACCGTTTTAAAACTCTCGCGAATGACCGCCACACAGTCTTTGATCTCTGTTTCCTTAATTTCTCTAATCATTTCTTATTCCCCTCCTATGCACTTTTGGTGCTTGATCTAAACGTTACAAAACCTCAGTCTTCACGACGGATCACGGGCACGTCGACCCCGATCGCGTCCATGTACTCTACGATTTTATTAAATTCGCTTCGTTCCAGGAAGATACCGTTCCCCGTAGACTCTTTCGGCAGAAATGCGATGCACTCCTTAAACTCCCGAAGGAACAGCATGGTGTTCCAGCCCGCCTTCAGCTTCTTTCCGTTGTGGTCATCGTAATCAATGCCCTCTTCGTCGAACACGATCGTAACCGTGCCGTTGTGCTTCATAAGCGTTTCCCGGAATTTCCGCACCGTGCGAAACATGAGAACGGAAAAGAAGAACAAAAAGAGCATCGCAAACAGGCAGACCCAGTCCATCGCTTGATTCGTAGTGTGACCGGTCGCCATCAGGGTCCCCAGCACGGCTATGATCACCAGGCTAAAAACCATGGCGATCGGACAGAACAGAAAGAAATTCCGAAGTTTGCACTCCGGTTTCTTCAGCAGATTACGGTACTGCAGGAAGATATTCGTGATCTCCTCCGCCTGCGATTTCCGAGTTTGTAAACTCGTTTCGATCGTTAACATGTTTATTCTCCCATCTCAGATGCAAAAAACTTCTTCACGGCCTGCCATACGATGTACAGGTAGGCAAATCCGATCAACGCGGTGAAAAACTGGGTCAATGAAAACATCTCCTGGAAAATGGACAGCTTCTTCCGCAATGGGCTAGCCTCCGGAATGAACGTCGGCAGCAGCCAAAGCGAGATCGTGAGACCCATAAACGCGCCCTTCGCGGCCGCTGCGATCCCGGAAGTGATCACATACATCACGTTATTCTTCACTGTATTTTTCTTCAGCGTAGGTTTTACGAAGAAAAATGCGACCACAACGAGGACTGCATTACCCGCCATGATCAGGGGAATGATCCCCGGAACCGCGTTCATCACAGGGGAAGCTGCGATAAAATACGCTGTCACCGGAGTGACGATCGACAGCAAAAGCGCGTATTTCAGGCCCGCCGTCATCATGCACAGCACCAGGCAGAGGTTCACGACCGGACCGGTGATGTAAACGCTCAGGTTCTTAAATACCTGGCTTACCATGCAGACTGCAAGCAGCATGGCTGTGATCGTTATCTTCAATGCTTCACTGATTTTAGGTTTTTGGCTCATTGTTTTTTCTCCTCCATGTGCCCGTCACGATGCATGGAAAAGCTATCCATCGGATATGCTTTCAGGTTCTCCAGAACGCCGCGCGTATCCGCCTTCGATAGGAGCGCCTCCCTGGCCTTCGTGATCTCGAGCTCCGTCTGGTGTTTCGACGGGCCGCCCACGCAGCCGCCGGGGCACACCATGCCCTCAATAAAATCTTCTTCTAAGCGTCCGCTCTTAAGCAGGAGCAACGCCTTCTTACATTCTGCACCGCCCGCGCACTTCAGCAGGCGAATGCCTGACGTATCCTCTCCGCGTTCCTTCATGCACTCGATCACGCCGGCTGCAACGCCGCCGCTCGACGCGAAACGTTTTCCGAAGGAGGATGCTTGCTGGTATGTCTCTTCGACCGGCTCCAGTTCCACATCCTTCGAACGCATCAATGCGCGGATCTCTCCGTAGGTTACCGCATAGTCCGCATTATCCGGAACGGTCTCGTCCAAAGTCTCTGCCTTCTTCGCGATGCAGGGACCCACAAATACGGTCACACAGCCCGGATGGGTCGCTTTCAGATAGCGGGACACCGCACACATCGGCGAAACCGTCGTAGACATGTTCTTCTCGTAGATATCCGGGAAGAACTTGCGAAGCATGTTGATGAAGGCCGGACAGCAGGACGTCGTCATCTTACGTCCTTCCTTCAGGGCCTGGCTCCACTCGAGCGACTCGTATGCCGATGTCATGTCAGCGCCGAGTCCCACCTCGATCATGTCGGAAAATCCGAGCTTCAAAAGCGCCGCACGGATGGCCGCCATCGAGATCTTCTCACCAAACTGACCCTCAGTCGCAGGCGCGCACATGGCGATCACCTCGCGTCCTGCCTTGATATGTCGAATGATATCCACGAGGAAAGTCTTCGAACCGATCGCTCCAAACGGACAGTTGTGGATACAGTGTCCACACTGCACGCATTTATCTTCGTCGATCTTACAGAAACCATCCTCATCGTAAGAGATCGCGCCGACCGGGCACGCCTTTTTACACGGGCGTTCCAGATGCACGATGGCCTGGTAGGGGCACTCCCGCGCGCACATTCCGCACTCCTTGCATTTCGCCGGGTCGATGTGCATCCGCGTGTCGCCGGGACGGATGGCCCCGAAGCGGCAGGAATTCAGGCACGCCTTACCCAGACAGAAACGACAGTTATCCGTGACTGAATATGCTGAGATCGGGCAATCGTCGCACGCGGCGTCGATGACCTGCACCACATTCTTCGAGTCCGGATTGTCGACCGGATTTAAACCACACGCCAGACGGATCCTCTGACGCACGATCTCACGCTCTTTGTAAACACAGCAACGGTAGGTCGGCTTCGGGCCGGGCAGAAGCTCGTAAACCAGTTTTTCCAGATGCTCCGAATCCAACTGATCTGCCCACGCGAGGCGGCAGACCCTCTCGATTATTCCGTGTTTTAATCCTACGATTCCGGTATCATTCGTGATCATACTCTATCTCCTGTGCCGCCGAAACATTTATATTTCGGCGACGAAACGTCATCGCCCCTATTATAACCTACATTGGCAAATAATACAACAAACAAATTAGCCAACGATAACCAACGACACAACTTTGTACAAAATCAGCCTTCAGCCAGGATACTATAGGCATCCTGACGGAAGGCTGATCGAATTCGATATAGATTTCCCATCGTTTTTTAGGCTTCTTTTTCCTCCGGCTCTCGTACTCCGATGAACCGCATCAGAATATAGGTCACGAGACCTGTAGCGAGGATCACGACGATGTCGACGGGGGCCAGAACGATCCCCGGAAGGCCATCGAAGAAGAAACCGGTACCGAAGCGGTACAGATGCGCATGCAACAGGATCATTTCCCCGATGTACATCAAAAGCGTGGTTATGGTCGCCAAAATGGTGGGGATCCAGAGCGCAACGCCACGGCTAGACTTTAACAACAAGGATCCGAGGAAAATGCCGGCCGTCACACCGAGCAGTATGAAAAAGACGGACATCAATGTCGCGGACAGAGGTGAAACGTTGATGTTTCCATCGCGCCAGAACGCCGTAAAGCAGGCGAGGATGCACATTCCCAGGAAGGCTACGGCGCAGAACGATTGCAGGATCAAGGCTTTCTTTCGGCTCTTATCGCCGGTCTTTATCATGTGAGCAAAACCGTACACGCTGTTCAGGATCGCGATGATCAGCACGATCGAGATCATGTAGAAATGCATTTTAAACGCAGGGTTATAATTGCCCATCAGCAGGTCCACCGGCGTTTCTGTCCGAACCGATGTACTGGTGATAATGTCAACCCCGGCATACTCCTCCGGCGGAATATATCGACACATATACATTTGCCAGTCGGCGAGTCGAGACACCGTTTCTGTGACTGTCTCCGTGGATGTGACTACGACTTTATCCTCAAACAACAGTTCAACGCCAAAGAACGTCCCCAGCGAAAGGGCCGAAGCAACGACCGTCGGGAGCCATTTAATGAACTTCACGATCAGCGGCAGCAACAGCACTCCCAGAATCACGGCAAACGCGATCGGGGTGTAAGGAATGATGTATTTCGGATAGTTTTCCTTCATGACTGTACCGTCCCGGATCATATCTCCGATCACACTGATTCCCATGTAAAGCGGGTAATACGACGCGATCAGAACACCAAATAACGATAGCAGCCAGTATCTTGTGATCTTTCTCTCTTTCATGATTTCTCCTCCTTTGGATCGCTATGCAGACTACTCTTATAGTCTATTCTATGGCAGTAGTCTAGGCTTGTCAAGAGGAAAAATAAAAAAGCCTGTGAAAACGTGTTTCACAAGCCTTTTTACTCAAATTTCTATCGCATCAAACCAGATCTTCCATGCCCAGCGTCTTTACGCCCGCTGCATTTAGAAGCTTCTCAGCCTTTGCGTTGTCGTTTGTCTTGATCGCGATCGGCGCGCCCTCACCATCGATGGAGAGACCATAGATGTAGCTGATGTTGATATCCGCTGCATGTATCATGCCGATCACCTTTGCGAGGCTTCCGACTGCATCCGGTACTACCACTGCGATGACCTCGTCGATACGAGCCGCAAAACCGGCATCCTTCAGGATCTGCTTCGCTCTCTCCGGTTCATTGGAAAGCATACGAAGAACTCCGTACTCCATGGTATCCGCCAGGCTGGCCGAGAGGAGGTTGACACCGCCCTGCGCCAGGATCTTTAATACCTCATCCAGTCTTCCCTCTGTATTCTCTAAGAAAACCGATAACTGCTTTACGAACATAGTGGTACCTCCTTTGAATTATTTATAAAGTTTACGCTTATCTGTAACGTGCTTACTCTTACCGTCGAAATGCTCCAGACCGTTCGGCTCCACGAGTTTAACCTTTGCATTCAGACCGATCGCCATCTTAAGTTTATCATGAACTGCCTTCGACAGCTTCTCGAGACTCTTAACTTCATCGGTGAATACATTTTCCGCTACCTCGACCTGAACTTCCAGCGTGTCGGTATTATCCACGCGGTCAACGACCAGCATGTAGTGCGGCGTGGTGCCCTCAACGGTAAGGAGAGCCGCCTCGACCTGGGACGGGAATACGTTTACGCCGCGGATAATGAGCATGTCATCGGATCTGCCGCGGAAGCGCTGGATACGCGCCATCGTACGGCCGCACTCACACTTATCGTACTGAATGGACGTAAGGTCCTTCGTTCTGTAACGAATGAGCGGCATACCTTCCTTCGTCAGGTTGGTGATCACGAGCTCGCCGTCGGAACCCTTCGGCAGCTGCTTCTGGGTCGCGGGGTCAATGATCTCCGGCAGGAAGTGGTCTTCCCAAATATGCAGGCCACGATGATATTCACAGTCGCAGGCAACGCCCGGACCCATCATCTCGGTGAGGCCATAAATATCGAATGCTTTGATATGAAGACGGGACTCCATCTGATCGCGCATCTCGTCCGTCCACGGCTCCGCGCCGCAGATCGCGCTCTTCAGTTTGATCTTATCTACAAGTCCTGCCTTCTCCAGATCCTCTGCTACGTGCAGCAGGTAGGAAGGTGTGCAGGCGATCGATGTCGCGCCACAGTCGATCATCATGTCGATGAGCTTCTGTGTATTACCGGTAGACATAGGCAGAACCAAAGCGCCGAGATATTCTGCGCCATAGTGAGCGCCCAGGCCACCCGTGAAGAGACCGTAACCATATCCAACCTGGATAACGTCGTCTCTGGTGATCCCTGCCATCGCCAAGCATCTGGCAACGCACTCAGCCCAGATCTCGATATCACGTCTCGTGTAGGCTGCGATCTTCGGCTTACCGGTCGTACCGGAAGAAGCATGCACGCGAACCAGCTCCGACTTCGGAACAGCCGCCAGTCCGAACGGATAGGTATCTCTCAGATCCTGATAAGTGGTGTAAGGAAGCTTATCCAGATCCTCAATGCCCTTGATATCGCCGGGCTCCAGGCCTGCAGCCTGCATCTTCTTGCGATAATACTCCACGTTATGATAAACGCGGTTTACGACCTTAACGAGACGGGCGCTCTGCAGAGCTTCCAGCTCGTCTCTGGACATACATTCTTTTGTTTCATTCCAAATCATCTCGGAACCCCCTATATGGTATATTCTTGATACTCTTTGACACTTATGAGCCGTCCTTCAACGTCTCACAAAGGTAAGTATATCAGAAAGCCCAACCAATGTCCACAATTATTCTTTAAAAGGGATATAATTTCTATAGGTCTTTCTTCATCCAGATATGCGGACATCCTTCGTCATCGTCCACGTCTCCAAACTCCTGATATCCGTTCTTCCGATAAAAGCCGGTCGCAACACACTGCGAATGAAGGATCGCATCGTCGTGGAGGTACTTATATACTTTTATTTTCATTCAAGTATTCCCTTTATTCTTGTCGATAAACTCGCGCGCTCGCCCTACGCGTTCGCGAGCGGTGCCGGGTCGATCACGATCTTACTCAGCGGGATCTCCGCCGTATCATCCGTTTTTGATATCCTCAGGTCGTAATCGGAGACGTAGAATTCGTCCTCGTACTGGTAGACCACGCAGCTGTCGTTCCTAAGAACAGCCGTCGGATCGTACTTCATCTTCGGGGTGCGAACGATCTTTTTCTTTTCTTCGATCTCGACTTCCAGAACATACTTCAGTTTCGGTCGGAGCGGTCGCTGGATCGCCGGTGAAAAGCGGCGGCGCCCGTATTCCTCCTTTGCATGGACCTCATAGGCGCGGATCCTCCCCCGGTACTGCTTCCCGTGCTTCTCACTCTTGCTGCATTGGCTGCGATAACTCGCCCGGATCATCAATCCTTTTACCAGGAAAAAGCCAAACAGCAGGCCTGTTATTAGCAGGATCACACCCAGCCAAACCAGTTTGGGGATAAACAGCATCGCGATCCCGAGTCCGCACAGGATCGGCACGATATACCACCACTCCGAATAATCCAGGTATTCCTCGGCGATCTTGTATTTCTTCACAACTCTGGGCTTCGCTTTGGCTTCACGTAGAGCCTCCACTTGCATATGGGAGAGTCGAACGTACTTGGTCTTCATCATCTATCTTCCTTTTGATGCTCCCGAATGATCTGCTCTGCTTCTTCCTTCGAGATCGGGTCGTAATTCCCGTAATAATCCAGTTCGGAATACAGCAGTTCCGTCAGCTCCCATTCAAACGTTTCTTTGTTTAGCACGTACACCTGACCGCCCTGCGTTTTATACAGGTTCCGGATGCACGTATATACATAGCACCAGTGATCATCATTGCCCGAAACATGATAGAGTTTGCCGTCTTCGTCCGGTATGACCCACGCCGAACGCACGCAAGCTTCAATGTCGATCTTTCGGCCAATGCTTGCCACTTCCTTTTCTACGAAATATGCGTCCTCCGGTACGTCCGGCCCATGATCGGGCGCATCACTCTCGATCCTCCACATCCAGTAAAATCGTCTCTCCAGATGAAGCGTCCGCTGCCGGTCGCCGTTTTTGATGACCACCTCCGCACTGGTCGCCTTATGCTCATCATCTGCCGTCCGAATCGTCGACGACCAGTCCGAATACTGCATGATCACTTCCGCGATCTCGTAATCCGGATACGTCCTGCGGATCTTTCTTATGACTCTCTTACGGCTCTTCTTCGTCTTCGGCCCCAATAATTGCAGAATTATCAGAGTGACCATGAAAGCTGCATAAAAGAAGGCACCGATACGTTTTATTAACTTCATGATAATGTACTCCTAGGGGGAAATGTCCCAACTCCGGGAAGCTTTACGGCTCGATCTTGATCCGCATGGCGGAGCGAACTGCGATAATAATACACATTGAAGAAAATGCGCCCTCTATTTTAAAAAAATGGGCTGCTTGCCAGTTTTCTAAAGTATATCGCAACGAAGAAACTCTATTGCAATTACATTCTCAAGGACTCTTCCACGTCCTTATTATATCTATTTCATTCCCTAAAATCAACACATTTTCGGATTTGGGAAATGTGGAGAAGCACCCATATCCTCTTAGTTTTTTGATAAAATACCATTCAGAAGAGTGATAAAAGACAGCGTGCGATGGATCGTTTTTCCTCGCACGCTGTCCGTATCTTTTATTCTATTCTACCCTTTACTTTCTGGATGCCGTACCAAACGCGGATATCTTTATGTCGGTATAATACTGCAATTTGTATTTTTCTTCACCTTTATCCATAGCCGCGGAGATGGCGTCCATTTCCTTCTTAACCGTCTCTTCATCCTCATACCATCCGAGGATCACGGTGTGTGCGCCAAAGAAACCGATCCGGTCCACGGCCTGCAGAATGTATGCAGGTTCATTCTTAGAGGGAAATGCGATCTTTGCGTACTTGACCGTAAGGCAGGTCACCAACTGGCTGCCGTCAAAGGTAGCGATCCGGATCTTATGATCACTGGCCGGTGCCGCGACCGTATCTTTCTGCTCTTCTTCCGTTTCTTCCGGGCGGTTATCCATCAAGTAGTCGAGCGACACCCCGAGGTTCTTCGCCAAAGCGACCAGCTTATCCGTCTCAGGATATCCATTATCCGACTCCCATTTCGACACAGCCTGTCTCGAAACATCCAGCATTTCTGCCAGCTCCTCCTGTGTGATTCCCTTCTCCTTGCGGAGCATTCTCAGATTATTTCCAAAACTCATTTTAGTAGCCTCCTTGTGTTTGATGCCTCATTTATACCAGATCCGGTCGGGCAATGCTACCAACCTGCATTTGCAATTGCGCAACCTGGCGTTGCATTTCGTGTTTTTGGGCGATTTCTACCGGTTTTCGCTTCTCTGCTTCAGGTTCAGGATCACTACCGCCGCCAGAATCAAAAGGATCCCCGCGCCCGACAGGAACGTTAACGGTTCGGAGAAGACTATGATTCCGATCAATGTTGCCACCATAGGTTCGATCGTTGCGATAATGCCCGCTTTGCTGGCTTCCACCCTTTCGAGACCCAGCGTATAGGCCAGGAACGGGATCACGGCCGTGATCAATGCAGTCAGGAAACAAAAAGCGATCAGGAATCCCAGATCGGTTGCGACCGAAAACTTTTGGAACATGTCGACCGGACGGCTAATGAACCATGAGCCAATGGCTGCGATCACGAAAGTATATGTTGTAACTGTGTACGAAGAGTATTTGCGCAAGGCTATGGTGCCTAAAATACTGTACAATCCATAGCCGATGCCAGATCCGAGTCCCACCAGAAGCCCGACTAGCGTCACTCCACCGCCGGAGATCCCGGAAACCAGTACACATCCTGCAAAGGCAAGCCCGAGAGCTAGCATTTTCCTTTTGGTCAGCTTCTCATGAAAGAACACCACCGCCATGAGCATGATCCACACCGGCGATGTATAAAGCAGGATCGCGGCCGTCGAAAGCGACATCATCGTGATCGCGGTGAAATAACAAACCGTAAAAAACAGGATGCTTCCCAGGCCCAGGCCCAAAAACAGCGGCAGATCCCGAAGCGAGATCTTAAAGCCTGCGCGGTCCTTTATAAACAATACTGCGGCAAATAGTAGTGCCGCCAGGGTCACTCGTATCGAAACGATCTGTATGGAGCTAAACTCATACGTACCCAGTCTTCTGACAAATATGCCCATGCTTCCCCAAAAACATCCCGCCAGGATGATCAGCAGGGAGCCGATCAGGGCTTTATTCTTCTTTTCCATTTTCCTGTTATCATTCCCCAAATATGAATACGGGATCCTTCGTTCCGCTTGTGTCCACCGATACACCTGAGAAGCGTTCGGCACAGTCCGCTACGAGCGCCTTCCACTCCGCCTCGCTGCCCTCGTAGATGATCGTTGCACCCTCTGCTATGTTGATGGAGTGCTCAAAACCTCTGTATGTTAAATGCTTCACGCTCTTAGGAATGAAGAGCGTGCTTATACTGCGGTCCTCTACATTATGGATGCTGACGACCGTATCGGGTATGGTGAGTTTTTGGATGTGTTCGTCATACATAGACGGCTGCCACAAAGACACGAAGGTTACCGGTTTTCCGCCGATCTGTCCGGGATGGTCACGTCGGTCTCGCTTCCCAGGTACCTCATCACATTTACACAGTTCGCGTACTCTACATAGACCCAGTCACCCTCCTGCTTATCCTCATAGGAGCCAGCGCGGCTCTTTATGATCGGCGCCGCCGGAATGACTCTTCCGGTCAATGCTGTACGATACACGCCCATGTCATCCTCGTTTATGAGCAACAGATCGTCATTGATGATCGCCAAAGCTATGGTATCAAAATCTTTTCTACCTTCCATGAGCTGCTCTGCTTCGGTTCCGTCGGTGATTTTTTTGCGGCTGATTCCGCGTCCTTTGTCAATGTAGTAAACATAATCGCCGAAGACATTTATGCATTCTTCATACCGAAGCTCGTCTTCCATAAGCGTATAGTACTTCTTCCCCGTTTCGATATCTACGAAGACCACGCCGTGCTCACCGCCGAACTCTTCTGCCTTGCACCGATAAACCGCATAATCGCCCAAAATAAACGGAACTGCATCGTCATCCTGCGGAAGCGCGCACACATCCTGCTCTTTTCCGGTAGCATCGGCCCTGAACAGCCCGTAAGGCTCCAGGTCCGATGTAAGTTTCACATAATAGGTGTAACCGTCACGGATGTCCACGAAGTATTTCGGTTCTTCATTGTCAATGAATGACAGATCGAAATCTTTCAGTGTTTTGGTTTTCGGATCAAACTCCAGCAGGCCGAAGGCATCGGCTCTATTGTATCTAAGGAAAAGCCGCCCGTCACTTACGACCGAACCGACGCGAAATCTGTACTCTTCACCTTCAGGAACCGCATCAAAGACCTCTTTGGTCTTGATATCGACGCCCTTCAGTGTAGTATTATCCCGATCATCATACAGAAAGTATACGGCATCGTCCGCAGGAAACAGGTAATATACCCCCACCTGCGCGACCCCATAAACTATCGGCGCCGGGACCGTTGCTAAAAGCTCAGGCTTCTTCTCGCCATCCCGGAGCATATAAATATTCTCGGAATCCGGATAGCCGGTCTCAACGCCAGTCAGATCTCTCGAACCCTGGACGAAATAAGTGACACCGTCTTTATACGCGATCCGCCCATAGGTCGAATAGTTATTGGAGCCAAGTTTAGCGGCGTCCTCCGTCGGTGTCTCAACGGGCTGTGTAGCCTCCGTTTCAACGGACTCCGTAGCTTTTGTTTCCTCGGGCTGTGTGGCTTTCGTTTCAACAGGCTGTGCGGCAGTTGTGCTCACATCTGCGACCGTAGTCGTACTCTCCGAAGCATTTGTTGACGGAGTATCCTTACCACCGTCGCAACCGCAAAGAAGCGCCGCGCTCAGCATCATAGCAGCAATTTTATAGTTCTTTATCATCGTTCTACCTCTAATCTTCTTTTTCGGCAATCCAATTCCCAACAAAGCGGATCTGCCACGTTGATATTATAATAAAAAAACGCCCCGGGCGTCAAGTCCGACCGCCCCGGGCGTTCTGCGTTGTCCCCAATAATGTATATTTTTAGGGACATGCTATTACGTTTCTGTCCTCGTTTTTATTTCTTAACCTTGTAAGCAGTTTTCCGGTACTTATACTCACCGATCTCAAACTTATTTCCGACGATTTCCTTCGCCAGTACTTTTGACTCTATGTAATCCTCGGTAACCGTCACCAGTATCTGCTTGCCATCCTGCTGCACGAGATAATAAGTATTATGAGCATCTGCGATCTGATTAAGCATCTCATCCGTTCCGAAGGGAGCATCTGTCAGCCAGCCCAAAAGCTCTCCGAAGATCTTCTGGCCTTTCGTGCTCTTTTTCTTTACCGTAAGCAGTGTTATATCCGCGTCCGGATATTTCGAATACACTGCAGCATCCTTTTTGCTCTTTAATTTGCCCTCTTTTGCGTAATCCTTCAGATCGATCGGCTCTTTGATCACCGTTTTTTCAAGCGCCTCTCCTTCATCTAAAAGGAAATCAATGCTGACATTCAACACCTGGGATAATGCCTTCAGGTTTTCTACATCCGGTATTCCGTTGCCGGCCTCCCACTTTGTGATCGCCTGTCTGGATACGCACAACTTCTCCGCCAATTCGGTTTGTGTAAGTCCCGCGTTCTTTCTTGCTTCTTTTAATTTCTCTGCTAATGTCATATTGACCTCCATCGTTCCATCTCTTCAGGGACACATTTTTACTCGGCATCTCGCCTGTGACCCAAACATACACCAAGCGATTTGCATCCGCAAGAAATGAAGTGTAGCATGCATGCTACGATGCGTAGCATCCTTGATTTTACAGGCTTTTCCGCCTTTTCTTTGATTGCATTCTCTTCTCAAACCGGAACATTCCATCCGGAAACTGATCATCCAGATCCATTTGTTCTCCCTCCGGATCATTCGGATCCGGATGAAACCGATTGTAGAACTCCACGATGTGGAACCCGCACCGGTTCACATAGAAATGGATGTTGCGCTGTTCAAAGTACGGCGTGACCGTCTCCCAGACTTTAACCTCGGGGTGCAGTTTTTCGACCTCACACCATGCCGCGTAACCCACGCCCTTGCTGTGTTCCCGAGGAGAAGTAAACAGGATCTCGAGATCACCACGTTCACCCTCAACGCGAATGATCACGCCACCTACCGGGCGGTCATCCAGCATGATGCGATAAGCCTCTCCCTGATCGATCGACTGCTCTATCGTTTCCCGTGAAATGATCTGCTCACCTTCTTCAAAATGATCATCTCTGCGGCCGAACTCTTC
Source organism: Lachnospiraceae bacterium (assembly GCA_017543445.1). GTDB lineage: Bacteria > Bacillota > Clostridia > Lachnospirales > Lachnospiraceae > UBA1201. Next base: position 1,412 of record JAFYGB010000066.1, on the reverse strand, counting down.
CAGCGCCCCATAATTGAAGGCTTCCTGATTATCCAATATAAATTGCTCGCGGTCATCCGCCGTAAGCGGTACGAGTTTAACTTGCATTTTTTCCTCACTTTCCTTTTTTTGACACTGTTATCCGTATAACACAAGCCCAGACTGGTCGCTCCTACGCGCAAACTGGCGGAAACCGCAATTTCATCCAATCCTTCAAGTTCTCCTTTATGATATCATCACATCATCAACCGAAAGGAGAATACCCACATGAATCTTGAAGTATTCGAAGCTTTTAACAACGGACAGCTGCGTCTGCCGGGCAAAACCATTTCATTCGCCGAGATCCCTTGGTCGAAGCATCCGGTCTTTGAGGGTCTGGAATTGAAACACATCCTTACCGCTAAGGATACCAACGGCGAGTACAGCTATCATCTGGTCCGAATCGCACCGAACAAGAGTATCCTGGATCACATTCATGAAACACAGTTAGAGACCCACGAAGTGCTCGCCGGCGAGGGCACCTGTATCAATGATGGTCAGGAGCTTGCTTATGCCCCCGGCGTCATCTCTATCATCCCGAAGGCCGTTCATCATGAAGTCCATGCCGGGCAGGACGGCTTATATCTGTTCGCCAAGTTTTTCCCGGCGCTTTGTTAATCGCTGTTTATCACAGCATCCTGATATTGGCGGGGCGTCATGCCCACTATCTTCTGAAAGCATCTGTCCAGGTGGCTTTGATCGCAAAATCCTGCTTCATAAGCCACTTCGGGGATGCTTTTCGTCGTTTCCAGCAGTTTCTGCGCTTTCCTGACCCTGCACTGTATTTGAAATTGATGCGGTGTCAGGCCGAATGCCTTCTTGAATTTCCGTATCATATGATAGGGGCTGACCTGCGTGTCCTCCGCCATCTCCTCTATGAGGTAAATATTCTCCGGTTTTTCCAAAATGATGTCCTGGAGTTCCTTCAGATCCTCATCGGCCACGACCGCTTCCGTCCTGATGCACATGACGACCATGGAATACGGGGCATTGTCCGCAGGTTCGATCCCATGCAAGACATTGGGCAATATCCGGAATTCATCTCCCTGTGCATAGATGCCGCTTTCCCCATCGATCGTGATGCAGACCCGCCCCTCTTCAATATACCCTATCGTCAAATGATTGGAGTGCGTGTGCGGAGGATATGCTTTTCGAGTTTTTTCATATCTGACACACTCGATCTCATCGTTCTGTTTTCTGTCTGTTACTTCACTCATCTTCGTCTCAGTCTTTAATATTCCTGTTTTATGTTCCAACGTTCATCCCGACAAATCCGAACTTACCTCAATCATTTCTTTTTCTTGCCATTATCACTGTGCCTTTTATTCGAAATCTCAAGAAACCGCTTCAGTGTTTCGTTTGACAAAATCTGCCCACGTACTCTCTCATTAAAT
>JAFYGB010000065.1 GCA_017543445.1 Lachnospiraceae bacterium | reverse complement strand
AGCTGTCCTTAGTACGAGAGGACCGGGATGGACTGACCTCTGGTGTATCGGTTGTCAACCAATGGCATGGCCGAGTAGCCAAGTCGGGCAGGGATAAACGCTGAAGGCATCTAAGCGTGAAGCCCCCCTCAAGATGAGATATCCATATCAGACCCCTTGAAGACGACGAGGAGATAGGGCAGAGGTGGAAGCACAGTAATGTGTTAAGCTGACTGTTACTAATAGGTCGAAAGCTTGATCTATGGTTTAAGCGCGAGTAAAGGTTGTCACAATGATCTATATGCAGTTTTGAAGGTGTAAAGAAACAAAACAGCACCCGTCATCTCGAGAAGAGATGACGGGTGTTTTTCTATTGTTATTTTCCGGCTTCGTATGTTATAATCAAAGAGGATTGCAGGACGATCGCTGAAGACGGCAGGTTCTGCAAAACTCTTTTTTGAGAGGTATTTCTATGAAACTTGTCATTTTGGATCATCATGCATTAAATCCCGGCGATATGGACCTGACGGAATTTCGCAGTTTCGGCGAGGTCATCGTTTATCCGCGTTCCAAGCCGGAAGAAGTGGTGGAGCGGATCGGTGACGCAGAGATGATCTTCATCAATAAGGTCGTCATTGACCGAAAAGTCATGGACGCCTGCCCAAAGCTTAAGTATGTGGGGGTGATGGCGACGGGATATAACGTGGTTGACATCGAGGCTGCGCGTGAGCGCGGGATCGTCGTTACGAATATCCCGGATTACAGCACCGAGTCCGTCGCACAGTTCACCTTTGCTCTGATGCTGGCGCGGGCGAACCGTGTGTATGAGCATTCAGCCTCTGTCCACGCCGGCGAATGGATCGCTTCTCCGGATTTTTCCTACTGGAAGTATCCGTTGATCGATCTCAGAGATAAAACGCTCGGAATCTTCGGCTTCGGTGCCATCGGGCAGCGTGTGGCGAAGATCGCACTGGCCATGGGAATGCGTGTTCTGTACTATACGCGGACACACCATCTGGAACTGGACACCGCGGATTGCTACTATGCGGACGCTGATACGGTATTAGCGCAGTCCGATATCGTGACCTTGCATTTGCCGCTCACAAAGGGCAATGAAGGCATGGTCTGCAAGGAGTGGATCGCGAAGATGAAGGATGGCGCATGGCTGATCAATACAGCGCGCGGCGGTTTGATCCGTGAGGCGGATCTGGCGGAGGCATTAAAGAGCGGGAAGCTTGCCTATGCTGCGTCGGATGTGGTTTCGGTCGAGCCGATGGCGGCAGATAATCCGCTGCTGACCGCGCCGAACATGACCATCACGCCGCATATTGCGTGGGCCAGTTTTGAAGCACGCGAGCGGCTGATGAAGATCGCGGCGGAAAACATTCGAAGCTTTCTGGCAGGACACCCGGTCAATAACGTGGCAGAATAAAAAAATCCCGCTCCTTCGATCGAAGGAACGGGAAGATCGAACGTATCGGATCCTGGATTACAGCTCAACGAAGCCCTTAACAGAACCATTGATCACATAGTAAGCTTTCTTCTCTTCAGCCTTAACGTAGATCTCAACGGTCTCCATGTCCTTGACCTTGTTACCGCCGTTTACCCAAGCGTCCTTAACGAGCGCCTTGATATCGGTATCGGTGATCTCAACACCGGGAGCCTGAATAGTAAGAGTAGATTTCATAATGATTACCTCCTTTTTTGCACACGGCCTGTCTCTGCAGACCCGCCTTTCGCTTTTACACGTTTATATTCCTACATGGACCTTAAGTCCGTAAAAGATAATATACGATAAAAGCGGTTCTGTAAAGGGTAAACACAAATTGTACTTAATTTAGTACAATCTGTACCAAGATTCCATGTTACGATTTACATCTAAAAAGCAAGATAACAGCGGTATTTTACCGCGCCACCAGCATATATTCGGAAGGAAATGACAGATGATAGCGATCATTGACTATGATGCAGGAAATTTAAAAAGTGTAGAAAAAGCGCTGGTCTCCCTGGGACAGGAGTGTGTGATCACACGGAAACGTAAGGAGATCATGAAGGCGGACCGCCTGATATTGCCCGGCGTTGGAGCGTTCGGAGATGCGATGGGAAAGCTGGAGCAATACGATCTCGTAGAGCCGATCCAGAGCTTCGTGAAGACGGGAAAGCCGTTTTTGGGCATTTGTTTAGGTCTGCAGCTGATGTTTGAAAGCAGTGAGGAGACACCCGGCGTTGACGGCCTGAACCTGCTGCCCGGACGGATCCTTCGGATCCCGGACGCGCCGGGGCTTAAGATCCCGCACATCGGGTGGAATTCGCTGACGAAGACGAACACCGATTCACGTCTGCTAAAGGACATCAAAGAAGGCGCTTATGTATATTTCGTTCACTCCTACTATCTGAAGGCACAGAACGAGGCCGATGTCTGCGCGTCGACGTTTTATTCCACGACGATACACGCGGCTGTCGAGCATGAAAACGTTTTCGCTTGCCAGTTCCACCCGGAGAAGAGCGGAACCGTCGGACTTCAGATACTGACTAACTTCACACAGTTGGATTAAGGAGGATACCTATGTTCACAAAGAGGATCATCCCTTGCCTGGATGTTCATGCAGGACGTGTGGTAAAGGGTGTTAATTTTGTAAATCTTCGCGATGCGGGCGACCCGGTCGAGGTCGGCGCAGCGTATGATACCGCAGGCGCGGACGAGCTGGTTTTCCTGGATATCACGGCTTCTTCCGACGCCAGAAATATCGTGATCGACATGGTCCGTCGTGTGGCGGAGCGTGTTTTCATCCCGTTTACGGTCGGCGGAGGTATCCGCACGGTCGATGATTTCCGTGCGATCCTGCGTGAGGGCGCGGATAAGATCTCTGTGAATTCCGCGGCGATCAATACGCCCCGGCTCATCAGCGACGCGGCAGATAAATTCGGAAGCCAGTGCGTAGTCGTGGCGATCGACGCCAGACGGCGCGAGGATGGAAGCGGCTGGAACGTGTTCAAAAACGGTGGACGGATCGACACCGGTCTCGATGCGATCGAGTGGGCCGCAAAGGCGAATAAGCTCGGCGCGGGTGAGATCCTGCTGACCAGCATGGACTGCGACGGAACGAAGGCCGGCTATGATAATGAATTGACCCGTCAGGTCGCGGAGGCGGTATCCATCCCGGTGATCGCATCCGGCGGCGCGGGTACCATGGAACACTTTTATGATGCATTGACCGTGGGAAAGGCGGACGCGGCGCTGGCTGCTTCCCTGTTCCACTATAAGGAAATGGAGATCAGCGCGTTGAAGGATTATCTCGCAGAGCGTGGGGTACCCGTTCGTCGTGTCTAGGAGTAGTTATGTACGAATTTGATGAATTCCGCAGTGTGATCAAGGCGCTGCGCAACCCGGAGACGGGCTGCCCGTGGGATCGCGTGCAGACCCACGAGACGCTCATTCCCTGCCTGATCGAAGAGACCTACGAGGTGATCGAGGGCATCCGCATCTGGCAGGACAGCGCGGACGCGGAGAATTTCTGCGAGGAGCTGGGCGACTTGTTGCTTCAGGTGGTCATGCAGTCGCAGATCGCGTCGGAGGAAGGCTTGTTTACCCTCGACGATGTGATCCACAACGTTTGCGATAAGATGTACCGCCGCCATCCGCACGTATTTGGCGATGTCGTGGCCAATGACGCGGATTCCGCCCTGGCTTCGTGGGAACAGGCGAAGGGTAAAGAAAAAGGCAAGGATAAGATCGAGAACCCGGTCGACGCCGTGCCGGTGTCATTTCCCGCGCTGTACCGCTACCAGAAGATGCTGAAGAAGGCTGTGAAACATTTCGCGTACGAGGCAGGCTTGGAGAAGGCGACTTCGAAACTGCAAGAACTTACTGATGAAGTTAAGAAGGCCGATGCCGACGCATACGATACGTCGAAGAAGCAGAAACTGGTCGCTGAGATGTTGAAACAGGTGGTCGAGATCTCCGCGGCTTTGGATGTCAATGCGGAAGATGCTTTAAAGGAAGCCTGTGCATCCTTCGGAAAATCGTTTAATGAACCGGCTTAAATAACCTCTGCAACACAGAATGTGAAGTTAGCGTTGCGGGTTTATAAATTCGGAAACACAAGATAATCTATCGTTTTCTACACTCCCTTTGTGCTACTATTTTCGTAGGCAGAGGGAGTGCTTTTTTTCTGTCTTGGGATATGATTTTTTGAAATCGGGAAGGGATATCTTGTATGGTAGGGATCACATATTGCGCTGCGCTTTCGGGCGTGGAAGGGGTATTGCTGGCGGTGGAAGCGGACGCTTCGGAGGGCTTCCCGCAGTTTGAGATGGTGGGGCTGCTCGCTTCAGAGGTGCGTGAGGCACGGGAGCGGGTGCGGACCGCGATCGGGAATTCCGGTTATGAACTTCCGGTCATGAAATATACGATCAATCTGTCGCCGGCCGACATCCGCAAGGCCGGGAATTACTACGACCTGCCCATCGCGATTGCCGTTCTGTCGTCGATCCGCATCGTGGAGCGTTCGAGAGTAGCGTCCTATTTTATGATCGGGGAACTGAGCCTGGAGGGTGTCCTGCGTCCCGTGAGCGGTACGATCTCGTTTGTGATCGCGGCGCGAAAAAACGGTTTTACGAAGTGCATCGTCCCCTCGGAAAATGCTAAGGAAGCCGCATTGATCGAGGGGATGGAGATCTTCGGTTTCTCGTCACTGAAGGAATGCGTCCGTTTTTTCGTGGAAGGAGAGACGGCGGATGCTTACGTCCCCGATCCGAATGATTATGTTGAGAATGTGGCGGAGAAATCCATGGATTTTTCGGAGATCGTCGGGCAGGAGAACCTGAAACGGGCGGCCATGGTCGCCTGTGCCGGTCTGCATAATATGTTGATGATCGGGCCGCCGGGAAGTGGTAAGACGATGTTGGCGCGGCGCATACCGACCATCTTGCCGCCGATGAGTCTGGAGGAAGCCATCGAGGTGACCGGGATCCACAGCGTTTGCGGCCTGGTCTCGCCAGGGCATCCGCTGATCACGGCGCGCCCGTTTCGCAGTCCGCATCACACCAGCAGTGCGATCGCTCTGGTCGGCGGCGGTTCCGTCCCCCATCCCGGGGAGATGTCGCTGGCGCACCGAGGAGTGCTGTTCCTGGATGAATTGCCCGAGTTCGGTAAGCAGGTGCTGGAAGTCATGCGACAGCCGCTGGAGGATCGGAGGGTCGTCATTAGTCGTATTCACGGAAGTTATGTGTTTCCGACGTCGGTAATGCTGGTGGCAGCTATGAACCCATGTAACTGTGGGTACTATCCGGACCGGACGAAATGCAAATGCAACGAACATGACATTTCCCGCTATTTAGGGCGGATCAGCCGCCCGATCCTGGACCGAATCGACATTACAGTGGAGGCCGCGCGGATCCCGTACGACACGATCAAAGCGAAGTCGGGTAGTGTTACCAGCGAGGAGCTGTCCAGACAGGTCTGTGCGGCGATGGAGATCCAGAGGCACCGATATGATAAAGAAGGAATCTCGTTTAATTCACAGCTTTCGGGAGCGCTGATCAAGAAGTACTGCCGGCTGGGGAAGGACGAAGAAGATCTGATGAAACAGGCGTATGAGACCTATGATTTCAGCACGCGGACCTACACGCGGGTGCTGAAGGTGGCGCGGACCATCGCGGACCTGGAAGCGAGTGAGGAGATCCGGATGGAGCATTTGTCGGAGGCGGTGCGCTATCGGAGTCTGGAACATAGTATTTGGAAGAGGTGAGTGTTTGACAAAGGAAGAGGCGTGGTTTTGTTTATGCAGCATACCGGACATGGATTCCTTTCGGATGCAGAGATTCGTTTCTTTGTTTGACGACGTGCGGGAACTGTTTTCGGAGGATCTGTCGGACCTGGATACGGGGGAACTGTTTACGCATGCGTTTTTCGCGACGCTGTTGGAAGCGATACGAAATAAACAAAAGATCCCAGAGCAGATGAAGAAGATGCAGGCGAAGGGGATCCGGTTTATTTCGATCGAGGATCCGGGGTATCCGGAACGTTTGAAAACGATGGTGGATCCGCCGCTGGGACTGTTTTATCGCGGTGCGCTTCCGCGGGACGGGTTGAAAAGCGCAGCGATCATCGGCGCGCGTACGTGCAGCGAGTACGGGCGGAATGCCGCGTACAGTTTCGGACGGTATCTGGCGAAAAACGGCGTGCAAGTCATCAGCGGGATGGCGATGGGAGCCGATGGCGCGGGCCAATGGGGCGCATTGTCCGCAGAAGGAAAGAGTTTCGGGGTATTGGGAAGCGGGGTGGACATCTGCTACCCGCAGGAACACTTTCCGCTGTACGAGAAACTGTGCGCTGTGGGCGGCGTGATCTCGGAGTATCCGCCGGGGACGCCGGGGCTGGCGTTTCGCTTTCCGAGACGCAACCGGATCATCAGTGCATTGTCCGATTGTGTGATCGTGATCGAGGCGCGGAAGAAGAGCGGGACCATGACTACGGTGGATCATGCGCTCAATCAGGGAAAGGATGTTTTCGCTCTCCCGGGGCGCTATAACGACCCGATGAGTCAGGGGTGTAACATGCTCATAAAGCAGGGCGCGGGCATTCTGACGTGCCCGGAAGATCTGGCGGAAACCTTAGGCTTGATTCCACCGGATGGGGATAAAAAAACAAAAAATATCAATTTGGGGCTTGCCAAAGAAGAGAATATGGTGTATAGTTGCATAAGTTTGCAACCCAAACACATGGATGATCTGCTCGAACAAATCGGGCAGTTGACTGTCGGCGAGCTGTCATTGGCCCTCATGCGACTGGAGATCGCAGGGCTCATTCGTCAGTCCGGTTCCGGCTATTATGTGAGGAATGAGTAGAGATGGCAAAGTACCTGGTTATCGTTGAGTCCCCGTCGAAGATCAAGACGATCAAGAAGTTCCTCGGAAGCAATTACGAGGTCGTGGCTTCGAATGGTCACGTGCGTGATCTCCCGAAGAGCTCGATGGGATTCGATGTTGAACATGATTATGAACCGCACTATATAACGATCCGCGGAAAAGGGGACATCCTGGCGAAACTGCGTAAGGAAGTGAAAAAAGCGGACCGCGTGTATCTGGCGACGGACCCCGACCGCGAGGGAGAGGCGATCTCCTGGCATCTTGCAGCGGCGCTTAAAATCGCGGATAAGGACGTTTATCGTATTACTTTCAATGAAATCACAAAAAACGCCGTACAGGCGTCGTTAAAGTATCCACGCAAGATCAATCAGGATCTCGTGGACGCGCAGCAGACGCGGCGTATCATGGACCGTATGGTGGGTTACCGCATCAGCCCGCTCCTTTGGGCGAAGGTGAAACGCGGCCTGTCTGCCGGACGTGTTCAATCCGCTACACTTCGCATGATCTGCGATCGTGAAGACGAGATCAATGCATTCGTTCCGGAAGAGTATTGGACGCTGGACGCTCAGCTTCGTTTGGCCGGTGAGAAGAAGCCGATGCTTGCGAAGTACTATGGAACGAAGGATAAAAAAGAAGACATCACCTGCAAGGAGCAGATGGATAAGGTATTGAAGCGCCTGAAAGGAAAGGATTTCATCGTTTCCGAGGTGAAGAAATCCACACGCGTGCGTAAGGCACCGGCGGCATTTACGACCAGTACCTTGCAGCAGGAAGCAGCGAAGGTTTTGAATTTCTCGACACAGAAGACCATGCGTATCGCACAGCAGTTATACGAAGGCGTGGACGTCGAGGGACATGGTACCATCGCATTGATCACCTACCTGCGTACCGATTCCACCCGTGTTTCCGATGAAGCGAAGGCAAATGCTGTAAAGTTCATCGCTAAGCAGTACGGAAATGAGTTCCTCGGTGAGGAAGAAAAAACGACCGAAAGCACTAAGAATATCCAGGATGCGCACGAGGCGATCCGTCCGACGGACATCACGCTCCTTCCGGACGAGATCAAAGACAGCGTACCGAGAGATCAGTATCGTCTGTACCAGTTGATCTGGAAGCGTTTTACGGCCAGCCGTATGGCTCCGGCCCAGTATGAGACGACGAAGATCCTGGTGGATGCGGGCGACTGCCGTTTCGTATCCAACGCATCCAAGCTTACATTTGAAGGTTTTCATTTGGTATATACAGAGCCGGATGAGGAGAAAGACGTAGTTCTCTCTAAGAAGATCGAAGAGGGCTGCAAGCTTGAGACCGAAGAACTGCTCCCGCAGCAGCACTTCACACAGCCGGCGCCGCATTACACGGAAGCATCCTTGGTAAAGGCGATGGAGGAGCAGGGCATCGGACGTCCGTCCACTTATGCGCCGACGATCTCTACCCTTCTGGGACGTCACTATGTGACAAAAGAAGGAAAGAGCCTGTTCGTGACGGAACTCGGCTCGGTCGTAAACCGCGTAATGGTCGAGTCCTTCCCGAGCATCGTGGATGTTACATTTACCGCGAACTTCGAGGATCTTTTGGACTCCGTTGAAGAGGGTGCCATCCCGTGGAAGATCGTTTTGGAGAATTTTTATCCGGATCTGAACGAGGCAGTCATCCAGGCGGAGCAGGAGCAGGCGAAGGTCAAGGTCGCCGATGAAGTATCGGATGAGGTCTGCGACCTGTGCGGACGCAACCTGGTCATCAAATACGGCCCGCACGGAAAGTTCCTGGCATGCCCGGGCTTCCCGGAATGTAAGTTTACGAAGCCGTTCCTTCAGAGGACCGGTATCCCTTGCCCGAAGTGCGGAAAAGAGATCGTAGTCCGTATGTCACGTAAAGGCAGACGGTATTATAACTGTGAAGGCGCACCGGAGTGTGATTACATCTCCTGGAATATGCCGAAAAAAGAAGAAACGGAAGCCGGAGCATGATGCATGCTCCGACTTTTATTTTCCAAAAAAAGAGCCATTTATAGGCGATTCTGCCGAAAAACAGGGAAAATCGAACGGAGATTCGTGATTTTTGGAAAAATGAGCGAAAAATACAAAACTATACTTGCAATTGTGTGAGAATTGTGTTATACTCATTCATAAGGATTAGAATCTAAATAGATAAGGAGGTTGCAGAATGAGTGTTCAGTTATTAGACAAGACACGAAAGATCAATAAGCTTTTGCATAATAACAATTCGGGAAAAGTTGTATTTAACGATATATGCGAAGTGCTCAGCGAGATCCTTCACTCAAATATCCTGGTCATCAGTAAAAAGGGTAAGGTGCTCGGCGTAGGTATCAGTCATGAATTCCAGGAAATCGAAGAATTGATCTCGGATCGTGTCGGCGGCTATGTTGACAAAATGTTGAATGAGAGATTGCTTACGGTATTGTCAACAAAAGAGAACGTTAATCTTGAGACCCTTGGTTTCGGTGAAGAATACTCCGCAAAGTATGAAGGAATCATAGCTCCGATCGATATCGCCGGTGAAAGACTCGGCACATTGTTTATCTACAAGGCAGGACATCCGTATGATATCGACGATATCATCCTCAGTGAGTATGGTATGACAGTCGTAGGCCTTGAGATGATGCGTTCGGTAAACGAAGAGAACGCTGAAGAGGGCCGTAAGATGGCGGTCGTAAGATCCGCGATCAGTACGCTCAGTTATTCGGAACTCGAAGCGATCATTCATATTTTCGATGAGTTGGATGGAAACGAAGGTATCCTGGTAGCCAGCAAGATCGCAGATCGTGTCGGGATCACCCGTTCGGTGATCGTAAATGCATTGCGTAAGTTTGAGAGCGCAGGCGTTATCGAGTCTCGTTCGTCCGGTATGAAGGGCACCTATATCAAGGTTTTGAACGACTTCGTGTTTATCGAACTGGAAAATGTTCGGAATTCGATGGCTACGTTCCCTGAGAAATGATTGGATCAAACATTAGAGAAGATGAGAATCAAAAGGCTCCCGTGGATCGGGAGCCTTTTTTTCATATGTGTAACTTAGATCATTTGGTTTTCCTTACCAGAGACAGTTCAACGTAGTCGCCGAGAAGATGCGGGACGTTGATAATGATGCGGATCTCCTCACCATTCGAGTAGGAGAATGCATTCGGATAGTCACTTCCGCCGAAGTCCGCATTCTGTACAAGTGAATCGTAGAAATCTTCCGGTTCGCCTTCCAGATAGGAGACCACATAGGCATCCTTGATCGCAGAGCTGTCAGTGATCGTGTAATCCTTTACCTCGTAGATGCTTTTCTTCATGGAGTCTTTGGAGATCCGGCTGCTCAGTCGAATGTTCGACGAAGTGATGAGGTTCAGATTATCTGTGAAAGCGATGTGGACCGGCTCATCGCTGCCGGACTGATATGTCCCTTTATACAGGACAGAGAACTGACCGCGATATAAGGTCAATGTTTCATATGTGATCGTGAGTTTGTCGTTTTCTGCGTCCTTCACATAATGATCGATAACGGAACGCACATGCGTGTAAAGCGCATCGTTTGCGAATTTTTGCGCATCCTCGTCACCGAGGCCGACGATCTGCGGATACGTAACGCTGATGCTGTTCTCGGTATACTCCGTGTCCTTCGCTTCAAGTTTCACATTCGTGAGATCCGGGCGTCCGGTCTGACCTGCAGAAACGGAGATGTCGATGACTTCCGGCTCGGTCGAGGGGGCCTCGGAAACGGGAGCCTGGGTCGTCACGGGCGCGGTCGTCTCTTCTATGGGTTCAGTTTCGGCCGGGATCTGCGGGCCGTCTACATCATCGATCAAGGTCGACTGTGTTTCCTTCGGCTTATCGGAATGGCAGCCGCAGAATACTGCACACGCGGCGATACCGATCAAAGCCGGAATCAAAATTCTTTTTTTCATAATTCCTCCCAAAAAAAACGCTTGCATTTCCTATATTCCCATGGTAAAATGTTAAATTGGCGGCGATAGCTGCACAAATATCACATATAGGGTGGCGCAGGACGGTGCCTTAAGCGGCAAATGCCTGTATGGAGATGCGGTGTTGATCGATTTATCAACAAATCGATTTTACCACATTTTCCGATGACTTACAAGCACTGGCTGCGAGGATAGGTCCCTGCGGATACTATATGGAAGAAAAACCAAATCAAAGGAGAGAATGACATGAGTGTTATTTCAATGAAGCAGCTTTTGGAAGCAGGTGTTCACTTTGGACATCAGACGAGAAGATGGAACCCTAAGATGGCTCCGTACATCTACACCGAGCGTAACAGCATCTACATCATCGACCTTCAGAAGTCCGTTGTTAAGGTCGACGAGGCTTACAAGGCAGTTGTAGACATCGTTGCAAACGGCGGCACCATCCTGTTCGTAGGTACGAAGAAGCAGGCTCAGGACGCGATCCAGTCCGAGGCAGAGCGTTGCGGTATGTACTATGTTAATCAGAGATGGCTCGGCGGTATGCTGACCAACTTCAAGACCATCCAGAGCCGTATCGATCGTCTGAAGAAGATCGAGGCTATGAGCGAGGACGGAACCTTCGACGTACTTCCTAAGAAGGAAGTTATCAAGCTGAAGGCTGAGTGGGAGAAGCTGGAGAAGAACCTCGGCGGTATCAAGACCATGAAGAAGCTTCCCGATGCTATTTTCGTTGTAGATCCCAAGAAGGAGCGCATCTGTGTTCAGGAAGCGCACACACTGGGTATCACCCTGATCGGTATCGCTGATACCAACTGTGATCCGGAAGAACTTGATTACGTTATCCCGGGTAATGACGACGCGATCCGTGCCGTTAAGCTTATCGTTTCCAAGATGGCAGACGCTGTTATCGAGGCTAAGCAGGGTGAGGCAGTTGCAGAAGAGGATGCTGCTGCAGATGTAGCAGATGTTGAAGAGGCAATGGCAGCAACTGAGGTAGTAACCGACGTTGAGCAGATGACCGAAGCATAATCCAACACCACAGGAGGAATTAGATCATGGCAGCTATTACAGCATCTATGGTAAAAGAGTTAAGAGAGATGACCGGCGCCGGTATGATGGACTGCAAAAAGGCATTGACCGAGACCGACGGTAATATGGAAGCAGCTGTAGACGTTCTCAAGAAGAGCGGCGCAGCTAAGATGGAGAAGAAGGCCAGCAGAATCGCTGCAGAGGGTATCACCAAAGTTGCTGCTGACGCGAACAGCGCAGTAGTTGTTGAGGTTAACTCCGAGACCGACTTCGTTGCTAAGAACGAGATCTTCCAGTCCTTCGTTCAGGAAGTAGCTGATAAGGCACTCGCTTCCGGTAAGAATGGTGGTAAGGACGGCGAGGACGTTGCAGCTCTCCTTGAGGACGGCCTGCAGGCACTCGTTGCTGAGAAGACCCTTCAGATCGGTGAGAAGCTTTCCTTCCGCAGATTTGAGAGAGTTACCGGTGACATCGTTACTTCCTACATCCACGCTGGCGGTAAAATCGGCGTACTTGTAGCAGCAAACGGTGCGAACAACGATGCTTCTAAGGAAGCTCTTACAAACGTTGCGATGCAGATCGCAGCTATGAACCCGCAGTATGTTGCAAGAACCAACATCTCTGCAGACGAAGCAGCTAAGCTTAAGGATATCGTTATCGACAGCTCCCTGAACGATCCGTTCACTCTGCCGAAGCCCATCCTTCAGAAGCTCATCGATAAGGCAGTTGCTGAGAAGGCATGGAGCGATGAGGATATCGCTATCTACGAAGAGAAGAAGTCCAACATGAACTACCTTCCGAACTTCCTTTCGGACGGTGCGAAGGGTGTTCTGGCTAGCATGGCTCTCGAGAATAAGAGCAACTACCTCAACGATAAGATCTTCAGCGGTCTGGTTGATGGCCGTATTTCCAAGCACATGAAGGAGATCTGCCTCCTGGATCAGGCTTACGTTAAGGCTGAGGATGGTAAGCAGAGCGTTGCTAACTATCTTGCAAGCGTATCGAAGGATATCGTCGTAACCAAGTTCGTTCGTTTCGAAGTAGGCGAAGGCATGGAGAAAAAGAACGAGGATTTCGCTGCAGAAGTTGCTGCACAGATGGGTAAGTAATCACCTTAAACATTACAAAAAAACATAGAGTGAATCAAGGAGAACGGTATCTGCTGTTCTCCTTTTTTTGTTCTTTCGGCAAATGTCGAGTTAATCGCGTATACGTAGGGTGCCACGTGTTGATTTTGTCCTGAAAAATGTATATAATCTAGGTACGGGGTTATATTTGAAAAGAATGAATGAATGCATAAGGAGAGACTGCACCACAGTCCTTATTTTTGTGCATTTTTTTATTCCACAAATGTAACGGGGGACAGGATGAAACAAATTACAACATGGTTCGTTGCGCTGGGGCTCATACTCGGCGTTTGTTTTGCGAACGTGAAGACGCAGGCTGCAGATACGAATGGCGGTCTGGTTCAGATGAAATTTGATCTGGGCGGAAAGGGGACGGCAACCGGTTATATCGGAGTTTCCGCCACGGATAAATACGATCCGAAGAAGGGGTACGGGATCGGGGATACAAGCCTGGCCCGGAACGTGGATGCCCCGGGACGGGGAGCACTTAGTGATGCCATACATTTCCAAGGGGGAGATGGGAACTTGGCCGTGGATTTGCCGCAGGGCGTTTATAAGATCACGGTAACGACGGGTAATGTAAATAAGGCAACGATAAATGCGGAAGGGATAAATCAGCTTTTCTTTTTGCAGGGAAATAATGCGGTCGATTCGTTTACCATCCCGGTAACGGACGGCCAGTTGAATATATATGCGACATCTGGCGTGGGTAGCGAGTTCTCGATCAGCACGATCGAGATCCAGCAGGTATCCGCCAAAACAACAACAAAACCGACGATCTGGCTTGCAGGCGATGCAACCGTGGCGACGTACTATAACGCTTCTGCCAACTCAAAACGAGGCTGGGGCATGTATTTGAGTAAGTACGTCGACATGGCTTCTTATGATGTCCGGAATATCTCGATCAGCGGTATTAAAGCGGAGAGCATGAAAAATACCGCATTCCCGACCGTAGAATATTATGGTAAAAAAGGCGATATCCTCGTGCTGGCGGTCGGCATCAATGATTATATCGAAGAGTATACAGACTACGTAAAAAACAATGATCCGATCGATCCTTCGAAATACATTGCCCACATGACGGAAGTGATCCGCCGTGCGAAAGCGAAGGGGATGACGGTCTACCTGGTGCAGCAGCAAGGTGAAGAAGACGATATCTACGGATATCCCTTCCCGGAGCATAAGTGGTTCGGAAAGGAATTGGAGCAGCTCGCGAAGCAGGAAAAGGTCGGCTATCTGGATCTGTTCCGGCCTTGGCTGGAGTTTTTGGAGATCAACCGTTACTACGAGCAGATCGATTACTATGCGGAAGGCTTGAACCCGAATGCACAGGGTGCGGATTTGTTGGCGCAGATGATGGCGGAGCTTCTCTTCCCGAGTCCTTCACAGGTCGATCTCGGCGATCCGGTCTACGATTTCGGAACGAATCCGTCCGTGGTCTATCAGACCGAGGCTTCCGGTAAAGCGATCTCGAACCCGCATAAAGGCTTTGTTATGACGGCCTATACGCCCTACATGCTCAGTAGTGCTTTCGAGTATGGCATCGGCGGTTCGAAGAAGAATGCGGCGTGGGATGTAGTGACGATCGTCAGCGGCTCGCCGAAATGGTGCGACCTCAACCCGAGGGAAGGGTATTACGACTGGTCAAGCATTGACCAGATGCTCGAAGCGTGTGCTGCGCAGGGCATGACATATGGAATACGGATCATGCCGTATTCGTCTTATCTAGAAGAAGATTACGTTCCGCAGTGGGTCTACACAAAAGGAGCGAAGAAAAATACAGAAAAACTCAGGGATGATACCACGAAAACGGTAGAGTTTCCGAAGTGGGATGATCCGGTCTATCTGCAGGCATGTAAGGATTTCGCCGTAGCCTTAGCGAAAAAATACGATGGAGATCCGAGAGTGGAATTCATCGATATCCGGCCGTTCGGCGATTACGGCGAGTGGCATAACTCATTTGCAGTGGGCGAATTCATGCCTTCCCTGGAGATCCAGAAAGATATGCTCGACTGTTACGCCGCGGCGTTTCATAAGACGACGCTGGCGCTCCCTTCGAATGCGCGTGGAGCGATCTACGAGTATGCGATCTCACTGGGAATCACCAAGAGAGACGACGGTCTGATCTCTCTGGGTCATTCGGAATGGAGCCTGGTACCGACGTACCGCGCAAACCTTCCGGTGATCGGAGAGAACTACTGGCCGTACGCATGGATGCGGGATACTGTCCGGGAGAATGAATACTCCCTCGTAAACTGGACGCAGGAGCGCTTCCGTGAAACGATCGAGATCTCCCATCTGTCGATCTATGCACTCGACCAGGACAGCAATTGCAGTTATGAGTTTTACAAAGAGCAGAAGAGCACGATCGACGCGATGTGTAACCGCCTGGGATATAATTTCACGGTGGTCAATGCAGCCCGTCTGAATAACAAACTGGCGGTAACGATCAAAAATACCGGCCTGGCTCCTGCCTATTTTGATATTTATCTATGCGCCGAGATCACGGATGCAAACGGAAAGAAGATAACAAACTTCGGAAATCCGATCCTGATCAAAAACGGCACCTTTGAAGATGGCAAGCAGAAAACCTATGTTTTCGATTACAATGGAACGCTTCCTTCGGATGCGACGATCTGCCTTGCGATGTACGAGGCCTCGAAGTATAAGAGTGTCAGTGCACTTACGAGCAGCAAGGACGATCCGACCGTTCGGTTCGACAATAAGAACAACCTGACGAACAAACGATTCAAACTGGTGGGAACATCCGCTCCGACGGTGAGTGTCCGTGCCGATAAGTCTTCTGTAACGGCGGGGGAAACACTTACGATCACGGCGGATGCATCCGGTGCCGGTACACTGAAATACCAGTGGCAGTCGCGTAAAAACAGTTCGTCGGCCTGGACGAATTCTGCGCAAAACGGGGCGAAGACGGCGAAACTTTCGGTCGCTACGTCCGCAGGCCTGAACGGGTGGCAGTTTCGATGTGTTGTAACGGATGGAAGCGGGTATAAGTCTTACTCGAAGACAGTGACCGTGAATGTTACGGGGGTACCGAAGATCACGACACAGCCGAAGAATCAGACGGTTGCGGTTGGTGATACGCTAACGTATACGGTGATGGCGACCGGAAAGGCGACACTGAAATATCAGTGGCAGTCGCGGAAGAATGCATCGTCCGCATGGACGAACTCCGGGCAGAGCGGAGCGAAGACCGCGGCGCTTAACGTGGCTACGATCGCAGGGCTTCATGGCTGGCAGTTCCGCTGCGTTGTGACGGATGGCAGTGGACAGAAAGCCTACTCGAGTACCGTTACGGTATCGCTCGTACCAAAGATCACGAAGCAGCCGAGCGCTGCGAGCGTGAAAGCAGGGACGAAGGTCGCATTGTCCGTGGCAGCAACAGGCAGGGCGACACTGAAGTATCAGTGGCAGTCGCGTAGAAATTCCTCCGCGGAGTGGACGAACTCCGGGCAGAGCGGGGCGAAGACCGCGACCCTTACGATAGCTACGCTGGCGGGCTTAAACGGCTGGCAGTTCCGGTGTGTGGTAACGGACGGGAACGGGCAGAAAGCCTACTCGAACGTTGTTACACTGTCCGTGAAGTAAGATGTAGAGGAAAATAAGGAGAAAAAACTATGAAAAAAAGCATGCTACGCATCTTGATTATGTTTGGGGTGATCCTTTGGCTGATATCCGGGCCTACATATACCGAAGCCGCGGATTCGCAAAGTGGGGATTATGGTAGTTTTACCGATGGTGCTCAGGTCATCAAAGATATGATCGAAAAGAATGGTACGAAAAACCATCCGAGGATCATCATGACCGAGGAGAAGTTTGCAAATTTGAGAAAACATATCGGGGACGGTTCGGTAACAGCGACTCTCCTCGAAAAATTGAAAGCAGAAGCGGACGGAAAGCTCGGTTCCGCAGTACTTCCGTATGAGATCACGGATGGAATACGTCTTCTGGAAACTTCGAAAAGAATACAGCGCCGTGTTGCAGCGCTTGCTCTGGCGTATAACATCTTCGGCGACGAAAAGTATGCAGAGCGCGCCTATAAGGAACTTGTATCCGCAGCGAGCTTCAAGGATTGGAACCCGTACCATTTCCTGGACACCGCGGAAATGACGACCGCATTTGCCATCGGTTATGACTGGCTCTATAACTGGATGAACGAGGATCAGAGAGCGGTTTTACGAAAAGCCATGATCGAAAAGGGCCTGAAGCAGGTCCTGCAGGATTATGAGGATAACCCCAGTGACCGTAGCCGTACGTATCGCTGGTATCAGGATTATCCCGGCGACAACTGGAAATTGGTATGTACCGGAAGCATGAACATGGCAGCACTGGCCATCGGCGATGAGAAGGACGCAAAAGACATTGCGGCTAAGGTACTCACCTATGGTTTCAAGGAAGCTTATTCGTTTGTTCGCCGTGCGTACAGCGCGAAGGACGGAACCTACACGGAGGGACTCGGTTATTGGGATTATGCAACCTATTATCTCGGCCTGAACTCCTCCTCGCTCATCAGTGCGACGGGAACGGACTATGGTCTCGCCGATCATGAGGGGCTACGCAAATCCGTCGATTTCGTGCGTTACATGAGCTCCAACACGCCGAAATCCTTCAGCTTTGGTGATGATCGTGAAAGCCGTGATACGGGCTGGGCCGTGTTCCTGTGGCTCGGTGAGTATTACGATTCCTACGATATTTCGTCGATCCGCCTGAAGAAGATCGCAGAGGATGAGTTTAATTATCTGGATGTTTTGTGGATCAACGAGGATGGTCAGTCCGGTTCCGGAACCCCGATCCCTACGGACTGGGGTGCGGTCGGAGCCTCCAACGCAAGCTTCAGAAATACATGGGATGTGAGCGGGCTTGTTGCTGCGCTTCACACCGGGTTGAATAACTATAAATATCATGGCCACTATGACCTGGGATCATTCTATGTTGAGGCAAATGGCGCCAGATTCTTTACCGATCTCGGAAATGAGAGCTATGAACTGGAAAATCGACTGTATTCTTACCGAATCCGGGCCGAGGGGCACAATACACTGGTGATCAACCCTTCGAAGGATCTGGATCAGGCAGAGGGTGTAGAATGCCTCATAACCCAATACAGCGAGGGCAATGAATCATTTGCCGTAACGGACCTGACTGCCGCCTACGCACCGTGCGGCGCGAATAGCGTGGTCCGCGGCCTTAAGATGATCAAGGATAAGAACTGCGTCATCGTACAGGATGAGATCTCTCTGAAAAAAGCAGGCGAGATCTATTGGTTCGCTCACACCTCGGGTAAGATCAGCGTTGCCTCGGATGGCAGAAGTGCGATCGTGACCGTCGGTTCCGATCGGTTATGGGTCGGCCTGCTCAGTGAGGGCGGTAAATTCTCCGTGATGTCCGCAAAACTGCTTCCTACGTCCCGTTCTGTATCCGGTCAGACGAGCAACAGCGACTATAGAAAGCTGGCGATCCACCTGACGAATACGAAGGACACGACGATCTGCGTGGCTTGTATTCCGCTGAAGAAGGGCGAAACAAAGCCATCGTGGACACCGGCCGTAACTGCGATCTCTAAGTGGAAGAGTGCAGATCCGACAGTAAGTGTTCGTTCCGATAAATCATCTGTCACCGCAGGAGAGGTACTTACGATCACGGCTAACGCAACAGGTACCGGTACACTGAAATACCAGTGGCAGTCGCGTAAAGATTCTTCGTCTGCATGGTCGAATTCCGGACAGAATGGCGCTAAGACTTCGAAGCTTTCGGTCGCTACATCCGCAGGCTTACAGGGCTGGCAGTTCCGTTGTGTGGTAACGGATGGAAGCGGGCGGAAGGTTTACTCGGATGTAGTGACGGTGAATGTGACCGGTATACCGAAGATCACGACCCAGCCGACGAATAAGACGGTAACGGTCGGCGATACACTGACGTATACGGTGGTTGCGACCGGTAAGGCTACTTTGAAGTATCAGTGGCAGTCACGTAAGAATGCATCGTCTGCATGGACGAACTCCGGACAGAGCGGTGCGAAGACGTCGAAGCTTTCGGTGGCTACGATCGCAGGCCTTCACGGTTGGCAGTTCCGCTGTGTGATTACGGATGGCAACGGGCAGAGAGTCTGCTCGAACATCGTGACGGTATCGCTTGTACCGAAGATTACGAAGCAGCCGAGCGCTGCGAGCGTGAAAGCCGGGACGAAGCTCACATTGTCTGTGGCAGCAACAGGCAGGGCGACGCTGAAGTATCAGTGGGAGTCGCGAAAGAATTCCTCCGCGGAGTGGAAGATCTCCGGGCAGAGCGGAGCGAAGACCGCGAATCTTACGGTGGCCACGCTGGCGGGCCTTAACGGCTGGCAGTTCCGTTGTGTGGTAACGGACGGGAATGGGCAGAAAGCCTACTCGAACGTTATTACATTGTCCGTGAAGTAAGGGTCAGCGGAACAGAATGCATGTAAGTTACTAAAAGGAAAAAGGGGAAACACAAATGAAGAAGTTTTTGGCATGGATCGTAGTTTTGGGGTTCGTGCTCGGCTTTTGCGGCACAAATGTCCGGACACAGGCGGCGGAAACGGCCGTCAGCGGCGCAGCGCGGTTTGAGGTACCGTACGTATCGACGTACTACTTTAATCCGAAGCCGACCACGAATGATACGATACAAATTCCGCTCTACATTACCGACTATGCGCAGTCGGAGTATATGAAGAACGATAGTTCCGTGAAACTGGATCTGATCTACGCAGTGGATGGAGTCAAAAAGACGATCAAGGGCGTACCGCTCGGTGATTACACATTGACGTTAGGAAAACTGAGCGCAGGGACCCATACATTTTACGTAGAGGTTTACGATCCGAGGACCGGCCTTACGTCGCACAGATTGTTTAACGACCTCTGGGTCGTGAACCCTTCGGAGACCACGATCACAGAGAAACAGACCTACTATATGACGAAGGCGGATCTGACGAAGTACGGGATCCGCAACGATAATAGCACAGACGAAAACGCATTGATCTCCACGAAGGATGGTCTGACCCAACTGTTCGCGGATAAGCAGGCGGCAGGTTATAAGAAGATCGTTCTTCTAAAGGGAACCTACCGGATCAATGGCGAAGACGCCAGAAAGACCTGCATCAAGATCCCGTCACACTTTACGGTGGATATGAACGGAAGCACCTTTAAACTGGATACGATCAAAACGGAAGGCATCTATGTTTCCGGATGCATCGTAACGATGGATGACGTAGTAGATGCACATCTGATCAATGGTACGCTGGAAGGCGACCGTTTTGAACGGCAGGCGCGGGATCTGGAAATCAATGGTCAAGGCGAGGGCATCAATGCCTTCTATATGAGCGGAGGAAAGTATAATTCCCTCGAAAATCTTACGATCAAGTGCACGACGGGACATACGGTCTTCACCACGGGTACCTGGGACGGCCCGGGCGCGATCTTGGATACATTTACCCGGACGGCAATCGTTAACGGTAAGGAAGTGGCAGATAAAAACTGCAGTACCAGCTCCATGATCGATCTTACGAGGATGCTGGCGTATGACGCGGACGAAGACGTTGTTTATGTCGGACATCCGGGCGGATACCGTGGTTTAAACGGAGATTCTCCGGTCATCTATCTGTCTTTCTATGATGCGAATAAGAAGTTTATGGAATCGTTCACGGGCTTCCAGTATCGAAAGATCGTGGTTCCGACCGGGGCGAAATACATAAGAGTCACTTTCTCGGGAACGGATTTCCCAACCGATGATCCGGATATGCATAGCGTATATGTTTATACGAAGCACCTGGGAGAGTATTATAAGTTCTCGGGTATTCGTTTTGAGGATACGCGGACCTGTGCGTTGGCTCCGGCATCGGGCGGAAATGTCCTGATCGAGAATTGCACGTTTAATCGATGTGGAAACAGCATCACCCCCTGCCCGGTCGACTTCGAGGATGGCTGGGAAGAGATGCAGGACGTTTATTACAGAAACAACACGGTGTTAGCAAAAGCTGAACACACGACAGCGACGGTCATCGATAATACCGGATACAACCATGTTTACGAGAACTGTAAGGCACACGATATCGTGATCCGCAGCCGCGTATACGGTTGTGTGATCCGTGATTTTTCCAGTGGGGATTCGACGATCCTGTGGGCGCTGGGGACGAAGATGACGAACCTGTACGGCCGTATCCAGAATATCGTCGGCGGTCATATCAATTTCTACAATCCGTTGACGGAGCAGGAAGTACCCGTTCAGATGAAGGTCAAAAACTGCACGATCGCAAACGGGGACAATGTTACGACCTACACAAACTCCGTTGTGGATACGGTCGTGTATGAGAATTGCACATTTACCAATTTCTCCGGTGATAACGCGACCTTACACGGATGCACTGTCATGATGGACGGAGACGTAAGAAGTCACCTGCATTTCTATGATTGTACATTTGTACCTGTTGCGGGAAAAGACTTGATCTACTTCAATTTCAGTAATCCCTATTATGTCGACCGTGTGTTCGAAAACTGCAAATTCACGGCGAAGGTAGCGACGAATCCCTTTTCCAAGGATCTCACATTTAAGGGATGTGAATTTGAGGACTTGTATCTGACGGCAAGTGTAGGAGACCATCCGGAAAAGATCACATTTGAGGATTGTGTGATCCGCTCGGCATCGGATAAGATGTTGGAGTTCGGCCCGTACGCATACAGCCTGGATCATATCGATGTCACATTTAAGAATTGTGATATCACGCTTACGGGTAAGAGCCTGATCTATATGTTGGCGAAAACGACCGCCGGAAGCCGCGTGCTTTTTGACAGTTGTGTGATCCGCAGCAACGATGGAGTCCTGGTGGATGGCTGGGCAGTAGATGACCGCGCGTACCTGGACATCGTGCTTCGAAATACACAGATATCGAAATCCCTGGTTCCTTCGAAGAACATCAAGTCAAACAACGTAAAGGTCATCGTTGAAGAGGTAAGTACGCCTTACGTGACGATCTGGTCGGGCAGCACGGGTCAGCCGGAGGCTGCGGCAGGCGAGATCGTAAAGATCACGGCCGATGCGACAGGAACAGGTACGCTGAAATATCAGTGGCAGTCGCGTAAGAACGCTTCGGCGGCGTGGTCGAATTCCGGACAGAGCGGAGCGAAGACGGCAACGCTTTCGGTGGCGACGTCCGCGGGCCTTCATGGCTGGCAGTTCCGTTGTGTGGTAACGGACGGAAGTGGCCGCAAGGCGTATTCGAAGGAAGTGACCATGACCATCTTACCGAGGATCACGACGCAGCCGGTGAACCAGACGGTAGCAGTCGGAGATACGGTGAAGTATCAGGTGGTCGCGGCCGGAAAGACGGCGTTGAAATATCAGTGGCAGTCACGTAAGGATGCATCGTCCGCTTGGACTAACTCCGGACAGAGCGGCGCAAAGACGTCGACGCTTTTGGTGGCCACGAGCGCGGGCCTTCACGGCTGGCAGTTCCGCTGTGTGGTAACGGATGCAGACGGTCATAAAGCCTTCTCGAATGTTGTTACAGTATCACTCGTGCCGAAGATCACGAAGCAGCCGACCGCTGCAAGTGTGAAAGCGGGGGCGAAGGTAACATTATCCGTGGCAGCGACTGGAAGAGCGACACTGAAATATCAGTGGCAGTCCCGAAGGAATTCCTCCGCGGAGTGGACGAACTCCGGACAGACCGGAGCGAAGACCGCGAACCTCACGGTTGCAACGCTGGCAGGCTTAAACGGCTGGCAGTTCCGCTGTGTGATCATGGATGGAAACGGACAGAAGACCGTTTCGAACGTAGTTACATTGTCTGTGAAATAAATAACAAACTTTTTCGAAAGTAATTGACAAGAACAAGAAGTTGGAATATAATAAGCGGAGTTAGCGGGTGCTAACTACGTGAACCATGTACCGACTCCCCGAAGTGCCGATGGTTCTTCGGGGAGTCGGTATTTTATTCCAAAGAAAGGACGAGAAAAAAATGAATTATCTTGAAATCGAAAAAGTAGTCGGCAGAGAGATCCTGGATTCGAGAGGAAATCCTACGGTGGAAGCAGAGGTTACCCTGGTAGATGGAACTGTAGCCAGAGGTACCGCACCTTCCGGTGCTTCTACCGGTGAGTTTGAGGCGTTGGAACTGCGCGACGGTGATAAGGGCAGATACCTCGGAAAGGGCGTTACAAAGGCGGTTGAGAACATCAACGGACCCATCGCAAAGGCGATCGCAGGAATGGATGCCTCCGATACATATGCAGTCGATAAGGCGATGATCCAGCTGGACGGAACGAAGGATAAGTCGAACCTTGGTGCCAATGCGATCCTGGCGGTTTCGATCGCAGTTGCAAGAGCAGCAGCTACCGCACTGGATATCCCGCTTTATCGTTTTTTAGGCGGCGCACAGGCGACCGACCTTCCGGTTCCCATGATGAACATCCTCAATGGCGGCGCCCATGCAGACAGCGCAGTTGACACGCAGGAGTTCATGATCATGCCAGTGGGCGCTCCTTCCTTCAAGGAAGCACTGCGTTGGTGCGCAGAGGTGTTCCACAACCTCAAAGCATTGATCAAAAAGATGAACGACGTAACGGCCGTAGGTGACGAGGGCGGTTTCGCTCCCAATACCTTAAAGAGCGATGAAGAGGCGATCGAGAAGATCCTCGAAGCGATCAAAGCAGCCGGCTTCGAGCCCGGTAAGGACTTCATGATCGCGATGGATGCGGCGGCTTCTGAGTGGAAGAGCGAGAAGGGAAAAGGCTTCTATCATCAGCCGAAGTCCGATAAGGATTTCACCACCGATGAACTCATCGCACACTGGGAAGCATTGATCGATAAGTACCCGATCATCTCCATCGAGGATGGCTTGGATGAAGAGGACTGGGAAGGCTGGAAGAAGATGACCGCAAAGATCGGCCACAAGGTCCAGTTGGTAGGCGACGACCTCTTCGTTACCAACACCGAGAGACTGGCAAAGGGCATCGAAAACGGCGCAGCGAACTCCATCCTGATCAAGCTCAACCAGATCGGTTCCGTATCCGAGACTCTGGATGCGATCAAACTTGCGAATAAGAACGGTTACACCGCGATCTCTTCCCATCGTTCCGGTGAGACGGCAGATACCACGATCGCAGACCTGGCGGTGGCTCTGAACACACGTCAGATCAAGACCGGCGCGCCTTCCCGTTCCGAGCGTGTTGCGAAATACAACCAGCTTCTTCGCATCGAGGAGCAGCTCGGTGACGCAGCGGTATATCCGGGCATGAAAGCATTTAACGTAAAGAAATAAACCGAAGGATCACGGGCGGCGGCATACGCCGTCGCCTGTGATGACGCGGTAAGAGAAATATCTCTGCAACTCCGCGCAAGCGGAGTTTTATGTTTGACGCCATCGCTTTCGGATGTCCGGCCATGGGCGCGGAAGTGCTCGAGGAGTCGTCCTTTGACCCGATGTTTACATCGATCGAGGCATCCCTTTCGGGTAAGAAGATCGCTCTCTTTGGTTCCTACGGCTGGGGCGACGGCCAGTGGATGCGTGACTGGGAAGACCGTTGCCATGACGACGGTGCGGCACTGGTGTGTGACAGCGTGATGGCAAACTACACACCGGGCGAAGACGCACTGGATGCATGCAGAAAACTGGGCGAAGCATTGGCCGCAGTATAAGGAGTCGTATATCGTGAAGATCAATTCTCCCTATGAAGAGATGGTACGTGCCGCCGCAGAACTTCCGAAAGAGGCCAATGTCAAACTCTTTTTGCGCCACGCCAAGCGATTTGATAACCCTGTAAACGGAGATTATTCGAAGCTTCTGCTGACGCCGGAAGGGATCCGCATGGCACAGGAGATCGGAAGGAGCATCGACCGACCACTGGGACATTTTTATGCGAGTTCGGTCGAGCGTTGCCGCCAGACGATCCGTGAGATCGCCCACGGGGCAGGCGTGGAGGAGCCGAATATCATTTCCCTGGAAGTATATTCCGGGTCTGCGGGTGCCTACCGCGCGCAAGAAGAGCACCATGTCGGCTGGTATGAGTATTTCTACGGCCTGCAGAGGAATATTCCCGAATACACCTGGGGTGCGACCCTGTACGGGGAGGCGCGGCCCGTCGTAGATGCGATTTTCTCCGATCCCGGAGAAGAGGGACAGCTCGATCTGATCTGCTCCCACGACTCGCATGTAGTGGTGCTGGCTTCGGCCTTATTCGGCCTGAAGACCGGGATCCACGGGGAGAATTGGTGCGGGTTTACCGAAGGATTATTTTTTGCTGGTACCCGAGAGGATTTCACCGCATACTGGCGGGGAGAGAAAAAACGATTCACAAACTGGTAGAACCATAATAAGGCAGTCGGAGAACCATGATTTCTCCGGCTGTTTTCACGTGCGAAAAAAGTTTTAAAAGTTTTTTTGAAAAAGGGGTTGACAAATATAGTCAGACAGACTATATTATAAATAGTCAAACAGACTATAAACAACCGAAAGGAGGAAGATATGTACCAACCGAGTGAAGAAGAACGGGAGTATTTGAGAAACTATCGTCCCGGAGATTATGAGCGGCCTTCCGTGACCGTGGATAATGTGATCTTCACATTGTCGGATAAGCACGAACTCTCCATATTGTTGATCCAGCGGAAGAATTTTCCGTACAAGGGCTTATGGGCTATCCCCGGCGGGTTCGTCGAGATGACGGAGAGCCTTAAGGAGGCGGCAGCCAGGGAACTGGAGGAGGAGACGGGGCTTACCAACATCCCGATGGACCAGCTGGCGACGTTCGGCGACGTGGGACGCGATCCGCGCATGCGTGTCATATCCGTTGCGTACATGGCATTCGTCCCGAAGGACTCACTGAATATACACGCAGGGGATGACGCCCGCGACGCGGAACTGTTTCGGATCTACCGGAACGAAGAGGGTCTGGTGCTCATCGGAACACGACATGTGGTGAAGGAAGATGAGCTGGCCTTCGATCATGCAAAGGTGATCGAGACCGCGATCCAGCGGCTGAAGAATCGAATCGACTACACGGAGGACGCATTTCACTTTTTGGAAAATGACCAGTCATTTACCATTTACGAATTGAAGAAGATCTTTGAAACGGTGAAGGGGGAGAACTTAGACGCGGGTAATTTCCGCCGGGATTTCCTGAAGAAATACGTCGACACCGGAAAGGTCGTTGAAACCGGAGAAAAAACATCGGCGAATGGCCGACGGGCAGCCACTCTGTACCGGAAGGTACGGCAGTAAGAGAAAGGGGAGATTTCTATGAGAAAGCTTTTGATCGTTGTGGATATGCAGAATGATTTTGTAACGGGCACGCTTCGAAATGAAGAGGCGATCGCGATCGTGCCGACCGTTGTGGAGAAGATCCGCGCGGCGAAAGAAGCCGGAACGGAAGTGATATTCACCCGGGACACGCACTTTGAAGATTATATGGAGACCGAAGAGGGAAGGAACCTGCCGGTGCCGCATTGCCTGAAGGGGACCGAAGGCTGGGAGATCATCGACGAGCTGAAAGCATTTGCCGAGGAGGCGAAGATCTTCGATAAAGTAACATTCGGCGCACGGGAGCTGGGAGCCTATCTGGCAGAGGAAAATGAAGCGGAGAAGATCGATGAGGTCGAACTCATCGGTATCTGCACCGACATCTGCGTCATCAGCAACGCGCTTTTGACGAAGGCCTTCCTGCCGAACATCCCGATGGCTGTGGACGCGGCGTGCTGCGCAGGCGTAACACCTGCGACACATAAGACTGCATTGGACGCGATGAAGATGTGCCAGATCCAGGTAACGAATTACCCGGAGCAGCCGGAAGAATAGGCAGCAGAGCAGAAGAAAGGATGGGTGAGGACTTATGAAACAGATCATTACAAGCTTATTGGAGACCGATCTTTATAAATTCAGCATGGGACAGGCGATCTATCACCAGTTTCCCGGATACACCACGACCTGGACGTTTAAGTGTCGGAATAAGGACGTGCACTTTACGACCGAGATGGTGGAGGAGATCCGTGATCAGATCCGTCGGTACTGCGAACTGAAGTTCACCGAGGAGGAACTGCAGTACTTAAGCAAGATCCGCTGGTTCAAGCAGTCGTATGTGGACTTCCTGCGGCTGTGGCATCCGCGGTTTGAAGATTTTTCGATCACGGCGGACGCGGAGTGCGGCCTGGCGATCGAGACGACCGGCACATGGCTGAACACTTCCATGTACGAGATCCCGACGCTGGCGATCGTGAACGAAGTGTACTTCCGGATGAAGTACGATTACGACAAACTGATGGAGAGCTTCGCTCGCCGTCTGAAGGAGAAGATCGGCTGGTTGACGGATGGCAAATACTATCTGTCCGCGTTCAGCGAATTCGGCCTTCGGCGCCGACTTTCTGCAGAGGCGCAGGAGCTGGCCGTGAAGACATTGGCCGAAACGCAGTTCCCGACAGGGCGCGATGCGGACGGCAAACCGCTCGGCACGAAGTTCGTGGGAACTTCGAACGTGTACCTGGCCATGAAATACAACGTGAAGCCGATGGGCACCATGGCGCATGAGTGGATCATGTGTGTGGGCCAGGGGAATCACAAACACAACCCGGCGTACTCCAACTGGTACGCGATGGAAGCCTGGGTGAAGGAATACAGTGTCCTGAACGGAACCGCATTGACCGATGCGATCACGACGGACTGCTTCCTCCGGGACTTCAATCTCACCTACGCAACGCTGTTTTCCGGCGTGCGCCACGACAGCGGTGACCCGTACGAGTGGGGCGAGAAGATCCTGGAGCACTATAAGAAACTGGAGATCGACGGAACGCAGAAGACTCTGCTGTTCTCCGACAGCCTGGATTTCGCGCGGGCGGATGCGCTGTACCGGCACTTCAACGGACGGGCGAAGGTGGCGTTCGGTATCGGTACCTATCTGGCGAACGATACGGACGAGAACGCACTGAATATCGTTATGAAGACCACATTCTGCAACGGCATGGATGTGGCGAAGATCTCGGATACACCCGGTAAGGGAATGTGTAAGAACCCGGCGTATGTCGAGTACCTGCAGCGCAGCATCGACTGGCGAATGAATCACTAAGGGGAGGTTAGACGTATGAAACTTCAGAATTTTGACGCAAAAAAAGAGATCGAAGGGATCGTTGCATGGATCCGCGAATGGTTTGAAAACAATGGCCCGAAGGCGGCGGCCGTGATCGGCCTGTCCGGAGGCAAGGACTCCACCATCGTGGCGAACCTGCTGGTGCGGGCGCTGGGTAAGGAGCGCGTGGTCGGCGTATTGATGCCGAACGGCGTGCAGGCGGACATCGCCGATTCCATGGAAGTGGCGCAGAGCCTCGATATCAAGTACTACGTGGTGAATATCGCCGACGCAGTGAACGGGCTCAAAAATACATTGGCCGCGCTGGATGGCTTCGTTCCTACGAAGGATATGGAGATCAATATCCCGCCGCGGATCCGCATGACGACGTTATATGCGGTGGCGCAGGCGCAGCCCATGGGCGGTCGCGTGGTCAATACGTGCAACCGTTCCGAGGACTACATCGGTTATTCGACGAAGTACGGCGATGCAGCTGGAGACTTTAGTCCTTGCGCGAATTATACCGTTACGGAGATGCGCCTGCTCGGCGCCGAGCTCGGCATCGCAGCGCACCTGGTGCAGAAGGCACCGTCCGACGGACTGTCCGGCATGACGGACGAAGAGAAGATCGGGTTTACCTATGATACACTGGATCGGTATATATTGACCGGCGAGTGCGAGGATGAAGCACTTCGGGCGAAGATCGACCGCATGCATGTACTGAATCTGCACAAGTTAAAAACGATTCCGACCTATTTGAGAGGCGAAAACCCCGAAATATAAGGGTGATAAGCATTCACACGACGGAATCCATACAGAAAAGCCATACAGCTGTTATGCTTTGCGTAACGGCTGTTTTTGCACGTTTTTACAAGAAAAACCAATACAGAAGGCCTATTATACGGATTTCTTACAAATTCCTTACTTCCGTAATAAATCTCAAAAAAACTGTTGACAAGTCGGTTGCTTTACGCTAACATATAATGCGTGGAACATTTAAACAAACGTTTAATTGTAAAACGACATATCATATACGTATTCAAAGATCGGCAGGGCCCGCGGATCCTTTGAGACAGACAGGAGAGAAGTATGAAGATAGTTGAGATCAGCCATGTTTCAAGAGTTTACAAAGTGGGTGACCACGAGCAGAAGGCACTGGACGACGTGAGTTTGGAGCTGGAGAGCGGGAAGACCATCGTGATCCTGGGACCGTCAGGCGCAGGCAAATCTACATTATTGAACCTCCTCGGAGGATTGGACAGTCCGACATCCGGAACGATAAAGATCAAGGGAAAGGATATTTCCACCTTGAATGCCGACCAACTGGCAGAATATCGTGCATCGGGTGTCGGTTTTATTTTTCAGGCATATAACCTGATCCCGACATTGACCGTTTTGGAAAATGTAGCACTGGTTAAGGAGATCGCGAAGGATCCGCTGTCGAGCCACGACATGCTCCGCGAGGTCGGCCTCGGAGAACATATGTATAAGTTCCCGGTGGAACTGTCCGGCGGCGAGCAGCAGCGTGTGTCCATCGCCCGCGCGGTCACAAAGAACCCCGACATCCTGCTGTGCGATGAACCGACGGGCGCGCTCGATACCGAGACCGGTGTCATGGTCCTGAAGCTTCTGCAGAGCATGGCGAAGGAGCACGGGAAGACGACGATCATCGTCACGCATAACCAGAACATCGCGAAGATGGCGGATGTTGTGGTACACGTAAAGAACGGAAAAATCAAAGAAGTGATCAATAACGATAAGCCTTTGGCGGTCGAAGAAGTGGAGTGGTAAGTATGTTATTTAAGAAACTGATCCGTACCGTAGGACGCTACAAGGCGCAGTTCATCTCCATGATCATCATGGTAGCCTTGGGCATCGGTATCTTCCTGGGCTTCAACATCGAGTGGAAGACCCTGGAAGTCAATGTGGCGAAAGCCTTTGAAGACACGGGCTTTGCCGATTATCGCATCATGAATGAACGCGGTTTTTCCGCGGCTGATGTGGAGGCGATCGAAAAGATCGAGGGCGTGACGGCGGCCAGTCGTTTCCTTTCGGTCACTGTCCCTCGCAAGGAATCGGACGATCTTCTGGCGCTGACGATCACCGAGAACCCAGCGGTTTCCGGTTTTAAAGTCATCGAGGGCGAGGCTTACGACAGCGAAGACGCGGAGGGACTTTGGATCTCCGAACGTTACGCGAAGGAAAATGACCTGTCTGTGGGTGACACCTTCACGATGGTCTATAAAAACATCGAGTTTTCCGGCCCGATCCGCGGTCTGGTAAAATCCGGCGAGTACCTGATCTGTTTGCTGCAAGAAGGCCAGTTGATGCCGGACTATCAGAAAAACGGTTTTGTGTACATTTCCCCCGCGTACATGAAGCGGGTGATCGGCATCACGTTCTATCCCCAGATCAATGTCCGCAGTGATCTCGATAAAGACACCATGATCGCAAAGGCGGAAGAGGCACTCGGCAAGACCTACATGGTCGTGGATAAAGAACTTGTCACCAGTTATTCGGAAGCCCATGGCGAGATGGAGGAAGGTAAGACCATGGCGGCGCTACTGCCCGTGATCTTCCTGGCCATCGCAGTCCTGACGATGATAACGACGATGCACCGTATCAGCATCTCCGAGAAGACGCAGATCGGTACACTGAAATCGCTGGGCTTTAAGGATCGTCGTATCCTGCGGCACTACACGACCTACGGCGTATTCATCGGCCTGATCGGAACAGCGATCGGCGTGGGCTTGGGCTTCCTCATCGGCTACATGTTCGTCAATCCGCACTCCGTCATGGGTGATTATATGGACATGGAGCACTGGGAACTTCACATGCCGCTGTATAGCATCGCGGTCATCGTTGCGATCAATATCTTCCTGATCCTGACGACGATGTATTCGGTGGCCTCCATGATGAAGGGCACGGCTGCGGAGGCACTCAAACCCTACGCTCCGAAGGCCATGCGCCGCATGTGGATCGAGAATAAAAAAGCGTGGAAGAATCTTTCTTTCGCAACCAAATGGAATATCCGTGATATCTTGCGTCACAAGTCCCGTTCCTTCATGACGGTGTTCGGTATCGTCAGCTGTATGCTGATCCTGATCGCCTCCTTCGGTATCAACGATACCCTGAACAGTTTCATCGATGATTTCTTCGAGAAGTCCATGTGCTATCAGAACAAGATCACACTGGACATAGAGCAGGCTTCGAACGCTGACGTGGACGCGCTGATCGAGAAGTATGATGCCGACTGGTGCGCTGAACTGGGCATCCAGATCGGGGACAATGCTTACTCGATGCAGGTCTACAGCTTGGACCACGGGTACTACCAGTTCGTTAAGGGACACGGTGAGTATATCTCGCTACCGGAAGACGGTGTGCTCATCTGCGAACGCATTGCCCGCAAAGAAAACCTGAAGGTGGGCGATACCGTTTCCGTGTCGGTATACGGGACCTCCGAAAAGTACGATCTGAAGGTGGTCGACATTGCGAAATCCATCTCGGAAAGCATCATGCTGAGCAAATCGTACGCGGACAACATCGGGATGAATTATCAGGTCAATGAGTTGTTCACGAACGTGATGGAGGTCGAAGACAGTCCGTTTATTTCATCGTCCCAGTCGAAACAGACCGTGGTGGATACGTTCAACAGTTTCATCTACATCATGTTTCTGATGATCGCAATGCTCGTGATCATCGCGGTGATCCTGGGCGTGGTCGTTTTGTACAACCTCGGTATCATGAGCTACGCGGAGCGCTACCGTGAACTGGCGACGCTGAAGGTGGTCGGTTTTAAAGACCGCCATATCAGCCGGATCCTGATCGACCAGAACATCTGGATGACCGTTCTGGGTGTGGCTCTCGGCATTCCTGCAGGTGTCGGTATCCTGAAGATATTACTGGTCATGCTGGCAGGCGATTATGAACTTTCCCTGACGATCACGTTCACGACGTACCTGATCTCGATCCTGCTTACCTTCGGCGTTTCGTTCTTCGTAGGCCTGATGGTGAGCCGCAAGAACAAAAAGATCGATATGGTCGAGGCACTGAAAGTGGCCGAATAAACTCCCTCCTAAAAAATCCACATGGACCCCTGTGTTCTTCTTGTAAAACACAGGGGTCCATGTTATAATTTAATGTGTTTGTAACGAAGACATGCCTGAAAAGGTATACCGATAAAAAGTGTATTTAGTGAAGTGAGGTATCTTATGGCAAGACCTGCAGGAAGAGGACAGAGTGTTAGCGGAGGCGGCAGCGCGGGCGGACGCAGAGGCAGTGGCCTCGGTGGCGGACGTGTAGGGCGCGGCAGTTCCCATAGTAGTGGTGGCAGTCACTACAGCGGCGGCAGTCACCACAGCAGTGGCGGTGGCGGAATGTCCCGCGCGACGAAAGCCGGCGGTGGCGGTGGCCTGCTTGTGATCATTATCGCGGTTATCTTCATGTTCATGAGTAGTGGAGATGATAACGGCGGCGGTGGTGACGACAACACCAACATCATCTCCAACCTGATCGGCGGAGGTTCCTCCGGCGGTGGCGGCGGCACAGTCAGCGGCGTTTCGACGGATTCTACATCCATCGACACCAGCGTAGCCAGCGGTTCCCGCAATAAGCGTACTGTGATCAAGGGCAATGGTAACGATGTTGTGACCTTGATGGTATATATCTGCGGTACTGACCTGGAGTCCGAAGCCGGCATGGCGTCGAACGACATCGTAGAGATGACGAAGGCGAAACTGTCGGATAAGGTGAATATCATTCTCTGCACCGGCGGTGCGAAGAAGTGGCAGATCCAGGGCATCAGCAACTCGGTGCATCAGTTCTATCGGATCGATCCGGCGAGCGGACAATTGATCCGCCTGGAGGATAATCGCGGAAGCAAGCCGATGACCGACCCGGATACATTGACCGATTTCATCAAGTACTGTGCGCAGAACTACCCGGCGAATCGTAACGAACTGATCCTTTGGGATCACGGCGGCGGCTCCGTGACTGGTTTCGGTTACGATGAGAAGAACGGCAACGGCGACTCCATGACGCTGGCCGGCATCAACACCGCACTGAAGAATGCAGGCGTTACCTTCGATTTCATCGGTTTTGATGCCTGCCTGATGGCGACGGCAGAGACTGCTCTGGTCCTGGATAATTATGCCGACTACCTGATCGCGTCGGAGGAGACTGAGCCTGGTATCGGCTGGTATTACACAAACTGGCTGACGAAGCTTTCGTCGAATACGTCCATGGCTACGACCGAGATCGGTAAGAACATCATCGACGATTTCGTTTCCGCATGTGACCGTGAGTGTAACGGCCAGAAGACGACATTGTCCATCACGGACCTGGCTGAGTTTGCAAATACCGTACCTTCCAAGCTGTCCGCATTCGCGCGCAGCATCAGCGACAAATTGGCGAAGGAAGAGTACGAGGCAGTTTCCGAAGCACGTGCGAGCGCACGTGAATTTGCCACTAGTTCGAAGATCGACCAGGTCGACCTCGTGAACCTGGCAAATAATATCGGGACGACGGAAGCAAAGGCACTTAGCGAAGCGGTTAAGGGAGCAGTCAAATACAACAAGACTTCTTCCAACATGAAGAACGCGTTCGGTATCTCGATCTATTTCCCGTATAAGAAGGCGAAGCAGGTCGATGCAGCGTGCCGTACCTACAACCAGATCGGCATGGACGCGGAATATACAAAGTGTATCAAGACATTCGCAAGTCTGGAGACGAGTGGTGTCATTTCGTCCGGCGGTTCCGGTTCCATTCTGGACTCGCTGTTTGGAGGCGACGAAGAGTCTTCTTCCAGTGACTCCGGTATGATCGAGGATCTCCTTGGTATGTTCTTCCGCAGCGGCGGCGCAGATGGTAATAAAGTCCGCGGCCTGGATGCGAACAACATCGAGTTCCTCAAAGACAGCGGCATGACCACGTCGCAGATCAGTTCTTACATTGCCGAGCATCACTTCGATACGAAGTACTTAACTTGGGTCGAAGAGGGAGGTAAGTACCTCATCGATATGCCGGATAAGCAGTGGGATATGATCCACCTGGTAGATAAGAACATGCTACTTGACGACGGCGAGGGATATATTGACCTCGGTCTGGATAATCTCCTCGATTGGGATGATAAGGATCGCATGGTAGCTAACACGGGTGTTACCTGGATCGCACTGAACGATCAGGTCGTTCCGTACTACCACATCGAGACGTTGATGAACGGGGACGATGTGACCGCGATCTACGGTTATATTCCGGCACTGCTTACCAACGACATCGTTACGAAGGAGTCCGTTCAGCTTCTTGTGGAGTTCCCGAACGGTAATGCTCCGGGACGTATCGTCGGCGTAACGCGTGATTACACACAGGATGAGACCGAGACCATCGCGAAGAGCGAACTGACGCTGTCCGCAGGGGATAAGCTCGATTTCGTATGTGATTATTATTCCTACGCAGGCGAGTATATCGACAGTTACATGTTTGGTGATCCGATGACCGTGACTGATCCGGCGAACCTGAAAGTGACCGACTGGGAACTTCATGACGCGACCGTAAAGATCACATATCTGTTCACTGATATGTATCAGCAGGAGTACTGGACACCTGCCATCATGAAAAAATCATAAATCGAACA
Source organism: Lachnospiraceae bacterium (assembly GCA_017543445.1). Taxonomy (GTDB): domain Bacteria; phylum Bacillota; class Clostridia; order Lachnospirales; family Lachnospiraceae; genus UBA1201. Next base: position 2,136 of record JAFYGB010000065.1, on the reverse strand, counting down.
GTAAGGGGGCTTACTATGGAACGAAAAGGGAATTCTGATGAGATAACCAGAAGATATTTTGATTCGATCCTGTTGGAGACCCGGTATATGGACGCGGATCTTCCATCCACGAAGCGAATGCTTTGGGGCTGGGAGATCCAGACTCCGATCATGACAGCTGCGCTGTCGCACCTTCACGATATCTGTGAGGATGCGATGGCGCAGTATGCTATCGGGGCCAGAGATGCCGGGACGATCCACTGGTACGGTATGGGTAGCGATGAAGAACTTGAGCACATCATTGCGACCGGGGCAAAAACGATAAAGATCATCAAGCCGTATGCGGATGATGCAGAAGTTTTTCGCAGGATCGAGCATGCGAAGAAAGCCGGAGCGTTTGCGGTCGGGATGGACATTGACCACAGTTTCTCCGGACATGGCACGTATGATCACGTGCTCGGCTTTGACATGAAGCCGAAGAGTACGGAGCAGCTCGCTGCATTTATTCAGGCGGCAGCGCCGCTTCCGTTCATCGTGAAGGGCGTGCTCAGCGTGTCCGACGCGGTAAAGGTACAGAGGGCGGGGGCAGCGGGTATCGTATTGTCCCATCACCACAACATGATGGAATACTCGGTACCGCCGCTCATGGCATTGCCCGGGATCCGCGAGGCGGTGGGAGCGGACTTCCCGATCATCGTGGACTGCGGCATCGTAAGCGGCATGGACGCGTATAAGGCGCTGGCGCTCGGCGCGGACGGGGTTTCCGTGGGACGGGAACTGATGAAGCCGCTGAAGAACGGCGGGCAGGCCGTTGCCGACCGGATCCGGGAGATGACGGCCGAACTGGCTTCCGTGATGGCACGGACGGGCGTGAAGGATCTGGCATCCTTCGATCCGACAGTCCTGCACTTTTGGAACACTTGATCTGATCAAAGAGAGGCCGCTCAAACCGATTCGAATATGCACAGATCGCGTTTAGAGGGCCATACAGGGGGCTTTATGCGATTAGGCATCAGTTATGCACTCAGTTATGAAAATGCGGAAATATGGGCGGATCTGCACCGCAAATGCGGATGCCGCACCGTAGTCTTTCCGCTGGATTGCCACGCCGATGAAAAAACGATCGAAGCGTACGCGAAAGCGGCGCGCGAGGCGGACCTGACCATCGCCGAAGTCGGCGTGTGGCGCAACATGCTTTCTTCCAATTCGAAGGTGCGGGAAGAAGTATTTGAGTATACTGTGGGCCAGATCCGAATGGCAGACTCCATCGGAGCTCGCTGCGTGGTCAATGTTGCCGGCGCGCCCTATGGTGATCGTTGGGACGGTGGCTATCGGGAGAATTTCACCGACGAAGCCAGAAAACAGACCGTCGAGACCATTCAAAAGATCATCGACACCGCGAAGCCAAAGAAGACGAAGTTCTCCATCGAGCCCATGCCGTGGATGATCCCGACCGGACCGGAGGATTCCCTCCGACTGATAGAAGAGGTCGACCGCGAAGGATTCGGCGTTCACCTCGACATTGTCAACATGATCAACTGTCCCGAGCGCTATTTCTTCTCGGATGAGTTTTTGGAGCACACGTTCGAACTCCTTCACGGGCGCATCTTAAGCTGCCACATGAAGGACACCCTGCTACTGCCGGACTACACCTTCCAGTTGCGCGAATGCGCGCCCGGCCAGGGGACGCTGAACTTGGAACTCTACGCGAAACTGGCGACGCAGGAAGATCCGGACATGCCCATGATCATCGAGCATCTGAAGACCGCCGAGGATTACTACGAAAGCCTGGCTTACGTGCAGAAACGTTTAGGAATACAATAAAAGTTTGAGGATAAAAGGAGAGGGCCCGGGAAAAACGAGAGATCGTTTTTCCCGGGCCCATTTATTGTTAGGCTGGGGGCCACGGAAGAAATATAAAGCAACCAAAAGAGATGATTTAGCATGGGTTGGTAGCCAGAGGCAGGAAGTTGCTTGCTAAGAAGCACTTGAAAAGCAACCAAAAGCTTAATATCGAGTCAAGTCCTAAATAGTGTGTAAAATAGTTTCCAGGTGATTGGTAGATTGCAAGAGGAATAATCAGTTTCAATGCTGTTGTTATGCTGCCAAGACCCTCTGCTGTTCTCTGGCTGTGTTTCTAAGTCGAAATTCCAGGTT
>JAFYGB010000005.1 GCA_017543445.1 Lachnospiraceae bacterium | reverse complement strand
GGACTTTGTAAACGCGGGCGGGTCCAGGATGACCACGTCATAACGCTCGCCGGCTGCGACCTTCTGTTCCAGTATGGCAAATGCGTCCCCGCACTCAAAGTGCATGCGGTCCTCTACGCCGTTTAATTTCGCGTTCTCCCGCGCCATCTCGATGGCGGGCGCCGAAGCATCGACCGCGGTCACGTCCCGCGCGCCGGCCATGGCGGCATTCAGGGCGAAAGAACCCGTATGTGTAAATACATCCAGCACGCGCTCGGCGTCGCGGCACATGGACCGGATGGCGCGGCGGTTGAACTTCTGGTCCAGGAAGAAACCGGTCTTCTGACCTTCCGCCACGTCCACGTGATACTTCACGCCATTTTCCACGATGGTCACGAGAGTGTCAAAGGGCTCGCCGATGAATCCGGTACGAAGCTCTAAGCCTTCCTGCAGGCGCACCTTCGCGTCACTGCGCTCATAGACGCCGCGGATCGTAATGCCGAGGGCAGCCAGTTCCGCCTTCAGCAGGTCCGCGATCATCTCCTTATAGCGATCCGTGCCCAGCCACAGCGACTGCAGCACGAGCGTGTCGGAGAATTTATCCACCGTAAGACCGGGCAGGTAGTCCGCCTCGCCGAAAATGAGGCGGCAGCTGTCCAGATCCTCCAGGATGTGCCTGCGGTATTCCACCGCGTCGTGAATGCGCTTTGCGTAGAACTCTCTCGATGTGATGTCGGCATCGGCGTCCCGCGAAAGGAGCCGAATGCGAATTTTGGACGCAGGATTATAAAATCCGACGCCCAAAGGATATTCGTTGAAGGCGAGGACACGGACCGGATCGCCCGGCTCGGGCATCTGCCCGCCTTCCGGGAGTATCTCGTCGATCTCGTTGTCGTAGATCCAGAGGCCGCCGGCATTTACCGTACGTCCCTCGCCTTTCTTCAGTTTTACCTGTGTCATATTATTCGTCCCAGTTGTGATAAACTTCCTGTACGTCGTCGTCCTCATCCAGCAGATCCAGGATGCGGTTCATCTTCTTGATGTCTTCCTCGGAGGTCAGCTCGACGGTGGTCTGCGGGATCATGGTGATGTCCGCGCTGAGCATCGGGATGCCTTCCGCCTCGAGTGCCTCGCGCACTGCGGAGAAATCATCCGGAGCGGTCAGGACTTCGTAGCAGTCCTCGTCGTCGGTGAAATCCTCTGCGCCTGCATCGAGCGCCAGCATCATCAGGTCGTCGACATCGCGGTCGCACTCTTCCTTATCGATGATGATCTGACCCTTCTTGTCGAACATAAAGGATACGCAGCCGGAGGTTCCGACGCTGCCGCCGCCCTTCGTGAACGCGTTTCGAACATTACCCACGGTGCGGTTTTTGTTGTCGGTCAGGGTCTCGACGATGATCGCGGTACCGGACGGACCGTAGCCTTCGTAGGTGATCGCTTCGTAGTTCGCCGCGTTTGCATCGCCCGCTGCCTTCTTGATGCTGCGGTCAATGGTATCGTTCGGCATGTTGTTTGCCTTCGCCTTTGCGATGACGTCGCGCAGACGGCTGTTGTTGTTGGGATCTGCGCCGCCTTCCTTTACGGCAACGGCGATCTCACGGCCGATACGGGTGAAGATCTTACCCTTCGCGGCATCGTTCTTCTCTTTCTTATGCTTGATATTCGCAAATTTAGAATGTCCTGACATGGGGTCCTCCTAGTTTTCGTTGATTTCTTCAGGTTCGGGCAGTTTCGTCACGTGTACGCGGCCGATAACGCCCTTATGGATCTCAAATGCTTCAAACCGCCAACCGTCCGCCTCCAGCGTCGGATGCTCCTGATCCGTCGGGATGTGGTCGAGCCGGTTTAAAATATAACCGTTTAATGTTTCGACTTCTTCGGCCTCTTCGTCGCGGTCAATGGCCAGCAACTGTGCCGCCTCATCAAAAGGCGTCAGGCCCGGAATGTCGAAGCTTCCGTCTTCTTTTTTCGTGATGGTCTCCTCGTCTTCGTCGTACTCATCCATGATGTTTCCGACGATCTCCTCGAGGATGTCTTCCATCGTGATCAGGCCGCTCGTCTGTCCGTATTCGTCCAAGACGATGACCATGTGGTTTTTGTTTTTCTGCATCTCGCGAAGCAGGTCGTCGATGTTCTTCGTTTCGGGAACATAGACCGGAGTCTGCAACAGCCCGTCGATCTCGCAGAGTTTCTTCTGCAGATTCTCCTTATTTTCCATGGCCTCGAGCGCTTCCCGCATGTGCAGGATACCGATGATCTCATCGATGTCCGCGCCGCAGACCGGATAACGGGTGTTCTTCGCTGTCGCCAGCTCGTGCAGCGCCTCAGCCAGCGTGCAGTCGCGGCTTAAAAACTTGATCGAGCCGCGGTGCGTCATGACATCGGCGGCTTCCTTATCTCCGTATTCGAAGATATTGGTGATCATCTCCGCTTCATCGTCCTCGAGAACGCCCTGCTCGGCGCCTTCATTGACCATGGTAATGATGCCCTGCTCCGTTACGGAGTCCTCCGCATCGTCATAGTTCACGCGGAAAATGCGGACCACACCGCGAGCCAGCATGCGGGCCACCCAGGCAAACGGCACGAAAAGCATACCGATCGCAACCACGATGTGGCGAGTCTTCTCGACCCACGCCTCGGATGCCTTCATGGCTATCCGCATCGGGATCAGAACGCCGAACGCGCACACGAGGATCGCGAACAGGATGAGAAATACGACACGGACCGGCCATAGATCATGCCCGGGGATGACTCCCGAGAGGTAGTAGGCCGAACAGGACAGGCCGAAACCGCAAGCCACGATCGTCAGGCACAGCGAGGCAAAATAGATGCCCGTCAGGCGGAAACGATCGCGGATGTGCGCATTAAACGCGTCCAATCCTTTGTCTTCGCGTTCCGGAGGCTCCTCGGGCTCCTCTGCCACGGTCTGCGTGACCGCCGTGAGAAAACCGATGAACACTGCCGATAATAATGTCAATGCAAAACTGATGATTACGCACCATAGCGCGCCGTCGTCCATATGCTTGTACTCCTTGGTATGGCTGGGCTATCCAGCCATGCTATTCAGAATTATTTCGAACCTAAGGGGTTTGCGGAGCAAACCTTCCTTGTAACCTTTCGTCATGGTTTTTAGCCCACCTGAAAAAATATAGTGAAAAAACCACAGCGTTTCTACTATAACATTACATTTTGGAAAAGTCAACATGATATACTTGGGCAATACCGTCCACGATGTCCCGTGCCATGCAGGATCGCGCTCCGACCCGGCGTGCGGCTTCCTCCCCGGCACGTCCGTGGATCCAGACGCCTGTGACTGCCGCGTCCGATACGCTCATTCCCTGCGCAACTAAAGAGCCGATCAGTCCGGCCAGTGCGTCTCCACTTCCGGCTACGGCCAATGCCGCGCATCCGGTGGGATTTACCACCAGTTCGCCATCCGGCATCGCGATCACCGTCGATGCATCCTTCGCTACGCAAACGGCGTTATAGTACTTTGCGACGGCCTGTGCTGCGGTGGGCAGCTGCGTGCGCACGCGCTCCGCATCCTTCCAATCCTCGTGCCGCGAAAGCAGACGGATCATTTCCCCCACATGGGGCGTCAGGATCACCAGACCACCGGCGGCGGTATAGTCCCGCACCAACCGGTCGATCGTATCGTGTTTCGCTATGAGATTCAGGGCGTCCGCGTCGATCACGAGCGGGATCCCCGGTTTTTCTATCAACGCTTTCAAAAGTCCCTGAAGGACTTGTTTTCCTTCGTTATTCGCGCCGAGCCCCGGTCCGATCACGAGGGCGCTGCGCTTCGGATCCAGTCCGAGCACACGGTCTAGGCTGCTCGCCGACTGCCAGGGCAGGAAGATTGCTTCCGGCACACCGGTCTGCAGGATCAGGCGGTTCTCCGCGTCGCTTAAGTTCATGACCAGCCCCGCGCCACCGCGATACGCAGCCATCGCACCGATCAGTTCAGCCCCCGCCATTCCGCGGCTTCCCGCAACAAAAGCGGTCGTTCCGAAGGTCCCTTTATGTGAGTAGGCCGGCCGCTTCGGCAGCACCGCCGCAACATCGTCCGCGTTCCACACGTAGGTCGGCTTCGGGATCTCCGGCCGCTCCACATGGATGATCTCCGAACCCGAAAACGGATCGGACAATGCGACCACGGGCGCGTCACTGGCAAAGCCGATATCAGCTACGATGAGCTCGCCGCAAAGTTCCCGACCCGGAAGCAGCACCTGGCCGCGTTTGCGGTAACCGAAGGTCACCGTCGTCGTCGCGGGAAGGGCCACGCCCAAGACCGCACCGCTATCCGTGGAAACGCCGCTCGGCATGTCCACCGCGATCACAGGGACGTTTAAGCCGGCCGCCGCCCGGATCACCTGAGCGAACACGCCGGTCACCGGCCGCGACAGGCCGATGCCAAACAGAGCATCCACGAGAATGCTGCATTCATCCAGCTCATCTCGTAATTCTTCGTCCGTATATTCCCATTCCGGAAGGACATGACGGTAGGTCAGTTTACGCGTCATGGCGCCCTCTCCGTCTCTGCCTTCCTCCTGCAGCAGGTCCCACTGCTCTCTCCAAGCATAGGTCGTGCGGTTATTCTCCTCGGCGGTATCCCCGCAAACGAGCAGTTTGATGGTCAGTTTCGGATACTCCTGCGAGCGCTGCAGAAGTTTTCGCACGACGGCAATGCCGTCGCCGCCGTTATTGCCCACGCCGGCGATCACGCCGACACAGAGCGGTTTATCTTCTTCCTCTTCGATATTCTGCCAGGACAGGTCGCTCTCGATGTGGCGCCACACCACGTCGAACACGCGCGCGGCCGCCGCCTCCATCAGTTCTCTGGCGCTGCGGAAGCCTTGGTTTATCGTATAATCGTCGATGCGCTTCATACCGGCGCTGCTGTATACTCTCTCCATAGATCGATCCTCCTTATTTCGGATGGGTCACTGCTCTTTCTGGTCGCTCTGCGCCAGTCGGTAGGACAGACGCATCAGGCTCTCCGAGAGGTGGACATTTTCCACCACCACATCCTCCGGCACGTTCAGATCCGTATGGGCGAAATTCCAGATGGCCTTCACGCCGCAGGATACGAGGCGCTCCGCCACGGGGATCGCGCTGCCCTTCGGGATGCAGATCGCCGCCATGTGGATGTCATTTTCACGGATGAAATCCTCGAGCTGCTCCATCGGATAGACCGGGATGTCACGGAAGGTCCGGCCGATGAGTTTCGGATCGCGGTCGAACAGCGCGCGGATCACGAAGCCGCGACGCTCGAAGTTGGTATAGTTCGCGATGGCCTGCGCGAGGTTGCCGGCGCCCACCACGATCATGTTGTGCTTGCGGTCGATACCGAGGATCTTACCGATCTCATGATAGAGCACTTCGACGTTGTAGCCGTAGCCCTGCTGGCCGAAGCCGCCGAACTGGTTTAAGTCCTGGCGGATCTGCGAGGACGTCACGTGCATACGCTCGGACAATTCCTGCGAAGAGATGCGCAGGATCTGCTCCTCCAGGAGCTCGCCGAGATATCGGTAATAACGTGGCAGACGTTGAATGACTGCTTTGGAAATGTTCTTGCGGTCCATTTTATCTTCCTCTTCTGAATACTTTGTTCTTTATCTTGCCGATGATGGCGAGCAAACGCGCAAACATCGGATCATGCGCCAGGAACATGGCGAGACTGTAGGTGGTCACGGCGATCACAAAGCGGATCGCGAAGGACAGGGCGCGTCCCGGGATGAGGATGCCGACCAGGTAGGTAATGGCCGCCATCACCGCACCCGATATCAGGTAGACGGCGCCGGAGCGGTACATCTTCCCGAGGGGCAATTGTTTCCGCACGGCGATCGACTGCGTGAGCGTTACGACGAATTCCGAAGCAACGGTCGCGTAAACGGTACCGAGGGCCGAGAAATGCGGGACCAGAAGTGCATTGCCCACGATGTTGACGATGATGCCGAGCACCAGCGACAGGGTGAAAACACCTTGCTGGCGGGACGGCAGCAGGTACTGGACACCCAGGACGTTGCTGCAGCTGACCAGGATGACGGTCGGCGCCAGGAAGCACGTCAGTTCGATGGCGGGCAGGTACTTATCGCCGAAAAACAGCGGAATGAAGACATCGGCAACGGCCAGAAGACCGAACATCAACGGGCATCCTAAGAAGAACGCAAAACGGAAGATGTCCTCCATGCGCTGGCGGATCTCGTCGTAAGCCTTCCGCGCGAAGGCGGCCGACATGGACGGGATCATGACGATGCCGAGGGAGGTGATTCCGATCAGAATGATCTTCACGATCTTCTGCGAATATTGATAGTAAGCGTTCAGCTCCGCCTGATGCGTCAGGACCTCGATCATGGTCTTATCGAGCATACCGAAGATCTCCGAGGAGATCTGAGGCAGGAACAAAAGCAGGATCGGGAGCATGTGCTTCTTAAGCTGCAGGTTTTTGAACGAGATCTTCGTCATCTTTCGATGCACGCCGGGCCAGAGCGAGAACGCACCGACGAGGTTCGGGACGCTCTGACACAGGATGTAGATCGGTAGGTCTTCCGGCGATTTCACAAATAGGAAAATGCACACCAGTGCGACCAGACGGATGACCGTACACTGCACTACGACACGCGTGAACTCTTCCATGCCCTGGTAGAACCAGGAAATATCGAAGATCACAGTCAATATGTTAAACGAAAACAGTAGATACAGGGAGCCATACCTCTCCTGCAGGCCGAACACGCCGAAGAAAATGGCGAAACTGATCAGCGTCATGATGAGGCGGATCAGGAAGATCTCGGTGAAGACGCGGGTGCGGTCGGCTTTATTATCCAAATAGGCGATCTCACGCTGGCCGTACACAGCGCTGCCGCAAGAGGCCGCCAGCGTAAAATACATCACGGTCGACTCGAGGAAACTGTAGGTTCCGTTACTCTCCGGTCCCAGCACACGGGCCACGTAGGGCATGGAAATCAAAGGCACCAACAGTATGAAGAACTGATATGCCGTAAACATCATATAGTTTCCCGCGAGTTTCTGCTTCACCGCCTGTGCCCTCTTTGTTTTCCTTCGGTTTCTTAAGATCGTTTGCGTCGAGCGGCGCACGTAAATCCTGTGTTCTATTATACCCGAAACGGCATTAATTGACAAGTATTTCACAAGTATTGCCACCCTTATGTTTTTATGTTAAAATGCATATACGTTTTGAGTAGACCCCATCGTGTCGTCGGCCGAATAACCCCTGATCTTCACCCGGTCCAAAACGTTTCAGAAAGGCAATATCATGAAGCAAACCACATATAATCCCCGCGCAGAACTGGCCCGCGGCATGCGTCTGGGCATACCGATCGGCCTCGGCTATTTCGCCGTTTCGTTCTCGCTCGGGATCCACGCGAAAAATGCCGGCCTCACCGCGTTTCAGGCCACGCTGACGAGCATGCTGCTGAACGCATCCGCCGGCGAATATGTCGCATTTTCCCTGATCGCGGAACAGGCAGCCTACATCGAGATCGCGCTCATGGTCCTCGTGGCCAATGCACGCTACCTTCTGATGTCGTGTTCACTGAGCCAGAAGCTCTCGAAGCGCGTCACGCTACCGCACCGTCTGGTCATGAGTCTCGGCATCACCGATGAACTCTTCGGCGTTTCGATGTCCCGGCAGACGCCGGTCGAACCGCCGTTCTACTACGGCATGATGCTCGTCGCTCTGTCGCTCTGGGCGGCCGGTACAGGCCTCGGTGTTATATTCGGTAACCTGTTGCCGCAAAACATCGTAAATGCGCTTTCTGTGGGCTTATACGGCATGTTCCTGGCCATCATCATCCCCGCAGCGAAGCAAAGCCGCGTCATCATCGGCATCTGCACGATCTCGATGGGCGCGAGCCTCGCATTTTCCCTGCTCCCTTACATTTCGAAGATCTCCGTCGGCACCCGCACCATCCTGCTGACCGTCGTGATCTCAGCGTTCGCAGCCTACTTCTTTCCGGTCCCCGATAAGGAGGAAGACGATGCTTCGAAAGAGCCGACAAAAGCCTCGGAAGCGGAAGCCACGCAAGGAGGTGACGGCGAATGAAGCACAACATTTACCTCTACATCACCGTCATCGCGCTCGTGACCTACGCGATCCGCGCCCTGCCGCTGACCCTGATCCGCAAACCGATCAAAAGCCGGTTCATCCGCTCGTTTTTGTTCTACGTACCCTATGTGACCCTCTCCGTCATGACATTTCCCGCGATCCTCTACGTGGTCGAAGGAAACATCATCCCCGGCCTGGTCGCTATGATCGTCGGCATCATCACCGCCTGGCTGACTGGCAACCTCTTCATCGTTGCCTCCTGCTCATGCATCGTGGTGTACGTACTGCAGTTATTCCTGTGAATATGAGGATCGATAAACCAAAAGAGGCTCCCCATGAAACCCATGGGAAGCCTCTTTTTCTATCTTTCGATATTCAGTTGAAGAAATCAAACCAGTCATGGCGCTCATCTTCATCATACGCGGAAGGTACATATAACCCTTCGGAGATCTCTTTTCCGACATTCAGGTAGACATCAAAAGCCTCGGTAAATGCCGACGCATCCGATTTCTTCTGAATCGACAGCCGGAATAATACGAATGTCATATACAGAGCAAACAACGCGACGTAGATCATGCCCGCCAGAGCATAGAGTTTTATCCCGCTCTCGAACAGGAGGAACAGAGTGGAAAGATCCAGCAGATTCAGATCATTCTCTTCTTTCATATCATCGCCCTCCTGTTCTCCTATAGGATCGGACGGATTACCAAAAACGCACCTCCGGCGGAGGTGCGTTCTCTATCATTCACACAAAAGTGTGGTACATTCGGTCAGTTTCTTCTGCCGGAATTCCGCGCCATGATAATAAGCAGACGGATGAGAATGTAAGCTAAGTCATAATATACATCGTATGCGGCCGTGATCGCATTTACCGTCGATTTCTGCTGTCTCATGGCTCTGGAAATATCAAAGCCAAGCCACAATGCGAAAAGCAATACAAATGCGATATCGATCGTCGAATAAGCAGACGGAGCGAAGATCGCTACAACGATATCCGCCAGAACCGCTGCCAACGTTGCATACAGGAGCGTCTTTCCGAGAGAAAGGAAGGAATCCGGGAACATAAATGCAAGCCCGAACATAACTCCACCGATGATGCAGGTGCCGAGCAAAGCGATATACACCGCATCCGTAGCGCCGATAGCATTCATCAGCGAAACGATATACGCGATCTCAATGCCGAGCGGGAATACCAAAAGGTTATACGCAATGAACTTCATGACAGCTGTCTTAGAAAACATGTTCATGAAAATACTTGCGAGCTGCAACGGGATCATCAAATAAAGGAATGACGGGTTCGCTGAGTTAACCAAGCTCTTACCCAACGTGATGCACATCAGGTAGTTTACAAAGAAGCCCCATGTCAGGCAGCCGATGATAGTCAGCAGATACTTACGATCCGCGATCGTATCACCGAAAGCGGTCGTCTGAAAACCGCTGCCCATAGCGCTGTAAGCCGGGCGGGCCGCCGAACCGATATTCACCGTGTTCTCAATGGTTCCCCAAGACTCGTAAGCCTCATATTCTTCATTTTGATTTTGATTATTGTTTCTATTCTCTTCCATGTTTTACCTCTCCATGATTTCGAGTTTCTCGGTCTGTGGTGCAGACCTACGTGGTTGATCACTTAACACGCTTATCTTAACATATTTTCACCGAAAAAGAAACGCTTTTCCCTGAATAACTTCTTAAGATTTTCTGACGGCAACTCATTTTTTTCGGAATTTCTTCCGGATTTTTGCGAACTGCAGACCCAGTCTCGGTGAAACGCCGCTGGCCACGACGGACATGCGGTGCAGTCCGGACAGGTCGCGATCTCTTAGTACGGCCAATGTCCTTCTGCGCAGGCAGCCCGCGGCCTCCTTACGCTGCGCCCGATAGGCTTTTTTATCGTACTGGGTCGCCCACAGCAGCCGGCGCGCCTTTCGCGCCTTGTAACTGAAGAAGGAAGGGATATCATGCAATGCTCCCGCTTTCTCCAGGAGCGTGTGCACCCGTGTCATAGCCTCCCAGTCAGCACAGGCCTTGTGGATGCGCAGTTCCCTGCGGATCTTGCGGATCGCCTCGCGGTGTTTCTGCATGTGAAGCGCCTGCTCTTTGATGCGTCGTTTCTCCTCCGCGAGCCGCTCGCGGATGGCCAGCGGATCGTAGAGATGTCCGTACAGAACTCGGGGCAATACCTGCACTTTGCGCACATAAGCGCTGTAGGATGCCAAAAAGAGCACGTCGCCGCCGTCTTCCAGACTCTCACAGAACGAAAGCTGCTCCCGCTCGATCAGGTCGCGTCGCAGCATCTTATTCCAAAGGCCGGTCTTCATGCCGCGGTTGGAGAAGCAATGCTTCAGCATCTTCTTCCAACTGATGATCCCACCATACTTCGTACAGGTCGAGATCACCTTCCCGCCAGAGGTCAGCTCCGCATAACCGGAAGCCACCATGTCGAAATCGCCGTCGATCTCCATCACATGCGCCATATCGCGCAGATAGCTCGGCGCCATACGGTCCGTCAGTCTGGGAAATACCAGATAGTCCGCCGTCACCTGATCCAGAGCCAGATTTCGGGCGCACGAAAGATTCGCCTGCTCTGTGCACACGAAGTGCACGCGGGCATCCGTCTCCTTCAACTTCTTCAATACTTCTCTGCTTCCGTCGGTCGACTTCGCATCCGCAAACCAGATCTCGTCCGGGAGACGCTTCTGCGTAAGCACACGCTCATAAAACGGCAGGATCTCCTGCACCTGATTGCGAACCGTAACGACCAATGCGATGGTCTTCTTCATCTTCTTTTCTCAACTCCATTGGTTTCCAACACTTGAATCCATATCATATTTAAATAGCTCCGATATCCAATACGCTAAGCAATATCAAAGAACTGAGATAACTGCTCCACTGTCTTTCTGCTCTCAACTCCAAGGTATGGGCCAAATCTCTTTATTCCGCCTTTTTCATCGGTCATAAGATCCTCTAAGACGGTAACTTCAGCCACATTGACTATATCATCATCACCGGAAGTCTCCATCTGCTCAATGAAATCAAAAGCCTTTTTTGTTTTTTGCGGGTCCTCAGATACAATCTTTAGTATATAGGGACACACTACCATACCGAACATAACATGCATCCCATCACTTCTTTCAGCATCAGATTTCTTTTCCAAACCACGAAATAAAGGCTCATCACCCGGAAACAATCTGAGAAAATCATCATATAGGGTTTCGTATCTCATATTCTCCCCTCCCATTCAAGTATTGCTCGTTTCATCTTATGAATAAGTGTATTAGCGATTTTTCGGTCTTTATTGTTAAGGTTATCCGTAAGTACCTTTCTTCTCAAATACCGCTCCATTTCAACCGCTTTTGTATAGTGACCTTTCTGACTTCTTCCTATGTTCTGTCCCGTTCTTTTTTCAAATTTGAGAACCGAAGCGGTTCCACCATCTCCTATAAAACTTCCAGGACGATACATTTGATTAATTGCGTTTCGTAATTTGGTGTTTTTGGCAGTTTTTAGTAGTTTTTCTCTTCGGCTTACTCCTATCCAACTTTTATGCCTTGTCGGAAGAGCCATTCCATTTGCACCGACAAAAAAGCTCACACTCTTTCCACTATTCGCAGAAAAGCCATAACGACCTCCCCCCATCTACTTTTCCTCCTTTCGGAAGAAAGAGTAATCAGCTGGGGAATGCACAACAGATATGCCTCGTTTTTTTAACCTGCTGAATACTGAGGGTAACCCACCATATACAACAATGGTTTCAGGTTCCAATAACTCCGTTATTATCTCAACATTCTGTTCGAACTTTTCTCTATAAGCTAGGTCATCCAAGCAACCTAATGTTCCCATAGCGATTATGTTATGCTTTGGAATACCAGTGCACGAGACTTCCATAGTATCCCGAGCACCAACTCGTATATTGGGAATGACCCGTACCCCATTATGTTGTAACCATGAACCTATTGCTCTACTTCGATATATATTCCATATCTGCATTGCCAAAGGCATATCATAATACAAACTAAAATCGGGCGTTATAACCCCTTCAAACTTGCACAGAATACGAAGGTATCTTCGAGGTTGGTTCCAAATTCTCTCAAATTCGAAATCGTTCTCGTAAAACATCACCCATTGGTTATAATCTTTTTTCTCTCGACATGCGTCTGAAAATCGAATTAGTTTTCTGGGTACACTATGTTCTGCACGAATTACAGGTATGTCATACATACCGGAAAACTTAGCATTTTCAATCAAGAATGCGCGAAAAATATCCTTACATCCACCATGATCCTTTTTTTGCTTTTTCATAACTGGTCTCCTTCAAAATATGATTTTGAAAGAAGCCAACGCGTTGTTCCTTTCTGGACTTATAATACCACCATGCTGAAAAAGCCGCTAAGCACGAAAATCGGGATTTTTTAATTCTCCTCTCTAAATGGTACTACCATTTTTAACAAACTCCGTGCATTTTTTATCTTACGATTAGTCCATGTCTTTGTATTCCACGTCTGAAACACATCATAATCTCTCATAAACGAAGCCCAATCTGTCAGAGTCGTATTATTTCGGAACCAATCTTTATATAACACCCCTGCCTCCATACTTGGCATCTCAAGAAACATACCGACCAACCCTAGTATTTCGGCAAATTTACCACGATACCATAGAAGTTCATCCATTGGATAACTCAAAAAAATCATAGCAAGATTCTGCCGCTCTGTTACCATTCGGCTGTCAGTTCTAATTCTACACGACAAACGGCTGATAAACTGAACCGCACCCGAAAACACCTTGAATGTCAACGGATCGACCTCCTTAATGCCTGCCTCTTCCATAAAATCAGCAAGAGCATAAATAAACTCCAAACTATACTTCCATTCTAGAGTAAAGAACGCCGCACTTGCAAAAAGCATCTCCTCATCGTTTTCATTAGCCCTTATTCTCAACCGTTCCACCCAATTATCATATTCCTCAAACAGCTCTACGAACCTCGGGTTGGGTATTTTTTTGCTGATGTAATTCTGTCTTCGATAATTGCCTTAACTATTGGCAACCCAATTAGCGTTTCGTGTTCAAAAATCCTCAGTCTGTTTAATTCATATCCCTCAAGCCTATTGTCCATCTCAGACATATCCTTGGCTTTAAGGATTTCTAACCTTTGTAATTCTTCAAGATCATTTTCAAACTCTTTTACCAACAATTGGTAGTTCTTATCTCTGAACTTTTGTGTGTAATGCAAGGATCTGGAAAAAAGCATCCTTTCGCTGTGGCTGTCATCAGTTGACGTATACGGAATGAAATGCCGTAGTGGTCGCTTTTCCAATGATTCCTCGTAGGCATCATATACAAATTCGAAGAGAATATATTGGGCAAACTTGTGCTGGCTAAGTGGAAAGTTTTCTCCAAAGCAATAGTTAATATGTTCCCGCGAAAAACAATTATTCAGCGCCTCCAAAACATTGAGGCGCATTCTCTTCATGTTATCCGTCATATTGCCCCCAATTCTTTTTCACTTGCTATCCTATCTTAGCCGTAGAAACTATATCAGATCCTTATGGTGGAACT
Source organism: Lachnospiraceae bacterium (assembly GCA_017543445.1). Taxonomy (GTDB): domain Bacteria; phylum Bacillota; class Clostridia; order Lachnospirales; family Lachnospiraceae; genus UBA1201. The sequence goes on along the minus strand of JAFYGB010000005.1, from coordinate 9,831 downwards.
GCTTTACTCCCGTCGCGTAGTCATCCACGATGTGCCCGTTACCAATCAGTTTGTACTTGTAGGTGACCAAACCGTCGAGGCCGACCGGGCCGCGCGCGTGCAATTTGCTCGTGCTGATACCGACTTCCGCGCCGAAACCGTAGCGGTAACCATCGGAGAAACGGGTCGAGGCATTCCAGAACACACCGGCCGAGTCCACGAGCTGCATGAACTCCTGGGCGGTCGCTTCGTCCTCCGTCACGATCGCGTCGGTGTGATGCGATCCGTAGCGGTTGATGTGGTCAATGGCTTCCTCCACGCCGGAGACTTCCTTGATCGACAGGATGTAATCCAAATACTCGGTCGAGAAATCTTCATCGGTCGCGTCCAGCATCTCGTCCGCGTAAGCGCCGGAAGCGTCGCGGACTTCCTTCGTCGCACGAAGCTCGACGTTCTTCTCACGAAGAGCCTTGGACAATGCGGGCATGAATTCCTTCAGGATGTCGCGGTGTACGAGAAGTGTCTCGGTAGCATTGCACACCGATACATACTGTGTCTTCGAATCCACAACGATGCGGACCGCCTTCTGAAGATCTGCAGCCTTATCGATATACACGTGGCAGATACCATCGGCATGGCCCATGACCGGAATCTTTGTGTTATTCATGATGTACTGGACGAAAGCGTTGGAGCCTCTCGGAATGAGCAGGTCCACCGTTCCGTAGCAGTCCAGCAGTTCGCGGATCTCTTCGCGCTGCTGCGCCAACGTCATGCACCCCTTCGGCAGGCCCGCTGCCACGGCTGCATTATAAATGGTCTCGAACAGGATACCATTGGAGTTCATGGCCTCGCTGCCGCCCTTTAAGATGGCGCAGTTTCCGCTCTTGATGCAGAGCGTCGCGATCTGCACGAGCGCGTCGGGACGCGACTCAAAGATCACACCGATAACGCCGATCGGGCAGGACTGGCGATACAGGGTCAGCCCCTCATCCAGTTCGCGTACCATCAGGTTCCTGCCGAGCGGATCGGGAAGTTCCACCAACTGATGGATGCCATCGATCACACCGGCGAGTTTAGCCTCGTCGAACTTCAGACGCTTGCGGACCGGCATGTCGAGATTATCCTCTTCTGCCTTCTTCAGGTCTTTCTGGTTCGCCGCGAAGATCGCTTCTTTATTCGCGTCCAGAGCGTCCGCCACCGCTAAAAGAGCGGCGTTACGTATATCTTCGGACAGGGCAGCCAGTTTCGGGCTGTCCAGTTTCAATTGTTTTGTCTTTTCCTGCATTGAATTCATGTCAATCCTCCTTCGCCGGCAGTTCGGTGAGCAGATGCTCCCGCTTCATCCAGCGGTACAGATAGTAGTATACCAGTTCCCGGTCGGTCTCGTTATGCGGTTCGTGCCGGTCGTCCAGGAAGAGCCGCAAGGTCACGTGGTCCATCCCCAGGCGCCGCAGGCTACGCGCCACCTTCTTCGGCGCACGTCCCATGTTGCCGACGGGGTCTTCCTTCCCCGATACGATGAGCATAGGAAGAGACTTCGGGATCATTTTCAAATTGTGTTTTTTCTGTAAGCGGCCAATGCCGTCAAACATGGCCTTAAAGCCATTGACCGTAAATACGAAACCGCAGCGCGGGTCAGCGACATAGGCCTTCACGATATCTTCGTCTTTCGTCAGCCAGCCGAAGCCGGTCTCATCCTCCGGGAATTTCTTCGCATAACCTTTGAAGATCAGGTTGTTGACGAACTTAGTATGGTGTCGGTCGCCGCGGATCTTCCCGATCATGCCGAGGAGGATCTTCATGGTGCGCACCGCCCCACGGCCGGGCATGCCCGTGCCCATCACGATCACGCCGTCCGCCATGTCCGGATAGTCAAATACGAACTGACGTGCCAGAAACGAGCCGAAACTATGTCCCATCAGAATGTACGGGACACCCGGATAACGCGTCTTCATGTCCTGCATCAGCTGATACAAGTCTTCCAATAGAACGCGATTAGGATCCTTCGGAGCAAAATACCCGTACAGGTCCGCATTTGCCGGATCTGCCACGCTCATCCCGTGTCCGAGCATGTCGTGCCCGACTACCAGAATGCCACGGTTCGCCAGATACTTCGCGAACGCGTCATATCGCTCGATATGTTCGGTCATACCATGTGCGATCTGCAGGATCGCTCGCGGGAGGCCGTCCGTCTCCTCCATCCCCTCCGGATACAGACAATGCTTCGGGTTCGGCAAATACATTACCAGATGAAGCTTCGTCACACCATCCGCTGATAAAAAAGTCGAGTGCATCTTACGGATCATCGGCTCATCTCCTTTCTGCGTATAGTTCTATTTATTATACAAGATAAGGCCTCCGATGTCAATCTGAGCGCGCAGGATCGCGGGGCTGGGCGGCCCTTACGCGCGCTTCCTCTCTTTTCACTGTTCTGCGCGTAGGATCGAGCTTCCGGGCGGTCTGCACTTACGCGCACTTTCTTGCTTTTCATCGTTTTGCGCGTAGGAATGCTGCTCCGAGTGGCCGTCCCAGCAAATCAGGCAGGAAATAGCCCCTCGCAAGTCTAACAGCGCCCGTAGAAAAGCACCACCCGCAGGACTTAAACGTCCCGCGGGTGGTGCTCACAAATAATTGTCTACTAAGTGTTTATAAAGTCCTTAAATATCATATTTCGCCATGATCTGTGCGGGTGTCTTCTTAAGCAGCGCACGTACCGGCAGCAACGCGCAGATAACTGCGAGTGCATACAGGAAGATCATGAGCGGCAGGCAGATCCACCAAGGCAGGAAGACCGCCAGTTGCGTGCCTGAACAGTTCGCGATCCAATGGATGAAACCTACGATGATCAGGTAGGTCGGGATGATATACAGTGTGGCCATGACCAGACCTTCGATAAAGAACCGGAAATACATGTTCTTCCGAGTCACGCCGATGCAGCGGTAAACACCGATCTCACGTACACGGGACATGATCGATCCACGCATGATCATGAACATGCAGAAACTTAAGAGTCCCAGGAAGACCAGGATGATGACCGAACGGACCTTCAGCGATTGAAGTGCCTCTCCGGCGAGTTCATCCATCTGATCATCGGGTGTTAAGATACTGATGCCCTGCTTGGAATCCAGGTTCTGCTTCAGGAAGGATTCCGTCTTCTTAACATCGGTCGAATGTACCTGGAAGGACGAAACTGCGTTTTGGGAATCCTGGCTCGAACCGAAGTACTCCTGCATCAGTTCAGCGACTTCGCGCTCCGATATCTGCCTGGATCCATCCAGCACGCCCGACAGATTTCCCATAAGGGACTCTGCACGGTCCAGATAGGCCGACGCATAAAGCATGGAACTGCTCATGTATGCGGCCGGTTCATCAGCCTTTACGATGCCTGCGATACGCTGGCCTTCAAAGGACAGGCCGATTAAGTCCGAAGTGTCCTTGATAAAGCCCAGTTTCGATGATTTTACCATCTTATCTGCCATGTATGAGGAGAGCAGGATCTCACCCTCCTTCAGGTCTTCATAACCACGGCCCTCCAGAACCGTCTTCCCTTCCGCCAGGTAGAGCGGCAGGGCAACGCCCTTTGCCGTGATCGCTTCCGAATTCAGCATACCGAATATAGATCGCTCATCATATTGGAATGTCTCAAACAGATCCACTTCCACATGAAACTTTGTATTTTTGTATTGCTGAACACTGTCGATACCGGTTCCCTTCAGCGCATCGTCGTCAAAAAGCACGTCCAGAGTTTCGATCCTTCCGGTAACGATAAACACGTTATGGTTGAAGGAATCTCGGTCTTCCAGATAGTTCCGGATATCCTTACCGGCCAGGGCGAAGAGCAAAACGATGATGCTCGCAAAGAAGCCCATGACACGTTTCAGGGTTATGTTGCTCTTCGTCTTCTGGTTGCGGATCTGATCCGCACTCTCAGTCAATGCATTCTTCCAGTGGAACAGGCGTCCGTAATTCTTACCTTCTACCGGCGGCAGCTCCTCGATCTGGACCTGATGCTCTCTTTCTTTTCTTTGGAGTTCCTCGTCGAAACTTCCTTCTTTGAATTTGATCTCACTGCCGGCGTCTACGAGTTTTACCTTCGGCGAGTCACACATCAAAAGCAACGTGCCGTCCCGGTTCACGATCCGCACCATGACATCTTCGGGCATGTCCGAGCCATAGCATTCCACGCGAACACGTCCCAGCGTCGTTTCCTGCTTCTCGTACTCGCCGAGATAAACGGTATTCTTATCTCTTCCGACGTATCCGTTTGCGTCTTCATTTTCCCGGATATCGGTCACCTGGCCATCCTTTAAGCCGATGACCATGTCGCAGTAGTAATCGACCAGGTTGCTCTCATGGGTCACGAGCAGCACGAGGTGCTCTTTGGAAATGCTCTTCAGCAAGTCCATGATCACGATCGTATTTGCCTCGTCGAGGTTACCGGTCGGCTCATCCGCCAAGATGATCGCCGGGTTCTTAACGATGGCCCGGGCGATGGCGATCCTCTGCTTCTGGCCGCCGGACAATGTATCCGGCATGCGGTGGGCGAACTTCTCCATGCCCACATTCTTCAGCGCCTTATAGACACGGTCGCCGATCTCGTTTTCGTCCTTCATGCCGCACAGACGCAGGCTTTCCGCAACGTTTTCGTAGTTCGTGACCTTCAGATTTAAGTTGTAGTTCTGGAAAATGTATCCAATGTACTGGTTTCGCAGATCATCCGTCTTCTTGCGGATGTTCTTGCCGTCGATCTCGATGCTGCCGCTCTTAATGTCGTCCAGACCGCCGATCGTATTCAACAGCGTAGTCTTACCGCAGCCGCTGTGGCCGAAAAACGCCACCATGCCTTTTTGCGGGAGTTCGAGGGAAATGTCGTTGATGACATGGATCTCATTTTGCTTTCCCTTGAAGAAATACTTATTTACATTTTTTAAACGGATCATATTTCTTACTCTCCTCCCTTCAGTGCGGAACGCACGTTTTCAGAAAACAGATGTTTTACGTGACGTCTGGCCACAGAGTTCACAACGTAGATCAGGATTAGGAAGATGATGATGTACTGCGGAGTCTTCACATAAGCCAGGTTCTTACCGCCCCAAGTCGTCCGATACAAGAATGTGGCCGCCGTCGGCAGGATGATCATGGTCGGGATCATGCTCAGGAACATACGAATGTAGATCGCAGCCTTGATCTCGCGAACGCGGATACCCATGGAACGCATGATCGCGATGTCCGGCTTAAAGGCATCCATGGACTTCTGCGTGCAGATGCGAATGAAGAAATTAAGGAACATGAGGATAAAGATCCACATGACTAAATAAACCACTCCAATGAGAACGTACTCGATAACTTCCAGCTCGCTACCCACCTTATATGTTTCATTGGACATAGAGGCCAAAAAGCCCAGTTCCTGCAAGGTGTCGATCTTACTTCTCGCCTCGGAGTCAGAACCGTAAAACAGCGACGCCTGGCGATAGTATTTCACAGAGCCGGTCTGTTTGATCATCGATTTTGAAAGATCTTCCAGGCCCTCCTTCGTCATATAAAAGGAACCCTGGACCTCACGATCGAAATAGTAATGTATGCCCACGATCTGTAACTTCAGTGTATCACCGTACTCATACCCGAGACCGATATACGGAAGATCGACTGCGTCCGTTCCGAAGACATTTCGCATATAGTAAGGAACACTGACCATCGTCTCGCCCACATTTTCCGGAAGGCGTCCGACATCCGGTGTAACCGAATCCAAATCGTAGCGAGCACTGAGCGGAATCTTATCTCCATAACGGATAGATTCCTCATAGTACGAACAGAAAGTATTCCAGTCATTGGAAGAGACCGAACGATCCATCGACTTATCATAACGCACATAATCCTTCGCTCCGGTCTGCTCTGCGGCGGCCTGCAGCTCTTCATCCGTCATCACGGTGCCGTCATTCTTTACGATGACGACGCGGCCGTCCAGATGGTTAAACATGTGGTGCTGGTCGATGATCATCGGTTTCACAGTCTCCCAGAAACTGCCGAACGTCAAAAAGAGGATCGCGCCCGCCACGAGGATCAGGGAACAGATGAATAAAGACAGGCGAGGTTTCGCCTTGAATATGGTAAAGCCCAGTTTCAGGCTGTTGCGTGCAGTCTTATGCGGCAGCTCCGCCGTGGTCTCGCCTTCCGCCTGCTCCGGCACCTCGTGCGGTGCCATCTCGCGGTCCGATGCCACAGCGTGATCGTATACACGGATCTCACGCGTCGCATACTCCTCGACTTCCTCGAAGTTGTGGGTGACCACGATCAGGAGTTTATCCTTCGAAACCTCGCGCAGGAGGGCAATGATCTCCTTCGATGTTTCCGAGTCCAGGTTTCCGGTCGGTTCGTCCGCCAGGATGATCGGGCTGTCCTTTGCCAGTGCGCGGGCGATAACCGTCCTCTGCTTCTGACCGCCAGACAGGTGGCTGCCCTTATGGCGAATGTGGTCCTCCAGACCTACGCGACGGATCAGTTCCATCGCGCGCTGGCGGCGCTCCATCACGTTCGTGATGTGCATCAGGGACAGTTCTACATTTTCCAAAACCGTAAAGCTGTCGATGATGTTGTATTCCTGGAAGATAAAACTAATGTACTTCTCGCGGTATTTCTCCCAGTCTGCCTGCGTATAGTGCGAGGTCTGCTCGCCCTCGATAAACAGTTCGCCCTCTTCGTAGGAGTCCATGCCGCTGATCACGTTCAGCAGCGTCGATTTACCTGAACCGGACTGGCCGGTGATCGCAACGAACTCGCCACGGTCGAACGACAGGTTCACTCCTCGTATACCTACGGCGACCGTATTATCTGAGACGTAGATCTTACCTATGTCCTTTAATTCCAATAATGCCATGGTATTCCTCTCCATTCTTGTTTCTGTTGCGGCACCTGTGTGCATTGCCCGCACGTGGTCCGCAACTGTACTATACATACTAGTACGGTTATACACATTTGTCAAGTACCTAATTCTTAAGATTTCCTGAAGATAAATGAAAAGGAGCTGTGACACAATGTGCCACAGCCCCCTTTGAACAACCGAACCCCATAGCTTCTCACGCCTTCATATTGATGTCCCTGTTTTTAGGTAGCGGAATCAATTGAGCCTTTTTTCCTTCGAGATAACTTCATCAAAACAATTCCCAAAACAAATAATGATCCTGTTCCGATCAGAAACAGTTGTATTAATCCATGTGACATGGCCCCTTCAAACTCAGGATGTACTAAGCCTATTATGTAAACAATGAACGCTGTAACCAAACAAAGAAGCGCTCCTGAAAATGGCAAGAAGCATAACCGGCGTGTTTGAATCAAATGGATGCTCCACAAAATGATGCCGCTGATATAACTGCTGACAAATCCTATAAGCAATACATAAGCCAGATAAAGTCCCCAAGGAAGTGAGCCACTCAAAGTAGTATTCCACATGCCCACGAACCAAAGAATGACCAATGCAAGAAGCAAACATCCGGATGTAATAAATGCATATACCCAATAACGTTTATTCATTTTTGTTTCCCCTTAATTTTTCAGCACGGAACTATTTATTGCTCTGTCCTTTGTAATCTACGCGTTCTAATTTTGCATTATTATTAATATCGTGTGGCGTTACTCCGGGTTCGCCCCATTTTTCTTGATCTATATCAATCCCGGCGAAATAAAACGCAGCCCACACTAACTCTGAACAATACCAGTACGGTCTATTAATGCTCCCACATTTTCGTCCTAAATCAAAGTTATAAGGTTTCCCCAGTTGTTTTTCCAAAAACAAACGAATCAGACTCCATTTACTACTTGTTAATTCATTTGAGCGAAGAACACTCACTCGCATATCATCACATCGTGTATCATCTAAAATTCCATAGCAAACGCCTTCACTGACTGCCTCGATCACCTGAATCTGCCTGACTGTGTATGAACCGGCAAACGACTCCCCATGATAAATATATATTGGGTGAACAATGATCTTATGCACAGCAGCAATATGACCGGTCAATCCATAAAAGCCAGCAGCTTCATAAACTATATCCCCAACTTTTACCGTTTTAAGCAGTTTATATCGATCATACCTAGCTGCATCTCGGCCATAGCCGCCAGTATTATAGTAGTATGCACTCGATCCGCTACTACTTAAACTGCTTCCTCCCACATATCCGGCTTGCATTATATCTTCTGTAAATGCATCTTCAAGGCCAATACTGTACATCTCAATCGGAATACCTATGTCTTTCGCCTTAAGCGACACACATTTCGCCCGAATCACAACTTCGTTCGCAATGATAATGCCTTTGAAAGTAATCCGGTTTGCATTTATCTCAACTTTGCCATTCGGCGCATAAATCAGACCATACAGGTCCAACTGGTCCGTATTGATCTGAATGTTTCCATTCACTGCCATGATGTATGTCGTCTGATCCGCAGTTCGGTTTCTGATCTTACCGGTGTTAATCTGAACATCTTCAGAAGCGCCCAGGAGCGAACCGCAGCGGACTTCCTGTGCCGAAAGAATCAGACTCTCCCCGGCATAATCATTTGCCGAAACAATGTTACAGCCGGTCTGATATAAGCCCGGGCGAAATGCGTATCCCTCTGCAACTTCAAAAACCTCCTCGAAGATGTTGTACGTATACAGGTTGATCCCGTCGACGGATACATACTTCTTACCCGCCGGCGAAAGTATCCCGGCATTTGAAAGCAAACCGCCGGATACATCAAGCCGGGAGCATGAGATCGTCATAGGCGTTGAAGTTGATTCCGCGATTACCGCAAGCTTTCCGTCGCACAGCCCAAAACTTTCACCGTCGATCACCTCTTCAACCGATCCGTCAAGTACGGACGGGCTCGCATACGCAACAGCCGGATCCGTCACGACCGACGTGATCACAAGCATCACTATAAACGCCGCCAGCGCTAGACAAACAATTCGTTTCAACATTTTCATTTTAATACTTTCCTTCTGCTTGTTCAAGTGTTTCTACATTTAAGCGGTAATAAAAAGCATCTCCCGCAACATTTATGGCAACATTTTACCCCCCCACCTGCAGATTTGTCAAGTAGTTTTATGCTTTTCAGATTTGACGGTGCAGGAGAAATCCTCCACCGCTCATTTCAGCCTGGATCGGCTTTAAAAAAACTTAATACGTCGGCCTTCCGGAGGTTTACAGCAGGCCGATAAAGCAGATTGGTTGCGATGATTTGTTTTTCCCGCTTGACACCGTCTGCGCTTCCGTTTACAATATTACAGGCGCGTGCGCACACACGCTTGTTTTTTGTGCGCACATGTCAAATATATATCAGGAGAATTTCAATGATCAGTGCTAACGGAATCACGCTGCGTCTCGGCAAGCGTGCCCTCTTTGAAGATGTAAATATCAAATTCACCGAAGGTAACTGCTACGGTCTGATCGGTGCGAACGGCGCCGGCAAGTCCACCTTCTTAAAGATCCTCTCCGGACAGCTTGAGCCAACCAACGGATCGATCTCGATCACCCCCGGTCAGCGTATGTCCGTGCTCGAGCAGGATCATTTCAAATACGACGATTGCGTTGTGCTCGACACCGTCATGATGGGCAATGCGCGTCTCTTCGAGATCATGAAGGAGAAGGACGCCATCTACGCAAAGGAAGATTTCACCGACGAGGACGGTATCCGCGCGAGTGAGCTCGAGACCGAATTCGCCAACATGAACGGCTGGGAGGCAGAGTCCGACGCGGCTTCTCTCTTAAACGGTCTGGGCATCGAGACCGACCTGCACTATAAGCTCGTCGGCGAACTGACCGGCGCAGAGAAGGTGAAGGTCCTCTTGGCGCGCGCATTGTTCGGAAATCCCGACAT
>JAFYGB010000064.1 GCA_017543445.1 Lachnospiraceae bacterium | reverse complement strand
TCCAGCGCGCTGCTGGGTTCGTCCATGATCAGGATGTCGGCATTCGCGTAAAACGCACGGGAAATGGCCACCTTCTGGCTCTCTCCACCGGAGAAGTTCACACCCTTTTTGTCAAATTCGGTCGTCACCTGGGTATCCAATCCGTTCGGAAGGCTCCTAAGGCGCTCGCCGAAACCGGCCCGTTCGAGCGCGGAAATGACGCTCGCATCGAGGGCCGAAGCCTGAGCGGAATCACTGCCGGGTCCGGGGATCCGGTCCATGACTACATTTTCCCGAAGCGTCGCCCCGTACATCTGGAAGTCCTGGAAGACTACGCCGAAACGATGTCGGTATTCATCCGGGCTGAATTCCCTGATGTCCTCGCCATGGTAGGTGATCTTTCCCCCGGTCGGGTCGTAGAGACGCATCAGAAGTTTGATCAGCGTCGTCTTTCCGGCACCGTTGTAGCCTACGATCGCGATGTGCTCGCCGGGCTGTACTTTCAGGGAAATGCCCTTCAGCGTGTCCTCCGCGTCCTCTTTGTAACGGAAACTTACATTCTCCAGGACCAGAGGCGCATTGCCCTCGGGAACGGGCTCGCCCTCCATGCGCTTGATCTTCGGCTCGTACGCCAGGAACGCGCGGATCTTATCGATGTACAGGCTGTTTTCCTGTGCTTTCGGGAACAGTTCCGCGATATTCGACATACCGCGGCGCAGGCTGCCCGTGCGGTTGAACAGGATCACGGCGTTGCTGTAATCGATCGTGTGCAGGACCGCCGCCTGGAACACCAGATAGGTGATGTACAGGCCGTCCATGATGAAGTCTCCGACCAGATAGCCGTTCACAAAACCGAGCAGGGAACGCTTCTTTCCGACCTTCTTCTGCTCCTCGATGATCGCGTCATCCGCCTCGCAGAACTCCTTCTCGAGCGCATCGCCCACCTGCGGGTGGAGCCGCAGCTCCTTCGCGTAATCGTTCAGGTAGAACACACGGCTGACGTAGTTGCGCTTACGCTCCAGCGGGTTCACCTTCAGGCGCACCTTGTAATTCAGTTTATTCAGGATCCGGGCGAAGATAAATCGCAGCACGAAGGACGCGAGCACGAACAGGATGCCCATCGCATCAGTCATCAGGTAGAAAATACCCGTCGTGAATATGATCGTCAGGCCCTGCATCATCATGTTGCACATCGCGAGGAAGCGGTCAATGGATCCCTCGGCCTCGGCAACTGCGAGCACGAAATCGTTGTAGTACTCGGGGTCATCGTAGCAGGACAGGTCGATCTGCGACGCCTTCTCGAACATCTGCTCCTTCAGCGCGCGGTAGAGTTTGGGCTTCGCCCGGAACGACCAGCCGTGGATGAAGTAACCGTCGGGGATGATCTGGATCATGTTGATCAACAGGATCACGCCGATGAAAGCGAACGCTTTCCAGAACGGCTCCTGGTACTCCGCGCAGTGCAGCACGTAGCGAATGCCCAGCACGTGTTCCAGGAAAATGATTCCCTGGTAGCGGAAGCCGTCGTACAGGAAGTAGATCATGTACCCCGGGCAGGTCTTAAAGCACAGCCTCCACAGGAAGAGTTGGTTCTTCAGTACATGTTTCATGCTAAAGCACCCCCTTCCTTCGAAGCGGCGGGTGATTTATATTCCGAGACCGCCAGGTAGTTCTTCGCCTGCTTCGTGTACATGTCGGCATAGAGACCATTCTGCTCCATGAGCATCTTGTGGTTTCCGCACTCCTTCACGGTGCCGTCCGACAGCAGGTATACCCAGTCCGCATTTTGTACGGAGGATAATCTGTGCGAGATAAACACCAGTGTGTTCTCCTTGCAGGACTCGTAGATATTATCAAAAAGTTTTGCTTCCGCGATGGGGTCCAGCGCACTGCTGGGCTCGTCGAAGATCTTAAACGGGCAATCTTTCACGAACGCCCGGGCTACGACGATCTTCTGGAACTCGCCGCCCGAAAGCACCGCGCCCTGATCGTCAAACTCATGCGTAAGCGTCGTCTGCAGGCCCTTCGGCAGCGACATGACCTTATCGTAAGCGCCCGATAGTTTCAGCGCTTCGATGACCTTCGGCTCCTGCTCCTCCGGCGGGATATTCTCCCCCATCACGACATTGTCCAGAACGGACATGGAGAACATCCGGTGATCCTGGAACGCCGTTGCGAACAGCGCGCGGTACTTCTTAAGGTCGAACTCGCGGATGTCGCGGCCGTTTAAGAGGATGGTGCCCTCCGTGGGGTCGTAGAACCGCAGAAGCAGTTTGATCAGCGTCGTTTTGCCGGCTCCGTTGTGCCCGACGAGGGCGTACGTCTTGCCGCCGCGGAACTCCATGTTCAGGTGTGACAGCACCTCCTCGTCCTTATACGAGAAGGACACATTGCGAAACTCGATGGAGCGGATCTCGTCGCCCGGATCGTCGCCCGTCGTATCCTCCGGGATCTTCTCCTTATACTCTAGGAAGGTCCGCAGATACTCGATGAAGAGACCGTTCTTAAACAGTTCGGTCAATGACTCGGTGAACCCGATGAGGATCCAGGTCGTCGAAACCATCATGCTCGTGATTACCGCCAGCTGCGGCAGCGTCATGGTCTGACTCACCAACGTTCGGTACGCGCCGTAGATCAGCAGGCCTTCAAAGATAAAGGTGAAGGTAAACATAACGTAGAGCCAGTGGTTGATCATGGCCCGCTTCGTGTACTTCTTCGTCACATCCGCCAGGCCCGTGATGGACTCGCGGTAGTGCTCCTTCATCAGGGAAAATACGTCCGTCAGGCGCATCTCCTTTGCGTATTCCGGCAGGTACATGACACGGTTGATGTAGGCGATCCGCCGGTTGTACGGCGCCATGTCCTTATTCCGCACATAGTCCAGCTGGCTGTTCTTGCGGTTAAACACAAAGTTGCCGATCACCGGGAACAATATAAACAAAACCGAGATCTTATCCACCTGGTACATGAAGACGAAGGCGCAGATGCTGGCGATGGCTCCGAAGACCGCACCGAACACGACATCGACCGTTTGTATCAGCCGGTCGTCCGCCTTTTCCATGGCCAATGTATACTTGTCGTAAAACTCGCTGTTCTCGAAACACTCCAACTCGACGTTTCGAGATTTGCGAAAGAGTTTGCGGTACAGGCCCTTATTCACGACGGCTTGCGCGATCGGGTAGACCCTTCCGTTTAAGATGCTGTTGTACAGCGACATGCTGCAGAAGACGGCGACCACGACCCCGATGAAGATCATGATCCGTCCGAAGCTCTCACCAGTCTCCAGGGCGCTGAGTACGTAGCGCATGAAGAATGCGCTGTAGAACAGCCACTCGAAGTAGCCGAGCGCCCGGCTGATGCCCTTATGGGCCACCAGCGAGGGGCAGATCCGGCCCAGCAGCCCGCAGGCGAAGAGATTATTCTTCAGCGCCCGCGTCTTCTTGATTCCTTTTTTCTTTTGTTTTTGTTTCTGATTTTCTTTTTCGTTTTCCACTTTCTTAACCTCAAAGTCTTTCATCGATCGTAGATCCCCCCGAACTAGCGATCGAACTACTTCCTCAGTTCATAATCGATCAATGTCATTTTGTCATTGATCACTTTATCCTCTCCGACACGCACGAACCCGCATTTCTCGTACAGGTGGCAGTTCGCCGGCTCCTGCAGGATGGTATCCAGCTTCCAAATCGTGACCTCCGGATACATCGCAAATGCCTTCTGAATGGCGATGTAACCGATGCCCCGGTTCTGGTACTTCGGCAGGATGAAGAGCGGGCTGATGAAGGAGACCTTCTTCTCCTCCGGATCGTTGTGCCCGACATTGATGGCGCCGACACGCGCTCCGTCCATCACGATAAAGTAGTACTTCCGGTTCGGACGTGCCGCCCTGCCACGCACGCGGTCGATCGACTCGATCGCCGGCGAACCCTCGTCGTGGTACTTCTCATACAGGGGCATAAAGCTCGCGATCTGCATCTCATAGAGCTGCGGGATCTCGTCCTCACGGACCTCCTCGAGCTTGATGCGGTTCATCATCGCCGTGCTGCTCACATTCGGCAGATGGAAACGCTCCTTGATCTGGCGCGCCACCTCCGCCGGCTCTAAGTTCGTGTTGTCGATCTTGATATAGTTTTCAAACGGGAGCTCGCCGTCGCGGCTCACCAGACGATATTTCGTCTCCTCGCGGATCATGCGATCCTGCGAGATCACGATGTCGCGCTTCGAAGCCTTATTCCTGAGCCGGTTTTCCGTCTTATTCCGCTCGATGCGCACCGCCTGGTCCGCCACCAGCTCAACGTAGTAGACCGTGCCCCCGGTCGCCTCGAATTTATCGGCCAATGCTTTGATGTAGTCCCAGTCGGACTGCAGGTCGAACGCCCACATGTAGGTGAAGATCATGCCGGAGTAGTTCGTCTTCATGAACGCGTCAAAGATGTCGTCCCGGAGCTTATTGACCACCGCTCCCTCAAATTTTCCGAAGATCTCGATCACCGGCTCGATCATCATATGATTGTGAAACAGCCGAAAGTCCGTGATCTTCATCAGCTCCTGGCCCACCGTCATCTTTCCGACGGCGCCGCTGCCGACTATCAGTATTAGATCCATAAGATTCCTCCTCTTTTCTTAGAAATCCTTGCGATATACTTTTGCTTGGAAGGTCGCGCTACCATCCAGTTTCGAGTACTCGCAATCGCCCACATAGTGCATTCCGAGTTTCTCCATTACCCGCCCGCTCTTCGCATTTTCCAAGGCAAATTCGCCCACGATGGCGTTGATCTTGCGGGTCTTCTGGATCTCGGCGATGATGCCCTCCATCGCTTCGGGAACGTAACCATTCCCCCACTGATCCGCACGGAGGTTGTAGCCGATGACCCAGACATCCTTCTCGGGGCTATACACCAGCCCACCCTGGCCGATAAGTTCGCCGGTCTCCTTCAGCACGATGCCGAGGTCGTAGTTGTTCGGGTCGTCCAGATCCCTGCTCGCGAAATACGTGCGCACATCCTCCGCCTTCGTATACAGCGGATAGATCATGAACTTATTCACCTTCGGGTCCCCGCACCACTTAAATGCTGCTTCATAATCTTCGGGCACGATGGGCCTCAGGATCAATCGTTCGGTTTCGATCGTAACTCTCATAATATGCTCCTCCTTTTGCCTTTTTGTTTCTGACATCCATTTTCTATGGGGCAATGCCTCGCGGTCAGTTTACTTTTGTCGTCGTCACTTTCAGGTCCGGTTTCTGGTTCTTCACGCCGATCTGGAAGTCATCCTTGTAGATCACTTCCCCGGGGATCTCCTCCGTCTCCGTCTTATAGAGCTGCACGCCATATTTCGCTGCCATCTCGCGGTAAAACGTCATCTGGCGGTAGATATCATTGCCCGATTCGTTGTCCTTAAACCAGGTCACCGCGCCATCCGGGTTCCCCTGCTCATAAAACGGCGGGACCGGCAGCACCTCTTCGAAATAGGCCTTGTTTTTGTAGTATTCCTGCTCCTCCTCTTCGGTCACGGTCTTCGCTTCAACGAGCTTCCAGACCGCCGTGAAAATGCCACGGGGCTGCTTCGTCGCCCACGCATTTTCCGCTGTGTGTACACGATAGTACTTCATGTTCCAACCTCCTCATATATGTTTCATTTTCTAACTCTCAAATACGATCAACGGGATCAGCTGCGCGCCCACTTTCTTCAGCACCGAATTCGGCAGATTTGCGATGCAATTCTTGTAATCCGGCCATACCAGATCGCTTCTTTTCGCATTTCCCATGATCATTTTCCTCCTCGTTTTTACTGTAGTTTGATGCCTCTAACTTCGCAAAAGTGTAAAAAAATACCACCTACCGGAAACGATAGGTGGTAAGCACATCAAAACAAATGCTATATAAATCTATCATTCTCCGCAACAGAATTTTAAGCGCACAGCATCAATACCATACACGCGATCATCATGCATAGCTTCGCATTCAATATAAGACGGCTTGGTATTATATGTTCTCATGACGCTGTCCTTTCGTAGAATATTCCGGGCCCTCCCCGGTGTGATGGAGTCCGTTTTCGGCTCCCGTGTTTTTGATTATTGGGTTTATACTACTCCTATTGTCTCCAAATGTCAACCACTTTTTTGCACTTTTTGCAAATGTGACTTCGTTGCAGGTCCGTGACCTGCAACAGGGACGGTTCCATTTGACACAAAACAGCACGCCCTCCATTATGATTGGCGTGCTGTTTTTGTAACTTTACATCGTGGGATGCAAAGTAATACGTACCTGATTATGCGAAAAACAATAAATTATCTAACAGAAAATGCCGTCCGTTTTGTTAAAGTGTTTCCGTTAACGTCGGTAACTTTCACTTCAAAATAGTAGTCACCTTGTCTCAGACTTCCCATGGAAATGCTGTCAATATATTTACCACCAATCTTCTCCTTGGTATTTAGCTCCTTCTTTCCAACATTTGTCAATGTGACTGAGGCTACATTGCCCTGGTATTGATCCTGTCCATAGTAAATACGTGCTACGACTGTTTGAATATTGGCATTACTTGAAATGTTTCCAGGAATACCATAAGGGCTTCCCGCTTTAAGGGTTCCCTTGAAGCCAGTCAAATCAATGCTGATGGGTTCCGGAACAAGTGATACGTAGAAAGTCAAGCCCTGAATGATTTTATCAGCATCTCCATTATTTCCATACTTTGTGCCTACACCAATCCAGGCATCCTCAAGGCGAGTGTTTTTGCCATCCTTATAAGAAGCATAAGAAGCAGATGAACCTGTATCGACTGCGTAGAAACTCAGCTTACCACTACTATAATAATACCCCGAAATAACAAATCCATGGTTCTCAGTGCGTTCGTTTTTTGTACCCTTATTGAAAGTTCTTGAGAACTGAACGACTACTCCTTCAGGATGTTCATCCAAAAGTTTCTTCAACTGAATCTTCTTGTCCTCAACATTAGTAGATGCAAACGAATAGTGTCTTGCTTTATAGCTAATACCTGCACTATTTACGAACGTATTATCATACAAATCCGTGTACCAGTCTTTGTTTCCAATCCAAATATAATTCGGCTTATACTCGACATAGTTGCTGCTTCCGCTCAAAACCTTAACTGTTTCTTTCATGGTAAAGAACTTTGATGCGGGAGAGCTATTCTCCAAAGCCACTCTTCGATTCAGCAAGTTGTTAACTGCGCACCATGTGCATATACCATTGGTTTTCGAACTATAAGTGTAGGTTCCATTGCTGTTCTTTGTTCGTGATACGGATCTCCACATCTGAGGCGTATAATATGTTCCACCGGAACCGTTCTTCATCCTCTGGTTAATCGTACTCATCGCCGTACTGTTGCTGGGCTTGTAACTAGAGATCGCAGCACTGATCGTAGCTCCGCCCAGGATAGGTATTAAGCTAAATACCGTGACAATAGCCATCAAAAAAGCCATAATGCGTCCTTTTGTTGTTGTTTGCTTCATTTGTTATGCCTCCTTGCATTCTTTTTCATTCCCGCCCCACGTCGGGAACGTTATATTATAACGTGCACTCCGCACATTATTTACCCGAAAAGCTGTCGCCGTGGCGACCGGAAAATGCTTCTTCAAGCGCTTTCACCAATACAATCCGACTTCCATGCGAAAACCTTACAAGCAAATTTAAAAAAATTTTGAAAAAGTTTTTGAAGGCATTTTAAAAGCAAAAGCAGGACCGGGCAGGTAACTTAAGAGTACCTGCCCGGTCCTGTGATTTTTATTGTTTTCGCGCTATGTGCGCGTCTTTTGAGAGACAAAAAACCTTACGGTTCTTCGTCTTCATTTGAGACGATCGTCATGTCTTCATATGCTCCGATGACAACCGTGTCCACGTTTACGCCGAGGGTGATCAGGTTTGGGCAATGGCTGACATCCAGCTGCATTATATCTTCATCACACCAAAGTCCTTCCAGTTTTGTGTTCTGTTCCAGGTCCAGACTGATCAGTTCATTTTTCTCGCACTCCAGAGTCTTCAATTCCGGGCACTTACTGGTGTCCAGTTTGTATAACTGGTTGCCCGTACATCTCAGTTCCGTCAGTGCAGGATTTTTTGTCACATCCAGCTCCAATAACAAGTTCTCATGGCACCACAAAATCGTAAGTTCAGGACTGTTTGTCGTATCCAATTTCTCAATTCATTCCATTCACATTCCAGCCGTTCCAGCAGAGGATTCTCCGACACATCGAGTTTTTTCAACGCATTCGCCGAACAGTTCAAACTTTTCAAGTTCTGGTGTATCTGTTATGTTCAAATCTGTGATCTTATTGGAATTGCAATCTAGGGTCTCCAGTCGTGAACGCATCGATACATCCAGGGTTTCCAGTTTATTGTTGTTGCACAGCAGTTTCACCAAATTGGGGGTATATTCCACGGGTAAAACCGTTAAATAGTTGTTGGAAACGTTCAGTTCCCTCAATTTCGTGTTATTCGATAGGTTCACCTCGGTCAATAGATTTCCCGAGCAGTTCAACGTGTCCATTTTCGGGTTATCGCTCACGTCCAGTTCGGTCAGCTGATTCGATTGACATTCCAACCAGTATAATTCCGGGTTCTTTGATACGTCCAGCAGGGTCAATTGATTGTCGTAGCAATACAGCATCTACAGATCGGGATTGTGCGATACATCCAAAGACGTTAATTTATTACCCCTGCAATTCAGGATCTTCAAGGCAAAGAAGAACTCTAGGCCCTTCAGATCCTCAATTTTATGCCCCTCAACGAAGATTTCGCTCACACCGCTCAGTTCCACATACGTCAGGTTATTATCCTTATCCAGATCAAAATTGGCCGCGACATAACTTCGGAAGTTCGGATCCGGGAAATATTCCTCGCTGATCGCAATTTGATCCACCAGCACGATCTGCGTTTTATCAGCTATGGTGGGTTCGGTTTCCTCCTGGGTCGTCGTTTCTTCGATGGTGTCCGTCGTGGAAGTGATGTCATCTTTTTTCCACTTCGGTTTCCACAAAAAGACAAAGAGCAGCAAAGCCGCAGCGATCAGGGCAATGCTTGCCGTTAGACGCAGGATCATGATCGCCTTGTGGCGGTCGGTCATCTCGACTTCGGTTTCCTCTTCCGTTTCGAAGACGATCGTGTCGTCAGAGAACAGACTCGCGGCCGCGCGCCTCCTCCGCTCTTTTAGCTCTTCGGAACTCGCCTTATCGAACTCTGTCCCCTCCAACTGTTTTAGTTCTATCTTCGTATATTCCGCCTCGGCAACATACTTATCTTCCATCTCGCCGAGCTCATGCAGCAGGTGGATCTGTTCTCTTTCTCTATTCATAGAACGACCCCCGCCTTCTCCAGTGCTTCCTTCAGTTTCGCTCTGGAACGCGACAGGTTCGTCATGACATTGCCCTCCGTCAGAGAGAGGGCCTTAGCGATCTCTTTCACCGAGCTCAGGTACCAGTATCGGCGCACGAAAATACGCCGGTTTTGCGTAGGCAAGCCGGCTAGAAACGTATTGATCACTTCACGTATCACTAGACTGTCTTCGATCTGCTCCGATTTCCGTGCGGCCTCGTCCGCGAGGCATTCTGCAAGCTCATCGAGGGCCACATCCGTCTCCAGACCGCCGCGCTTGAGCGCGTGCTCTTTTTCCCAGCGCCGCAGCGAAAGGTTTCGCGTGATCTTGCCGAGGAAGATTTTCAATGGGTTCGGCTTCTTCGGAGGAATGATGTTCCAGCTGGTAAATAAAGTATCGTTGAAGCACTCCTTTGCCGTTTCCTCATCCCTCACGATATTCTGAGCGATCGCCTTGCAATAGTTTCCGTACTTATCGGAAGTCTCCAGGAGTGCCCTCTCATCGCGCTTGAAATACAGCTCGATGATTCCCTCATCCTGCATCATTTTCGTTTTTCCTATTCTTGTCGCTAAAAAAGCATGTCCAGCCGTGATCCTCTCCTACTTCTCACGACTGCCATTCTCTCCTGTTAAGGGGCCTACTTGTATAAATAATTAAAAACCGATCTTTCGGATCGCCTCCACGAGATTTCTTCCGTAGGTCTCGGTGCCGAGGCAGTTCGGGTGGAGATTATCCAGGTAATACTCCGGCCGATGCGGCACCATCGTGAAGCCGTCCACCACCGTTACATTTCGGTAGCTGCCGGCGATCGCCTTCACCTTCTCGCAGAAATCGACGAACTTCGCTGCATGGTCCGGCACGTCGCCACGCCAGATCGGGGAAATGCAGAGGATCGGGATCTCATTTCCATAAACAGCGGTCAATGTCTCGTAGAATTCCTCTACGTCTTTCATGGTATCGCTCCAGAACTGGTTCGTTCCAAGCGCCACGATGATCTTATCCGGCTTATAGCCCGGCATAGACATCAAAGACTTCTTGTCGTAGACGTAGCCGCCGATGCCCTGGTTGAGGATGTCGTAGTTCAGCTGGCGGTTCGCCACGCTGACGTAGGTCTGCGCGGAGCGCAGCGGGCCAAAGCCCTGCGTAATGGAGTCGCCGAGCCAAAGCACCTTCTCCCCCTTCACGGCAGGCGTGCACGGCGCATTGACCTCGAAATTCTTAATGATCACCGTCGCATCCGCCGGAAGATAGATGATGACATCCTTCCTCCCCGCGGACAATGTCCAGCGGATCGTTCCTT
Source organism: Lachnospiraceae bacterium (assembly GCA_017543445.1). Classification (GTDB taxonomy): domain Bacteria; phylum Bacillota; class Clostridia; order Lachnospirales; family Lachnospiraceae; genus UBA1201. The sequence goes on along the minus strand of JAFYGB010000064.1, from coordinate 994 downwards.
CTTTCTCCAGGTCCTTCACATATCGAATATCCGTGACCAAACCATTTTCCGCAATCTCAAACGAGTCCGGCGAGCCCATCCAAAGGATCTTATAATCAAACGAAATCTCCGTCGCCCCCGTCGAGAACTCCAGCGTCTTCGCCGTAGAAGCATCACACCGATCCCCCCACATATCAAACGCACCCTTGAAATACGCCATCTGCTCCCTCGAATACTGGAACGCCCTCAGGAAACCATCCTCTGTCTCCTCAAAAAAATACGCTCCAAAATATAACTCCTTCAACTCCTCGATCGTCATCTCAAACCACCTCTCTCAATGTGACAATGGGGACATGTGACAATGGGGACGGTTCCATTTGTCACATAAACAATATGTGAAAGCGGAAAATACTTCTTAATCCATGGGTATCACAGCCGGGAATGGTGGTCAAGACCGAGCCGCCTATAGCCTTTTGATTTCCTGTAGGCGGTCTCGCTCTTCCGCTCGCTTTCTACCAAACTCATCTCTCTCCCCGCCCTAGCGTCATCGCGAACGCTCTCCACAACCTGTCAATGTGTCTTCGTTGCAGGTCTGCGACCTGCAACAGAGACGGTTCCATTTGACACATTCGCCATCTGCGGCAGGCTCCGGGCGGAGGGATGGCGCGATATCCGCCTGCGACCGGGCATTGGAGCAAGCGGATGAAAAACGCCGCGGGAACCGAGTCGGATGAGGGGAGAAAAGCGATTTCCGAGATCGCTTTTCGCGCGAGCTGAGGTCGTTTTCATCAAGAAAACGGCCTCTGTCGAAGCGGGCCCCCTCAAATCCGACGTCGGTTAACACGGCACCGTTTTTCACCGTGAAGCGACCTGACCGGGAACAGGCGGATATCGCACCCCCTCCCGGCCTGGAGCCGTTCACAATATGAGGATGTGACAAATGGAACCGTCCCCATTGTCACATTCACAAATTTACTCTTCGTAGCGTTCGTCGATGACGCGCTTTGTTTTCTTT
>JAFYGB010000063.1 GCA_017543445.1 Lachnospiraceae bacterium | reverse complement strand
TCTCTCGGTTACTAAGGCCGCAACTTACGAGGCGCATGACCTCCGCTTCCTGGTCAGAAAGCCCAAAGGCCTCGGGGTCGAATCCCTCCTGCTTCTCGGAACGGATCATGGACGGCAAACGGCCGATAACATCGCTGCCGAACACCGTCTGGCCTTCCTGCACCGCCTTCAGCGCAGGGATGATCGACTCAAAGTCCTGCTTGATGATGTAGCCGCGGGCTCCGATGGACAGAGCTTTCACGATGTACTCATCGTCATTGAATGTCGTTAGGTACAGGATCTTCGCGTTCGGATAATGCTCGCGGATCTCCGCTCCCGCCGCCAGGCCGGTCCGGTCCGCCATCCGGATGTCCATGAGGAGCACGTCCGGCAAATGTTTCTTATACAGACGGATCGCGTCCGCGGCGCTGTAGCCGACATCGACCACAGTCATATCCGGGTCCGCCTCGATGATCATGCGCAGCGACATCGCCACAAGCTTATCATCATCCACGACCAGTATATTCATGCTTCCTCCTTCGGCTTCGGGATGGTAACGAATACCCGAAAGCCCTTCTCTCTCGATATGTTCACATAACCGCCGACACCCGCCACGCGCGCCTCGATATTCGACAGGCCGATTCCGGTGTCGTCGTCTTTCTTCTTTTTGGCGTTCTTACTCTCCGCCAATTCTTTCACCGTCTCATGCTCCGGATAATCGTGGATGACCAGCTGGAACATCGACGGATGCTCATTGAACGTAACATCCACGCATTCGTTCTCGCTGTGTTTGATCACATTCGCGATCGCCTCTTTCGCGATGCCGATCACGGCGTATTTGATGTTTCGCGGCACCGCGTGGTCGACATTGACCTCGAAATGCACCTTAAAGCGCTCGTGCAGAGGCTTCACCATCTGCTCCAGCGCGAACGAAAGGTCTACCGACTCGTCGTGCAAGTCGTGCACGCTCGTGCGGATATTCGTCATGGCCGTGTCCAGCGTCTCGCGAAGCATGGCGAGTTCTTCCGCCACCGCGTCGTCCTTATGGATGGTCATCATGGCACCGACCTGCAGGATGCCGCGCGTCAGCATGTGGCCGACATTATCGTGGATCTCGCGGGCAATGCGGTTTCGTTCCGCCAGCTGTGCCGTGTAGACCTCGCGGTCCTTCGCTTCCAGCACCTCGTTCGTCTGCTCGCGCAGTTTTTCCTGCTTCACCTGGTCACGGTCATGCAGGTTGATATACGCTTCTTCCAGAGCCACATGCCGCGTGGTACGCCAAGCCAGAAGGATCGAAAAGGCGCACAGCAACGCCACATATGCATAAAACAAAGCCTGTTCTTCACCGGTGAGTGTTTCCGGCAGCAATTCCGCACCGTGCTTCGCGATGCCGAATGCATTGGCCGCGGCTAATATGCCGATCGCCGCATAGTTTTTGCAGGCGACCATGTCATACAGCAGCACGGGTGCGGCGGTAACGGCTCCGGGAACGAAGGCCGTCGCGGTAGCCGCAACACACTGGATGCCGACCCTCAGCGGTTTGCGGAATTTATTCTCCTCGTCCTCGGGGATCGCCAGCCAGAAGCAGATCGCGGCGTAGGCGATCACGACGTAAATAACGCCAATAAGGTATCTGCCATGCAAGCAGGCCTGCATGGCAAATACCGATAAAAGAAACAGTATGATCTTATCTATGAACTGTTTCATAAACTACATCCTCATACGATGTCAGTGCGCTCTCTCCGATGCTTTGGACAATGCCAGCGCGATGGCCAGGCACGCCACACCGAACAGAAGCTCCAGTCCGAAATACGGCAGGACGTCGGTGAAACCCTTTCCGCCGTTTAATGCATCCAACGACATGGAATACCAGTAGGTCGGAAGGAAACGTCCGATCATCTTCACCCCGTCACCCAGATAGGAAAGTGGTACGAAGATGCCGCCGAGGAAAGCAAACCCGAGCGAAACCACCGTCGATACGATGGAGGAAAGCACGGAAGCCTTCAAAGGAAGCACGGACAGGAACGCCATCATCATGACCGTGGAGATCGTGAACACCAGAAGGTTCAACGCCATCAGCATCCACATTCCGGAAAACGACTCGCTTCCGCAGAAGATCGCCAGGCAGACCATGTAGCACAGATAGAATGCCAGGGCAAACAGCAACGAGCCGAGCGCCAGCGTCAGACTACGCTTCCAAACCGGGAAACCGGAAGCATTCTCTCTGTTTTTCTTCTCGGTCTCATTGAACGACATGACCGCAGGAAGCAACGATGTAAATACACAGCTCATTATAACATACGGCACACAAAGAAACAAGATTTGGCTCATGCTTTCTTTGCTACGTGAAATGGTGCTGCCGTCGTCTTTTACCTCTTCAACGATCGTCACGTAATTCTCCGAAGTCTGCGTCGCTTTCGCCTGCTCCGCCGCGTCCGCAAGCGACATTCCGCTATGGTAGAACGCGTACATACTGTTCAAAAATGCCATGAACTGCAGGTTGATCATGTGACCGTGGGCAATGCCTTCGTCCACCACGCTTTTGACCTGCGGGCTGTCCGGTGTCTCGCCGCTTATGAACGCCTCGCCAAATCCCTTCGGGATCGTCACGTCCGCTACGATATCCTGGTAATACAGGCGTCCGGCCAGCACCTCCGAGGACTGTTCGGCCTCGTCCACTTTATGGTTTTCTTTCAAATATTCGACAAATATCTTCGAAACTTCACTTTGGTCCTCATCCGTCAGATGGATCGGCAGCTGCATGCTGTGGAAATCCTTCGTGGCCGTTGATGAATTCCGCAACGCATAGTTCATGAAGATCAGGAGGATGCCCATGACGAAGAAGATCGTCGCGGAAACCATGTATTTTTTCTGGATCTTGATAAACTTTTTAAATACTTGCATAGCTTCTCCTTCCGGACATCAGAAGTCCGATCACGGTCAGAACGATCGTCATGACTATCATGGTGAAGATGGACCGGTAAAACATCTCTCCCACGCCGAACATATTCAGGCTGTAAAAAGCATCATGGATAATAGCCGACGGATTGATTCGATTTATGATTGGGCAGTTCACCTCTATCATCATTTTCACCTGGACCGCCATCAGGCCGGACAGGAAACCACCGAACGTAACAAACAAAAGGGCGATCGCTTCTTTCGTCTTCTTCGACAGATTGGAGATATGCCCCAAGGCAAATCCGAGCGAGCAACCCAGCAGTGTTCCAAGAACACAGATCAGGATCAGAAGCCCGGTACTGGTACCCATGTTCACCCTAAATACGACCAGGACCATGAAGAGGCCGATCATTGTACACAGGATCTGGAACAGAGCCGCCGCAACCAGACAGGACAGTTCGTACATCTTGTGGTTCACCGGGGACACCGAGATCCGCGCGCCCTGTTGGGAAATATTCGCCTGCGCGTCGACCGGCACTGCCAGGCCTGCATTGGCCGCCATGATACAAACCATCGCGAGCAGCGCGTACATGTAGGAAACATACGGATCCTTATTCTCGCCGGCTGCGTTGACCTGCTTCACCAGCTCGACATCCTGTGACATCAGTTCCATGATCTGCGCCGCTGCCTGCGGGTTCTTCATCGCTTCCTGCGTCAGCACCGCGTTTCTGCGGAAAATGCCGATCACATGCGCCAGCACATTCTGAGAAACGTCATCATTTGCTACACGCAACTGGATGTTGGTCATGTCCGAGATATCCATCACGCCGGCGATCTCATCTTCAAACAAAAGTTTCTTCTCGTCGTCGGTCGTCGCCAGGAGCACCTCGAACATAGGTGTACCGTCGCCCGTCTGGATACTCTCCAGTGTTGACTTTACAAATTTCGTATTTTCCTCGCTCCCGCCGACTAAAGCCACCTGCTTCGTGTCGACCATTTCATGGCTGTACACGGAACCCAAAGCCAGGTTGAAAAACGTTCCGAGCACGATGGGGAACAACAACGCCCAGAGCATCGTCTCGCGGTCATGCACCGTCTTCTTCAATCGATAGATCAATACACGTAAAAACATCGCATTCACCTCTTTTATTCAGCATCACGCAGCTGCTTGCCGGTGATCTCCAGGAATACCTCGTTCAGCGTCGGCAGGATCGAATAGATCTGCTGGTACTTCACTTCATTTTCCGCGAAGCAATCGACAACATGCACGATGTTGTGCTTGCCGCCGCTGCACTTTATGGTCAATGTATCGTCGTGGTAAGTCACATCGTAAACATGATTGAGGCCGCGGATCTTCTCGATGAACGCCGGCTGCAGATCGCGTGCGTTTACGATCACGCTCTCGGTGTTCTTGATCATGCCCTTCAGCTCGTCCTTCGTTCCGATCGCCACCTTCTTACCATGGTCCATGATCAGGATGCGCGAGCACAACTGCTCGACCTCTTCCATGTAATGCGTGGTGTAAATGATCGTCGCGCCCTGCTCGTTCAGGTTCGCGATACCCTCCAGAATCTTGTTTCTGGACTGCGGATCGACTGCGACCGTCGGCTCGTCGAAGATGATGAGCTCCGGCTTATGTGCGATGCCGCACGCGATATTCAATCGACGCAGCAGGCCGCCCGACAACTTCTTCGGATAGAACTTCTTGAAGTCCTGCAGGCCGACGAACTCGATCGCCTCCTCTACGTACTTCTTGCGCGTCGCATTGTCCTTGATATACAGACCGCAGAAGAAATCGATATTGTCATAAACAGTGAGTTCTTCAAACACCGCCACCTGCTGCGGCACGATGCCGATCCGCGCCTTCAGATCACTCCGCTTCGACGTCATCTTCTCACCAAACAACTCAATCTCACCATTGTCATACGACAGCAGCGTCAACAAACAGTTGATCGTCGTCGTCTTACCCGAACCATTCGGTCCCAACAGGCCGAACACCTCACCCTTTTGGATCTCCAGGCTGAAATTATCCAGCGCGATAAGCTCCTTATATCTCTTCACCAGATTTGTGATCTTTACTACTGTTTCTGCCATCTCAAAAACCTCCTGTTCCGGCTGTAACACTCACGGACCGCCCCTTGCGATCCTGTATTCATTATACCCATCCTGCGAACGCAAAACAGTGAACGCTGTCACAATCGCACTTGACAAATGTCACATTCGGATGTGACAGAGGTAAATGTGACAATGGTGTGACAATGGGGACGGTTCCATTTGACACATTTACAGAAATACGCAAGGAGCTTGCTTCTCTTTCAATTCACCTCCTATGGCGCGTGAATATCGTATAGGGAGGCTTTTCAAATTATCGTCCTATGAACTAACCTCCTATAGCTCCTCGATTTCGTATAGGCGGTCTCTCCAAACTTCCATCCGTTGAACTAACCTCCCATAGCTCCTCGATTTCGTATAGGCGGTCTCTCCAAACTTCCATCGGTTGAACTAACCTCCTATAGCTCCTCAATTTCGTATAGGCGGTCGCTCCAAACTTCCATCCGTTGAACTAACCTCCTATAGCTCCTCAATTTCTTATGGGCGGTCGCTCCAAACTTCCATCCGTTGAACTAACCTCCTATAGCTCCTCAATTTCTTAT
>JAFYGB010000062.1 GCA_017543445.1 Lachnospiraceae bacterium | reverse complement strand
CTCACAGAGGAAGCTGCAAAGGGCGGCGATATCCTCGCGTTCCAAACAGAGTTCATGAAAACAGTGCATTCGCAGTTCGCGCAGCTTCCAGGCAATATTAGGAACATGCTGGCGCTCCCTGTGCAGCGAAGCAAGGCAGTCGCACCAGAACATTCCGTATGAATAATGAAACTCGATCGCGTCCCCACACCCGCAGCTGCAGGTGAGGGTAAATCTTTTCTTCTCTTCCATGGTTATTTCCTCAGAACGTTGATAAGCGCAATCACGGCGATAACCATTGCTGCCACACTGATGATCATAGTTGCAATATGGATCAAGTCACCTTTCCTCACCTCCTTCAAACTGACTGATTATATTCCGGGTAGGATGTATATTTCATAGGCGGAAGGAATATGCATATTATTCACCTTCATATCTGGTTTTCATGATTTGATCCTTTCCGTTCCGGTACTATGTCTCAAAAAAGCTTAACAGCTCCTCGATGGTTTCCTCCGAGTCAGCACGCAACAAGGTCTCATCCTCAACGCATATTTCGAATGGTTTGCCGTTCAAACTACATTTTGCGAGATAAAGAACCGCACAATCTTTCAATTCTCCAATGATACATCCGTTCTCTTTCAGGATAGCAACGCACTCTTCGTACTCTTCAATCAACGGCCGCCGTTCGAAATTCCTAAAACAGATACTCTTCGGATCGTTTTTCATCGGAAAGACTTTCATCTGCTCAACATAGCCTTTCCTTTTTCTTTTTCCAATCTATGCTCTCAAAATAATAATCACATTCATCATGAATGCCCACCAGCTCGCACCATCTGGCTGAAAGCAGTTTGGCGTACTCGACCGGGTCGATCCCATAACTGCCCAAAGCATAGCCGTCGTTCACCTCTACCAGCAACGTTCGCCCTGCATCCGTCACTCCGAAATCCATTGCATAACCGGCCGGATCATTTTTATATTGCGCCACAGCCTGTTCTATGACGACAGGATCATACCAGCAATGCCAGTCCCCACTGTACGGGCGGACGTCCACGATATTCCCGTAGCGCACGAATACACGCCACTCTCTCCGGAAATCCATGATCTCGCTGCACAGAACCGGTTCGTCACGCCTGGTATCCCGCAGCCTGGGCACATCGGTTTCTTTCCTCAGGACAAATCCCACAAACGCCTTATCTCTCACCGGTTTCACGAAAACCGGCCACGTCTCCGGCTTCGAAAGCACGCCTTCCAACGTGTCTGTCCAAACCTTTCTGCCCAGAAGATCGCTCAGCTCCTCAGGATAATCATATTCCGGAACATGGATCCCATAGCCTGCCAGGCGCCGCCTGGTAATGGTTACCCCGCCCACGATCAGGTCGTCCGGGCGGCAGCCGTCGAGCTCGCCCTCGGTTCGGAAGAATATCGGTCGGAACCCCAGATTTTCGAACCCCTGCCAGGCAGTATAGTCGGTTTCGGTTTCGGGGAAGCCGTTCATATTGGTTTTAATAAAAAATCTCATAACAACCTTCTTCACACTTGATGATATGCGTCGAAATATAATACAAGGACTGGGATTTCAATCTACATGCTTTGTGCCACTATAGTAGATCAGTCCCTGTCCCATTTACTTCTCTCCCAGCCACCGGGTCCGGGCATCCCGGCATCGATCAAAGCCGGCCGGAGGGCTACCAAGACCGGTTCCCGGCCCATCATGCCACGAACACCCGCGCAAGGCATTATCCTCGTGGTTTAATCGCATTCAAAAAAGGGAGCCGCCCCCACGGGTCGCACTTAAATTTGCACTCAAAATGAAGGAGGGAATCGTCCCTCCTTCTGTCCTTCTTAATTATCATACTGGTTTTTCTACTCCTGATCGAACCTCTTTTTGCTCTCAGCAACAGCCTCTAACATTTTGAAATGTAGCTCAACGAAATGTACAAATGCATCTGCTGCTTCAACGAGTACAGTATTTCTTTTTTTCGGTAAAGCGCGTCCAACTTGGATGTCAATGTGATAGTCTTCACAGTTTACTACTGTCTGATAAAAGGCCTTTTCGGACAAATGTATATACCCACTTGCCTGATTATAAACGTTTTCAAATCTGCTATCGATCTTGGATAGTTCCTTTTTCAGATATCCGTCTGTAAGCTTGTTCCCATCCAGGCTTAACTGCCTTTTTATTGGTTCGCCGCTTATAATGCAATTAACAACAGCCTCTTTATCCTGTGCTATAAATGCCGCATAGGATCGCATACAATTGTCCATCTGTAATCTTAATAACGCCCCAGCACAGGTAAGATTTCTGTTTCGAAGCATGCTTATAAACCCATCAATTAGATTTAGGCACCGGTCAATTGAAGCACAGAAGAAAAAATCTTCTATTAAAAGTGATCTTCCAATGACTCCAACTGCCAGCGAGATGCCTTCCTTTCGCAATTCGCCCAGCAAAGATATCCTCTGTTCGACGACTTGGATATACTCGTTATTCTCCATTACTTTGTCTTTTTGCAAAGAGGGACAACTCCTAACTTGGCCAGGCAGATTCTTACATGTCATGTTTTCTGTGTGTCTCTTCTTCTGTCCTGTAATCCACCCTCGATTCCGCCACCATCTGCACCAGTGCAGGACTCAGATCATAGATCTCTGCCGGCTCTTCCTTCGCACTGAAATCCGCATCTCCAATCCCGAAGAACTTCTCAAAGAACGCTTTCAGCTTATCAATGATGGTCTGCTTCTTCTCCGCCCGGTTTCCGCCACCGAAACGCGAGACCGGCGGCATCAGCTTATCGATATCCGTGCCGGTCGTTTTGACCTCGCCGTTCCGGAACGAGTCTTCCAGGAACTTCCTGGTCTCAGCCTCGTTCAGCTTTTCCTCAGCAACGATCTGCATGAGCTGCCGTTCGCGCTCCTCGGAAACGAAGCGCCGCCACTCGACCAGAACGTCATCCATGTCATTGATCCCGGCGATGAACGTCTCGATCAGCTGCTTTTTGCTGCGCAGCTCAGGAGATGCGTCCACGGCCTTGCGGATCGTGATCAGCACTTCCTTGTCCTGGCAATGGCTGTCATGGTACTTCTTCACCAGCAGCAGGATATAGTCGATATTGATCTCGATCTGACGGATCAGCTCGACCTCGAATACTATATCATCCGTAATGTCTTCCTTTTCACCACCGCGTTTCTTATTCACCCATTCATCGCGCAGATCCTGATATCGTCCCAGATAGTCCTGCAGATCGCGCTCGGAAAGAATCTCTTTCCCGGCAAAATCGTCGAACGAAATCAGCAGGTTTCTCATTCGCAGGATCGCGCCGAACAGGGCGATGAAGTCCTTCTGGTTCTGCTCGCCGATGATCCGCGGCTCCGACAGCGGGAACCTGTCCGTCAGATCCCCCACGAGATCGACATAGCCGGGATGATGGCGGTCATCCGGCCCGATATAACCGTAATAGTAGTCCTTGAACGTCTGCAACAACACAATGCCGGAAGCGTTCTTGTCTCCAAACAGCGCGATCGCATCATCGACCCGCTTCTGCAGGTTCCGGAAGCACACGATGTTTCCGAACGTCTTGATGCTGTTCAGAATACGGTTTGTGCGGCTGAACGCCTGGATCAGCCCATGCATCTTCAGGTTCTTGTCCACCCAGAGCGTGTTCAGTGTGGTGGCATCGAAACCGGTCAGGAACATGTTCACGACGATCAGAAGATCCAGCTCCTTATTCTTCATGCGGAGCGAAACGTCCTTGTAATAGTTCTGAAACTTATCCCCGTCCGTCGAATAATTCGTGTGAAATAGCTCGTTATAATCCCGGATAGCTGCCTCCAGGAAATCGCGCGACGGCTGATCCAATGCGGAGGTGTCCTCAGAGTTCTCCTCATCCAGGATGCCGTCGGACTCCTCCTCGTTCGCACCATAGCTGTAGATCGTCGCGATCCGCAGCGCCTTCTTCGGATCGGCGGCCATCTGTTTCTTAAACTCCTGATAATACAGTTTCGCCATCGGCACCGATGACACGCAGAAGATCGAGTTAAAGCCGCTGACCCGCTGCTTCTGTTTGATCTCCTCTATCTGGCCTCGATCCGCGGAAGCCACATCGGCGATGTTCGTCAGGACATTGAACGCATACGTCTTATCGCCCCGGTAGGTCTTCTGATCGAAATGATCCAGGATATACTTTGTGACCAGCCGGATACGCTCCGAAGCCATGAACGCCTTCTCGCGGTCGATGTCCCAGACCGCTTTATCATCGATATCCGGATCTGTATCCATCGTTTTAATATAATCCACCCGGAACGGCAGAACGTTTTTGTCATTGATCGCATCCACGATCGTGTAGGTGTGGAGCTGGTCACCGAACGTCTGCTCGGTCGTGAAGAACTGCGGGTTTCTCACCGCGCCGGCGTTCGCCGCAAAGATCGGCGTGCCGGTGAACCCAAACAGATGATACTTCTTGAAGTTCTTCACGATGGCGGTGTGCATATCACCGAACTGCGACCTGTGACACTCGTCGAAAATAATGACCACGTGCTTCTGATAGACCTCATGGCCGGGGTTCTTCTTCACGAAGGTCGACAGTTTCTGAATCGTCGTGATAATGATCCTGCAGTCGTCCTTCTCCAGCTGTTTCTTCAGGACCGCCGTGGAGGTGTTACTGTTCGCTGCACCCTTCTCGAAGCGGTCGTACTCCTTCATGGTCTGGTAGTCCAGATCCTTCCGGTCGACCACGAACAGCACCTTATCGATATAGGGCAGGTTCGAGGCCAGCCTGGCCGCCTTGAACGAAGTCAGGGTCTTTCCCGATCCGGTCGTATGCCAGATATATCCGCCGCCTTCTACTCTGCCATACTTTTTATAATTCGTGGCGATCTCGATCCGGTTCAGGATGCGCTCCGTCGCCGTGATCTGGTACGGGCGCATCACCATGAGCATGTTTTCCGACGTGAAGATACAATACTTCGTCAGCACATTCAGAATGGTGTGTCGCGCGAAGAACGTGCGTGTGAAATCGATCAGGTCCGGGATCACGACATTGTTCGCGTCCGCCCAGAACGAGGTGAACTCGAAGCTGTTCGAGGTCTTCGACTTCTTCCCGGCGTTATTCTTATGATCCTTGATGGCATTAAACCGCGTACTGTTCGAATAATACTTCGTGTTCGTTCCGTTACTGATCACGAAGATCTGCACATATTCGAACAGACCGCACCCCGCCCAAAACGAGTCGCGCTGGTAGCGGTCGATCTGATTAAAGGCCTCACGGATGGCCACACCACGCCGCTTCAGCTCGATATGCACCAGCGGCAGACCATTCACGAGCACGGTCACATCATAGCGATTATCATGCTTGGCACCCTGCTCCTGCGTGATCCGATACTGGTTGATGACCTGAAGAAAGTTATTATGGACGTTCCGCTTATCGATCAGGGCAATGTTCTGGCTGGTTCCGTCATCGCGCTTCAAAACCTGGACATAGTCTTCCTGGATCTTCCGGGTCTTTTCAATGATGTGCTCGTTCGGGTTCGCGACACTCTCCGCCAGAAAACGGCTCCACTCATGATCCGAAAAATGGTAACTGTTCAGCCGCTCGATCTGGTTCCGCAGATTCTGCAGGAGTTCGGCCTCAGTATGGATCGTCAGATATTCATAGCCCTGCTCCGTGAGCATGCGAATGAATTCCCGCTCCAGGTCCGCCTCGCTTTGGTAGCTGTCGGAGCGGGCTTTTACGGGTTCGTATTCGGTGACCACGGTGTTTTCGGTGGTTTGGGCGACGATGTTGAAGTAGGGCATTTTTATCCTCTTATCTGGTTTTTATCCTTTTCTTTATCGTTTCTGACCTGTGTGATTAACGCTACATCTTCTTTCGCCAATTTGTTTTGCGAAAACAATTGTACATTGGCTGTGTAAGCGACACTACTTTTTACACCTTTTAAATCATCCGCTTCAAGACGAAACAGTCGGTTCTTATCATATTCTTTCTTTTTCTCTCCCCCTAACAAGATCAATACCAATTTTGTAGTCAGAGGCATTATAACTTCTTCGTATTCATTTATTTGTGCAAAATCTTCATAAGGTGGCACATAACAATACACAGGATTATCAGACGTATAAAGTGTACCTTCCAAATCCACTCCGATTGCTATTGACATACCTAATAACGGTTTCAAAAATACACTGAAAACATTCTTGTCTTCTTCTTTCAATTGATTGAAGAACGGGAGACATTGAGAAAGTGCCACCATATACTGCTCATCTTTACTAAGCTGTTTATCAAAAAAATCTTTTACTACTGCATTTGCCGTATTAATCACTTCTGGAGTGCGCATTATTTGTACTGCAACATATAGCTTCCAAAATAGTTTTTCGTTCGAATTCAAAAAACACTTTGTTTTGAAGTTTGCTTCATGAAATGCTTTTCTCTCCAAATCTCGAAGATATGTGGCATACCTTCCCTCAAACTGAGCAAGGACATTTTCTATCCAGTTTGTTCTCTCGAGGCCACCAGTATTATCACGAATTTCATATAAGTAATTCCGTCGGCACACTGATTCGATAGGAACCAGCTTTCCAGCATCAAACGGGTCCAAATGGTATCTCCAGATATGTTTTTGGTCTCCCGAAAAACCTTTCAAATATACTTGCGGAACATAGTGTTGTTTTTTGGTGGTATTACTTCTTGACATGCGCACACTGCTCCGCTATTTCAATAACCGACTTCTTTCAAAGACAACAATCTCTCCCTGTAATATTCATATTGCTTTTGGCGAGCTTCGAGTTCCGCAGGAAGACCTTGCTCCATGCTGTCACATATATCATTAAAATGATCCAGTATACTTACTAGTTCCTTTTGCTTATCAATGGATGGTAGCAGGAACCTTAATTCTGACAGCATTTCCCCGCTGACATGCGGTACCCCAGCGCCTCGTTTCATCGCGTTCATTTCTTGTTCGCGATTTTTCATCATATAGTATAGATATTTGGGCATTACGATTTCTTCAACAGCTTCGTATCCAAATCCATCAGTAATAAATATTGCTTCATTCCAATATGATACATATCCGGCAGACGCCCCACTTCGAGCTACAACAACAATCTCTCCGTGATGATTGGCTTTGTCGATATAATATGCAGGTTCTTGACCACCAAGAATAACAGGAATATTTCCCGCTTGCATACTCTTTTTCGTTATGTATTCACCTCTAAATACATCTGCTATGTCGGAGAGTTTTACGTCGGCTAATCCAAATACATACTGCAACAGCTTAATCAGGCCATGCCTTGTCTGTCTGTCTGTCTGTCTGTCGCGAGCGTGTTGCCTGTCTCAGCAAATGTCAAGAGCTGATCCCTATAATATTCATATTGTTTTTGCCGCGCTTCAATTTCGGCAGGAAGGCCGATCCCAAAATCATTACAAATTGCCTCGAAGTTATCCAAAACCTCCGCAATTCTCTTCTGAACATCAATTGAAGGAACTGCCAGCTTATACTCTGCTATGGTACTTCCGGTCAGAGATGCTCTTGTGGTAAAAGCACAACGCCTTGTAACAAAGGCTCTAAAGTCATTCGTAGCAAAACAATAAGCACAATATTCCGGCCAGAGAAGATCTGTCTTGGGAGAGGCTTTAATCGTAAACCCGTTAAAGACACAATCCTCCATCTCATCAAGCATAACAGATGACCATCCTACATCTTCCGCCGTCTCAGAGGTTCTTGTAAATAGCACATCGCCCCTTGATACCTTTAACTTCCTCAGCTCATCCGTAGTACACTCAACTAGAGCGTCTATGTTTTCTCTTTTTAGTGACCGGTGGTTATAAACGTCGGTATATCGAATAAAAGGGGTTCCTCTGCCAAAGAACTCTTTTCCTTTGGAAAGCCCATTCTTGAAATCAAAGAGGTCTCCCATGGAGATGCGACGGATTTTTGTATCAAATGACAATAGCTGGTTCCGATAATATTCATACTGCTTTCTGCGAGCTGAAAGCTCCGCTGAAAGCTCCGCTGAAAGGAACGTGAAATTGTCCAACACGCGGACAATTTCGCGTTGTACCTCCAGTGGAGGTACAGGAATCCTCAGTTCTTCAACGGTTGCTTTCCCTAATGCGGGTATGCCGGCCCCATATTGACACTCCTGAAGCTTGTATTCCTTGGCCTTGATAAAATGAAACAGATATCTGTTTTCTAAGTTCAAATGGGGCTTTAATACATAGCAATGTGCACCGGCCCAAAACTTCTGATTCATCCAGTTCACATAGCCGGCTGAAGCTCCCCCTTGAGAAATGGTTATAGTGTTCTCATCTTGATTATACTGTTCAATAAAACCAGAAGGATTTATTCCCCCATTAATTACAGGATATGGTCCTTCATCGTTCATATCCGATTTGTTAAACTGAACACCTTTAGAGACATTACAAACCTGCTTTAACGTCGAGAACTCGACACCATCTGGGCAGAGTTCCCGGATCAACTCATCCAGCCTGCTCATCCCCGCTCTCCATTCTTCTGATACGACTGCATGATCAGCCCGAGGACATACTCGAAGTCCGCCTCATCTTTCATATAGATCCGGTAATCGCCATTGCCCCAGTGACCAATGTTCGAGACATCGTCCGCGACATCCTCCGGATCATACAGCTCTCCCCGGCGCAGATTCAGGAAGATCTTTAGCGTATGCTTCTGAACCTCTACATCCGCGAAATTCTTTGGGTTCTTGAATGCGATATACAGCTTCTTCGGCTCGACGGTCACGCCATCCAGCGCGATAAGCGTGCAGCGCAACTTCTCATACAGTGCGCGGATATCCGGATCCGCCTTCTGCAGGAACGGCTCCTCCGAATAGGTCACACTGTTCTCCGCCTCGGCGGCGATCTCCTCGTCGATGATCTCGTGCCCTTCGGGCGTCAACAGATGCAGCCGGTCAGTAGTGCCGCTGAGCCCAGCGATAGTCTCCAGGATTCCATAGGCATCATCCGCAGTCATCTCGAAGAATTCCTTCTTCCGCTTCTTTCCATCGAAGGTCTCGATAGCGCGGAGGTTCGGATTGATATTGTCGATCATTTTATGGATCGCGATATCCTTCAAGCGCTCGTTCACTTCATAGACCGCATAGGCGCGAAACGCGAAGGGGATGCACTCGCTGCGGTTCAGCTCTTTCAGTCTTTTGTTAATGTCATCGGCATAACCGATCTTCACATACTGCGGAAAACTCGGATTGGTGAGAATGTAGATAACACCGGCGGTTTTTTCTTTGCTCATGCCTGCCCTCCCTCGATCTCTGCGATGATCTTATCGATCTCATCCCGAAGCACCTGCTCTCTGGCCACGATCTCCCGGATCTCCGCATTCAGCTTCACGATATCGATCTTCTCGCGGGTGTCTTCTGCTTCGACGTAGGTAGACACGGAAAGGTTATAGTCATTTTCCACGATCTCGTCATAACTGACCAGGTGTGAAAAATGCGCGTCGTCTTTCCGCTCGGCAAACGTATCGACGATGCGGTCCATATTTGCCTGCGTAAGCTTGTTATTATTCGTGACTTTGATGCACTCGTTCGTCGCATCGATGAACAGGACCCGGCTATCAGACTTACCCTTCTTCATCACCATGATGCAAGTGGCGATGGATGTTCCGTAGAACAGATTGCTCGGAAGCTGGATCACACAGTCAATGAAGTTGTTATCGATCAGGTATTTCCGGATTTTCCGCTCCGCACCGCCGCGGTACATGATACCGGGAAAGCAGACGATAGCGGCTGTGCCGTTCGGGGCCAGCCAGCTCAGCGCATGCATGATAAAGGCCATGTCAGCCTTGCTCTTCGGCGCCAAAACGCCGGCGGGCGCGAAGCGAGGGTCGTTGATTAGGAGAGGATTTTCATCGCCGGCCCATTTGATCGAATAGGGCGGGTTCGAAACGATCAGCTCGAAGGGCTCGTCGTCCCAATGCTGCGGACTCGTCAATGTGTCCTCGCAGGCGATGTCGAAGTGGTCAAAGCCGATATCGTGCAGAAACATGTTGATACGGCAGAGGTTGTACGTGGTGATGTTGATTTCCTGCCCGAAGAAACCATTCCGGACGCCATCGCGGCCGAGGACCTTTTCGGCTTTGAGCAGAAGCGAGCCGGAACCGCAGGCCGGATCATAAACTTTATTCACTTCGGTCTTTCCGACCGTTCCGAGTCTGGTCAGAAGTTCGGAGACATCAGCCGGCGTAAAAAACTCTCCGCCGGATTTACCGGCGTTCGAGGCGTACATGGTCATCAGATATTCGTAGGCGTCACCGAAAGCATCGATGTCATGAGCCTTCACATCGCCCAGGTTCATATCGCCGACGCCATTCAGGAGCTTCACCAGCTTCTCGTTTCGTTTTGCGACCGTGGCGCCCAGCTTATTGCTGTTTACATCGAAGTCGTCGAACAGTCCGGCGAAGCTGTTTTCAGACACACTGCCCTTTGCGGAATCTTCGATATGATTGAAGACAGACTCGAGCGTCATGTTCAGGTTTTCATCCTGCGGCGCTCGTTCCCGGACATTGCAAAAAAGCTCGGAAGGCAGGATGAAGAAACCCTTTTCTTCGATCAGGCCATCGCGCGCCTGCTCAGCCTCTTCGTCGGTCATCGCAGCGTAGGAAAAGCCGGCATTGCCCGCGTCCCGTTCGCCCTGATCGATGTATCCAGCGAGGTTTTCGGAAATATAACGATAAAACATCGTGCCGAGCACATAGCTCTTGAAGTCCCAGCCGTCGACGGACCCGCGCAGATCATCGGCGATGGCCCAAATGGCGCGGTGGAGTTCGTCGCGTTCCTGTTCTTTCTTAAGGTCGGCCATAGTGAAAGCTCCTGTGTCTTTTGGTCATGAATGATTTTGCGTAGAATCAATATAAATTATACTCTGATTTAGAAGGGAATTCACGCCCAAAAGCCCCTCAACCCTAACTTCACAAATTGGCAAGCAATGCAGAACCATCCATCCGGATGTTTTCTGCAAGCAGGGCAGAACCGTCCATCCGGCCGGTTTTCTGCAAGCAGGGGCCCGGGGTGACCCCGAGCCAATTTCGGCCATTTCATTGCCTCCCCGCTTGTTGGGATTCTCCCAAACCCTCAAAGGACAAAACCTGCGGTTTTGGCTGCGCGTTCCTGCGGAACGCTGATCAGAATCATTGTGATAAAAAAACATATTATTCACAAAACTGGTAAGTTTTCAAAATGAAGACTTACCAGTTTTCTTGACGTGAGGTCTCGGACCATCCGGGAATCGGCTCATCCATTTTTCATACTTTTTGGCTGTCACCACGTTTTTGGCCCATTTCTTTTCGACCCGACACCACTCATCCAGCATTTCCTGAAGCTTCAGATCGTCGCCATTGAAATCGCTATACTCAGTATCGATAGCCAGACACGTTTTGCCGTCGATCTTGATCGGTCTGAGACCATAAAGCGATTCCAATTGGAACAAAATATGCATGACTCCGTCCGGTGTCTCGAACGTCGGATCTGCCAACGCATAATAATTGATATGAAGCGCATCAGCAATATCGTGCAGGATATCCGGTGACGGGATCCGGTTCCCGAGCTCATAGTTGCGAATGGCTGAT
>JAFYGB010000061.1 GCA_017543445.1 Lachnospiraceae bacterium | reverse complement strand
CTGGATCATGCACATTGAAGCTATGAGGCGCATCAAGAACAAGCTTTGCAAGCTTGCAAGAAAAGGAGCGGATCCTGTAGCGATCTGCGGATTATCCTGCAACCATTGTTTCCTCGGAGAATGGTGCGGAGGCTGCAGGACGATTTACAATACATGCTCTTTTGCAACATGTTCTGAAGGAAGAATATGCCCTAACGTAAAATGTTGTAATGAAAAGAACATAGACGGATGCTACGAATGCAGTGAACTTGAAACCTGTGAAAAAGGATTCTTTGTGCCGTCCAATGACGGGGCAAATGCCGCAAAGGCGCAGAGCCTTTATATCCGAAAGTATGGGAAGAAGGAATTTCTGAAAGTCCAGACGCGATTACATGAGAAATTTGAGTTTCAGAAGGTTCAGGAAATCCTAGGACAGGATTATAAAGAGGCACTGCGGAAACTCGAGGAAAATTGATAAAAGAAGCATTAATGAAAGGGTACTTTATTGACTGAAATTATTGAAAAGGTGAAAAAACTATTTCTTCTGGAGGACTGCACCTTTACTCCGGTATCCGGCCATGAAGGCGGACGAAACCGGATCGTGATCGTCAGCCGCGACGCGGAGAAACAATATGTCCTTCGCATCTCCGACCTTGGGGATCGAAGCGAGGACGATTATCTCGCGGAGACAGAGTTTGTCCATTTCTTAGCGGAGCGCGGGGCGCCGGTAGCGGACGTAGTCCCGTCCGTTCAGGGCAGGCTTGTGGAGTGCCTGGAGGCAGACGGAGAGGCTGCTTATGTCAGCCTGTTTGTGTATGCCAAAGGAATGCTCCTTGCGGATAACGACTACCGTTATCGGGATGGAGCGCCTCTTAGTGAATACTTCTATAACACCGGAAAGGCTCTCGGTGCAATCCACAGATTGTCCAAGGCATATACGCCGGTTCATCCCCGTCAGGACTACTTTGACAAATACAACATGGAGTACCTGAACAGCCTGATCCCGGACGAATTTGGCGAACTGAAAACAGCCATCGCTAAACGCCTGGAGACATTTCGCGCACTTCCGAAAGACAACGGCAGTTACGGCCTGGTTCACTTTGATTACAGCGACGGCAACTACCATGTCGACATGGAGACCGGCGCGATCACGGTGTTCGATTTTGACAACTGTATGAATTGTTGGTATATGTTCGACCTGGCCAATCTGTGGACACACAACGAAGGTTGGACCAGGCAGGAACCCGACCCCGGCAAACGCATGGAGTTGATGCAGCAGTGCTTTGACCTGCAGTTACAAGGCTACAGAAGTGAAACGGATATCTCGGAAGAAATGCTTGAAAAGCTGCCGCTGTTCATCGACATGGTGCTGATCGAAAACATCGTGGATGAATTCGAATGTGCTGCCCGTGAAGGCGAAGAGCTGGATTATGAAGATATCGAAGACGCGGCGGAATGCCTGATCAATGACATCCCATTTGCCGGGATCGGACAGCAGGAATGATATAATGGAGGGCATGATATGATCATAAGCAAGACGAAATATGAGGCTTCGGAAGCGGAGATGCGGGAATTGTTTTCTTTTCATAAATTGGGAAACATGATCAGTACGACTGCCCTCGGAAACGGGGAATTCAATGCGGTGTACAAGGTCGTTTGCGATAACGGCGCTACCTATGCGTTGAAGATCGCGCCGCCGGCAGGCGCAAAGGTCCTGAATTATGAAAAGAACATGATGGAAGCTGAGGTTTTCTGGTATTCGCAGATGCGTGAAAAGACGGATATCCTCTGCCCGGAAGTTTATGTGTCCGATTTTTCCAAAGAGATCATAAAAAGCAACTGCTTCATCATGGAGATGATGCCGGGAGGGCCGCTGTGGGAGATGGGCCTCTCCGATGAGGGGTATGCGTCGGTCCAGAAGCAGAAGATCGGCATGCTCACGAAAATACACAGAATCACAAATGATGGTTATGGTTATATACAGACAGGGCTTAAGTCTTCCTGGTATGAGGCTCTGAAAAATATGGCGACCCGACTGGTGGATGACTGTAAAAGTCTGGGCCATGAAACGCCGGATGGAGAGCGTTTTGTATGTATGATCGATAAACATCAAAAACTGCTGGAGACCGTGCCTTGCAGAATGGTGAACTTTGACCTGTGGGACAGCAATGTCCTCTATAACGCAGAGACCGGTAAGATCTGCTGAATCGATCCGGAACGCGGTTTCTGGGGTGACCCGGTCGCTGATTTTATACCTCTTGGTTATGGGCAGAAAGTGCCTCTTTCGGCGAAACAGAAGGAACTGGATGTTTATAATTCCATGGCTGACGAAAAGATCGTCCTGACTGAGGAAACGCAGATCCGCTATGCCCTGGCGGTTTGTTATCTGGCGCTGATCGAAGAGGTCGAAAAATATGTCAGGTACGAACCGGATGATCCTACGTACATCCGCAACACCGTTGACGCAAGGGCAATGTATGATATGGCGTTCGAACTTCTTTGAAAGGAATAACAGATGTTTTTAGGAATAAGTTCAAGTGAACAATGGGCCTCGGTCGAACCGGTCGATAAGGGATGGTCTGCGGATAAGAAGTACTTTATCCGGACCGTAACAGGGGAGCAGCTTCTGCTTCGGGTATCGGACATCGAAGGGTACGATGCGAAGAAGGAGGAGTACGAGATCATCGAGAAGTACGCGAAACTCGGCTTTCCGATGTCGATACCGATCGAATTCGGTGTGTGCAACGAGGGGCAGAGCGTGTATATGCTGCTGGCGTGGGTTGAAGGGACGGATCTGGAGACGGTGCTTCCGACGCTTTCGGAGCGGGAGCAGTATCTGCTGGGGCGGCAGGCCGGCGAGATCCTTAAGAAGATCCACGCCATCCCGCTGGATGCAGAGGACGTTCCGACGAAGACAAAGAAAGAGA
Source organism: Lachnospiraceae bacterium (assembly GCA_017543445.1). Taxonomy (GTDB): domain Bacteria; phylum Bacillota; class Clostridia; order Lachnospirales; family Lachnospiraceae; genus UBA1201. The sequence goes on along the minus strand of JAFYGB010000061.1, from coordinate 65,749 downwards.
AAAAACTCTACCAATTGTCCCTGTATGAGGCATGCGATCTTCGGATACCGGACGATGCGATCGCCGTACGCTATGTGAAAGAAAACATTGACCAGATCTGGAAGAAACCCGCGGTGTATATGCATGGCGACTACCACCCCGGGAACCTGATTTATCAGAGCGACGGAACCATCGGAGTGATCGATTTCAACCGCTGGGAGGTCGGCGACCCGTACGAGGAATTTTACAAACTGGAGAGTTTCGGGATCGAGTGCAGCATCCCTTACAGTGTGGGGCAGATCGACGCGTATTTCGATGAGGATGTACCGATGGATTTCTGGATGGCCAATGCGGTCTACGTAGCCCATGCATCGCTGTTTTCCATCAAATGGGCGGAGAAGTTCGGTCAGCCGGACATCGACAATATGACGACACGGGCGAAACGCGCTCTGGTGAATTACGATGGTTTTCGCTGTATCATTCCTGCCTGGTATGCGGACAATACGCAGAAATACCGCAAGCTCATCGAAGAGTAATATTGTTACAAGACAGGTTTTGAGGGAAGAGGAGAAAAGGAAATGAGTATTTATCTAAAGGTCATGGGGCTGCTGTACGCACTCGTGGTTCTGACCGGGAGCCTTCTGGTGTTGCTGCTGCATTTTATCTTTGGCGCGCCGCTCGGCCTGTCGTTTTTGATCCTGCTTTTGGCAGCCGTTCCGCTTTCGCTGGTCATTTTCCGCGTGATGATGAACCGCGAACGTGCGAACCCGGATTCGCTTCTGCATGCGGAGTTCATGTCGGAGCTGGTGACCAATGGCTACACGCAGAAGGCGTTCGAACTGGCGGAGCAGGCGTTTGAGAAGAAGCGCACCGGGCAGAAGATGAACTTTGTGTACTTTAAGGACTTCGCGATCTATGTGGCGGACTACTACAACCTGATGCAGGAGAACGAAAAGGCACTGACGTATCTGGATCTGGTGGATAAGAGTGAAGTGTTGACGAATAGTACACGTATCATGGACGGAGGACTGACGATCCTGACGTACTACGAGGTACTGATGGAGGCCTTTCGCGGCACGAAAGCGCAGACGAACGCGAAACTGGCTTTCATGGAAGTCCGTCCCTACCTGGATAAAAAGTACCCGCAGGATGTACTCAACATCATGGCAGACATGATCGGCTATCATTATTCCATGCTGATGGAAGATTTCGAGCAGGCAAAGGAGTACGTGGACCGAATGATGTCCTATACCTCCGAATTGGCGCAGAGTAATTTGGGCCGGTATCTCGCACTGGCAGATTACTGCAAGCAGGCGGGCTACGAGGCGCAGGCGCGCGACGCGATGAAGTTGGCGCATGAGAGAATGTCGCCGGATCAGCCGGTCCTCGAAGAGATCTACGCGCAATGGATGAAGCGATTGGGGTTTGAATAAAGCGAATTAATAAAAAATCTAAAAAAAGTGCTTGACATACCGGATTAGTAGGCGTATAACTATTACGTTGTAATATTACACCGTAATTTTTAAGAGAACCAAGCATACAAAGCAGATCCTGCAGATCTGGCAGAGATGCGGATGATGCACGGACTGCGGATCTTGCTGCGTTTGCTTATGGATCGATCCGCCTAAAACGGGGTTTTAAGGAAGCCGGAGGATGGGAGAGCAAAATGCCGTACGATTATCAACAGACACATGAAAACATACTGAAGAGTGCGCGTATCCAGTTTTTGGAGAAGGGGTTCCGAGAAGCGTCGGTACGTACGATTTGTAAAAACGCCGGGGTGACGAATGGAGCGTTTTATGCGCACTTTGAAAGTAAAGAGGACCTGTTCGGAAGCATTGTCCGACCTTGTATTGAGGGATTGAAGGATCTGTACAGTTCCGAAGAGGATCGGTTCTACAAAATCAATAGTTCTGAGGATATCATCACGGCGTTTCGCAAGACCTATGCTTCGACGGAGAGCCTGATTCGGTACATGTGCGACCGCAGGGAGGATTTCCGCATCCTGCTCGAGGCTGGCGCCGGGACCGAATATGAGGGCTTTCCAAATGAGCTGATCCGTTCCGAAACGGATAGTATGTTTAAGTTCCTGCAGTTAAGCAGACAGTATGTGAAGCGACCGGACAATATCACGGAAAACATCATCCGAATGGGTGCGAGTTTTCTGATCATGTCTGTCGTGAACGGTTTGCTTCGTGGCATGAGCGCGGAGGAGATCCTTCGCGAAACGTCACTCGTGAGTGATTACTGCATTGCCGGTTACAGGGAACTGTTGGGCATATGAACGTAAAGGCCTGTCTATACAGGCCTTAAAAAATAAATAGCGGTTAGCATATGCTAACTCAAAAAGGAGGACACATGAAAGAGAACAAACTTACCAGTAAGGACCTGATCACTACGGGAATATATACGGCACTGTACATTGCGTGCATTTTTGTAGTCGGCATGAAAGCCTGTTTGGGCAGAACCCGGTCTACACGCGGTTCGTCCGCATGAGAGAGTTGGCTTCCGACTGGAAGATGTAATGTTTTTCCCATTATCCTACGAAAGAAAAAACAGTTCGGCTCAACAGAAGAGTTCGGACTGTTTTTTCTGTCTTCGAGCGTGCGTCCATATTGAAAAAAGCATGTTTTCATGGTATGATGAAACAGACTTTATGAGGGGGATCAAAAGAAACGAAAGAGTTGAGGTTTAGTATGAAAAGAACAGTTAGTAAAATCTTAGTATTAATGATGGTTTTGGCGTCGGTCGGCTGCAGTCCGAAGAAGGATCCCGCGCCGGAGACAGCGGCGTCCGTTGAAACGACACAGGAAGTAACAACAGCGCCGGAGACAACGGCGGCACCCGAGACGACGGCAGCACCTGAGACGGAGGCACCGACGACGGCCGTCCCCACGACCGAAGCGCCGACGACCGTCGCACCTACGACGGCAGCACCAGTGAAGGCGAAAATCGAGCTGAAATTGCCCGGAAAGTATTCGGCGAAGTTACTGGAAGGCGGCGGAACGGTCGAGGAGATCGCCTACATGGCGAAGGATTATCTCGGCGATGGCCCCGATTATGAGAAGCATGCATTTGTTTATCTGCCTGCCGGTTATGACACATCAAAGAAATACAACGTGCTCTACCTGATGCACGGTATCGGCGGAAGCCAGAACGAGTGGGGCTTAAACGGCGGCGGCCAGGCGAAGGCGAAGAACATCATGGATAATCTGATCGCCAACGGAGAGATCGAACCGTTTATCGTCGTTACCCCGAGCGGACGTGCGATGGCACTGTCGGATACCGATGGCAATGACCGCTTCTACAAGTATGCATATGAATTGCGAAACGACCTGATCCCGTACATCGACAGCCGCTATTCCACCTATGCGGATTATGATGAAAACGGATACGACCTGACGGCGGCTCGTCAGCACAGAGCTATGGCCGGCCTGTCCATGGGCGGCATGCAGACCATCAACATCGGTATGTGCGAGTGCCTCGATATCATGAGCTGGTTCGGCGCATTCTCCGCGGCACCGACGTCCTACGACTCCTCGAAGGTCGCAAAGATCGTCGGCGAGTCCGAATATAAGGTCGATTTCTTCTACAACATGTGCGGTGTCAACGATAAGACCGCGTACTGGAGCGCATCGGCCGCTGCGAAGAACCTGGCAGACATCAGCGACATCTTCGTGGAAGGCGAGAACTTCCTGTGGCAGGAGATGCCGGGCGGACACGATTTCTACATCTGGAACATCGCGTTTTACAATTTCGCACAGATCGTATTCCACGGATATGACGCTCCGGTGGAAGAATAGAGTTTAAATCACTTGGTACAAATAAATGAACGCCTCTCCATTCGTAGAAAATGGGGAGGCGTTCTGCTGCTTATGCCGTGGTCAGCTCGTTTTTTATGTGGGAGACTTCACTCTCAGTCAATCCTATCAAATGAATTCCGACCAGCTCGTTGTTATCAGAAAATGCGAAGACAAGATGGCCGCTTCTTCGAAAAAGAGCAACGGGTGTGCTAGACAATATAATGCTTAATCCGTTGGTGTATACACTGGCTATGAATTCTTCGCATTCTGTCGAGTTCGGTCCTGTGATGGTCATCGTTCCATCTTCAATATTTGGAACGTTGATACCCTCGCTTTTTATCTCATAATGATTACACAACGTCAGTGAGAACCGCTTCAGGATGTGAGTTTTCGGATGAACCGAAAGCTCAAACATGTCAGTATCCTTATAGTTGAACTCAAGGAAGAGGTTGTTTAACTCTTCTGAAGAGTACTCAATTATAGCGGGAAAATAGTCCTCTGCAACAAAGACAGAATGGACGCTTGTATGTGGATCAAATGTATAATTCATATGGCACCTCCTTTTGTCTATATACCTGTGAATTTTGCATGTTTTACGACGGGGTTATCCCCTTCTTTTCGTGGCTTGGAAAAAATGAATTCCCATTTTCCCGCGTAAACTTTCTTTTCGAAAGTAACCCCGTGTTGTACTGCATCCTGAAGCGCTCGCCAATACTCATAGAGGATAAACTGTGTGTAGAGTTTAGGGTTAGTATTTTTCATCCTTGGATTATCTTTCAAGGAAAGAATCGCTTCGTGCATGTGCTTTGTTGCATTGTTATGTGTCCAAAACTTCCCGTTAAGAGTATCAATATTGAATGATCTTGGGAGTTGAGTACCACCATATTCGGATTGGGTTATTTCCATGTGCTTCCAGACTATGGAAGTATTCCAATCCGGAGTATAATAACTGTTGTATCTTTGGATCTTGAAGAGACCGCTACTTGCTTTACTCATCTTTTTTCCTCCTGCTAAACGCTATGCTGGTTTTGCTGGGGAATGAGATGATCTTTATTCCTTTTTTCGTGCTCTTACAATAATAGGATGGTTATCAGAACCGTAAATGATGATCATACGCGGATGTATGATTTTGATAAGTTCTGAGAATCCTTTTTCAAAAATGTACCGAGTCTCAGGAGTTTTTAATTTGCTGGCAATGGTTCCGATGGCAACAACACTACCTTCGGGTATGCCTTCAAAACAATAACTCCAGGTTTCCTCAGTACCCCATCGTACGTTGTTGATCACGGGGATCTCGTTTGAATGCATCCAACATCCAAATGCACGCATCCGATATGTGTTATACCTTTTGATGGGATCAGGGAAATCTAAATACGTGGAAAAGTCCGGGGTTATGACTCCGCTGAAATGTTTGATGACTTCCAAAGCCCTGTCGGGATACAGCCAAATACTGCTTTCTTTGCCGTCGAACTTTTGGTCGTCAATATAGAAATGAATCCAGGCGTTCACCTTGAAAAAGGGATTGCCTTTTTTCATTTCCTTGTTGTACAGTGTTTTGGCGTCATCATACGCTATTAATTGTACAGGTGGTTCGTCCATTGTGCAAGGGCAAATCGGAATTTCGGAAGGAAAACAAAATGAAGCATCCTTTACCATAAAGGAATTCCAAAGGTCTACACAACCTGGACGAGGGGAAGTGTTGCTTATTACATTTGTGATATTCATTTGAATACCTCCTTACATTATTATTTGCAGATAAAACTCTGCTTGGCATTATTATGCCAAACTTTTTTAACGTTGATAATTGTCCTGGCAGTCCATTTTGGTTAGTTTGAATCAGATGATAGGGAATACATTAATTACAATAGATGTTAAACTGAACTTTAGCAACTGTTAAACTACTTGACTAATTTGTAAAATGTGGTATACTGAATGTATAACGAATTGGAGGTAAAGACGAGAGATGACGATGTATGCTGCATTGATTGGTGAAAACATTCGTGAAGTCAGGGTGGAAAAAGGACTTTCTCAGGAAGCTTTGGCAGAACGGTGCGGATTTTCAAATACTACACTAAGTTCATACGAAAACGGTAGAAGAGAACCGAGTTTGTCTACAATTGCCAAAATAGCGCATGGTCTGGGCGTATCTATCGACCGCTTGTATTATGGTGATGAAAGTGAAGCGTTTATTACTTCGGAGACGAACGAAGGAAGAAAAATCGTAAATGCGGTGTACTATTTGTGGGAAACCGATGTTATCTCGTATTATGAGAACTTTAACTCTAGATCCAATACTTGCTTCTATGATGGGGAGGATGATAATCCTGGCGGTGTGTATTTTTTCCTGAATAAGCACTGGGCTCCTTTGAAAAGATTGATCACTTCACTGGATGAATTTAAAGAAAAAAAAGAGACCTATCCGGATCCGGATAAATATCTTGAAATCCTTTTATCATCGGTGGCAAATGAAATCAATAGGGAAATAGAAAACGAGAAAAAGCAAAGAGATACTAAGAAAGGACGATAAAACATGGCACGTAGATTAGAAGGTTATCAGCATGGTGTGAATCTGGGCGGCTGGCTGTCCCAGTGTGATCATACGAAAAAGCGTTACGACACCTTTATCACGGAGGCGGACTTCGCGACGATCCGGTCCTGGGGCATGGACCATGTCCGCGTGCCTGTCGACTACGAGCTGGTCGAGGATGCGGACGGAAATTATATCGAGGAGGGCTTCGGCTACATCAGCAAGGCGATCGAGTGGGCGAAGAAGAACGGCCTGCACATGATCCTCGATCTGCATAAGACTTTTGGCTACAGCTTCGACCTCGGGTATGGGGAGAGCGGTTTCTTTGACAATGAAGCCTACCAGGAGCGTTTCTACCGCCTTTGGGAGGAGTTTGCGAAGAGATATGGCTCGGACGTGGAAAATGTCGTATTTGAGCTTTTAAACGAGGTTACGTCGAAAGATTACAGCGACACATGGAACCGCGTGTCGACGACATGCATTGGCCGCATCCGGAAGATCGCGCCCGACATCCGCATCATCATCGGCGGGTACTACAACAACAGCATCGAGGCGCTGGTCGATCTGGCGGCGCCGGTGGACGATAAGGTCGTTTACACCTTCCACTGCTACGAGCCACTGATCTTCACGCATCAGGGCGCGCCGTGGGTCGACGGCATGGACACGAGTTTCCGCATGCCGTTCGCGACGACGTACGCGCAGTACCAGAAGTTCAGCAGCGAGAACGTGGAAGCGTTTAAGAACCTGGAACTCGCGGCGTTTAAGGGCTTCGGCGAGGATCAGATCCTGGGCGTTGAGTATTTCGAGCGCATGCTCGAGGAGGCGGTGCGCGTAGCATCGGAGCGGGACGTCGCTCTGTACTGCGGCGAGTTCGGCGTGATTGACCGCGCGGACCCGAAGGATGCGCTCGCATGGTATAAGACATTTATCGAATGCATGGACCGCCACGGTATCGGCCGCGCGGCCTGGAGTTATAAGCAGATGGATTTCGGCCTGGTGGATGCACGCATGGACGAAGTCCGCGACGAGATCCTGAAACTGATCTAGATGTAGAAACGAAACCTGAGGAGTTGGCATGAATAAGAAGTTGGGAGCGGTATTTTCCGGACTGTTGATCGCGATCGGCGCGCTGATGGCGAGTTTTTCGGTTGTCTGCATTCTGATCCCGAACGACGCCATCGACTACGGGACCGCGGGCATTTCCATCATCATCAATAAGCTGACCGGCTTTAACCTGTCGCTCACTGTGGCCATCGTGTTCATCCCGTTTCTGATCGCGGGCACGGTGATGCTGGGACGCACCTTCGGCCTGAAGGCGGCGCTCGGCGCGATCTGCTACACGGTCGGACTGGAAGTGTTCGAGAAGATCCCGTTCGAACTGAACACGGAGCATTTCCTGGCGGTCGTGTTCGGCGGCGCGATCCTGGGCGCGGGCCTGGCGCTGATCCTGCGAAACGGCGGCTGTATCGACGGTTCGGAGATCTTCGCCAACATCATCACGAAGAAACTGTACGACCGATCGGGTAAGAACTTCAGTATGACCTACATCCTGATCGTGTTCAATGCCTGCGTTTATATGGCGGTCTTCATCCTGATCAACCGCAACGCGGCGCTGATGAGCCTGCTGGTGTACGTCGTGGCGACGTCCATCATCAACCAGTTCACGAACCATTTTGAAGCGATCAAGCAGGTCACGATCATTACGAAGGATCCGGAGCCGCTGATCGTGGCGATCAAAAAAGAACTCAACAAAACCTGCACCATCATGAACTCACAGGGTGCGATCGCGGGCGAAAACAAGATGCTGATCTGCTATGTGAGCTACTTTGAACTGCAGAAGATGAAGGAGATCATTGGCCGGCATAAGGGCGTTTTCAGCACCGTTTCGACGATCGACGAGATCCTGAGGTAACGGCCTTCCCAGGCCATGTAAGGAGGTCAGCCATGACCATAGACGACATACAAAAAGAACTGTTTGCGCTTCGGGATGAGAAGTATGCTTCGTTTCAGAAGAACCTGATCCCGACGGAGTCGCAGGAAGCGAAGCCGGCGGAGGAGATCATCGGTGTTCGCACGCCGGCGTTGCGCGATCTGGCGAAACGGATCGGGAAGCAGGAGGACATCAGCCTCTTTCTGGACACCCTGCCGCACCGCTATTTTGATGAAAACCAACTGCATGCGTTCATTATTTCTGGCATGAAGGACTATGACGCATGTATGGCGCGCCTGCAGGCCTTCCTGCCCTATGTGGACAATTGGGCGACTTGCGACCAGATGAGTCCGAAGATCTTCGCGAAACACAAGAGTGAGCTTCTCGGCGAGATCCGGACGTGGATCGCGTCGAAGCACACATACACCGTGCGCTTCGCCATCAAGATGCTCATGGAGCATTTCCTGGCGGAGGATTTCGACCTTATGTATCCGGAGATGGTCGCACAGGTGGTCTCGGACGAATATTATGTGAATATGATGATCGCCTGGTATTTCGCGACGGCGCTGGCGAAGCAGTACGACGCGATCCTGCCGTTCATCGAGCAGCGCCGGCTGGCCGACTGGACGCACAAAAAGACCATTCAGAAGGCGATCGAGAGTTATCGCATCACAGACGAACAAAAAGCGTATCTACGCAGCTTGAAATAAAAGTTGGAGGGTAAAACATGAACACAAAAAGACATGATATCTGGGAAGAAGGCGAGTACACCTACCCTGCGGCGTACGGTTTCGTGCCGAACATTCGGGAGTATTCCCATGAGGACAGCGGTCGCGACTGCATCCTGGTCGTACCAGGCGGCGCGTACTGCATGGTCGTTCCGCAGGAGGGCGAGATCGTTGCGAAGGAGTTCTACGAGCGCGGTTACGACACATTTGTACTGACCTACACGACGGATATCACGACGGCGTTCCCGCTGAAGAAGCAGCCCCTGTACGACATTGCCCGCGCGGTCCGCGTGATCCGCGAGCAGAAGAAGGCGGAGCATGTTTACATCTGCGGTTTCTCCGCCGGCGGTCACGTTTGCGCAACGCTGGCGAACCATCATGCGGACGCGGTCGAGACGAACCCGAAATATAAGGACTATTCGGCGCGCCCGGATAAGGTCGTCCTGAGCTACCCGGTCACCACCTGCGGCGAGTTTACGGAGCCGTTCTCCAAGCTCTGCCTGCTGGGCCCGGAGCCGACGGACGAAGAGGTCGCATATTTTTCTGCGGAGTGCTCGGTCAATGAAAATACGCCGCCGGTCTTCATCTGGACCACGCGTAACGACGGTCTGGTGCCGGTGCAGAATACGACGCTGTTTGCCGACGCCCTGCGCGCCGCGAAGATCCCCTGCGAGGAGCACATTTTCTCGCACGGTAACCACGGCATGTGCCTGGCGACGCAGGATTTCTTCGACGGAAATCACGGCGAGCCCTACACCTTCGAGCAGGTGAATCTGGCGGTAGCCGCGGTGAAAGAGGGTCGCTCGATCAATGTGAGTGATCGCCGCATCGAGGAGCTGAAGGCGCAGTTTGACGACAGCAAGCCGCAGCCGAAATTCCCGCGCGTCGACGCGTCGATGTTCAAAGACATCGCGACCTGGGTAGACCTGGCGCAGATGTTCCTGGAAAGAACCGAATTCCAGTGGTAATTAAATGCATTTAAACGGGAGGAAAACTATTATGAGCAAAGGGAAGAACCCTATCATCACATCCATTTACACAGCCGATCCGGCACCTATGGTTGACGGCGATACGCTGTATCTCTATACCACACACGATGAAGATCAACTGATCAATGATTTCTACACAATGTTCGACTGGCGTTGCTATTCCACGAAGGACATGGTGAACTGGACCGACCACGGCAAGATCTTCTCGCTCGATGATATCGAGTGGGCGGACGACCGCGCGTGGGCACCGCAGTGCATTGCCCGCAACGGAAAGTACTACCTGTACTGCCCGGTACATAAGAAGGAGAGCGGCATGGCGATCGCGGTCGGCGTGTCCGACAGCCCGACTGGTCCGTTTAAGGATCTGGGCTACCCGCTCGTTGACGAAGGCGACTGGAACGACATTGACCCGACCGTTTTCATCGACGACGACGGCCAGGCGTACCTGTACTTCGGAAATCCGGAGCTGCGCTACGTGCTGCTGAACGAGGACATGATCTCGTACGATCAGAGTGTCGGCGTGGTAAAGGTGCCGATGACCGTCGAGTCCTTCGGTAAGGGCAGCCACATGACGGGCACCACCTATGGCGAGGGCCCGTGGTTCTACAAGCGCAACGGCCTGTACTACATGGTATTCGCAGGCTTCGCTGAGGGCGAGCGCCGCAACGAGCATTTCGGCTACGCGACGAGCGAGTCCGCGACCGGCCCGTGGGTATACCGCGGCGTCCTGATGGAGGAGGGACCCTGCTTCACGAATCACCCCGGCCTCTGCGATTTCAAGGGACACTCCTACCTGTTCTACCACACCGACGAACTGCCCGGCGGAAGCCTCTTCCACCGCAGCGTATGTGTGGCAGAGTTCAAATACAACGACGACGGCACCATCGACACGATCTCGAAGTGCGACGGCGTTGAAGGAATCTGAGAAGAATAGATTTAACATGAGAAGTATGGTTTTCCCTGCAACGCCTTCGGCGGAGCAGGGAAAAATCTTAGAGGTGTGATATGCGTTTTGTAATTCAGGTCTGCCAGAAGGCAGACGTTAAGATCGATAATGCTGTGGTCGGTGCAATCGACCGCGGCTTGGTAGTTTTCGTCGGAGTCGGGCAGAACGACACGGAAGCGATCGCCGACCGCATGGTGAAGAAACTCCTGGGCCTGCGGATCTTCGCCGACGAGAACGGCAAGACCAACCTGTCCGTCCGTGACGTGAACGGCTCGCTTCTGGTGATCTCGCAGTTCACCCTGTACGCGGACTGTCGCCACGGCAACCGCCCCGGCTTCACCGACGCGGGCGCCCCCGACATGGCGAACCGCCTCTACGAATACGTCCTCGGCAAATGCGCCGAGACAGGCATTCCCGTGGCACGCGGCGAGTTCGGAGCCGACATGAAGGTCAGCTTGATCAACGACGGGCCGTTCACGATCCTCTTGGATTCGGACACGCTCTGAAGCGGGAGGCCGCAGAACTTGCTTTTGTACACCAAACAGGCAAAGAACAGTGATTTGGTGTACGAACAGCGCCCGGGTAGTTGTAAGATTTCCTCTGAAATGTTGTGTAATAGGGTGAAGGGGTTAGGAAGACCCCGGATCAGATAAGGGGACCCGAACCATGGAAGATGCGAGAATTGTTCAAATGTACTGGGATCGCGACGAAAAGGCGATCGAGGCGACGGCGGAGAAATACGGAGCGTATTGCCATAGCGTCGCTTATCAGATCGTTAACGACGATGAAGATGCCGCGGAATGTGTTAATGACACATATCTGAAGGCTTGGGATTCCATGCCGCCGCATCGCCCGAAGATCTTACGAACATTCCTGGCTAAGATCACCCGAAATCTGGCATTTAATCTTTACAAACACTATCATGCGGAGAAGAGAGGAAGCGGTGAGATTCCGTTGGTTTTGGACGAACTGTCCGAAGTAGTGGGCGGGAGTGCAGCCGGTGTGGAGTCACCGGAGGCAGCGTACGAACGTCGGGAACTGCTGGGGCAGATCGAAGCCTTCCTGCGGGAACTTCCTCAGGAAAAGCGAGTCATGTTCCTGCGCCGATACTGGTACGCGGACAGCGTGGCACAGATCGCGAAGCGTCTGCGGACCACTCCCAATCGCGTTTCCGTGACGCTGGCGCGTCTGCGGAAAGCCCTGCATGAGCGTTTGAGCGAAAGGGGATATGACCTATGAAAAACGAAGAATTCTATGAAATACTCGGGGATCTGGATGCGGAGCTGGTAGAAGAAGCGGAGAAAACGTTCGTAACGAAGAAATCGGTAAAGTGGCTTCCCATTGCAGTGGGTGCGGCCGCGGCCGTGCTGCTGTTTGTCGGCGGCTTCTTCCTGTTCAAACACCTGGGCGGCTCACAGAGCGGACCGACCCTGATCGTAAAACACATTTCGCCGCAGGATGCGGATGGCCGGAATGCTTCCCAGCAAACCGAAATCTACCGCGTGCCTCACTGGGAGGAAATGGAAGATACGCAGCGCTATTCGGTCGTGGAATACAACGGCACCGAATATACTACGAAACTGATCCTGGTCCACACGGAAAATGTCGGAGTGAAGCTCGGCGACGGCCGTGTCAGCGGCGCTGACCAATACGCGGAGCAAACGCATGAGCTTCCGGTAGCGATTTATGCGATCCGAGGCATCGCCCCGAAGATCGGCGTCTGCATCGCATTTCCCGATGCACCGGACCGCTATTTCGGCTATGTCAGTCAAACGTTCGTACCAAAAGACCTGCAGGAATTCATTGACACGATGAGTTTACATGAAACCCTGACGACCGGCCTCGTATACATGCACGAACGCGCCGCAGAAGGCCAAGTCGTTTACGAAGACGTCCCGACGTCCCTGGTTTGGGACATCCTGTTTGCGGATACCTCTGTCACCTGCGAAACAAAACTTCCGGAAGGTAAGAAACTGCTGTCGATCTCGACGAATGTCAATGTGATCGGCGTTCATAATCTGGCCATCACCCTGACTGAAGATGGTTGGTTGTGGACCAACGTTCCAGATTACGTTCCGAAGGCCTTCTACATCGGACAGGAGTGCGTGCAGCGCTTCCGTCAGGAGGTGGAGAAGAACTACCAGGGATATTGCTACATCTACGATTTCGTGGAGGACGGAAAGACCGGCGCCCCGGAAGTTGCACCGGAAGACGGGACAGTGACCGGCGAGACCGTGATCTGGCATTCACAGGTCGAGTAATATTACCGCCATAGCGGTTATCATGATGATTTCAAGCCACGTGCCCTCACTTCGGCGAGAGCACGTGGCTTTTATGTACGCGGCGTTTTCTAATGAAAAGACAGTGTGGTCATAAACCATCCTGACGAAAACGCCATAGCAAATATGCTTGACCGGTTCAAACAACAATATCAACAGAATTCAGCGAAAAATGCGATTTTGGAGGAATTGGGCATCATGGACCCGGAGTAACGGAACCGGGCGGATGATCGAGAAGGATGAACGATGGACAAGAATAAAGCAAAAAAATATCCCACGATCGCCACGGTATTATGGTTGGTGTATTTTTGCCTGCTGTTTTTCTTAACAGCACTGAATGCGAAGAATGAAAATAAAGAGTTTATGGATTATATCATGCCGGGCACTATCTATTTGATGGTCCTCGTACTGGCGATCGCGGCTGCGACCTTTATGGAGAAAAAGGTAGTTCTGGCGGTGGCAGTGGGCTTGTTTTCGTTGAACTTCTTCTATGACTTTATCGGTATAAAGAAGACCATCGAATTCTCTTCTTACTACTATGTAAAGGATAGGGGGTTCGATATCTATTCGTTCCTTCAGTTTGTTTCGGTTTTTGCACTTTTTATTCTGCTGGTTCTGGCGGTTTTCAAGCGGAAATTGCCAACATGGGTCTGGTTGATCCCCGGCGTTGTTTGGTTCGTTTATGAGTTGATCTCATTACGTGAACTGCTTTTGATGAATAAAACTTGGTGGGAACCGTTTTCTTATAAAATTGTGACAGTCGATTGCGTTATCTGGACTATATGTGCGGCGGCGCTTGTTTTCATGGGGCTATGGCTGAAAAACAGCACACAGGCTTCGAGTGCTTTATCCGAAACTGTCGTGGATGAGAGTGGTCCGAAAACCGCGAAGGATAAAAAGATCGCCATTATGATATTGGCCGGATGTGCGATCATGTATGCTGCGATCGTATATGCGATGGTGGTGTACTGTATCATTGCCCGTGATTCTGTTGAAATGAATTCATATCTGTCCGCTTTCCAACGACAGAGCGGGGAAGTGGTTCCGTTTAACACCTTCTTCTTCAAGAATTTCTTTACCTCCCGCAGTTCGTTCGGTTATCTGTTTTGTGTCGGCGCCGCTCTGACGGTAGCCGGTATTATTCAGAAAAAGGATGTAGCAGGGGATGCCCCGAAGGAAAAGACTTCCATAGAGATGGCTCCGGAAGGAACGGATACCGAAGAAGACGAAGAAGAGGAATGACCACCAGAGAGGAAAACGGTATGGAAGGCACTGTTGTTCAGAGCAAACGGAGCGACATAGAAATAATCGCGAATCTTCTGGCGATAGTCCTTGCATTCGTCGAAGTAGTTTTGGTTTTTGCAGGCCATAATGTCATGAAGGGAAGAACCTTCGTCCCGCTCTGGGAGATTTTGGCTTTCGGTATCCCGGCTCTGGCGTTCGTGGTTCTGTTCGACATCCTCACTTGTATACTGAGGTATAGATATGATCATGACCACAGGGAAATGATCTTGTTCGCGGACAGCCTGATCATTCGAAACCGGAGCGGCGTGCCGCAGCTGATCCCCACGGAGCGGCGTGCCGCAGCTGATCCCCACGGAGCGGATCACAAAGATCCAAGTCAGTTTGTGGGGGGCATTGTCCATCTGGGTCAATGGTTGGGAGTACAAATCGCCGGTCCTGGATAATGTGGCGGAACTGGAGCACGCGATCCGTCAAAGCAGAGAGAAAAGCATCGAGATGCGACAAAATGCAGTGATGGCGGAAATGCGAAGCGCATCGGACGACCTGTTCATTGGCCGGAAACTGGTTGAAATGGGCGTGCTTACGGAGCACGACATCGAACTGTTGCAGGCGAATTCCGCAGGCTCGTCGTCGCTATGAGGCAGTAAACATATAATGTCAAGCTAAGTTGGAGAGTGATTCTTAATCCACTCTTGTAACTGTTCATTCATCACGTTGATAGCATCTCCGTAGTCGGGTGGATGATCAAATAGTTCTTCCAGATACTCGGGGAATTCCGGGTTTGCATAGAGTTTTCCGCCGTTTGTTACGGCTTTCAGACGTGCAGCGAGCGTATTCATGTCGTTGTAATAATCAAAAATAGCACTGATCTGTTCTTGCGTTAATTTGGGGTAAAAACCTGCTATAGCATCCGGAGACTGGGAGTTTAAATAATTCGTGTGGGCTATCCATCCTTCCGGGTCTTCTCTTCCCCAATAAAGAAGTGAGGCGATTTTGGGATCTGAATAACAAGCAGATAGTATTTTGAAAGCCATTTCTTTTTTGGATGATGAGGAGTTTATTCCGAATAAGCCGGATAGTTTGACGGTGGGGCGTGACATATTGAAGCGATACACGGAAAATCCCTCGATGTTCTCCTCCGGGAGCCCATAAATACACCATACGAGATCGTCCGCAGAGGGACGAGCATCCAGCGCGGGATCTATTCGGACGATGCCATCTCGGAAATCTTCATAGAGTGTTTGAAAAAATACTCTTGCTTCGGGCTGCCGTGTCAAATCCACCAACTCACCTGTGTCGGTTTTATATGTCGCCATATGAACTCTTTGGCAATTTAATAAACCTGTGATGGTTGGCATTGCAATTCCATTGAATGAAATGTGAAGATTCGCATCTGCGTAAAATTCGCGGATCGTTTTTAAGGAATCGTAGGTTCCGTCAAAAAAGCGATCAAATCCCTCTTTATATCGGTCATTCACGTGGATGTACAATATAAAACTGTAGGGGGGATCATTTCGATTTGGCAGTGCATAAATCGAACCATCCATGGTGGAACATTTCCATTCGTTCTCGGTGAAGGCTTCATATAAGGAACGACCTTCTTCCGAGTCAAGATAGGTATCCAGGGGAAAAAACTTTTCTCTAACATAATTCTCAGCATCAAAGACGCCGTGCCCCCAATAACCGGACGGAATAATATCAGGACAGGTGCCATTTGATGTCAGTTCTTCTATCCATGCTTTGTATGCGAGACCGGTGTCTTCATCATTCGTAATAAACCGAATCTTACAATCAATGCCCTTTTCATTTATACATTGTTGGATTTTATCCTGCCTTTCCGGCGTGATAAAAGGAAGAATGTTGCTTGCCCAAATGATATAGGCGTCATCGTCTTCTTCGCTAAGGGTAGATGAGGAATTGCTTGAGGATATTATGATATTTGAAGTGCTTTCTGTAGGAATTGTCGAATTTTCTTCTTGTGAAGGAGAAAGATTAATCGCATCGTCCGATGTGGATATATTACTGCTCACTGGTTGATCGGCAGAAGTTTGCTGAGGAACATCCGCTTTGCATGACATAAGAACGAAGCATAATCCAAGCCAAACAAAGGTCAGTATTTTTCGCTTAGCTGTCATAACTATTCCTCCTCGTATTATTACGCAATTAAGGCGCGAGTGTTTGGAGCTGAGGACACGCTGTTGTTACACCGCCATATCCTGCAAGATGACTGGAGATTACTTTATAATAGATTTTGTCTTCACTATTTGATGAGGTGTTAACTAGTGAATCACCATAAACTTCAACAGCGCCAGGGCCACCCTGCGTTTTATAACAAGTGCCTGTCTCTTCCGAGTCCCTGTCCACCCAATAGAATGTTGTCTGTACAACCAGTAAACATGCTAGGATAGCGAGTAATACAATAACTCTTTTTTTCATAGTGATACCTCCATATATTCAATTTTGAGCCGAAACACATGCTCTGATATGAATATAACTGAAATTATTGCTTATGTCAAGAGTCAGATGAAAATTCGGCCACTTGAAACATTTGGAACAGCAAAGCCACGGGACCTCGTGATACGGGGCCTCCGTGGCTCTTTTTTTCTCGCGGGAAATGTGGTATCCTAAATGCGTGGGACACTTGTGTCTCATCCAGTGTTTTCGGGCATTTGAGACAGGACATGTCCTTTATTTGCCCGAGGATTTCTCCTAGAATGACGGTGTGATCACGAAGCATCACAACGAAAACGACAGGGTGCCTGTAGCACCCGGAATAGGAGAAAACACATGAAAGAAAAGATCATCATCACAGTAAGCATCGTATTTTGCATCCTCGGTATTGCGATTTTTATCGCGGTCGATGTCGTGGAAGCGATCAATCTACCCACATGGGTCGCTCTGGGCTTTATGGTATCTTCCTCCCTGCTGTCGCAGTGGTATTGGCGGATCGTAAGAAGGAAGAAAGAAGAACAGAAATAAGGCGCTCATGTCACGAAGGAGACATCTATGGATCAGGTAAAGATCGGAAACTATTTAAAAACAGTTCGAAAGAATAAGGGCATCACACAGGAGGAACTGGCAGAGAAACTGGGCGTTTCACGGCGCAGCGTTTCGCGGTGGGAGACCGGCGCGAACCTGCCGGATATTGACCTCATGATCGAACTGGCGGATTTCTACGATGTCGACCTTCGGGACATGCTGACCGGAAAGACGGAGGACGAACCTGTGGATCAACAATTAAAGGAAACCGCGCTTATGGTCGCGGAATACAGCAATGAGGAGAAGCTCAAGATCACACGGCGCTTTCACATCCTGTTCCTCTTCGGATGTCTCGCCATGATCACGTTTATCGTGACCTTTTTCCTCGACGTGGAAGGTAAGCCTTGGTTTGATGTTCTCCAGGGCATTACCCTAGGCATCTCCCTCGGGATGCTGATCATCGGCTTCTTACTCACGAGTCGCAATGTCGGCAAGCTTCGTGAGGCGAAGCTTCGTATGCTGAGATCGCTTACCCGGAAATAATTTTTTAGACACCTGTAACCTTTCCTTCATGATATCGGAGTAGATAAGTGAAAGGCTTGAAACCAAAATCTACAGAAAGGACAGGGCGCATACATGATGAAAGATGAAGATATCATCGAGTTATACTTCGAGCGGAACGAAAGCGCGCTCGTGGAGACTTCCGACAAATACGGAAGTTACTGCCGGAGTATAGCCCGGAGAATATTGAATGACGAGGAGACGGCGAAGGAATGCCTCAACGATACGTTGTATCACAGTTGGATCGCCATCCCGCCGAAGCGGCCGAACTGCCTCAAAACTTTTGTCGGGAAGATCGCGCGGAATGTTTCACTGAAACGACTGGAGAAGGCGCAGGCTGTGAAACGCGGCGGCGGAGAGGCGGCCATAGCGATCGATGAACTCGAAGAATGCGTGGCGGATATTTCCGTTCGGGATGCTGAGCAGATCGAGGAAGACATGGTCATCCGCGAAGTGCTGGATCAGTTCCTGGCCGGTCTGTCGAAGCAAAATCGCCGGGTATTCATGCGCCGATACTGGTATTGCAGTTCTGTCCGTGAGATCTCCTTAGCGTTCGGTCTGACTGAAAGCAATGTAAAGACAAGCCTTTCCCGATCCAGAGGAAAACTAAAAGAGGCATTGGAAAAGGCAGGTGTCGTATTATGAGTAAAAAAACAGCAAAGAACCGCTTGATGAACCGAATCGGCGAAGTCGACGAAAAGTACATCAAGGAAGCGCAATACACGAAAAAGGAACTGGAAAACCTGAAGCCGGATCAGGTGAGCTCGGCATTGGCCGAAGCCGAACAAACCGTCGGGGAGACGTTTGACGAACGACCGGTGATCCTGCCTGCGGGAAATGAAACTCCTGAGACCGAACAGGAGGCCCTGCCGGTGAAAAACAGTAACATCATCACGATCGTCCGTATCGCGGTCAGCGTGTCTCTCGTTGCGGCAGCGGTCCTGCTGTTCGTCTTCCTGTGGAATCCTAACCGTAGCCAGGTGACCACGACGACAGAGGCTGAGCCGGATACGACACAGGATGGTACCGAGACACAAACTGAACCGGACACGACACAGGATGGTACCGAGACCGAAGTGGACACGGAGACGACAGAGCCCGCCACGGAGGCGGCGACCGATGCCGTAACCGGAGTGGCGGTCAATGAGGAGAATTTCCCGGATCCGAACTTCCGAAGTTATGTCAAAAAATGGTTCGACCGGAATAAAGATGATATACTGGAAGATGCTGAGATCCAAGCCGTAAACGAGATCATTGTCCCGAAAGACCCCGACGGCAGCGGTGTCGACATAAGAAGTTTAAAAGGCATCGAATTCTTCACGGCATTGAAAGAACTCGACTGTTCGTATCAAGAGATAAAAACTTTGGATGTCAGTGCAAATAAAGCACTTAGATCTTTGCACTGTGACGATTCCGGTTTGGAGAGTTTGGACCTGACGGAGAACATCGCTCTGGAAGAATTCTATTGCAGCAGAACGAACTGTTCTGTCCCGAATCTCAGTAAGAATACGGCTCTCAGTTTTCTTTGGTGTTCCGATAACGGATGGGAGACGTTGGATGTGAACCAAAATACCGCGCTTGCATTTTTGGACTGTTCCGCGAACGCACTTAAGACACTGGACGTGAGTCATAATACTTTGTTAGAGACGCTTAATTGCAGCGGAAATCAACTAAAGACCCTGGATGTGAGTCATAATACTGCATTGACCAAACTGCAGTGTTCGCAGAACCGGATCTCAGAGCTGGATATCCACGCGAACACAGCGCTGAAGGACATCACCTGCTTTGGGAACCTTTTGACATCGCTGGATGTAAGTGGACTTTCCGAACTGGAAACCTTCATGTGTGACTATGAGATCTCGATTGTCGGGGCTGAAGAAGACGCCTGGGATCAGCCGGCGCCACTCGAATGGGGCGGGATCAAATACATATACTATGACCGGAAGTCAGACGATTGATAGCCGAATGCCGGGGGGCAGTTATGTCCCCCGGCATTTTTGCTGTGGACTGAGCCCGGTGGTATGGTGACAAAAAGAACCGTCCCCACTGTCACGGTGACAAAAAGAACCGTCCCCGCTGTCACGCTCGCAAGCGGCGCTCTACGGTCACATGGCTCACTGCTTGCAATTCTGCAAGCGGGTAGATTCTGACGTGAAAATGTGCTAATATGTTGTCGAGGGGAAGTGTGCGCCCCTCGACATTTGGTTTGTATGGGAAGGATTTTTTAGGGGGGTCTCCTGAAACAGGAGATAAGGTTATGGTTGAAAAGAAACAAAACAAATTACTGAATCAGTTCCTGGGACTGTTGTTGCCGTTCCTGGTGGTGATCTTCATCGGCGGCTTTTATGTCTACACCAACGGGCGTTTGCAGACATCTGCCGACATGCAGGGCATTGGCCCGAAGGACGGCATCGCCGACGTGCGGGAGTACCCGCTGGACGAGAAGGTCCACCATCTGGTCAATGACTGGGACTATTATCCG
Source organism: Lachnospiraceae bacterium (assembly GCA_017543445.1). GTDB lineage: Bacteria > Bacillota > Clostridia > Lachnospirales > Lachnospiraceae > UBA1201. The sequence continues at coordinate 45,301 of JAFYGB010000061.1, read as the reverse complement.
GGGAAACTGTATACGCCGGAGGATTTCGTCGACGAGGCCACCGCGCCTGTGAAGGCGGGACCGAATGAGAAGGACATGAACCTAGGTACGTATCGTGTGCGCATCATCGCAGAGCCGCACACGTATCTGATGCTCGCCAGTTATACCATCGACTACAGCATGCGTGTGTTTGTTGATGGCGAGGAGGTATTGAACGTGGGCTACGTCACGGACGATCCGGAAACGACGGTCCATGATGGACATTATGTGACCATTCCGTTCTACACCGGCGAGGGTGAGACGGAGATCATTTACCAGTATGCAAACTTCATGCATAGGGACGGTGGTTTCATCCAGTCGACCACGATCGGAACGCCGCAGCAGATCGATAAATTTGTGCGCAGCATGACGCTGTACTCTCTGTTCACGGGCGGCGGCCTGATCTTCCTGGCGTTCTATTTCCTGCTGTATGCTACGTACCAGCGTAACCGCGAATACGGCGTTCTGGCCCTGTGCTGCCTGCTCATGGCCTTCCGGAATTCGCACTTTATCAATGAATTCCTGCGCCCCGAGGGCTTCCCCTTCGAGCTGCATTACCGCATCTTCATCTACACCGTGTCCACGATCCCTGCCATGGGCGTCTTCGTGCCCGCGGCTTATTTCCCGAAGGTGCTGAATAAATGGATCGAGCGCATTTTCCTCATGCTTTGCGCTGTGTCCGTGATCCTGCATTTTACGCTCCCGACGGAGGCACTTGTGGACCTGTGCCACATTTGCTATTACTTCAGCGCGGCCTTCCTGCCGATCATCGTTTTCTCCTTCATTCGTTACTATGTGAAGAAGAGGAAGATCGAAAGAACGGGGGTCTTGACGATCATTACCATCATTTTGCTGTACTGGTCCATGATCTTTGAGAGTCTGCATTCGGGCAATAACTCGCTGATCGCGCATTTCGGTACGACGCCGTTCATGATGCTGATCTGCGTCCTGGGCCTGTCGATCGCGACGAACGTAAAGATCACGCGGCGAATGGAACTCCTCACGGAGGAGCAGCATAAGAACGAAGTCTTGGGAAAAGTCAACGCCATGAACCGTGATTTCCTTCAGACGGTGGCGCACGAACTTAAGACCCCATTGGCCGTAATCTCGGGTTACGCTCAGTTGACGCAAATGCAGATCGAGAAGGGCATGCTCTCGCCGCAGACGCCGGAGCGTCTGCAAAGCATTCGTTCCGAGGCGGACCGCTTAGGCGCCATGGTGGCGAACCTCATGGCATTTACCTATGGCAAGACCACCGAGGTGGAACTGCACATGGTCGATCCTGCGGAACTCTTAAAGAGTGCTGCATTGATCGGCGAACCCATCTGTGAGAAGAAGGGCAATAAACTTTCGACCGAGTGTACGACGCGGGCCATGGCGCACGCGAATTTCGAACTCATGCTGCAAGTTATGATCAACCTGATCGTAAATGGCAACCGCCACACGCAGGACGGAGAACTGAAGATCTCGGCTCGCGATGAAGGAAAATACGTTGCATTTACCGTATCCGACACCGGAACCGGCATGGCGCCGGAAGTGGCGGAGCATATATTCGAGCGTGGCTACTCGACGGACGGCGGAAGCGGCCTGGGCCTGGCCATCTGCATGGACACCGTGAAGATGCACGGCGGGCAGATCCGGCTGTTGTCGACCGGCCCGGAAGGCACGACGTTCGAGATACTGATACCGAGAGAGGAGGAGAGCGGCATTGAGCTATAAAGTTCTTTTGGTAGAAGATAATCCGCATATCATGGAGATCAACCACGAAGCGCTGATGATGGCAGACTATGACGTCCTCGAGGCCTTCGACGGTAAGCAGTGCCTGGAGCAGCTGCGGTCGAACGATGTGGACCTGGTGGTCCTGGACATCATGCTTCCCGACAGCGACGGCATAACGCTGTGCCGCCAGATCAAGCAAAACTACGACGTTCCGATCCTGTTCCTGTCCGCGCTCGGGGAAAATGAGCAGATCATCCGCGCACTTCGTGAGGGTGGCGACGACTACATGACGAAACCCTATGACCTGGGCGTCCTGCTGGCGCACGTGGAGGCACGCCTGCGTGACTCGCAGGGGAAGAAGCGTATCATTTATTACGACGGGCTGAAACTGGACACCGTCGCCATGGTTGCCTTCTTCGGCGATGCCGACCTGTTGCTGACGAAGAAGGAGTTCTCCCTGCTCATGGTTCTGGCTACCCGCGGCACGCATCCGCTATCGAAAGAGGAATTATGCCAATACATTTGGAATTCATCTGCGCAGCTCTGTTGCAATGCACTGTACACGACGATCTCCCGTCTCAACAAGAAACTTCTGAACGCCGGCGTAGAACTAACGGCCGAAATGGTCGGTAACGACGGATATATATTGACCGAGATATAATTTCTTACTTGCATTTCTGTAAGAAGACCTGAAAATCGAGAAAAATGATATATACTGACCTGTAGTTAGACCGACTGCAGGTCTTTCTATATTAAATCAGCGTATTAACTCCTTTGTAGAATAAATCCCCAAAGAAACAGAGTCTGGCTCTCGGGAGAAGCCGGACTCTGTTTCTTTTATGTGTCAAACGGAACCGTCCCTGTTGCAGGTCATTGACCTGCAACGACGACACATTTCTTGCAATTCTGTAAGAAAGGGGAGGATGAGAGAGAAGCATGGTATAGTAAACACAGTGGGTAATTGTGCCTTAAATGATTTAACGAAAGGAAAAAGACCATATGAGAACGAACAGTAGTAAGAGAAGAAAAGCGATCAGTATGCTACTTGCTCTGACGCTTGTATTGAGTACACTTCCGCTCGATATGCTGCCAATGGCTACGCAAGTGGTAAATGCGGCGCCGGCATCGAATGCCGACCCGACCTACAACCGCGTTGCGGCTCCTGAGGTGGCGATCTTTAACGCGTATACCGGAGCTGATTCGGAGTTTTATAAGAGCGTGTTGAATAGCGGCAACTACAACGCAGTCGAGGCGGGGTACTTCGGCTCACTGCGGTATAACACAAAGGTGACCGGCCTGGCATCCTACTCGTGGAGTGGGTTTGCCGGAAGCAATATCAACTCGCTGAGAAAGAATAATGCCGATATCAAGATCGGCTATTCCGTGACTCGAACGAGTAATTATCACAAGCACACATCTAGCGTCATCTTTACGTACAAAATGACCAGCTGGTCTGAAACCAGTCTGGGTTATAACCTCGGTGGCATTGCTCTCAATGGCGTGATCAACTATGTGGGATACAGCACTTCCATGGATACGTTCCGCCAGGGAAATAACAAGTTCAGTACGTTCGTTCCCAGGGATAATACGCCCTTGGATCTGGTGTTTAATATCAGCAAAGTTAACTATGACGATAAAGTCTGCAGCTGCGGCGGTTCATCTGAAGGCTGCATGGTCTGTTTCTTCGACGGTAATGCACCTTATTTTACGCGCGTAAATATTCAAGATGCCAGCGGCGCAAATTGCAGTAATTTCAAACCCGGGGATAGTGTCAACATCGTGCTGACATGCTCCGAGTCTCTTCGCTTTGCCGATGACAGCGCCAGTGGAAAAGGCAACGTATATATTGGTTTGAAGTTGAATGGTTCGACCGAAAAGCTTTATGCCCATCTGACTAAGTTGGATGGAAACCAGATCACCTTTACTTATGATGCTCCGGCCGATCTGAAGAAGATCTATGATGTAGCCGGAATCGACCTGACCGCTGCTCCTGCAGGGGGAACGGCTCTGCTGAACAAAGATGCGGTAGTGTCCTTGAAGCAGGTCAAGAAAAGCGGCGCTTTCACTGTAGCAGTGCCCAAAGACTCTAAGGAGATTGGTATCACTAAGACCACCAGCCCTGTCACCGATATGGCAGGCAACGCCGTGTATCTGAATGGGGGCGACGCGTCCAATCTCGCCCGCGCGTTCAACATCGATGGCGAGAAGCCCAAGGTGGCTTCAGTGCATGTTGTCGCGGATACCCATAATGCAGAAATAAAAGAATTGTTGGGCAAGACCAACATGCAGCCTAACGATGAAAACTATGAAGACAATAGTGACAGTTACCTGGGCGTAGGGGATTCGATTTCCCTGAAAGTGTACATGAATGAAGTCGTAGATTACGGGTCGAAGAATGGGACCTGGGTGTACGGCACCGCGGAATTAACGACGAACATCAAGAAGAAGGATGGCACCTATCTTTCATTTGTTGCGTCACCTTCGTATAACGTTAATGCTGCATCGGTCGGTCTGGGCGTACAGTATGGCCGGGGAGCGTCCAAGGGAGAGGTCACCATTCTGGAATCTGCCGGAAAGAATATTGAAAGCGAAATGACGATCGATGACTCTGACGGAAAGATCAAGATCACTAAAATTGTGTATTCCGGCATGAAGGATCTGGCCGGGAATATTGCGGACAATACGAACGAATTCGGAGCCACGGAACAACAATACCAGATCGACACAGTTGCTCCGTCAGTGGAAGTTGAAGAGGTGACAGGGACCAATGGAACCAACTATGGATTTGTCGTTCCCTTTAAGACAACTGACAAGGTAGAGGGATCCAACGCAAAAGGATCCGGTGTACAGGATATGCCTGCCACTCTTATGCTGGTTGGCACACTCCACGGCAAGTTCATGTATGCGGTTACGACCTCGTCATCAGAGCCGGAAAAGGAGGATTGGAACGAAGGCGTAGAGGGTCTGTCCCTGCCTTTCATCCAGACCGGGGATACACAGTACCTGCATGTGAAGAAGATCGCGGATGAGCCGTACGGTGTGAGCGGATTGAGCTTTACTCTGTCGGACTACGCGGGCAACACGGGCGCGACGAAACAGGTCGCTGTTTCCGGCGTAGGATTTGACTCTGTAGCTCCTGTTGTTCATGCGGGAAACAGCAGCAGATCTTATGACAATGACAAAAATGAAGGTACACTTACTGCGAATATCGATGTCAATGATATCAGCGGCGTGGCTTCTGTACAGTATCTATGGAATGACGGTACGAAGCCGACGGAAAGTGACAGCTGGAAAAATGCCGAAGGCACTGTGGGCGGCACTTCTGTTAGTGTGGCTGCCATCGCTACCGTGCCTTCTCAAACGGCATTCAAAAAGGCACTTTGGATCAAGGCTAAGGACGGTGCCGGTAATGTCGTCATCGATAAAGTTGACGAGTACAGCTATTCTTTGGAGGGGATCAAGTATGAACTGGAATACCCTGTAAATGTAGTACTCGAACCAACTTTGAAGATCAACTCGCTCGAAGATGGAGGTGCCTTGGTATTTGACGTACAAAAACCGGGAGATCCTGACACCCACTATATTTTGGTTTGCACCAATTATCAGAGTTACCGTTTTGATAACATTTATGATCTTGATAACGACTGGTTTACAGCTACGCTCGATGAAACGGACGGGATTAAATATACCAATCTGGAAGCTTGCGACATTTTTGTGTTCTATCAGGATTATAAAAAACTCACAGGGAATTTTTCAGTAAAAGTTTATTCCGGCACGGCGAATATTAACGGTACAGAGCAGAGCGCTGATATTATGCGTTCGGAGTGGCTTTCTGATTCAGACTCGGAGATTACAATTACCACCAACGCTAAGGTTGAGACTTTCACGCTTAAGGTTTCTTATCAAAGTAACGGCGGAAAACAAATGTTTAGCAAATACGATTTCTCCATAGATACCAGTAAATGTACTATTGAAGACGAAAACGGATATCATACATATATCCCCACGGTGGAGGGAGCACAGGTCTCCATCGACTTGGGCGAGGATCTGCATGGTTGGAATTACTCCGATATCGACTGGGAAAAATCACGTATCAAACTGGAAAACATTGATACTGGTGAAATAACCGATGTCTGTGGAATTGGCTATGGTCCGAGGCAAACGATCACGCTCCCTGCCGTCAACATACAGTCTGGTGTTTACCATATCTGGGTATATTTGATGCGGCGTTCCATGCCTGACGATGAGGATGCAGCGTACAGATATGTTGAAATCATATACATTGATGTTACAGAGCCGGGAATAGTGAAACCGGAAACAATAGCAAAACAGTCAACCTATAGCAACAGCACAGGAGTTTATGAAGCCATCGCCTATGATCCGGACAAAACGATCTACGTGCCCACTCAAAAATATAAAAACTATCTCTCTGTGGATGTTCTGGATCCGGACGGAGTCACGCCCCACAAGGAAAGTGAACATGTATATGGGTTCGAATCCGGTTCTGTTTACGTGACCGCCTGGGACACTGCACATCCGGATAAAAAGGTCCAACTTCTTGATAGAAAATGCTTGGCTGTGGATGAAGAGAGTGGGGAGATCTATCTGCGTGAGATCGATTCTTCTGAAAACACCGAGAAAGCGCTGTTGACCTTCGGCGCCGGATCATCAGCAACAAGCAATTATTACGAGATTTTAGGGTTGGAACCCGATCAGGACAACGTGATCGCTCTTCAGGCAAACTATTCTAACGGCCGACGCTCGGCTATCACATATTTGACGATCCATCCTGTCAGCCTTGAGCTGAGTGGTACAACTACTACACTTCCGGAAAAAAATGATACTTGGACGCCGGACTATCCCACTGAATGGAGCGGCATCTATACCGTTGACCCCGAAAAGGCTGCGGTGGTCTTTACCCCTGATGAGAAATACACCGGTGTGATCGCTTCTTCCGGGCTGCGCCTGTACTGTGGTCGGGGAACTTCCCAACAGTATGATGGAACAATTGAGTGGGCAGATGATTTCGAGCCCATTGAGATGACAGCCCAGGGTGATGGCAGTTTTATTGCGAAAGTGCCAGTTTACAACAAATCGATCAATGATGCTATATCCTCTAATAACGGGGGGTATAATTTTAAAGAGTTTTATTGTATCTATGCGGAGGATATCTATGGAAATCGAGTCGATGTGAGCACAGCAAAGGCCGTGATTATTGCCGATGGTACGGCTCCGGTCATCAGTGATGCGAATATCACCACAGACGCTAATGGGAAGTTCACAGCGACCTATCACGTCTATGATGACAGTCTGTATTCCTTCGCAACAACGGGCAACTGGTATACTCACCAGACACCATCTCCGATTACTTTGGAGTTTTCCTTTAACGACGAATATGCTCGGGCGATCGGTGCGTCCGGAGGTGGACTTACACTGACCATGGACGTGACGAATAATGGCTATCTTTCCAAAAGCTGGACGGCGATGGATTCCAATTCCATGGGCATTCAGAAGGTGACTGAAAGTTTACACACAGGAGAAACAGTTCGCATAGATGGTGAAACCACACCGACGGACGTCTATCTCACCGTCACGGTGGAAGGCTATGTCAGCCCGAAGATCACTAGTGCCATGGATATGACACTGAACCTGAAAGCCACGGATGTTCATGGCAATGTCTGCGACGCGGTAGGCGCGACGGCATCTGTCATCGGCTTCGCTCCGAAGGTTATTGATAAACAGTATAAACAATCTACTTTTTCTTATACCCCTCAGAGTCATACAGAGGCCAATCGTGCCCTGTTCCTGACATTCAATGTTCCGGTTCAGCCCGCAGAAAGCTGGATCAATCGTAACATCGAAGGATTTTCCACCGAGTGGCATGACGCCTTTCCCATTTGGAAGGATGGCACCTGGGATATTACATTTATCGATATATTCGGAACAAAATACACCCAGAGCCTGACACTGGAGAACGTGATCGGCAAGTACGGCTTTGATCTCGCTTTCTCCACTCTGGACTATGTGTCCGCCAGTGAGGGCGTGACTTTGACCTTCATGCCCGACAATGATGGTGAACGGATATACAGTTCCTATGGCAACAATGGCAAGCGCACATGTACGGAAAACGGAACTTATTACCTTTACTGGGAGGGTGACGGAGAGTACGATCTTCTGCCTGTCCATTTGAACAACATCATCTCCGGCGGCCCTGAGGAAACGCTCTTCTTCTACTTTGACGAGTTCAAGGAGCAGTATAAGGCCGGTTCGGATGAACAGTTCCGCGGAACGACCGTCGGTTCTGTTACGGTGTCCTACCGGACCAGCCGGGAGACCAACCCGGTGGGCGACACAACGCTGACGTTTAAGGACGGTGACAGTGATACCTTTACGTTCCAATACTATGATATTCCCACGGCTATCACTTATACCATTACAGGAAAGCTCAGTGACTACGGAATAACCCTGGCGACTCCGCCTGAACCATATGCTGACGTCGAAGCGCCGACCGTTGATCTTGTGACCATCTGGAAGCAACAGGCGGGTGGCTTTGTTCAGACTGAGGCATTCTCCGGCAGCGCGGATGAAACCATGGTGAAGACCGCCATCGGAAACGCAGGAGCTGCCCAGGGCTATGACTTCGTGGTCAAAGCTTCCGACTACTCCAAGTGGAAAGTAGTCGCGAAATCCAGTGCACCTACCAGCATAAGTTATGCTTCGGCAACCAGCGATAAGATCCCTGGCGTCTCTGTGAGCGGCAACAATATTCTGGTCACAAATAGCGTTGCAAATGATTTCTATATCGTTGTTGTGGATAATGCCGCGGCAGACTCTGCAGCAACTAAGGATAATTTCACATGCGTTAAGATCCCGTACGGCAGCTATCAGTTTGATACTGTGGCACCGGAGATCGTCACGAACACTGTGGCCGACGGTCTCTACTCCAGAACCGTATATATCAAGGCGACAGACCTGGATGACGCGGGCAATGATACCGGCAGCAGCGTGACCTTGGCCGGCGCGGGCATTGCCCAAAACTTTGACGCAAATGCGGCGGAATATCCTTATAAGTTGTTATTTACAGATAACGACACCGTTGTGACCGTTAACGCGACCGATGCGGCGGGAAACAGTGTCTCCGTTAACCTTCAGGTCAGCGGCATTGACGTGTCTTCCCCGATCTTGAAAACCACCTGGTCACCTTGTTTCCAGGATCCGGTCACCGGAAAACTGGATCGGAGCAACCCTACGAGCGTTCCGGTCAACACCGATATCGTGGCTCATGTCACCAGTGACAAAGATATCATGAACGTTACGGCAACCTATACGTATTATGACTATACGTACGATTATGATTTCAACAGTTCCAGCCCATACTGGGGATATATTGAATATACCAGTCAGCGAGTTTCGGTTCACTTTACCGAAAGCGCTTACAGCGAGGATATCGTGGTTACTCTGAATATCACAGCGCCCAACGGTCAGGCTACAGAGGTCAAGCTGGTGCTGCAAAGTGGTATTATCGATAAGGATGCGCCCTATCTTATCGTGGAGAACGTAGAAGAATTGAAACGGAGCGGATACGACGTGCCTTATGCCGTGACTTTGCATATCCGTCCTACAGAGGAAGTCTACTGTACAAACTATGGCCCTCTCGGCGAGTTGTATTACGATGACGCGGATCATCCGCACTTGATGAAGGTAACACTTAAAGACTTAAGTCCGAAGAGACTCTTCTTTGTGGATAAGGTCGGAAACCAGACGATAATGGAGCTTCCTTACTCCAACTTCGGTCCTTGGATCCCTTATTTCGACAGCGTGGCTCCGACGATCCATGTGGACGTTCCGGAAAATGCGAACGCAACCAACAGTTCGGTATCCGTGACTGTCACTGCAAATGAACAATGCACACTGAGTTGTGATAACGACGCCGTGACTTGCGGTACTATGTCGTTGCAGGGAACGGACAGCGAAGGAAACGAGATCTGGATCGGCACGATCAGCGCAAGTGCGAACGGAACCTTCCGTGTGTACGCCGCAGACGGCGCAGGTAACAAGACCAGCGAAGTCTTTACGGTCTATAACGTCGACAAGACCCTGCCGACCATTCTCTTTGATACTTCCACAGTCAACGTACGTCAGGAGAGCGAACTCTCTGAGTTGACGAAGCTGCTGGATAAGGGTGTCAAGACTTGGGACAATGTTGGCATTCAGGATGGTTCACTGGCTTATGACGTATCCGGTGTAATTCTCGATACCGTGGGCGTATATGCCGTTACCTATACGGTACAGGATGTTGCCGGAAATGTCGGGCAATCAGTGCGCTATGTCAGAGTCGTAGACAAGAACCAGCCGATCATTACGGTCGATGGCATTCTGACAGAGGAAAACGGAACGATAAGCCTGAAAGTCGGTAAACATACTCTGTATGTCAACGGTTTGAAGACAGACAATGAGCCTTATTCATTAAAACTGGTAAAGGGCATCTGGTCCTCCGGACAGATGAAGAGGGCAACCAAATGTATTTCAGTCGGCGAGGACGGCAGTTTTACTGTTGATACCGCAGGTTTCTATACTGTTTATATCGTGACTCAATCGCGGCAGACCTATCGAACTCTGCTTTACGTAGAGAACTAAGGAGGGAAATATGAGACAGTTAAAACGATTTTTGGCGATTTTGCTTAGCATTGCGCTGATACTTCCCATGCGTCCTGCATACGTTTTTGCGGCGGATGAAGATGTGCTGAAACTCAGTAACGGCTATATAGAGGTCAGCGTGTCGAAGAAAAACGGCGGATTTCTGGTCAATACCGTTGAGGGTAACCAGCTTAGGAAGTCCGACAACAACAAAAAGCTGCTCTATCACAGTGACGCTTATGATACCTCCTTTGTGTCTTTCCGTGTGGGAGAGGGAGCTGCAGCTAAAGATTATATTTTCGGCGGAAAATATGATACTTCCAGCGATGTTAAAGTGACGCAGGCGGCCGCAGGCGGAGATATCGTTGCCGTATGGTCGGTCGATGGAATCACCTTTACGCAGACGATCACACTGGCTGCGGACAATGCCAGCGAACATGGCATGGTATCCATTAGTCTTGTCGCACAGAATAACAGCGGCGAGGCGGTTCCTGTTCAGGCGCGTATCTTGATGGATACGTGCCTGGGAGATCAGGACTATGCTTACTATCAGGTGTCCGGCGGCAGCCTGACGAACACCATGAAGACCGAACAGATCATCACGGACGAAGAATCCTTAAGGAGTTTTTATGCCGTGGATGACATCGGCAATACCATGGTTTCCGCCTATGTGGTCTCAAGCCCTACGAAAGCGGCCATCGGCCACTGGAACAATCTGGCAGCAAGCCTGTTTGACTTTGCGCCGGATACATCTCTGAATTTTACCAACGCGATCAACGACTATCTGACTGCAGACAGTGCCTGCGCACTGTATTACGATCTGGGCACCGTGGGCAACGGTCAGTCCGGTTCCGTAGTCAGCTACTACGGCGTTTATTCCAACCACACGGTAAATCTGGAAAACCGCGTAGCGATCAATACCGTTGCCCCGCTGCGTCTGGAGCTAAACAGTGATAAGAGCGCATATGTGCGGCAGAGCGATGTCGGCATCGCAGATTTTGCCGTAACGGTTAGCGCAGAAAACTATAACAGCAAGACTTCCGGCGACCTGGAAAATGTGGTCCTGGCCGTACGCAGCACCGGCGGACTTCGTTCTCTTAGTGATGACGGACAGGCCATGAACGGATTTGAATACGACACCTACGATCCATTGACCATCCCCTATACGAAGATGGCGGAGGGTGCGACGATCACCAAGACCTTGTATTTCCAGGCTCAGGCACCGGTTAACGCCACCTACGAGCGCATCACCATCGGAATGTATAAGGGTACCGCGACCTCGGAGAATCTGTTGGGTGAGAAGACGGTTTATATCCTGCTCCCCGGCAGTGATGGAAATATTCCTAAGGTAAGCTTCGTATCCATGACACCGGATACGATCTATTCCTCCGGTTCCCGTCACCTGTATGTGGCAGTGACGAACGAGACGATCCTCTCGAACGCACTGGCGCAGGGCACCTGTTTTGTAAAGGCATACAGCGCCGACGGCAAGACGGTCAGGGATATCCCTTCCGATGCGATCACCGTGACAGACGGTATTGCCGATATTGCGATATCGAATGACATTTCCCTTTCCCTCGGAAGCTGGTACCTGCAGCTGGAATGGACCGACGACGCTGTCAGCAACGGCATCGTTTCCAAGGACTTCCAGAAACAGACATCGTCCGTTCTGAATTTCTCGGTTTCGGACGACCCGAAATACAAAAACGAATCCTACGGCGTTTTGGCGGCTGTAAAATATGTGAAGGGTTCAGGTTCTGCTCAAACCTATTACTACCGCCTGGAGAGCTTCAAGGATGAAGAAGCGTATAAGAAATTCGCCGAGGATAAAGACCATAAGTGGAAAGAGATCCTCTTAGTGTTCCGCGGAGAATTCACCGGGGACAATCGTTATCCTGTGAAGGATGAGAACGGAAGGGTAGTTGGTTTCCGTTACTATACTGCTGTCAGTAAGAAGACTGTAGATCCCGATACGCGGGAAACAAAAGTAGACAACTGCATCACAATCAACAACTGCCTCGATTTTGAGGGTGGTACGATGTCCCTCTACTACGAGGACTATGAAAACGTCAGTCAGGACAGAGCCATGGAGTCCGCGATCCTGACAGAGTTTGACGGCGATCTCTACACCAGCGATGAACGCAGCTCTGTTTGGACAGGTAAGGCGGCTCTGAGCAAATTGGTTCAGGGACAGGATTTCGCATTGATCCAGTATGATCAAAACGGTGTCAGGAAGAGCACACCGGCCGAAGCCATCACACTGATCTGGCCGAACGTATTCAGTTATGCTCAGACACTGGCGGGTATGGCATTTAAGCTGGCATACGGACAGTTTGGCGTAATGAAAAAGAGCGACGGAACGGAGATCGGCCGCACCATCGGTTTTGCGGCAAGTCTGAGCCTGAGTTTTATGAATTCTCCGGATCCGGAGGATGATACTGCCGTGCCGGATACATACTTCGGTCGAATGAAGGAGTTGTGGACGGACTGGAATGGAGCCAGCATCTATCAGTATGCGTATCGTGGCGATCGTTTCAATAAGTTGACCAATATCGACATGAACGACAGTACCTCTGCCCACAGTAACGCTCAGAAGGGCGTCGCGGCATCCGTCATGGTAAAGGATATCCTTTTCGGATGTGGCCAGGGCTTTGTAGGTCTGAACTTTACGGTAGCTGTTACCGTGAAAAACCTGATCGACGAGCTGCCGAAGGTGGAAGGCACCCTTTCCATCAATACCATTAACAACTGGTCCGTCGCTATGTCTGGTTCGTGTAAGTTTACGGACAACATGAGGATGGAGGCGAAGCTTAGCTTCAAGAGTTATGAAAATATCCCGATACCGGATGATTTCTACTTCTATATCGGCGGATTTAAACCCGGCCTGAATGTAGACGGCGGTGGCGTACTCTGGCTCACCGGAGGCGGTGGAGGTTTCTCAAACCTTTACGACACTATCTTCTGCACGAGCGGTTTGCCGCCTCTTAAACTCATCATTACTGCAAGTTTCAGTATCGTTCAGGTTCTGAATGGTACGGCAACGCTGACTGTGGGCCTGACCGGTATTGATCTGACCGCAAAAGATATTAAGGTCATGGATCAGATCGAAGTGATCAAAAAGATCCAGTTGGGACTGCAATGGTATCCGGATCTCAAACTTCAGGCCGGTATCTATGTCAGCATGTTTGAAAAGACCATCGAGGGTCAGGGGTATATTATCCTTTTGGGTAAGGATTATACGGACTGGTTCTTTGAGATGTTTGTCCGTGCTGCTTTGAAGGTTCCTGAATCCGTTCCTGCAGTGGGCGGAATGACGCTCGTTGGAGCGGACCTGGGTATCAGTACGGAAAAGATCTGGGGCTGCGTGAAAGCTCTCAGTATCAATATCGGCGTATCCTATTACTGGGGTGAGGACAGCGTAAACTTCGGCTCCGGCGGAGACAAAGCACAGCCTACCTACCCGAACCTTTTGCTCACCGGCTATGACGGCGAATGTGAGGATTTCCCCATCGTCCATGACGATGAGAATAATCGGACTCTCTACGCGCACTTTGGTACGAACTTCGAAGCACCCAGAGGAGCGCAAGTGATCTACGAAGGCGATCTGATCCTGATGGATGTGGCCGGCGTATGGTCGAACCTGGAAAAGACTTCTCATAAGTTCAATCTGGGCAAATACAATGCCGGAAACAATGAGGCAACGGTTGTTCAGTTAAACTATAAGGCAGAAAGTCTCGAAGAGGCAAAAACACTGGCGAAGAGCTTTACTGTTAAAGACGAGCAGGATGGCGCATTCCCGCTCACCTTCTATAACGGTAATAATCCGGACACTGCCAATGCGAATATTACGTGGAACAGCGAGAGCGGGATGGCCGCATACGCGTTCACGGTAACGAACCAAAACCTGTTTGATAAGAACTGGTTTGTTTCTACAGGCACGACAGCCGCGGATATAGTTCTGTACAACGTTCTGCCCATGCCGGAGATCACCGATGTATCGGCATCCGGTTCTATTGCTGCAGGCGGCAGCGCAGATATCAGCTGGAATGGTACCGGCCTGGATGAACTGGATAGCATCAGTTTCTTCCTTTGCACCGATACAGATCCCAGTGTGGATGCCGGATATCCGCTTACCAGAGAATATGATACTACAGGCATCACTGACAGTAGCGTGATCCAAAGTGGTACAGCGACACTGAGTGTTCCTGCGGAGATCCCGAGCGGAGACTATTATCTGCGAGCGGTTTACTCCAAGGACGAGCAGCTGAACGGTGTGGTCTACAGCAGCAGTAAGGTGAAGGTTACAAACGCAAATACTCCTGCAGCAGTAGGAACTCCCACCATCAGCGCGGCGGGTGACCTGAAATACAAGGTTTCCATCCCGGCAACGGTGGATGCCAATACCACCGGTTACAGGGTATCTGTGTACAATACAGATGGAACGGAAACAGACGTTACCGGTATGACCTATGATAAGGCTGAAAACGGCGCGACCATCTTTGAGATCGGCGGCAGTTATATTGCCCCGGTAAAGACGGATGACAAAGATCCGAATTCGGCCGTTACGGGAACACAGACCTTCGGCCTTACGGGCGGAAAGAGTTACGTCATCAGCATCACTCCTTACAAATTGGCGGATGGAGATGGGGACGGTGAGCCGGATACCATTATTTACGGAGCGGAAAAGCGGTCCTCCGCAACTCTGCTTCCGAAGGCGGTTGCACCTACGGCTTCCCTTACCTTCGACGGAAAGACTCTGACAGCCCTTTCGGACATGAAGAATGGCGGAACATTCCCGACATTTACAACGGATGCATTAAATATCAAGGCATCGTTCTCTGAAGCGGTTACCGGCGTATGGACGCTGGACAGCAGTGAGCTTTGGACACGTGCGGACAGCGATACTTCCGTTGTTTCAGGAACATTTAAAAACACAGCAAATACATTCCTCAATATTCCGGAGCTTAGCGACGGGGATCATACCCTGACATTGACCGGAAAGGCGGCTGACGGAGACAGTTTCTCCTACAGCTATCATTTCACCGTGGATACCACGGCACCGCGTCTGATCCTTTCGTCGCCGTTAAACGGAAGTCCTTTCCGTGCGGATGGTACTCTGACCATAGCCGGCGTGACGGACGAAGATGCGAAGCTCATGATCAGCATCGATGGCGGTATTTCGAAGCAGCTTACAGTTACGAGAAATGCAGACGGCGTATTTGCAGAAACGATCAGCATTCCGAATCCGGATAGTGCAGCTATCCATACGTTGAGTATTTACGCGGAAGATCTAAGCGGAAACCGCACGGAACTTCGTAAGATCTCCGTGGTACATCCGGGTGTCGGCGATCTGAATGGTATCGTACTCATGGTCGATGGCGCAGCCCTGAATAGCGGCAGCATCAACACGGTATACTCTGCGGATAATGTCGCACTGAGCGTCACGGCTGTTACTTCGGACGGCTCGAAATTTGCCATGGATCCTTCCCGTGTATACTGGAGGACGTTTGCGGCCGATGGTAACATCAAGGTCGAAGATGGCAGCTTAAGTTACACAGATTATGCGAAGGGCTTCGTGGAAGCGATGGTTGAAGTTTCCTCCGGCGCATACCTCACCTCTTCGCTCGTACTCAATTCCGAGATGTTGGGTAGCATCGTTTCCGTTTCAGCTATGCTGGGCGGTACGGTTACCGGCGGCGGAGAGTACAATGAGGGCGACAGCGTAACGCTGACGGCGGTTCCGGACGAAGGCTACCGCTTCGATCACTGGGAAGTGACTGGCGTTACTGGTCTGGACCTTACAAGTGCAACACTGAATTTCACCATGACGGAAAATGCGGTAGCGGCAAAGGCTTGCTTCGTAGCGACTGTTATCCCGGGCGATCTGAACGGAGATGGCAGCGTAGACGAGGCGGATCTGACCTTGCTGAAGCAGTACCTGTTGGGTGAAAATGTAACGCTTACAAACTCCGGAGATCTCAACGGAGACGGCAGCGTGAATCTATTGGATCTGATCCACCTGAATAAGTTTATCTTGAGTAACGAGGGTGGTTCTTCCAATGTGATGACAGACGCACCGATCCTTACTTTGGCAAAAGTTATCGCAGTGCCCGGAGAAGACGTGACGATCGCGGTAGATCTCTCCGAAAATCCCGGCATCATGGCGATGCTGCTTAAGATCGGATACGATCATGATCTGCTTACCTTGACCGGAATCGAAGACGGCGAGCTGACCAAATGGGATCAGAGCGGCGACAACGTATTGTGGCTCGGAAAGACGGACAGCGGCTTTAATGGAACCATTCTCAATCTGAAGTTCCATGTTTCGGACGCGGCAACACCTGGCGAGATCGCTGTTACGCTTTCCTGTGGAAGCAACGATGTAGCTAACTACAGCGAAACTGCTTTCCAGCCGACATTTACCGCAGGAGCCGTTCATATCCACAACTGGAACGAGCCGACCTATTCCTGGTCGAATGACAACAGTACCGTGATCGCGAAAGTTGTCTGCAAAGACGATGCTTCGCATGTAGTCACGGAGACGGTAAAGACCACCTACACGGTGAGCAAAATGCCTTCCGCTGAAGAGGATGGCACAGGCACCTACCTGGCGACATTTACCAACGCATTGTTCTCTGCCCAGACGAAGTCGATCGTTATTTCGTCGACGGGTTATGATTATGAAGCCCCGACCTACACCTGGTCGGATGACAACAAAACTGTGACCGCAAAAGCGGTCTGCACGAATGACGCTTCCCACACGGTGGAGGAGACGGTCGATACCGTTTATGATGTGACGGCGCAAGCTGCTTGCGAGTCGGAAGGAACCGGAACCTATACGGCGACATTTACCAATGCTATGTTCTCATCGCAGTCGAAGACGGTGACCATCGCGGCGACAGGCCATGATTATGGCGCACCGATCTACATCTGGGCCGACGATGACAGCGCTGTAACAGCAAAAGTGATCTGCGGTAATGATGCGACCCACGTGATCGAGGAGACCGTCGATGTGATCTATGCAGTGACCACGTTCCCGACGAGTGAAAAGGAAGGAACAGGCACCTACACAGCGACATTTACCAATACACGTTTTGCTACGCAGACGAAGACCATTACCATTCCGGCGACGGGCCATGACTATGGTACGCCGACCTACACCTGGGCGAATGACAACAGTACCGTGACTGCGAAATCGGTCTGCAAGGATGATGCATCCCATGTGATCGAGGAGACGGTGAACACCACCTACACGGTTACAACATTCCCGACAGAAACGGAAAAGGGTACAGGAACTTATACTGCGACATTTACCAACACACTGTTCTCCACGCAGACAAAGACCGTAGACATTCCTGCAACAGGACATAAGTACGGAGCTCCGACCTACACCTGGGCCGCGGATAATAGTACCGTGACTGCTAAAGTGGTATGTCAGGACGATGCATCCCATGTGGTCGAGGAGACAGTCAGCACAACGTACACTGTACTGACGAATCCGAATTGCGATACCGATGGCACGAGCGTCTACAAGGCGAACTTTACGAATGCTTTGTTCTCCGCACAGACGAAGACGATGACCCTCCTGGCAATCGGCCATGACTGGGGTATTCCGACGTACGTATGGGCTGACGATAACAGCAGCGTGACTGCAAAGGCAGTCTGCAAGACCGACGCATCCCATGTGGTCGAGGAGACAGTAAAGACGGTCTATGAAGTAACAACAGCACCGACCGGCGACAGAGAAGGAACCGGAACTTACACGGCAACGTTTAAGAACGCACTGTTTGCAGCACAGGTGAAGACGGATGTCATTCCTGCAACAGAGCATAGTTATGGCGTTCCGACCTACACCTGGGCGGACGACAACAGCACTGTAACTGCAAAGGCAGTCAGCATGGATGATGAATCCGATGTGATCGAAGAGAAAGTGAACACTTCCTTCAATGTAGAGACAAGTGCTACTTGTGAAACCGAAGGAAAAGGCGTTTATACGGCGAACTTCAGCAACAAGCTGTTCTCAACGCAGACGAAGGAAGAAGTCCTTCCTGCAACCGGCCATGATTATGGCACGCCGACCTACACCTGGTCCGACGATAACAGTAAGGTAACTGCAAAGGTAGTCTGCAAGAACGACGCATCCCATGTGATCGAAGAAACTGTGGACTCCACGTATGAGGTTACGACGCCTGCCGGCGAGACCGAAAACGGTACAGGCACCTACACGGCGAACTTCAGCAATCCTCTGTTCTCCAAGCAGACAGTGACGGTAGACATTCCGGCTACGGAAACTGCACCGGAAAAATCGACGAGCAAAAACATCGTGCCGTTTATAATCATTGGCGTAGCTGCTGCGGCATGTTTGTTCGGAATCATCTTCTTCCTCTTCAAGAGAAAGAAAAAGAAGGCGGGCGCTAAATAAGCGTCCAGGTAATGGAACGAGGCATCCTATGAAAAGAACGAGAGTATTATCCATTTTTATGATAATATGTTGTCTTCTGCTCCTGCCGGCAGCTGTGCTGCCGGTAAGAGCAGAGGCAGATCTCGGCCTGGAGGAAAGAACTTCGGTTCGGATCGCGTTTATTGACAGCGGAATCTCCACGAAGCATATTGACAGTTCCAGGGTTTTGCAGGGTGCAAATTATATTTTTCCGGAATCGGATACCGAGGACCGCGTCGGACACGGCACAGCCACCGCTGGGTTGGTTTTGGGAGCTCCTGATCTGGGAGTCACTGGCGTCTGCCAGAGTGCGCTCGCCGTTCCTCTGGTAGTGGTAGATACGTATCCATCCGGCTCCGTTAAGAACGGCGGCCCCAAAGCCCTGTGTGAAGCAATTTACGATGCGGTGGATCGTTTCGACTGCCGTGTCATCAATATCAGTCTTTGCACGACGGAAGACTCGGCCGAACTTCGGGCCGCGGTCGAATATGCAGAGGCACACGGCGTCATTCTGGTCGCTGCCGTTGGAAATGACGGGGAAGATGGAAAAACCTATTATCCTGCTGCTTATGAAACGGTTATTGCCGTCGGCTCAACAAGCGGAGATGAGGTTGCTCTTTTTTCCCAGAGCGGCGCGGATATCCTCGCGGAAGGCGTGGATCTGCTCACCGCCTCCAATCGTAACGGAGCGCTTCCGGAAGTGGTATCGGGGACATCCTATTCCTGTGCATTGATTTCCGGTGTCTGCGCGCGGATGCTTGCGACGGATCCGAAACGGACGCCTGAGGACGTGCGAAAAGACTTATACTCCGAGGCGAAGGATCTGCTGGAACCCGGCTTTGATAAAAGAAGCGGCTGGGGCGTTATCACGTCTTACCAGGGCGAGCTGATCCTGGCACAGAAGAGCGACACTCCCGCGGCCGCAAGCACCGGCGACACCACACCGAAAGGCTGGTGGATCGCATTGGCCGTAGCGCTGGTGGGCATGGCAGCGACGATGCTGATGGGGACGCCGAAGAAATGTGTCGTCGTTGCAGATCTGCGACCTGCAACAGGGACGGTTCCATTTGACACATTCGTGGGATAGATATTTGAAATATCAAAAGCGAACAAAACGGGCGAAAAGCCCGGGGTGTTCGCTTTTTTCGGTGTTTTTGGGCGGTTGAGGGACCGCTGGTGCGAACAAAGGGGAGGAAAACAAGAATTCGTTCGCTTATTTTCAGTTGCGGATAGTTGAGAGGCTGGTGGACATGAAAATGTGACAAAAAGAACCGTCCCCATTGACACATTTTGCAGGGGGGTGATATAATTTCACATGGTGTGTGGTGCTGGAAGTGAGGGCGTCGACACCGAAGGGAAAACAAAACATGACAGAACAACAGATGGGCCTGACGAGCGCCCAGGTCGCCGAATTGCAGGCGAAGTACGGAAAGAATGAATTTACCCAAGGGAAGAAGAAAAGCGTCTTTATGACCATTCTGGAGCAGTTCTCCAGCCCGCTGATCTTACTTTTGATCGTGGCGTCGGTCATTTCGTTCGTGACCGGTGAGGTCGTGGACGGCGCGATCATTATCTTCGTCGTTATCTTGAACGCGGTGATCGGCACGGTGCAGGAGGTCAGCGCCGAGAAGTCGGTCGATAAGCTGCGGCAAATGAGCGTCGCTACGGCGGTGGTCATCCGTGACGGCAAGACGATGGAGATCCCGTCCACCGAGCTGGTGGTGGGCGACTACTGTATATTGGAGGCTGGACGTATCGTGCCGGCGGACCTGCACCTGACGCAGACCGCGTCGCTGCAGATCAACGAATCCGCATTGACCGGTGAAAGCATCGCGGCGGAGAAGGACGCGACTTTCACCAGCGACGAGAAGACGCCGCTGGGCGACCGCAAGGACTGCGCGTTCATGTCGACGCTGATCGAGTACGGCCGCGGCGAGGGCGTGGTCACCGGCATCGGCGACTACACCGAGATCGGTAAGATCTCCCAGATGCTCAACAAGATCACGAAAGACGAAACACCGCTGCAGAAGAACCTGAATAAGATCAGCATGGTGCTCGGCCTGGCCGGCATTGTCCTCTGTCTGCTCATGTTTTTCACCCAACTGTTCCTGTATAAAGAGGACGTCATCCAGACCCTGATGATCTCCATCGCATTTGCCGTTGCGGTCATCCCCGAGGGCCTGGCGACCGTAGTCACCATCGTGCTGTCGCTCGGTATTAAGAAGATGTCGGAGCGCAACGCCATCGTGAAGCAGATCCACGCGGTGGAGACGTTGGGCGCGGTCAATGTTATCTGTTCCGATAAAACGGGTACGCTTACGCAGAACCGCATGACGGTGGTGAAGTGGTTCTTCCGCAACACGACCATCGAGGCGGATGACGCGAAGAACAACGACGAGCTGTTCGAGATGCTGCTACGCGGCTTCGTAGCCTGCAACGATGCGACCTACAATGTAAATGAGAAGAGCGGAACGGGCGATCCTACCGAGATCGCGTTCATCAAATACGCTCTGGAGAATAATTTCGACTGCGATATCCTGCGCCGGAAGATGGCGCGTATCGACGAGATCCCGTTCGACAGCGACCGTAAGATGATGACGGTGCTGGATGCCGCACGCGATGATGCGGACAATGTAACCGAGAGCATTTCGTTCACAAAGGGTGCGATCGACTCCATCATCGTACGGTGCGACCGAATATTGACCGATGAAGGCGTTCGTAAGATCAACAACCAGGACATCGTGACCATCACACGGACGGCTGAGTCGATGTCTTCCTCCGCACTGCGTGTGCTGGCGCTCGCGTACCGCGAGGGCGACGAAAAGCCGCAGGAGAAGGACATGATCTTTATCGGCCTCGGCGCCATGATCGACCCGCCGAAGGAAGGCGTGCGCGAGACCATTGACCAGTGCCACCATGCAGGCATCGAGGTCGCCATGATCACTGGCGACCACAAGATCACCGCATTCGCCATCGCGCAGGCGCTGAACATCGCGACCGACATTTCCCAGTGCATTTCGGGCGCGGAGATCGACGAGATGGATCCCGAGCTCTTTAAGGAAAACATCCTGAATTACCGCGTGTTTGCGCGCGTTTCGCCGCAGCATAAGGTGCAGATCGTGCAGGCGTTCCGCTCGCACGACAAGATCGTTTCGATGACCGGTGACGGCGTCAACGACGCGCCTTCGTTGAAGGCGGCCAATATCGGCGTGTCCATGGGTATCGGCGGCACGGAGGTCGCGAAGGATGCGGCCGAGATGATCCTGGTGGACGATAACTTCATCACGATCAAAAACGCTGTCATGGAGGGCCGCAACCTCTTCAACAACATCAAGAAGTCTATCATTTACCTGCTTCGCGCGAACTTCGGAGAGGTCGTGCTGATGGCATCGGCGATCTTCGCCGGCCTGACGTCGCCGCTTACCACCATCCAGATCCTCTGGGTGAATCTCCTGACCGACACCGTGCCTTCGCTGGCGCTCGGCATGGATAAATCGACCGACGAAGTTATGAACGAGCAGCCGCGTGACGTCAACAAGGGCCTGCTCAATAAGGGCGACTACTTGAGCATCCTGATCCAGGGCGCGATCTGCGGTCTGACCGCACTGTTCGCCTTCCTTTTGCCGGCACTGTACGACAACGGCATCAACGGTTTCATCGGCGCCATCAAGGACTCCGCGCAGGCGACCGAAGGAGTAGCCATGGAACTGATCCGCGAGTGCCGCACCTACTGCTTCTCGACCCTGGTCTTCAATGAACTGTTGATGGTCTATGTATGTAAGAACCTGCGGGCCCGCCGTCTGTTCTCAAAGGACATGTTCAACAACAAGATCCTGAACCTGTCTGTGATCATCGGATTTGCGCTTCAGCTGGCCGTACTCTTCGCGGCACCGCTTCGTAACCTGCTGAAGCTGGCACCGGTCGGCGTGAAAGACGTAGCGATCATGTTCGTCATTGCCCTCGCAGGCATGATCTTGAACTTCATGATCTCCGTTTGGAGAGCAAGACTGGAAAGCAAGGCGTGAGGATGTGACAATGGGGACGGTTCTATTTGACACATTCGTGGGCTAGATATTTGAAGTTTTAAAAGCGAACAAAACGGGCGAAAAGCCCGGGTTTGTTCGCTTTTTTTGGCGGTGGCGGGCGGTTGCGAGAGCGGCAGAATAGAAACTGCAATCAAAAATCGGCAGGCTGTTGGGTTTGTAGATAACCCGATGGCCTGCCGATCTTGATTTCAAGATTTTAAATGATCTTGTCATTGTATTATTTTTTTACTGCTTCCGCGAAGGCGGTGAGGATTTTCAGAGCACGTTCTTGATTGTCGGGAGATAGGGAGTTGTACAAAAATATCACATCCTCACATGCTTCGTGATCCGGGCTATCGGAGCCATTCACAACATAATCCGTGGTAACCATAAGCGCAGCAGAGAGTTTGCGAAGAGTGGTCACGGTCATGTTTTTGCGCCCTTTTTCAATGTCCGCCAAGAACTGAACGGAGATGTCTGCCATCTCGGCGAGGCGTTCCCTGGTCAATCCGCGTTCTTTGCGAAGCATAAAAATTCGGTTTCCGGTTTCTTCGTAAGGATAATTCATAAGTTGCCTCCCCAGTGCAGGCTGATTAGTATCCGCCGTTGCGCCTGTGACACCGACGAAGTTAATTGCCTGTGTTATTCCTATAGATATAATATATAGCCAACTAAAGAAATAAAAAATCATCTAAAGTTATTGACAAAACACAACTAAAGTTATATAATTGTGACACAATATACATGAATTGAATGAAGTGACACAAAAACGAATATGGAGGTGAAGGGTATATGATTTGTCCAAATTGCGGAAGTGAAAATGTTCAAGCCTTTACAGAGCAGTATACAACTGGCGAGATGCGGGGGAAGAGTAAGCAAAAAGGTTTTGGTGGTTGCAAGGCCTGCATAGGAACCATTATCCTGGGACCGATTGGCTTTTTCTGCGGATTATGCGGAATGGGTAAGGGTAAAGGAAAAATAGTAGACACTAGACAAACTAAAACGGAAATAGTTTTCTGTTGTATGAGTTGCGGATATAAATTCAATGCAAATGATCTACCACAAAACAAAGGCCGATAGCATGTGGATCGCTCTCATGAAAATGGGGGCGAAAACCGGTTGCCATCAAAGGGCAGACAGAAGTTTCTTTTTCCGTGGATATCAGTTTCCGGTATGTGCCAGATGCTGTGGAGTCCTTTGCGGAGAGATGATCGCAGTATTGGTCAACCGTAGAAATCAATCTTTACGAAACAGTGTGTTTTTGATGGGAATCATGTTTTCGGACTGGTTGATACAATATTTGGAGATTCATGAATCAAATAACCGAAGAAGATTTTTCACCGGAATGCTGGGGGGCTATGGAGCTTGGGCCATTTATTTGGCAGTTTTAAGAAGAATAATCGCGATGGTTTCCAAAACTGAATAACTCTTTAATCGATCTCGGGTTGGTCATTCGACCCGAGATCGATTAGTTTTTTAGGCGCCTATTGACCTTTCGTTCATAAAAGTGTATTATAAGAGTAAACATTCGTTCATGAAAGTGTGATGAAAGGCACATGATTCGTTCATGAAAATGTAAAAATATGCCTTTGATTCGTTCATAAAAGTGGAGGGACCAATGAAAAGAGAGATATATAACGCTTTAAAAGCATGGAAATCGTCAGAAGACAGGAAACCCCTCATATTAGATGGAGCTCGCCAGGTTGGGAAGACTTGGATCATTAAGGAGTTTGGTGAAAGAGAATATCAGCAGGTCGCATATTTGAATTGCGACAGATTGGCTGAGATGAAAACATTGTTCTATGATTTTGACGTAAAACGATTGCTTCGTGCTTTTTCGTCGATCGTGGATATGCCCATCCTTCCAGGCGAAACGTTGATCATATTGGATGAGATACAGGAGGCCCCTGGCGGAATTACGGCATTAAAGTATTTCTGTGAAGAGGCGCCGGACTACCATATCATCTGTGCGGGAAGTCTTTTGGGGATAAACCTTCATTCAGGGACTGGATATCCTGTTGGAAAAGTAGATGAACTGCGCATGTTTCCGATGACGTTTGAGGAGTTTTTGGACGCGACTGGAAATTCGCTTCTTTTGGAGGAGATGAAACGACGCCACTGGGAGGCGTTATCGCCGATGGCGGTAAAACTCGTTGATTTGCTGCGTCAGTATTATTATGTAGGTGGTATGCCTGAGGCAGTCGACTGCTACGTACGAACTCAAAATCTTCATAAGGTAAGGGAGATCCAGAACCGAATACTTAAGGATTATCGTTTGGATTTTGCCAGACATGTTCCGACAGATCAATTACCGAGGGTTATAGCGGTCTGGGATTCATTGCCCTCGCAGTTGGCGCGTGAGAATAAGAAGTTTATTTATGGCGTGATCAAAAAAGGAGCCAGAGCCAGAGAGTACGAAAACGCAATCCAATGGCTACTCCACGCCGGGTTGGTACATAAGATCAGCAGAGTGAATTCAATCCAAAGGCCGCTGAAGTTTTATGAGGACGTAAGCGCTTTTAAACTGTTTATTCTGGATTTAGGATTACTGGGAGCCTTAGTAGATGTATCTGCGAGGGAAATGCTTACCGAGGAGAATTTCTTTGTGGAGTACAAAGGGGCATTTACAGAACAGTTCATAGCTCAAGAGATGCTGGCGTCGAATTACAAATTGTACTATTACTCAAAGGAGAATTCTCCCTTGGAGATCGATTTCATAATTCAGAAGGAGTTCATTTATCCGATTGAGGTAAAGGCAGAAGAAAACCTGAAATCTAAAAGTTTGAGAAGTGTATACAGTGAAAATACATCGTTGAAGCCGGTTCGCTTTTCAATGGCGGGTTATAAGGAACAGGACTGGGTCATCAATGTTCCTCTCTATCTGGCACGGGTATGGATGGAGGGGGCTGACTGACCATGAATACAATTCGTTTGCTGAAATATTCCACCACGAATACCTACCTGATCCACGGCAGGGGCGGCTACCTGTTGCTGGACACCGGGTGGGCCGGGACGCTCCCTGCGTTCTACAGGGCGCTCGGGGAAATGAAGGTCACGGCGCAGGAGATCCGCTACGTGCTGGTGACGCACTATCACCCGGACCACATGGGGATTGTGCAGGATATCGTGAATACGGGCGCGCAGCTCGTGATCGTGGATGTGCAGAGGGAGTTCGTGCACGGGTGCGACGCGATCTTCGCGAAGGAACCGAGGGTTCCGTTTGCGTCGATCGAAGAGGATCGTGCACGGGTGATCACGTGCAAGGAGAGCCGGGCGTTCTTGAAAGACTTCGGGATCGAAGGCGTGATCCTGCATTCGCCGGGACACAGCGACGACAGCATCTCGCTGTGGCTGGACGAGGGCGCACTGTTCGTCGGCGACCTGAACCCGCTGTACGAGCGGGAAATGCATCGGGGGACGCTGATCGACGCGACGTGGGAGCGGCTACTGAAGAAGGACCCGAAGGTGGTCTATTACGGGCATGCGTTGCCGGCAGTGTTGCGTTCCGGAGTAGATGACGATGCCATCAAATCGGGCAATGTCACTTCCGAAACAGACGATTCGACAAGGCCATCAGAAACCCTCACGATCACCGCAATCGAAACCAAACCTTCCACCGACCCTCGTCTATACGACTTGGTCGGGCGGATCATAAAATACATCGACAAGGGCATGGACCTTAAGAAGATCGCGAAGAAGACCGGGGCGGATCCGGTGTTCGTGGAGGATGTGACGCGGATGTATCTGACGCACACGAATGTGGGTGTGCAAGGCATTCTGGATCGCATCGAGATCAAGGGAAAGTAGAAATAAAGGCGCGGGGGATCGGGTCCGCACGGGAAGCCGGAGAGCCCGCGATCGGTAGGATATATGGAATTGACATATCAAAATTGCACCCTCTGTCCGCGTATGTGCGGCGTGGACCGCACGAAGACGGTGGGCGCGTGCCGCATGCCGGCGCAGGTTCGGATCGGGCGGGCCGGACTCCACCTCTGGGAGGAGCCGTGCATTGCCCACAAAAACGGAGCCGGGACGGTGTTTTTCACCGGCTGCAACCTGCACTGTGTGTATTGCCAGAACCACGCGATCAGCAACGAGCTGCGCGGGCGGGAGATCACGACGCAGGAGCTGGCGGACACGTTCCTGTCCCTGCAGGAGCAGGGCGCGGACAATATCAACCTCGTGACACCGACGCATTATGTGCCGGATATCCTGCACGCGCTGGATCTGGTGCGGGGGCGGCTGACCATTCCGGTGGTGTACAATACCGGCGGGTACGAGAACGTGGAGACCATCCGCGCGCTCGACGGCTACGTGGACATTTATCTGCCCGACATTAAGTATTATGAGAGCGAGACGGCGCTGCGGTATTCGCACGCGGCGGACTATTTTGAGAAGGCCAGCGCGGCGGTGGTCGAGATGGTGCGGCAGACCGGGAGTCCGGTCTACTCTGAGGACGGCGGACTTAAGAGAGGCACCGTGATCCGGCATTTGGTATTGCCCGGACACCGGAAGGAAGCCATGCGGATCCTGGACTGGATCCGCGGGACCTTCGCCCCGGCGGAAGTGCTGGTGAGCCTGATGAGCCAGTACACGCCGCTGGCGACCCTGCCGGCGGAGTATCGGGAGTTAAATCGCAGGATCACGAGCTTCGAATACGACAGTGTGGTCGACTATGCGGACGAGCTAGGGCTGGATGGTTTCATGCAGGAAAAATCTTCCGCGGTAGAGGCGTACATACCCGAGTTTAATGAGGGGGCTCATAACTGAATACGGTTGATCGAGGAGTAACAAAATGAAAAAGAAAAGTGTATTTGTAATCGGCAGTTTCGCCGTTATTAGCCTATTGATCGTCTATTTCCTTACTCGAATAGGTGGAGAAGGGTTACCTATAGGAAGATACAATATAGTAGACAATGATCGATTTCCTGAAGCCTATATCCAAGTAATGGATACTACTGTGCAGTTTTTTAATATAGATCTAAATGAGTATTATCAAGAAAAGTAGATGACGACGTATCGGAGAGTTTTGGATAATGATCCGGACTGGTATGGAACCGTGTCGGATGATGAACTTCGCAATATGACAGACTTGAATGCGGTATTTGTAGAAAAGGCATATGATTACTCTAAAGACAGCGCGAAGAAAATCGGTACTAACATGGTTGCATATCTTATGCTGTACCACGATAATTTTTTGGGGCTTGCCGTTCATTACAATACGAAAACGAAGCATTTGGATGTAATGCGCTCTGGGATAACGATAGCATTTGAAAAGGAATAATAAGAAAAATCAAGTTGCTGAAGATGTTGGAATTTTGATACACTCAACTTAATAGATTTATCCCAGGGAGTTTCTTGACAATATATGATGTATACGATATACTCAAAATAGTTGAAAATGATGTAAATACTTAAGGTTAAGGAGGGAAAAATGGCTAAGAGATTTTTGATAATGCTGGCGTGTATGGTTAGTTTTGTTACTGTTCTGACGGGGTGTTCAACCCCAACACCGACTTATACATCAACGGGACGTTCCATATCGGTAAACGGTCTGCAAAGTAAAATGACAACGTCCAATGTTCGCTTCTATGATTATATGCATAATTACTTGGTGAATTTAGCGGATGATACGTATCCACTTCCGGGCGGTTTGGATACTACTTCTTTAACGTTTATTGATAATGATTTAAACGAGTACACGGTTATGGTTGATAAGCCCTTATATGACGCTCCTGACTGGTTTCAGATATATCTTTTCGGGCAGGGTGAGAATGGAAAAAATGCAGATATGTATGAGCAATGACATGAATTAGGATTTTGCACATGAAGAAAAAAACGAAAATTTATATTGTGATAATTATATTGGCTTTGGCAGCATCCTCGTTAATAGTTGTCTATGTTTTGACGAAAACTTCTGATGATCGGATACCTCCGGGGATATATAGAATCAAAGAAAATGATAAATACCCCGATGCATACATAGAGGTTACTGATCGCACGGTTCAGTATTTTAACATTGATTTGAATGATTATTACCAGGATATGCAAATGCTTAGTTATCGTCGAGTGGTTGATGCGGACCCTGGGTATTATGGTGTTATAACGGACGAGCAACTGAAGAAACTGACAGACCTTAATGCAGTGTATGTTGATCAACCATTTGATTATTCTGATTTTAAAGCGAATAAAATGGGGACAAACCTATATACGTATAGGATGACTTATCATGATAATTTTCTTGGCGTAGGTCTTCGCTATTATACAAACACGCATCGACTGGAAGCGAAACGTAACGATGTTATACTTGTGTTTGAAAAGGAAAAATAAGAAAACTCTATGATTACATGTGACAAATTAAGTCGAAAATTCGAAGATGCTTCAGGCGAACTATGGGCCGTGCGCGATGTTTCGCTGACGGTTCCAGATGGAACATTTTTGAGCGTTGTCGGGAGATCGGGTAGTGGAAAGTCCACATTGCTGAAGATGTTGGGAGGATTGCTTTCTCCTACGGAAGGAGTCGTCCGAATCGGAGAAACATCGCTCTATGAGATGAAAGAAGATGAAAGAGCCGATTATCGCTGCCATACGATCGGCTTTATTTTTCAAGACTATTTTTTGGAAGAACTGTATACGGTCTACCAGAACTTAGAGATCGTTATGATGGTCGCTAAGGTCCCAGATGCGGCTCGAAAAGAGCGGATCGAACGCGCATTGGAACAGGTCGGGATGCTGCATAAGAAAGATTCGAAGGTCAAGGTATTATCCGGCGGCGAGAAGCAGAGAGTATGCATCGCCAGAGCCATCGTAAACGACCCGCAGATCTTATTTGCCGATGAACCATGTGGAAATCTGGATTTTGAAAATGGGCAGGCGATCATGAAGCTTCTACGCGCACAGTGTGAGCAGGGAAAGACCGTGATCTTGATCACACATAACCGAGAGGACGCGTTGGAGACGGATCGCATCGTGACCATTCGTGACGGAAGAATAGAAAGCGATGAAGAGCAGAGACATTCTTAGACTGGTAAAGAACGAGGCAAAATACGGAAAACAGGAGTGGATCCTTTCATTCTTGATGCAGACATTGCTGATGGTCTGCGTCTTGGTTTCTATGCTCTTTTTTTCCAGACTTGGTCGCACAGGAGATGTCTTGCTTCATGCAGCATTTAACCGCGATGAGTTTTCGTTTTGGTTGTCTGGCTACTCTCCGGGTGATTTGGACGAATTGACCGAGATGGGTTTTACCGATGTGCAGTTTTATGAAGATCAAGAACCAATCGGATATTTAAAAAATCTCGAGCATATCTGGTGGTATAAGTTCCGCGCCGTTACACAAGGGAAGGATATCTGGAACCAGGAGATCGATGGATATCTGATGATCCTGTTGTTTTGTCGTATCGTTTTTGCGGTGGTTGGAATTCTTCTTTGGATCATTATGCTCAATTCGGTTTCAAACTCGTTTCAGATGAAACTTTCGGAACGGGAACGATTTATTCAGATGCTTCACCGTCTCGGGGGCACCCGGAGAACGATCTTTGCTGTATATTTTACGTTTTTTGTGGTGCGTGCATTGCTTGTTTTTTTCGCTGCTTCATTTGCTTTGGGAATGATCATGCATTTTCTTAATAGTTACATGGAGCGCGTCATGTATTTGAAGGTCGATTTTCCGGTTTTTCCGATCCTGCTGCTTCTCGTTTTGCTTTTTATCCACTTGGCGCTGATGCGCCTCGTAATGCGTAAGGCATGGAGGGAAAGCAATGAAGAGATCTGATCGATTGAAAACTGCAATGTGGAACCTGCAAGCCGGGAAGAGAAGCGTGATCCGTATGGTGATCGGTATGACCATTGTAATGTTTTTTATTTTGGCGTACATTCTCGTGCTTCGTGTCTTTGAAAACTATCAAGAAGACACCGAGGAAAAAAAGAAGAGTTTGTGCTATCGCTTTCTGGACATTGATGAAGGGACATCTCTGGATGCATTGCCCGAACTGACACAAGAAGGCTTGGAACGTATAAAACATCCTTCGGGCGTGATGCCTACAGTTTTGGTCAGCATCCAGCCTGCGGGTTGTCATGAGGCTCGGGAAACGGCAGAAGATCCGAAAGAGATGGGTTACCTTCAATATGTAATGTCATTACTTCGCCGAGGAGATATTTATACGGCGGGCAATATACAACTGAACATGGATGGAACCGCCTTTGAACCGAAGGAGTATACGCACTGGAATCGTCCGCGATATAAGGATCTTATGTCGGATAATTCGCTGTTTCACATTGGTTTATACGACCCTCGATATAATCTGTTACCAGAGAGATTATTCACAGATCCCGAAGAAGCACTTCTAGCCGGAAGACTTCCGGAGTCTCCGGGGGAACTGCTTCTGGATGAATATCTTTTGATGGTCTACAGCGTGGAATTGGAACCACGGGAATTGGTCGGTAAAACGATCACGGTCTATAACAAGGCGGAAGATAAGGCGGTGCTTCGTGAGTATCGTATCAGTGGCGTATTAAAAAATGAGACATGGGATATTCGCGAAAGTGAAGATGCTTATGACCTGCATTCGGAACATATTTGCGTATATCTGCGTGAAGAGGACGCGGCCGGATTTGAGGTTGCGAGCGGTTCGCTGCGATATTATTACCCATCCTATGGGTCGCTGACGAAAAATATTGACAACATCGGTGCTCTTATGATGAACCGAGTGGAGTGGACGGAACTGGATGCAAGTACAGGAATGTTATCGGATGTGACGTTGGAGGTTGCGTCCTATCATTGGGTGCTGTCACAAGCAGGGCGTTTCTTATGTATCTTGGGTGGTGCCGCGATACTCGCAGCGATAAGTTCTGCGGGATATCTGCTCTATTTTTATCGCAGTCGTAGTCGTAAATTCTACGCTATGCTGGATTCCATAGGAATGCGGCGTAAAGATCGTGCACGAATTTGCCGATCGGAGATCGTATTGATCATGGGTATCAGTACGGCGATAGCTATCTACTTACTTCTGATGTTTTGGTTCATTTTCCGATATGTGATCCACAATGCGATGCATTTTACACCGGTGTTTCCGGCATTATCGCTTTTGTATACACTGGTATTGATCTGGGTGGGGATCCTGATGCTGGCCGTCCCCTTTTCGAGGTTCAGGCCTATCGAGCTATCGGGCCAATAGAAAGGGCATTCGTTAAGTAATAATAGGACTTCACAACCCGTAAATGGGACTTGTAAATCCACCTTGTCTCATGGTATAATAAAACAAATACATCGTGCGAAGGAGGTATTACTAATGGGTTTCTTTTCTAAGTTATTCGGTAAGCAGATCGAGAAGGAAGCTACGGATGTTTTAAAGACATTTACGCAGGCCGCAGTGGATGCGCAGAAGGCGCAGAATGCACAGGGTGCACAGAACGTGAACACTGCAAGCAGCGCGAGCGCAGCGCCCTCGTATGCTGCCGAAGAAGAAGGCCCTTCGGGATTTTCCTGGGGTCCGAACATGCCGGCAGAGGAGAACCAGTACAACTTCTCTGGAACGTATGAGGAATATTTCGACAGCATTTT
This sequence comes from Lachnospiraceae bacterium, assembly GCA_017543445.1. Taxonomy (GTDB): domain Bacteria; phylum Bacillota; class Clostridia; order Lachnospirales; family Lachnospiraceae; genus UBA1201. The sequence continues at coordinate 12,900 of JAFYGB010000061.1, read as the reverse complement.
CCTGAAGGAATATTCACAGTATCGTGTGGAGAAGGAAGTTGTGGGTTACAACAAGAACCTCGTCTACACATTCTACAGCGGGGACCGTAAGGCTCTGGTCGTAGAAGTCATCAGCAGAAAGAGCGCACCGGAGAAGCGTCGCAGAGAGTGCCGCGCGACGGGCGTTGCCTACCTGCGCTACTATCACAACTACCATGGCTGGTGGAATGTGAAGCAGTACGTGATCCAGCGCACCAATAAGGCGCTCGGTATCTGATCATGCAAAAACCGGAATAAGAACGCTTAGCGCCCGTGAGGGGTCCGGCGTGGGTTAGAAAATGATTTCGCGGGCAATCGATCCACGTACGACCCGGTACATTCAGGAATTTTCCTGAATTTAACATATTCTTAATTCCGTTAATCGTAGGGACCTCGCATCGCGGGGTCTTTACTTTTAGAAAAGGGGCAATATGTCGATTCTGGATCAACTCTCGCAGAAGCAAAGCTGGGAGACTTTTTATGAATATAAGACGTCACTGATCTGCGCGAAATTCTTTCAGAAGCAGCTGCGCGGATTCATTGACCGCGAAGAATACCTGCCGGTGACGGAGCGGATCGTGCGCGGGGAAGCATTTCCCCTGCCGAAAAAGTCGATCATCAGCAAGATGAGCACGCAAAAAAAGCGGACGGTCTATACCTATCCGCCGGCGGAGAATATGGTGATCAAACTGTTGACGTACCTGCTGCTGCGCAAGTACGACGATTGCTTCGCGCCGGGGCTGTTTTCGTTCCGCCCAGGGCGTAGCGCGAAGGACGCCATCCGCTACCTGATGCGGACGCCGGACCTGGCGCAGATGTACTCGTATAAGGTCGATGTCAGCAACTATTTCAATTCGATCCCGGTGGAGCGGATGGTGGCGCGGCTTAGGCAGATCGTGACGGATGATCCGGAACTTTTGTCGTTCATGGAGCGGCTGCTTTGCGAGCCGGACGCCCTCACGGAGGAGGGCGAGCGCATCACGGAGCCGAAGGGGATCATGGCGGGCACGCCGATCGCGGCCTTCTACGCGAATGTGTTTTTGATGGACTTGGACGCGTGGTTCTATGAGCACGACATCCCGTACGCCCGCTATTCCGACGACATCATCCTGTTCGCGAAGACGAAGGAAGAAGTCGAGGCGCACGCGACGTTCATTCGCCGCTTCCTGGAGGACTACGGCCTCGGGGTCAATCCTGCGAAGGAGTGCTTTCAGGATCCGCAGGAGGGCTTCACCTTCCTGGGCTTTCGCGTGTGCGGAGAGGAGATCGACATTGCCCCCGTATCCGTGGATAAACTGAAGGCGAAGATGCGGCGCAAGACGCGCGCGCTGGAGCGGTGGAGCCGCCGCAACGATGTGGATGGCGAGCATGCAGCGAAAGCCTTCATCCGTATCTTCAACCGCAAACTGATGGAGAGTTCCATGGACAATGATCTGACGTGGAGTTTCTGGTATTTCTCGGTGCTCACCACGACGAAGAGCCTGAACGAGATCGATCGCTACGCACAGGAGTGCATACGGTACCTCATCACCGGGAAGCGGACGAAAGCACGATTTAATGCACGCTACGAGCAGTTGAAGGAGCTCGGATACAAAAGCCTCGTGCACGCATTCTACGAGGGCGGCTAGATAACCCGTGCCATATTGTATAGAACTTTAATGGGAAAATTAAAACAACTTACTTCAAAAAGAGTATTATCATCTGTACGTTTGAAAACGATAGCGATATATTCCTCGTAACCTGCTTCGTCTAAAGAGAGGCCATTGTCCGTCTCGTAGTCGGTGTCATATTCTGCCGAGATCTCTTCACCATTTTGAAATATAATGTGGTAAATGCCATCTGGATGCTTGTGTACGAAATTATAAAAAGAGTCAAAAGACTCGGTTTCACGTGGATTGATCATTATATACCTCCTTTTGGACGTGCTGGAATAACGTGCGTTCCCTCGTTAGCGTAGTGAATAATCCCTATGATGGTCGGGTAGCTCTTGCCAGTGCTTTGATCAACATATACTCCGATTACCGTTCCAAAGTCAACTCGCTCTTTACGACTGGTTACAGGTTGACCTTTGCCGGAATGCGATAGTATGAGTTCTTGCAACTGCGATATCGATAGTGTTACTTTGCTCCTACCAGCGGTATAGTTGTTTGACCCTGAAATATGTTTTGCTTGTCTTCCTTCAAGTATTGTTTTGGGAAAACTACTGAATACGGAATCTGTTTGCTCCTCGGAGACGGCTTTTTCATTCTCTTTGGCTTTTGTTTCCATATCCATGTTGTCAAGTGTTTGCTGCGGAGAACCGCTGGTGCCGTGGGCGAGTCCCGAATCTTCTTCGTTCATGATCTCACCGCCTTTCGGGAGTCATGTCGTTCCTGACACAAGACTGAATTACGATTTTTTAAAGTGTTATCAGGAATGAGGACTTCAATCCCCTTTTCAATAGCGCAGGAGAATGTGTCCAATGTTGCATCGTTTGAAGCGCACACATCATAAACAATAAATGTCTTTAGTTTGGGCAACTTTTCAATTGTCAAGCGGATCATTGTCCTCAGTCGTTGGTTTTTATCGGGATTATCCATATGTCCCTTAGTACTGATGGCAACAACCGAGCATCCTTCGTAGCCATTTAAAGCAAAATCTGCACTTTCTGCTGTGGGAAATGTGATGTTTGGAATTACCACCGCGCCGATTTCAAATAAAAACCACAGTCCAACAATGCGCCCTTTGAATAGGCGATAGTCATTCTCGATTTTGTGAATATCGCCGAGTTCCGAGAAATCCGGGGTGATAACATACTTGACATTTTTGAAGCGTTCTTTGAAATATGCTAGCCTTTCCTTAACATCATAGTAAATAGCCCAAAACAGCCCGTTTTTTCCGTCGAAATCCTTATCATATTGGAAGAATGATATTGCGGTACGTTCGGTTTTGTGATAAAGGCTTGTTTCGCTATACAAGGCTATAAAATCGGGGAATACCGGCACGGTGCAGTTAATAGCCGGCAAATCCATTTTGCCATAGGCGACGGTTCTGTTGGTCAACTTGAGGTAACTCAGATTGAGCAACTTTGGTAGGTTTTCTTTTTTTTTTCAATATTTCTCCTTTCTCCTTTTGAAGGAATACAGTTCATTCATTGATTAAACTGTTGCTTGACAAAGGAGAGGGAGCTATAATATAATGTTTCTGCAGTTGTTGTGATTATATCATAACACCCTAAAGCGCATTGATTTGTTGTTTCCGGCAACAGATCAGTGCGTTTTCCTTTGCCTAAAAATGAAGCCATCAACTAGCCCTTAACAGACGGCTTTATTCACTTTTTATCTAGTTTTACTCTGTACTTGGCAGATGCTTTTGTAACAGGATATAACTCCATGATTTCATTTGCGTTCATTCCTATAGTTGCATCGTATGGAATAGTCAATTCTCCGCAAAGAGCTTTCGCTTGCCATTCAACACTGCGGTAGGCGGGAGTTTCCTTGCCTTTTATGATGCTTCGTGCGGAAGTTGGCATAAATCCGATGTGGAACAAAATGGCGTGGCAAATCTCGTGACAGATAAAACAAAGAAAAGCCTTATTATTATGAAGGTAAGCCTCATCGTAGACGGTTTGCCATAATACCGCCTTCTGTTTTAGGGTAGCACCAAGCGAATACGTCAGCAGGAAGATCTTTATCTTCAAGGATGGAGTATTCAGTTCCTTTGAAGAATACGCATAATTGTTCAAGAACTTGAAGAACAGGAAAGGGCTCAATCTCATTTAGGCCAAAGACTCGCCGGACACATTTGCTCAATTGCCTGAGTGCTAAACGCCCAAACGGTCTTGTTTGGTAATCATTGATTGGTATCACCCCCCCTTAAGAAGAAGCATGATCTTCTCAGCCGTTTCTTCGTCAATACCATCAAAAGATCTTGCAAACTGGAGTGCGACTTCTCTTTGATATGATACAGATTTGGAAAGAGGTATTTTGATTTGGTTTCGTGAGTTCTCTGCTGCATTCCTCATTTCAGCAACTTGTTCATCCGTGAGGGAGTAATGATCACTAAGAATATCGAACCATTCATTTGGTACATTTTTTTTCCCGTTTTCAACTGCGGATAAAAACGGGGTGGATACTCCTAGCAGATTAGCTATATCTCCCATAACCTCATGATGCTGGATACGGAGAACCCTCATGATCTCGCCAAATTTCGTGTATGCCATCTTAATCCACCTCCTTGGAGTATATGATAACACACTGTTATGCGAATGTCAAGTAAAAAAACTAACCAAATTCAGGTTAATTCATGGCGCGCTTATTTATTGTTATGTGGCGCAAGAATAATAACGCTCCAAGACGGGGGATTAAGACTGAGAAAACGATGGTAATCGTTGCATGTTTCCCCGATTCATGTTAATATGTTGCGTGTATGATGAGATCAGCATCGGATGACCGAGTCATATGAATGCATAGAACGCGGTGAGGTTCGTCGGTTTGAAATTGGAATATGAAAGGATTTAGTAACATGGACGTTGTATGTTTGGATATGGAGGGCGTGTTAGTCCCCGAGATATGGATCGCATTTTCCGAGGAGTCCGGAATTCCGGAACTGAGAAAGACGACGAGGGACGAGCCCGATTACGATAAGTTGATGCGCTGGAGGATCGGCGTTTTGAAGGAGCACGGACTGGGCCTGAAGGAGATCCAGGACACGATCTCCCGGATCGATCCGCTGCCGGGCGCGAAGGAGTTCCTGGACGCGCTGCGCGCAGAGGCTCAGGTCATCATCATCAGCGACACATTTACCCAGTTCGCGATGCCGCTCATGAAGAAACTCGGCTATCCGACCCTGTTCTGCAACACGTTGGAGGTAGCAGAGGACGGCGAGATCACCGGCTTCAAGATGCGCTGCGAGCAGTCGAAACTGACGACCGTGCGCGCACTGCAGTCCATGGGCTTCGACACGATCGCTGCCGGCGACAGCTTCAACGATCTGGCCATGATCCGCGCGAGCCGCGCAGGTTTTTTGTTCCGCACCACGGACCAGATCAAGAAGGATAATCCGGACCTGCAGGCATTTGATGAGTTCGACGATTTCCTCGCTGCGATAAAGGCGGAACTGCGCTGATCGACCGAGAGGTGGAAACATGAAGACGAACATTTCCACAGAAGAATTGATGGACGTCTTGAAACAGGTGCCGCCCAGCGCGGTGATCGAGGCGGCCGAGCTTCCGAAAGAGGCGATGGCGACCTCCGAGCGTCCTTTTTATGAATACATGAAGGCGATGTTTTCCCAGCATGGATACAAGATCAAAGATGTGATCCTGGCTGCGGATTTTTCCTACAGTTACGGGCAGAAGCTACTGCGTCAGGAGCGACACACGGCGGAGCGGGATTATATCCTGCGGCTGTGCCTGGGCGGCGGGTTGGACCTGACCGAGGTGCAGCGGGCGCTGAAGTTGTACGGAATGTCGCCGTTGTACCCGCGCGTGGAGCGCGATGCGGTACTGATCTCTTGTTTATATCATGGCGTAAAGGGGATCGATTCGGTCAATGATATCCTGTGCGCCTCGAATATGGAGCCGTTGCTGGCTTCTTCCGAACCAGGTTGATGCATGTGCATGCGGCAGACTTAGGAGATTGCGATGACATACGAAGAGCAGGCTAGGTTATCTCGTTATCAGGTGACTGCCGATCTCTCGGGAAACGGACTGGTGACGTTAGTCACAGACCGGGAGAGCGGCCAGCCTTTCGTGCGCAAAATCCGTTCGGTTTTCCAACCTGAAGTATATGACTTCCTGATGTCGCATCCGGTGCAGGGCATTCCCCGCATCTACGATAAGATCGTGGATGGGGACCGGCTGATCCTGATCGAGGAGTATATCAGCGGTTCGAGTATACAGGATGTGCTGGACGGCGGCGTCCTGTTTACGGAGGATGAGACGAAGAGAATCGCCCTTCTTTTGGTGGAGACGTTGCGTGTTTTGCATAGTAATACGCCGCCGATCATTCACCGCGATATAAAACCGTCGAATGTGATCTGCTGTCCGGACGGCCGTGTGTATCTGGTGGATTACAATACAGCGAAATTAGCACAGAGCATACAAGGGCGCGATACGGTTCTGCTCGGAACGCCGGGCTATGCGGCTCCGGAACAGTACGGTTTCGGTGCGTCTACGGTTAAGACAGACATCTATGCGTTGGGTGTGCTGATGAATGTGATGCTTACGGGATCATTTCCCTCGCAGTTCCCTTCGGAACAAACAGTCAAAGGTTTGCTCGGGAATGTGATCCAAAAGTGCACATATTTGGATGCGGAACGTCGTTATGAAACCATGCAGGAAGTTGAGGAAGCATTGAACGCTCCTGATGATATGGGATGGCGACGCTATCTGCTTCCGGGCATGCGAAAGACACATCCGCTAGTCGCGGTTCTTTGCGGAGCGTTTTACGTTTATTGGCTGGTATACTGGGTGAATGGCGCTAAAACAGCCACATCCTTTGTCGGAGACATTGGATCACGCATCTGGGCCATCACGGGCTTTTTCTCTGTGTTGTGTGTGTCGGGAGATTATCTCGGGCTTCACGGAAAACTGGGTCTCAACAAAAAAATGGGCAAGGAGAAGACAAAAAGTATTATTATCTTGGATTTGATCTTGCTAGGTCTGCTCCTTTTGATCTCTGTATTGGTCGTATTAGTCATTCAAATGATTTTCCGAAAATAATTTAGAAATAATTCAGAAAACCCTCACCATTTCGGTGGGGGTTTTTGGCAGTTGTCTTTTGTATAATAGAATCACTTAACAGTTCTATAAAAACGAAAGGAGATCAAAGATATGTTCAGAAATCATAAAAAGCTGTGGATCATCGTATTGATCGTGGTCGTACTGGGCGTCGGTGCGGCAATGTCGCAGAAAGACAAGGAAAAGGATGTAAAGCCAATCACTAATGCGGATAGTCAGTCGCAAACAGGAAATAACACCGCTCCCGGTGAAAACACACCTCAGGCGACCAGCGACAGTGGCTCAAAGGGAAAGGTAAAGGAGTCGATCACGGAGCAGGTTCTATTTGAAGAAGACGGTGTTAAGGTGACTGCCAAAGAATATGTCAATGATGAATTGATCTGGGGCGACGGAATTAAGCTGCTGATTGAGAATAATTCTACGAAAGATGTCCGCGTCGGATGTGACGCATTGATCGTGAACAATTATATGATCAGCGATTTGTTTTCGAGCACGGTTGCAGTCGGAAAAAAAGCAAATGAAACCTTGCATCTGTCATCGTCGGATCTGGAAGCAGCCGGCATCGATGTGGTTGGACAGATCGAGATATACTTTTACATTTCGGACGCATCATCCTACATGATCGAAAAACGTTTAGATCCGGTTACGATCAAAACTTCGGAATATGCCAACATGGATACGACTCCGAATGATGCGGGTAAGGAACTACTGAACCGAGATGGTATTCGTGTGGTCGGAAAATATGTGGATGAGAATAGCTTCTGGGGAGCGGGCATTCTGCTCTACATCGAGAATAAATCCGGGAAGAAGATCACGATCACTTGTGATGACGTATCGATCAATGGATTTATGGTTACCGCTTTGTTTTCCAGCACAGTGTACGACCAGAAGATGGCGATCGATGATATTACACTTCTGTCCAGCGATCTGGAGAAAAACGGGATCACCTCCGTGGATGAAGTCGAGTTAAAATTCCGAGTTCGAGATAAGGATACCTTCGGCGTCCTCTTTGAGACAGACCCAATCAAGTTTTCGACAAAATGATCGGATAGTCTAAGGTATAAAAAGCCGTTGTACCGATGAGGTACAGCGGCTTTTTTGAATCTCGAAAATCACACTCGGAAAGGCCTTCTTTTCGGCGCGGTGCATTGACTTGCCTGTTCATTTGGTGGTATACTGAAGGCAACACACGGTGGTGTACATGTGCGATTACAATTCAATGATGGGAGGATGAGAAAGATGGCAATGAATTGTCCGAAATGTGGAACGGCGGTTCCGGATGGTGCTGGTTTTTGTACCGTTTGCGGAACGCGGATCGAGGCAGCAAGTGGAATGACTGGAAACCCGTCTGCGCAGTCGATCTTAGCGTCGGTAGATCCGACGAGTAGCTTGAGTGGGAGTACCCCGACGAGGATCGAACACGTTAGTTACGTTTCCTCAACAGGAGCTACCGGGTTTGTCGACCCGTCGGAGCGGGCGATATGCTCTTTGAAGAACGGCTATGGACTGAACTTGGTAGCGGGCGAAGGATGGAAATCCGAGGATTCCGTTATTACCAATAAGAGACTGTACTACTATGGCGATCAGGGTGTGATCAGTAAGGTGAAGCAGGAAGAGATCGTAAACATAGAAGATATTACCGGAGTATCGATCGTCTATTTCCGGCCGTGGATCTTCGTGATCTTAGGAGCGCTGTCGGCGATGATCGGTTTGGCCACGATCAAATCAGTGGGCGGAATTATCTGTCTCATTTTCGGAGTTTTCCTGCTCCTCATGTTTGTGCTCCTGTGCAAGTCATTCCTGAAGATCGAGTATGCAGGAGGTTCCATCCACTTCAGCGTAAAGAAGTATGGCTTGGATAAGGTGCGCATATTCCAACGTTGTATCTTTAGCCTGAAGGATAAACAGAAATAGTGTCGCCGGGACTTGAAATGGCGGAACGCGTATTGACACAGGGCGGCGCAAATGATAGAATATGAGCAGGAAAATGATTCATGGTCGAGCGGACATGGCCGGGGAGGAAATGCCGTGGTTCGGGACACCTAAGAAGTATCATGGGAGGTGTGTTCATATGAGTGAGAATACGGAACAAGAGAAGATGAATACAGAGAATACGGAGAGTAAAGAGAATAAGGAGAAGGATCCGAAGATCAAGGAACTCTATCTGATCGAAGTAGAATCGAAGGGCATACGGATCGCGAGCATCGTCAGCATCATCTTGGCGATCATCATGTTTATCCTGGAGATCGTTCTTCAGGGAAAGCAGAATTTCGGCATGTATGCATTGGTCGGCTCATTCTGTACCGTTAGTTTTTACTACTATGGCTACCGGACGAAACGCCTGCCGTACACGCTCACCGGCCTGATCTGGGGCGCGCTCACCATCTTCTTTATCGTGATGTACATTCTCGATATGGTGGATCACGGCGGAGTACTGTAAACGAAATACTTGTGGCAAAACGGTGTTAGGTCGTGATGCCTGTGTTCTATCCATAATGGATCGCCCGGACGGAAGTGCTGCTTTTGTCCGGGCGTTTTTGTTTGGAATCGAAAGAGCCGATTGGGGGAGATATATATGAGGGAGTTTGGGCTGCGGCGCGTGGATGCCGCGACATTTCAAAAAGCATTTGCCGAAAGCCGCGCCGTGATGCGACGGGGCGCGTTTTTAGCGCCTCCTGAGGACAATGCGTACGAGGAGCAGGAGAATTATCTGGCGGAGGACGGCCGCGCGGGCTTCTCGATCACCGCAGACGGGTGGCTCGTTTCGCTGTTTTCCGCACGCCCCGGGCGAGGTTTCCTGAAGCAGGTCGCGCCGTTTTTGCGGGAACGTGTGGAGAAACTGGTCTGCATCTGTGCGCTAGCTGAGGGAGTGGCATCGGACACGGAAGAGCCGGCGCACGGCCCGCTGGTGGAGGCGTATCAGAAGGAACTCGGCTTTCACGTGGTGGCGCGGACCCTCGATGACCGGGCGGTCATGGGGCAGTATTACGGGGAGGAATTCATTGCCCGATTTGTGCAGGATTTCGGGACGCCGTACCATGTGTTTATGACGAAGATACAGGTGCCGGAACCGGCGCGGATATTCACGGATTATTTCGAGGCAGAGGCTTACGTACAGGCACTTTGAGGGATCCAGTCGCATTGACAGACAGGCGGCCCTGTGCTAGAATAATGGGCGTGCCGCATTCGGAAAAATGCGGTTGGAAAGAAGGTTTAATATGGCAACAGAAAAGACCAAAAGTAACATTTCGACGAAGACACTGGCTATCATTGGCCTGATGACAGCGGTCTGCTGTGTGCTGGGCCCGGTTTCGGTCCCAATCGGCGCCGTTCCGGTGTCGCTTGGCGTTGCGGCGATCCTGCTTACCGTATATGTGCTCGGCATGTTTAAGAGCGTGGTTGCGACGCTGGTATATATCCTGCTCGGCGCGGTCGGGCTTCCCGTTTTTACGGGCTACCAGGGCGGCTTCCAGAAGCTTTCGGGACCGACCGGCGGCTATATCATCGGTTACATCCTGATGGCGCTGATCGCGGGTTTCTTTATCGATCGTTTCTCGTATAAAAAGAGTTACATGCATGTGGTCGGCATGGTACTGGGCCTGGCTGTCTGCTATCTGTTTGGAACGATTTGGTTCATGTTCTTGACGAAGATGAGTTTTGTCGCAGCCCTCGGCGTTTGCGTCGTTCCCTTCCTTTTGTTCGACGCGCTGAAGATCGCGTTTTGTTTCACGATGGGGCTGGGCTTAAGGAAAGCATTGACTGCAGCACATCTTATGAATTACTACGAATGATCCGGAGGGGTTATGACGATACGCAGAGCTTCTGAGGGGGACATCCCCCGCATCCTGGAACTGTTAGTTCAGGTGAATAACGTACATCAGGTCCGCAGGCCGGACCTGTTTTTAGCGGATAAAACGAAGTATAATGCTCAGCAGCTTCGCGACATCCTGCAGGCGGACGATACGCCGGTCTTCGTGGCAGACGTAGATGGCGTCGTGCAGGGCTATGGTTTCTGCATACTTCAGCCACACATCGGAAACAATAATCAGCCGGATCATACGACGCTTTATATTGACGATATTTGTGTGGAGCAGTCCGCCCGCGGGAAGCATATCGGCCGCACGATCTACGAGTACATCGCAGATTACGCCCGTTCGATCGGCTGTTACAACATTACGCTGAATGTCTGGGAGGGCAATGACGCGGCGCGTGCGTTCTATGAGAGCCTGGGCATGGGCGTGCAGAAGACGGGCATGGAGATGATCTTATGAAGATATACATCATTCGCCACGGGCAGACACAGTACAATCTGCTCGGACGGCTGCAGGGGCGGTTGGACATCCCGCTGAATGAAAATGGACTGGCCCTCGCGCATGTAGCCGGGCAGGGGCTTAGGGACGTGCACTTTGATGCCGTGATCTCGAGTCCGCTGACACGTGCGCTGCAAACGGCGCACATCGTTTTGGAGGAGAATGCGGCGACCGATCCTTCGATCGAGATCGAGATCGAACCTGCGATCCAGGAGATCGATTTCGGCGTGTGGGAAGGACTGACCTGCAAGGGGGAAAACTGCGAGGTCCCGAAGGCGGAATTCGGCCTGTTCATGACGGACTCTTTTAACTATATCCCGCCGGAAGGCGGCGAGACGGTGCAGGCGATCTGCGAGCGGACGGGCGCATTCTTGAAGCGCCTGATGGTGCGCGAGGATCTGCGCGATGCGAACGTTTTGCTTTCGACGCACGGCTGCGCGACCCGCGGCCTACTGAATTCAGTATATAAGGATTCGACGGATTTCTGGCATGGCAAGGTGCCGCCGAACTGCTCGGTCAATGTGGTGGAAGTCTACGAGGGACGTGCATTTCTGGTCGCTTCGGACGTGATCCCGGGACAGCCGGTCGAGGACATCTACGCGCGCACGCGTATGTTAATAGGAACGGACGGACTTTTGCGTCTTCGTGATGCAAGGGTGGCAGTGTTTGGCTTAGGCGGCGTCGGCGGCTATGCAGTTGAGGCATTGGCGCGAGCGGGCGTGGGCACGCTGCACCTGGTGGATCATGACACCGTGAGCGCAACGAACCTGAACCGCCAGATATTGGCCACGACCGACTGGATCGGCAAGCCGAAGACCGAGGCGGCGAGCGCGAGAGTGAAGCAAATATCCCCGGATGTTTGCGTTTATTCTTATGAGAAGTTCTTCCTGCCGGAGACGGAGGGGGATTTCCCGTTCGATCAGTTCGATTACATCGTGGACGCCATTGATACGGTGAGCGGAAAACTGCGCCTGGCCGAGATCGCACAGGAGTACGGGATTTCGATCATCAGTGCGATGGGCGCGGGCAATAAATTAAGCGCGCAAGGATTTAAGGTGGCGGACATCAGCCAGACGCGGACATGTCCGCTGGCACGCGTGATGCGGCGCGAACTGAAGAAGCGCGGCATCGAGCATCTGAAGGTCGTATATTCGGAAGAAACGGCATTGACCCCGCAGACGACGAAAACGGAAGAAGAAAGCTCTGCGCAAACCGACGAAAGCGTGAAAAAACCGCGCACAAAAGTAGCACCGGGAAGCATTTCCTACGTTCCCGGAACCGTGGGCCTTTTGATGGCCGGCGAGGTGATCCGGGATCTGATCGGAGAAATCTGACGGGCTCATCGGGGAGCGGTTCCGTATCCTTATGAAAACCTGTAAAATTATCCGAGAAAATTGCAAAAAAAGGTGTTGACAAACGCAGGCTGTTTTGATATGATATTCAATGCCGCTGATAAAAAGGCGACGAACGCTTGACAAACGAGTGAAACCGTTATATCATAGTTAGGCACTGCTTAAGGAGAGATATCGAAGCGGTCATAACGAGGCGGTCTTGAAAACCGTTTGTCCGAAAGGGCGCGTGGGTTCGAATCCCACTCTCTCCGCGATGTGCACTTGAGTGCACAGAATATGAAATCTGCATCAACCGTTTGGAGAAGTACCCAAGAGGTTGAAGGGGCTCCCCTGGAAAGGGAGTAGGTCGTTAATAGCGGCGCGAGGGTTCAAATCCCTCCTTCTCCGCTCGTCTTTCTCCGGGCGATGGAAACATGCAGACACGCACCTTGACAATCAAATAGTATACTCCAACCTTGAAAATTCAAAGAGAATTAAAAGATTGAGAACAGCTTATTAT
>JAFYGB010000060.1 GCA_017543445.1 Lachnospiraceae bacterium | reverse complement strand
CGCAACTGGTAATCCCCGGATACTTCGATCGCTCCGACGATCTCGCATTCATACTTATTCGCCAGTTGTTGAACCTGCGTTTCGGACACACCATCCTTAACAACGATCAGAACCTCGTTGTCTATAAACGCTGTATCATCTTCTTCCGCAATGTGGTTCGCATCGATCGGTGCGTAGTAGAGCTTTCCATAATCCGACGGGGTCGGATTGCTCATATCAACTACCGTTGTTTGGTCCTTCTCATCTTTCCCCGTCTCCGCAGTCGTCTCTTCCGTAGCCCCTGTCACCGCCTCCGTCGTCGTAGCCGTCGTCACTTCCGCTCCTGCGGTCGTCTCGCCGTCGTCCTCTCTCTCGCATCCGGGCAGGCTGCTCATCACCAATGAAACCGCAAGTATAAATGCAAAACCTCGTCTTTTCATGGTCACACACTCCTATCAAAACTACTTCGTCGTATAATTCACTCCATTGTCCTTGCAATACTGCTCAGCGTAGGAACCGGCCGTAACGGTCACGGTCAGTTTGGGACATTCACTAAATGCGTTTTTACCGATCTCTGTTACGCTGGCGGGTATCTCCAGGCTGGGCAATGCGGTACAATTGGCGAATGCTCTTTCGCCGATCTCGGTCAAGCTATCCGGAAGTTCTACATTGACCAACCAAGAACAACCGAGGAACGCCCCTCTTCCCAGACTCGTCACACTGTTCGGGATCGTAATGTTGGACAGGTGGACGCAGCCCGCGAACGCCCCGCCCGCTATGTCCGATGGTTCATTATCGCCGATGCGAGTCACGCTGTCCGGGATCTCAACTTGTGTCAATCGTTCGCAATTCTGGAACGAACCATTTTCTATAGCCGTTACCGAATTCGGGATCTTTACGCTACTTAGATATTTGCAGCCAATAAATGCTCCGCTTATGGAGGTTACTCCATCCGGAACCACGGCATCGTCTGTCATGTCCGCCTTGATGAGGAGACCATTGACCACCACAAACGGATCTTCCTTCATTTTTTCATATAGCCAGGCGGTTCCGGCAAATGCATTCACGCCGATGCTCGTTACCGTGTCCGGTATTTCGATTTCCGCCAGGCTCCCGCATCCTGAGAACGCACCTGGCCCGATCTTCGTCACTGTGGCTGGGATCGCAACATCGGCCAGTTTTTTACATCCATCAAACAGGCCCTCCGGAATACTTGCTAGTTTACTCGGAAGTTTTGCAGAAGTCAGATCGTCGCAGCCATAGAATGCATCTATTCCGATTTCCGTCACGCTGTCCGGGATCTCGATCGTCTTCAAACTGGTACACCAGGTGAACGCCTCCCCCTTGATCTCTGTCACGCTATTCGGAATATTGATATCCGTCAATGCGGTACACTCCTGAAACGCGTTGCTGTGGATCGTCGTCACACTGTCCGGGATCACGACCGTGGTCACGGTTGCTTTTCGAATAAAGGCAAATGGCCCTATCGCCGTCACGCCATCGGGGATCACAACGGTCGCATCCGATCCTTTATATGACGTCAGTTCATTGTTATAAAACTTAAAATCTCCCACTTCACCGGTGAAGCCGCCTTCCGTTTCTTTCACAGCCTGTGTTTCCGGAGCCTTCGTCTCCTTCTCGGAGCCATTTTTTGTCTGCGATGTCTTAGAGTTATCCACTCCCCCACCCTTCGTCTCTCTGGCTCTGTCCGTTTCGGCATACCCGGCTGTTCTCGCCTCTGTATTCGAATCCGGCTCCGTCTCGCAACCCGCGATGCCGAAGCTCATCAATCCCGCTAATGCAATTGCTTTCCACAACTTTTTCATCATTTGATCCTCCATGAATCTAGGATACCTACATTATAGCATTCTGAATTTGGAAATGCCATATTTATGATAAAAATATGCAGGCAATTAAACCTATATCGATGGTCACAGTGCATCCCTTTTCATACACGACTAACAACATCCAGAAAAGTTTCTCCTCTGTTAGCCCTTCCCTCATCTGCACGCCCGCCGCGCCAAAGGATCATTTCGAAGTTAACACATGAATCCCAACAAAAAATCCGGCCGGTTGGTTCTCATAGCCAACCGGCCTGCCGGATTCTATATGTTTTTTCAAAAATGTGTCAAATAGAACCGTCCCCATTGACACATTTTACTTCATTTTCCGCAGTTCGCAGGTCAGGGCTACGACCAGTGTAGCCAGGATGCCGGACATGGTAAATGCAACTACAGCGGGGGTGGTCAGGCAACCCAGGGCGAGCGCTGCGATCGAGCCGAAGATGGCCGCGAAGCGGTAGCTCGACGAACGGTACAGCCAGCTAAACGGAAGCAGGTGCGCGGCAACGACAACGGCATAGGCCATGACCATGCCTTCCGGACGCTCCGAGTAGACCCACATCACGATGAGGATGTAGAGGAACTGGTTCAGCGTAAAGAGGAAGCCTACCTTACTCAGCGGGTTCACGCGGTCCGTGATCCTCACCTTCAGGAAGTGGGCGAAGATCAGCGCCAGCGGCATGAACAATGCCGAGAAGCAGAACGTGATCAGGTTCTTCGTTTCGATCTTCAGTCCCGTCAAATGCAGGATGCCGATGCCTGCCCATATGAGCACCGCCGCCATAATGAACGGCACGCCCTTCTTCTGCGTGATCGCGCAGTCTATTCTCATCTCATCCAATGATTTCTCATGATATTCCTTCGTAATCGCTCTCATAATCTTGTTTCCTTTCATTCTGGTATGCTTTTAATTGCTGTGTGTAAACTTCACCTCGTTTTGCAAACACAACACGATCCAGAACTACCGAGATCAGGTAGAATGCGATGAACGTTCCGACGAATAACAACCAGAGTGCCCAGTCGCCCGAACCTTCGAAAATGCCCATCCAGTAGAAGCAGGCTATTTCGAATGGGAGGAAAGCGATCATGAAGACCGTCATGCGGAAAATGAACGATTTCCCTTTTAGAAACAGTTCGGAAAATGCTCCGCAGAAGATCACGGATGCGCCGGCGCAGAACGCCAGAAGCTTCAAGGAAAACCCCACCGAGATCATCTCTTTTCCGCGAGCTGCTGCGATCAGCAGGACCAGAAGCATCAGCCAGGTGAACGCGATCGTAAATACCATTCGGAACATCAACAATGCACTCTTTACATTGGCCCGTCCCATTTCTTTCTTTTGCTTATCTCTCGCTTCATTCATGCTCCGCACCTCCTGCGATCCGCTCCTTAAACGCCTTCGCATACCGCCGCGAGATGTACAGGATCTCGTCATTGTCCATGGTCACCCGGATGTTCCGGGTGATCTCCGGCCGTAGCGCGCGGATGTGATAGATATTCACGATCAGCGATTTACCGCAGCGGAAGAAATCGCGGGCGCTCAGCAGCGTCTCCAGTTCGTATAACTTCCGGTCCGTCTCATACACACCGGACTGCGTGTAGAGGAAGACATTGCTGTCCACCGCTTCGATGTACAGGATGTCCCGCACCGGGATGCGGGCCATATCCTCGCCGGCATGTGCGATCAACTTTCCGTCGTAATTTCGGATGTACCGTTCGAGATCGCGGACCTCACCGGTGATCTGCCGGCACAGGATCTCTACGCGCATCTCGTCTTCATTGCTTGTCGTGTTTACAAATACTTTCATTTCAGTCTAACATGTTCTCCTGAGTCCCCCGTCGGGGAGGCTTGTGTTTCAAACCTGAGTCAACAATAAAGCAACCTGTGAGAAAAAACAAGAGGGAGCGCCGCAAGCGGTACACAAATGAAGGGTAAGCGGCTCATGTGACACCGGGGACGGTTCTTTTTGTCACGGTGACAGTGGGGACGGTTCTTACTGTCACATAGTCGCCCCCATGAAAGCCCCATTTTCCCTAGATTTCGTACGCGAAAAAGGTGACAGAAAGAACCGTCCCCACTGTCACGCATGGCTCACTGCCTGCTCCACTGGTAGCAAAAGGCTTGCGTTCTTCCTGCAAATACTTCGTTTCGCAGGAGCTCGCGGACTTCTTCTTTGGTGTACCAGGCGGAGCGGATCTCTTCGTATTCCGATGTGCTTTCGGCAAATGTTCCCCGGGCGCGCCCGACGATGGTCAGGTTCTTTTCATTCGAAAAGCCGACCGCGGAGTAACTCTCTCCGACCACGTCCTCGATGGCGTAGAGCTCTAGCCCGGTCTCCTCGCGCAGCTCGCGTTTCGCCGCCTGCTCGGGCGTCTCACCGGGGTCGATCAGCCCGGCCGGAAAGTTGTAGACCCACGCATCGACCGCCAGACGATACTCGCAGTCCAGCAGGATCTTCTCGCCGCTCTCGTCATAAACGATCAGCACCACGGCATCGACCTTATCACGCCGTAGCGCCTCCTCGGAATTCATGTCCGGGTCACGGCTGATCATCTCATAGACCTTCTCGTGCCCCGCCTCTGTCTCATAGGTCACATCATAGCGCGTGATGAACCGCCCCTGATGCACCTTCTCTATTTTCTTAAACTTCATTTTCTAACTCCTCATTCCTAACGGCTTCAATCTCTGCTTTCGATGACGATCGCGTAGCCTTCGCAGCGGATCTCGCCTTCTTTTGCGGTCAATTCATTGCTGACCGTGAGGCTGACATTGAATTCCACGGTCAGGTCCTCCGCCGGATATTTGAAGCCTTTCATATACAGGTGCTCCACGCGCTCGCCGTACGGCAGCACGGAAACATAGGTCCCGAAAGCTTCCTTTTTACGCAACTTGCATCCGCCGCGCACCACGCGCACGCGGTTATGCTCATCCAAAATGTACGCCTCGATCCCTGCGTCCGTCGCCTGTTTCAGCAGGCCAATGCTGCTGATGGTCTGGTCCAGCCGAGTGCCGGTGCAGCCCAGGCACAGGATCCGGCGCGGCCGCTCATTCAGCGCATACCGAAGCGCATGCTCCGTGTCGGTGTCGTCCTTCTCCGGGATCAGTTTCTCCACGTGGATCTTCATCGAACGGATGCGCTCCCACTCTTCCTCGCTCACCGAGTCGAAATCGCCGATCGCGCGCGAAGGGATCATCCCCGCGTCCAATATTTTAATGGTGCCCCGATCTACTCCGATCAGGATCACCGGCGGCTCTGCTTCATCGAAAACGCGGCGAATAAACGCCGGGCTCACCGTACCTCCGGCCACTAAGATCCACGTGTCCCCGTCTCTTTTTGCGTCATTTTTCATCGTTTTTTCTCTCATTTTCCATCGAACTCCTGTATCAACCGGGGAAATCCCCCTCTCTCTCTAAATGTGACAAAAAGAACCGTCCCCGTTGTCACCGTGACAAAAAGAACCGTCCCCGTTGTCACACGTCCAGTCTCTCCACTAGGTTCAGCCCGTTCTCCTCCACGATCTGCATCGCGACCTTCTCGCACTCCGGCAGCCAGATCTTGCTGACATGGTGCGCATCGGCCCCGAGGATCACATCCATCTGCTCCTCGCCGGCGATCTTCCAGAAGCGGCGATCCGGGTAGTTACGTCCGTCCCAGATGCCCAGGAAGTTGATTTCCACCGGCAGGCCGTACTCCTTTACCTTTTTACACAAAGCGCGGATATGGCGCTCGTAGACGGCATCCTCGCCCTTAAAATTCACGAGGTCCGGATGCGCGAGGTACAAAAACTTTCCCGTGGCCATTGCTTCGTAGATCTGGCTGCAGTACCGCTCCAACACTCGCTCATCCTGCGTCGGAAAACCGACGTACGTGCCGTCATATTCATTTTCCGTGTGATGCTGTGCCAGCAGGAAGTACTCGATCGGGTACGGCTCGCACAAACGAAGCAGATCCTCAAAATGCTTCGGAAAGTACTCGACCTCCAGGCCGAGCTTGATGTCGATCTCGTTCTTATATTCCGCCTTCAGATCTAACGTTTCCTTCACGTAATCCTCGAGCTCGCTCGGAAGCATGCGGATCGACGAAACGAAACCATTGTTGTACGGGTACGGCGTGTGGTCCGAAAACCCGAACACCTCGTAACCGGCCTCGATGGCCTTCTCTACATATTCTCTCTGTGTCCCCGTTGCATGGTGGCAGCGGGTCGTATGACTGTGATAATTCGCGATCATGGTTCTTGCCTTTCTATTGTAAACCCCGTAAGCCGCACAGCGGCTCCATTTACAATTTTACCAAACCCCGCACAGGATGTAAACCAGTGAACTCGCCCCGCGTTGACTTTTCTCTCTCTTCCCTTTATACTAATAAAGGGCTTTACGAGCACGTGCAATTGCATGAATAACAAGAATGTGTAAATACTACGGGAGGTATTACCATGACTGATTTTGAATCGTATCTGGTCAACGATAACGTTCGTTGGCGCGGCAAGCCGAAGAAATCCTGCTTCATCTTAGAGTGCATCTTCAATCCTTTTTTGATCTTCGCGCTCATCTGGGCGGCTCTGGATTTCTTCATCTTATCTATGATGAACTCCTTCGGCAACGAGTTCTCGGAAATAACGAGTTCGTTTCCGGGGCAGGCCGCTAAATCCGACGGTTTTTTCGGAGCCTTTAAAAATTTCTATTTGATCTTCTTCCTGATCCATCTGATGCCGGTCTGGATCTACTTAGGCGGTGTGCTCCTCTCCTTCCTGCGTTGGCGGAACATCGAGTACGCGATCACGGATCGCGGCATCTACTTCAGCAGCGGCATCTTCTCGAAGCAAGTCAACTTCAAGCCGTTCGCTGAGATCTCATCCATCAACATCCATCGCGGCATCATCGACCAGATGACCGGCTGCGGCGACGTCAGCGTGCGCTGTGGTATAGCAGCAGTCAATACCTCTGCCGCGCTACCGGGCACCGGCTTCTCCATCCAGGACATTTCGGATTACCAGGAGGTCTTCGCGATGGTTCGGCAAATGCAGACCGACATCTATGCAGACACGATGTACCCGAACGCACTGCGCCCCGAAAACAACCCGGGCTACCGCACGCAGTACCGGCCGACCGATTCGAACTTCGACGATCGCCAGCCGTGATCGCGGCTATTTATACTATATCAACGACCATGCGGAGTGTCTCCGCATGGTCGTTTTTTCATGCCTTTTCATACTGACCGCATCCCCCTTTCGGATGGACGCCGCCTATCCTCGATTTGTGCGTTTTGTAGTACGAATTCAAACAATTCATCCGGGTTTTTGATTGCAAGAAGCATCCGGCCTTGCAAAAAGCAAAAACCCTTCCGGTTTTAATAGAAAATCTTTTCGTTTTCGTTGACATCCCCCCTCATCTTTGCTAAGATATGGCCGGGGAAAAATCCCCTTGTAACTATTCATTACAAGTAATAATATTAAGGAGGCCTTATGCAGGATAATAACAATTATTGTGTAGAAAAGGGCGAGCTTACCGAAGAATATCTTCAGAAGATGGACGCCTACTGGCGCGCAACGAACTATCTCTCCGCAGGTCAGTTGTACTTGCTGGATAACCCGCTTTTGCGCAAACCGCTGACTCTCAACAGCATCAAGAAGAAGATCGTAGGACACTGGGGAACCGTTCCCGGTCAGAACTTTGTTTACGTTCATTTAAACCGTGTGATCAAGCGTTACGATCTGGACCTGATCCTTCTTTCCGGTCCCGGACACGGCGGAAACTTCTTCATCGCTAACAGCTACCTGGAGGGCAGCTACAGCGAGATCTACCCGGACATCAGCGAAGACGAAGCCGGTATGGCAAAGATGTTCAAGCGCTTCTCTTTCCCGGGTGGTATGCCGAGCCACTGTGCTCCTGAGACTCCCGGTTCCATCAACGAAGGCGGCGAGCTCGGATACGGCATTGCCCATGCATTCGGTGCGGTTTTCGATAACCCCGACCTGATCGCAGCGGTTACCGTCGGCGACGGTGAGGCTGAGACCGGCCCTCTTGCAACCTCCTGGCAGTCCAATAAATTCCTGAACCCGATCAATGACGGTGCGGTTCTTCCGATCCTGCACCTGAACGGCTACAAGATCGCAAACCCGACCATCTTTGCACGTATGTCCCACGAAGAGATCGAATGCTTCTTCAAGGGGTGCGGCTGGAAGCCTTACTTCGTAGAAGGCGACGATCCGATGACCATGCATAAGAAGATGGCTGAGACACTCAACACCGTAATCGAGGAGATCAAGGCGATCCAGAAGAACGCACGGGAGAACAACGATCCTTCCCGTCCTATCTGGCCCATGATCGTTCTTCGTACACCGAAGGGCTGGACCGGCCCGAAGGTAGTTGACGGCAAGCCCATCGAGGGTTACTTCCTGGCTCACCAGGTTCCGATCAGCTTCGAGAAGCCCGAGGAGCATCTGGAGATCCTGAAGGAGTGGCTGCACAGCTACCATGCAGAGGAACTCTTCGACGAGAAGGGCGCCCTGATCCCCGAGCTGAAGGCTCTCGCTCCCGTGGGCGATGCTCGTATCGGCGCGAACCCGCACGCAAACGGCGGTAAGCTGTTGCGCGACCTGCGTCTGCCTGACTTCCGCGACTACGCAGTCGAAGTGAAGGAGCACGGCGGCCAGGACGGTCAGGATATGACCGAACTCGGTAAATTCGTTCGCGACATCTTCAAGCTCAATGCAGCCAGCAAGAACTTCCGTATCTTCGGACCGGATGAGACGAACTCCAACCGTCTGAACGCTGTATTCGAGACCGAGAACCGCGACTGGAACTCCGAGATCTATGACAATGATGATCATTTGGCTGTAGACGGCCGTGTTATGGACTCCATGCTTTCCGAGCACATGTGCGAAGGCTGGCTGGAAGGCTACCTGCTCACCGGACGTCACGGTTTCTTCGCGACCTACGAGGCATTTGCCCGTATCATCGACTCCATGGCTGCTCAGCACGCGAAGTGGATGAAGGTCTGCAACCAGCTGCCTTGGAGAGAGGAGATCGCTTCCCTCAACCTGATCATGGCTTCCACCGTATGGCAGCAGGACCACAACGGTTTCACACACCAGGATCCCGGTTTCATGGATCACATCGCAAATAAGAAGGCAGACGTAGTCCGCCTCTATCTGCCGCCGGATTCAAACTGCCTGCTCTCCTGCTTCGACCACTGTATCCGCAGCCGCAACTACGTGAACGTTATCGTTGCTTCGAAGCACCCTCGTCCGCAGTGGCTGACCATGCCTGAGGCAGTAAAGCACTGCACACAGGGTATCAGCATCTGGGATTGGGCATCGAACGATCAGGGACAGGAACCCGATATCATCTTCGCTTGCGCAGGTGAGACTCCGACCCTCGAAGCATTGGCCGCTGTATCGATCCTCAACGAGGAGCTGCCGGAAGTTAAGATCCGCTTCATCAACGTTGTCGACCTGTTCAAACTGCAGCCGAACACCGAGCACCCGCACGGTCTGACCGACGCCGAGTACGACATCCTGTTCACACAGAATAAGCCGGTACTCTTCAACTTCCACGGATATGCTTCTCTCATCCACGAGTTGACCTACCGTCGTCACAACAACCGTCTGATGCACGTTCGCGGCTACAAGGAGGAAGGTACCATCACCACTCCGTTCGACGTACGCGTTCAGAACGACATCGACCGTTTCCACCTGGTAATGGATGCGATCAAGTTCCTGCCTCAGCTCGGCAACCGCGGCGCTTACCTGTACCAGAAGATGAGCGATAAGCTCGTTGAGCACAAGCAGTACATCCACGAAGTTGGTCTGGATCTGCCGGAAGTTGCTAACTGGAAATGGAAGAGATCCTGATCGATCTTTTGTAAAAAAACAAATCATAAATGATATAACGAACGCGCCCGGCGGAGACCCGCCGGGCGCGTTTGGTTTATTCGTTGATTCCTAAGATGTTCTTCTCCATGCTGACCAGGACGTCGTCCCAGCCTTCTTCGCGGTGCGAAAGGCTGGCCACGATGATGCCCTCCTTCGGGAGAATGTAGCACTTCTGCCCCCATTTTCCATTGATGGAAAATCCGTCGCGGTACTTCCAGATGAAGTAGCCGTAGCCGCCCTCGCGGTTCATCGTCTGTGGCGATGTCGCGGTCTTCACGTACTCCTCCGACATGATGCGCTGTCCATCGTAAACGCCCCGATTGTAGAGCAGCAAACCAAATCGGCTCAGTTCATGCACCGTAAGTTTCAGGCCCGAGGCTCCGTAGAAGTACCCCTCCGGGCAGCGTTCGTACGCGAAATTGTCAATGCCGAGGGGCCGGAAGAGGCGTTCCTCGATGAACGAACCGACGTCCCGGCCAAGTGCATTGGCCAGGGCTACTCCGACCAGATATGCCGAGATGTTGGTGTAATGGAAGCCGCAATTCTCCGGATCCTGCGGCCCGTTTTGCAAGGCGAAATCGATGTAACTGTCGCCCTCCGCACGAAACGGAAAATCCGCGACCGACATCGTCAGAAGCCTCTGGATCGTGATCTTCTCGAAAACCGCCCGCTGATCCGACGTCAGCTTCAACACCTTCTCCTCCGGCAGGTAATACAAGATCGACCTCGTCAGGTCGAACCGCCCCTCATCCCACGCGATCCCGACCGCACACGAAAGCACCCCCTTCGTCGCCGAGTAGATCTCATGCAGGTTCGTGTCCGTATCCCCCCACGCATGCGAAAGCTTTCCCTGCTCGTACACCTCTACGCCAAATACATTCCACTTGTTCTCAACGATATCTCGGATAAAACCCTCAAAATTCATGACTACTCTCCATTAAGTAAACGAAACTAAACACTGCTATTTATATCGGCCGGCCTGTACGTTCCACATTTCGGCATACTTACCGTCTTTCGCCAGGAGTTCGGCGTGCGTGCCTTCCTCCGCGATGCGTCCGTCCGCTAAGAGGATGATGCGATCCGCATCCCGCGTCGTGGACAGGCGGTGGGAAATGTAAAACACGGTCTTCCCTTTCGCCGCTGTCTCCATCGCTTTATTTAGTTCGTACTCAGCGATCGGATCCAGCGCGCTGCTGGGTTCGTCCATGATCAGGATGTCGGCATTCGCGTAAAACGCACGGGAAATGGCCACCTTCTGGCTCTCTCCACCGGAGAAGTTCACACCCTTTTTGTCAAATTCGGTCGTCACCTGGGTATCCAAT
>JAFYGB010000059.1 GCA_017543445.1 Lachnospiraceae bacterium | reverse complement strand
TATCGATTAAATCAGTGTTTCCCTAATTCTCCGCCATGGATATCCGCACCTGAATGGACGACGCATTGTCGATAATGAAGGAGCATTATAGTCGATGGCATTGATGTCTTCGTTCGAATAAACAGAATCCCGCAGATCAGAATACATCAGCTTGGGAAGAATCGTTCCGTTTTCCACGCGGAGGACTCCATCCACGTTATCCGCCATCGCCGCCGCAGTTGCACAAGCAGAAGAACCGCGCGCAGCATTGAAATCTTTTTCTTCATCTACTTCAGTATTCTTTCTCCGTTCATTAAAACAGATGATTTATGTAGTCCGTCATTGCATTACGGTCATAGAAATGCTCAACCCTGTCAATATAGTAATCCGGCTCAACACCCTGATCGATATCATAGAAAGATCCATTTTTCAGGAACGACATCCTTTGTGCGCTGGAAATCTGAAAAACGGCGCCGGAAGCCGTGGAGAGTGGCTGAACTACGCAGCTTCCTCCACCGGTGGTTTTCCCAAGGAGGGTAACTTTCTGAGAAGACTTCATCGCAGCAGGCACCAGATTCCCGCACGAGAAGCTGACCGGAGAAATGAGGCAGTAAAGATTCTTATCCGCAACCGTGTCTTTCTCATCAAAGCAGCGGTCTAGGTTCACGTCAGCCCGATAAATTGAGGTGGACATAGCGCCGGTGGACATATCCTTCACGCTAAAGGGCGCATCCCCCATGAACCATCCCAGTACAAATACTGCCGCATCTACAGCGCCCCCCGTGTTACAGGACAGGTCAAGCACTACATTTTCGATGGGGCTCCCCTCCCGGGTGATCTGACTATGCGCGTAGATTATCAGCCCCAATGTATCATCCGGAATATCTTCCCCGTTCTCCGCTGCTGCATAATATACATGCCCATAGTAGTTGGACTCAAATGAGTCGAACGTTATGTACGCCGTGTTGCCTACTTCCTCATAATGCGGGCATCCATCGGGATAGGCCTTTTCCCTCGCCGCACAGTACCGCTGGCTATGCTCTTCGTATTTCCGGTTTGCAATGCCGTTGCTGTCGCTAATCGGCTGCAGACCGGCCAGACTGGAGAATTCGTTGAATACGGAATGTAAGTCATCTAGATAGTAATCGAGGAACTCTTTGAGAGCCTTATCCGCCTCCGTGGGATCAGTCGAAGCAAGTGCCTCGTCAAGTCCGATCTCATAGAAAGTTTGCGCAAACTGCTTAATATCATGGGGCTCCTTGAGGCCATAAAGATTATCTAGCACCAAGCAGAGCTCGTAATAAGCGTAGTCTGAAAGCGCCTCACTTCGCTGTGCGGTGGGAGCAGAATAATAGAGATCTGCGAGATCGGTGTACTTTTGTTCTCTCTGATTCCACAGTTCGTCATCCCCCGCCAGGAAGAGCGCCGCTCCATTAAAGAGGAAACCCCTATTTGTACCGGGATAGAAGAAGATATCGTTTATAGTCTGAAGTGGAATATAATACTTGCCGTCCTGCAGGATCAGATCGATCCCATAGGCGCCCAGATCGAAGGTCTTCATGTCACCGAAACGGTCAAAAAATGCTTCTTTGTTACGCAGAATGATCTGCGTCCTTCCCTCTTCGTCGAAACCTGGCTCAGTAACCAGGTCGATCAGCGTCGTGTCTTTCGAGTTATGAAGAAACGCATTGAAATCGTCAAAAGTGATCGTATTTTTGCCAAAGTCAAACTCCGCATAATAGTCGTTTTCCCGGCTGAGTTTTACAAGTTCCCCATCGTAATTTATGGAAAGGTCAAAGCCGGGATCCTTTCCTTCTTCATGATAGAGGAAATACATGTACTCTGCCATATCATCGATTCTCATAAACGGCAGATCAGAAACCTTGTCCAGAAAATACAGCCGAACCGGCTCGGTCAGCGTCAAATCCACACTTCTGATATACGCAGGATACTCGCGCATCTCGATGGTATGCTCCTCCGCCAGTCCTACAGCAAAGATACAAAGCAGGAGTGCAAGGCAAACTGAAAAACCAGTTTTCTTCATGGCAAAACCCCCTTCCAGTATAGAGTATTATACTATCAAAAAAACAAATAGTAAATAAAAAGCACCCCCGATTTAAAGGGGGTGCTATCTGTGTGGGATCCGGCAGCGTCCTACTCTCCCGGGCCGTCTCCAGCCAAGTACCATCGGCGCTGAAAGGCTTAACTTCTGTGTTCGGGATGGGAACAGGTGGATCCCTTTCGCTGTCGCCACCGGAAATCTTACAGGGTTCGTACCCTGAAAACCGCACATCCAGCTCTCTAACATCTCGTTCCAGTTACTTTCTCATGGTCTTTGGATCAAGTCCTCGACCGATTAGTATCATCAAGCTCCAAACATTACTGCTCTTCCACCGATGACCTATCTCCCGGTAGTCTTCCGGGGGTCTTACTTCTCTCGAATGGGACACTTCGTCTTGAGGTGGGCTTCACGCTTAGATGCCTTCAGCGTTTATCCCATCCGCATTTCGCTTCCCTGCTGTGCCGTTGGCACGACAACAGTTGCACCAGTGATGCGTCCACTCCGGTCCTCTCGTACTAGGAGCAGCTCCTCTCATGTGTCCTACGCCCACGATGGATAGGGACCGAACTGTCTCACGACGT
>JAFYGB010000058.1 GCA_017543445.1 Lachnospiraceae bacterium | reverse complement strand
TGAATGGCAGGAGCATTATATGGAGCAATTGACAAAGAAGTATATCGAAATGTTGAGTTCTCCGGGAAATGCTTCTGATCACTTTTGGGAACTTGAAAAAAGAATCAAAAATGATAAGAAGCATCCGGGGGTGATGCTGGAAATAAATAAATCCGAAGCCATATGGGATATTGCCATATTCATAAAAAAGAAGGTCATCACTCTGAATGATCTGGAAGGATTCAGTGAAGATCTGATTGATTCAGTAACAGAGATAATAAATCGATAGAAAGATGTCCGCACCCGTAAACGAATAAGGTTTAAATTCCGCGTAGATTATGACGTTTACGACGGTGGCAAGGTGTTGCTCAACGAAAACGACGTCGAGACGGTATGCCTACTCAGTAAGAAAACGACGAGTATATGATGGAATTTGGACGAAAAAACAATCGTAAAAAAATACGATTGAAAATTAGAGCAAGCATTATATACAGGAGCTAAGGAGAAGATAGGATGATACAGTTTGGAATGCCGACATTGATCGAGAACCGGACACTGGAGGACAATGTCGCATTGTGCAGCAGTCTGGGGCTGAAGTTTATCGAGTTGAACATGAATTTTCCGGAATATCAGGTGGATCAATTGGAGCGGACTGAAGAACTGATCCGGATCGCAAAGCAGGCGCAGATCTACTATACCATCCATCTGGATGAGAACCTGAACATCGCGGATTTTAACCAGTTGGTTTCGGATGCTTATTTGGAAACCGTGCGGCGGTCGATCGAGGTAGCGAAGAAACTGCTCATCCTGCGGGATCAGTTTGGGGACAGAAGTCAGCCGCTGACGCTTAACATGCATATGAATCACGGGATCTATATCACTTTGCCGGATCGGAAAGTGCAGATGTATGATCGTGATTTTGATACCTATATGAGGTCCTTCGCCGCGTTTCGTGCGAAATGTGAAGAATGGATCGGCGAGGACGAAATAAGGATCGTTGTGGAAAATACGGACGGCTTCCGGGACTACGAGAAAAAAGCCATCGAGTACCTGCTGGAAAGCCCGGTATTCGGCCTTACGTGGGATATCGGCCACTCAAAGGCGACCCGCGAGAAGGATGTGCCGTTTATCCTGGAACATCAGGAACACCTGATTCATTTCCATATCCATGACGGCTCGGAGAATCCTCCGAAGAACCATCTGGCCCTGGGGGATGGGGAGATCGATCTGGCGGATCGATTGCGCCTGGCGCAGAGCCGAAACGCCAGATGCGTGCTGGAGACGAAGACGGTGGAAGCATTGAAAAAATCGGTCCAGTGGCTGAGTACGGAGAAGCATTGACATGAGAAGACTATTTACGATCGATCTGAAAGACTACGGTGAGGATTTCAAGGTGTTCCGCAGACCCTCTGCGAGAGCGATCATACGAAGAGCCGGCAAACTGCGCCTGGTCTACAGCCCGGTCGAGAAGTATTATAAGTTTCCGGGCGGCGGCATCCATGATGACGAAGACCGGATCGAAGCCCTCATTCGCGAGGTACGGGAGGAAGCCGGCCTGGCTGTCATCCCGGAGAGCGTCCGAGAGTACGGAAGCGCCCTGCGGAGACAAAACAGCGACCGGGACGAGAACACCATTTTCGAGCAGGAAAACTATTATTATTTCTGCGATGTGCGCGATGAAAACATCGGGCAGGATCTGGATGGCTACGAGGAGAAACTGGGTTTCACTTTGCAGGACGTGGATATCGACGAAGCGATCCGGGTAAATGACGCATATACCAGTGAAAACTCTTTTAATCATCACATGATCCAACGGGAACTTCGCGTGCTTCGGATGCTGAAAGAAGAAATGTATGAAAACACGTAAAGAAGCATTAACCTATGGGCTTTCCTTTCCCGAGACTTACCAGGACGCCCCGTTCCACGATCCGAATTGGCAACTGGTTCGTTATAAGGGGAATCAAAAAGCATTCCTCTGGACCTATGAGAAGGACGGATATATCCATCTGAATGTGAAGGTAGAACCGGAAAAGGCGTTCTTCTGGCGGAAGGTCTACCCGTCGGTCCGACCGGGCTATCATCAGAATAAAGAGCACTGGAACACGATCATCCTGGACGGGAGCATCCCGGATCGTGATGTGCGATTGATGATCGCAGAGAGTTACGATCTGGTCAGCGATTGCCCATCCAAGCGGATCTATGAAGCGGTAAAGAAGATCCCTTACGGGCGTGTTGCCACGTATGCGCAGGTCGCGGAGATCGCAGGCGACCGGAAGATGGCGCGCGCCGTCGGAAATGCACTTCATAAAAATCCGGATCCCGAGAACATTCCCTGCTTTCGGGTCGTGAATGCAAAGGGAGAACTGGCGGGGGAGTTTGCCTTCGGCGGGTCCGGCGCACAGGCGCGGCTTCTCGAAGCCGAGGGAATTGAAGTCATTGACGGAAAGGTCGACCTCAGCAAATATCAGTGGAAACCTGAGCGAAAGCTGGTGAAGCAGTATGATAAGGAATGGAACAGGATCGAGTCCGATGCGGACATATGATCTGCATATCCTATTGTTACTGAGGATGTGTGATCATTCGCCGAAAACGTTCCTGCAACGATTTGGGACGAAGATAGGACTAAAATGGGACTTCCGAGGCGGGAAGTCCTATTTATTTTCCTTTTGGGATCTCATAAAATTGAAGTATCAATTTTATGTCCCGGGAGGAGGATGGACTATGAAGAAGCTAATCAGTATCGCACTCGTACTTATCATGGTTTTTGCACTCGCTGCTTGTGAGAAGGAAGACGGGCCGTCGGGCTCAGGCACCAAAGCGGACAGCAACAACAGTACGACGAAGGCAGACAGTGGTAAGACGGACAGCACCACGGCGGTTGCGCCTGTTTCCGGAAATGCGTTTGTTTCCGGCATCATCGGCGACAAACTGGCCCCCGCAGAAGGCTCGCAGGCGAAAGAGCATTATCATGCAAAAGAGTACAGCGAGCAGTATTACTTTGACTCGGACGGAGATTGCACGGAAGGTTATACCGAGTACTATTTGGACGATCCGGCGAATTATGAATCCGCAAATGAGTATCTCGTCGCCGGCGACTGGAAACCGCAGTGGAGTTCGGATAAGACCAGTTTCAAGATCATGAACCAGTTCATCAGCTACATGACGGTGGAAAAGGCGATCGATGAGTTCGAAGAAGACTTCATCGGTTATACGATCCGAAATTCGGATGGTTCCACGAAGCATGTGGATGCACCGGATGATGCAAAGAAGACCGAAAGCATGAAGGAGATCTTCGGCTTCACTTACGATGACCTGAAGTCCCAGCTCGGAGATTATGAGTACATGGGCAGATATCGTGATAAGTCGCAGGTTCGTACCGGTTCCAAGGCTACCATCGACGATGTCAATGCACTCATCAAGGCGGTTTGGGATATTTGTACGCCGCTGGCAGAAGAGGGCAAGATGTACACCTATATGGGGAAATATGGTGACACACTTACGGAAGCTCCGCAGATCACTTCACGTTTTGACTCGGCCGAGTTCCACTATTTCAAGAACGGCAAGGAGATCAAGGTCGGCGTTGACATACAGAGTAAGTTCGATGACGCATTGTCCCTGTACGTGGGTATCGTCAACTAAACAGAACGGATGAAATCCGCTCCGACATAAGTAAGCCTCCGTGGGCAGGATCCCACGGAGGCTTTTTATGTTTTTCCAATGGACGCTCCATGCCGGTAACAGGCGATCAGCTGAGTGGAAACGGTTGAATTTTGACGGCTGAAAGTGTATAATAAATGCATACTATTTGTACGAAAGGTTCCCGGTCAGACATCCTTATGAAACATCTGCGAGCAATACGATCACTGATCATCATAATCGTTTTTCTATCCGTTTTCTTTTCCTTCTCGAAGTCTGTCGTTTCGGCCGATGAGGATAAGGTTTATGTCACGGATCGTGCCGGACTTATGCAGGCATTGGCCTCGGATCGGGAAGAGATCTACGTCGGAGACATCGAGTTTCAGGACAGTGACTTATATATCAAGATCGATCGGAGCGTGAAGTTCATCGGGAAGCCGGGGAACTCCACGTTGAAACGTGCGCATTTTTCGATCGAAGGCTCCGAAGTCGAAAGCGAGTTGATCGAAGTTTCGTTTGAAAACATTACATTTGACGGGGCTTATACGATGCCGGCAGGGGACCCGAATGCAGCTGCGTCATTCGACGCATTCCACGGGGACCGGACCGGTTTGGGATGTATTACCGCGAAGGGGTATCTGAAGTTTAAGGTTTCCTCCTGTGTGGTGAAGAATTACTGTGCGAAATATGGCGCGGCAATGTACTTTCAGTATACGGACGGAAATGTCGGGCTCGGAACACGCGCCAGCCTGGATATCGCTGACTGCACATTTTTAAACAACACAAGTGAACGCGGCATCTTCTGGTGCAACGGAAAGAATACGAAACTGTCTATGTCCCGTGTGAAATTCAGGGAGAACCATTCTTACACGAGTGTAGTCGTTCTCGGCGGTGTCAACGGGACGGTCGAGAAACTGGTGATCGCCGACAACGAACGTGTCGTTTTTGCAGAGAAAAACTCCTTCCGTCAGGGCGGCGGAGGTCTGGCGGTCGCAAACTCCAAACTTCTGCTTATAGACAGCGAGATCCTGCGTAATCAGGGACCTTACGGCGGCGGACTTCTTTGTACGAACACGAAACTGACGGTAGACTCCTGTGAGATATCGGGAAATAGCGCCGATACCTATGGCGGAGGTATCGTTATTCAAAGCAATGAGGAGTCACCGGTCTATATCCTGAACAGTACGATCTCCGAAAACACCGCGCAGGAAGAGGGGGCGATCTATGTCTGCCCGGCCGACCAGATCAACATCGGCGTGCCGACCGGCGTTACACAGTTTGCTTTTTGTACGATCGAAAACAACCGGTCCGCCGATGAGGAGCACCTCAATTTTCATTCGGTCATTTCGGAAAATGCCGAAACAACGGTGGGCAGAGACGGAACGATCGATTTCACCGCCTGCGTGATCCGCGACGAAAAAGTCACGACAACGCTGAAGGACGGAGAGAACTACAACATCATCAACTCCGACCGTAAGGGGGAGAAGGTCCCGACGGAAGTTGTTGAAAAGATCGCAAACGGCTATTTTGAGAGCACGAAAGCTAAAATGTATCCGGGAGTCAATTCTCTCGGCTTCAAAGATCCCGTCAGTGCTCCAAATGCAGCCAAAATGCTTTTTTGGATCTTAGTGCTTATTCTCGGCGCCGCGGCCCTGATCGTAGCTGCGATCTGGATCGTACGTCGTATGCTCCACCATAACGATACGCGGGAGAATAGCGCAGAAGTCGATGTGCCGGAAGTTCAGGAGGAAAGCGGAGAGGATGCCGGACTTTATGAGGCGGAGCCGGTCGATCTGGCCGAGGCCTTCCTTCAGGAACTCTTGGCAAGTGGAAAACTAACCGAACGTGAGATCGATGTTTTACGGGAATATCTTTCCGGTAAGACGCGCGCGCAGATCGGTAAGACACTGTTCATATCGGAATCCACGGTAAAGAACCATATCTCAAATATTTTCGCAAAGATCGGCGTAAAAAACCGAAAACAACTGCAGGAACGTATCAACAGTACGGTACTCAACCGGCAGTAGAGTGTCGGAATCTCAACCGGCGGTACGTGTACATTGGCCACGGGATGGGCTATGCTCGGTCATGAAAGGAGGTGCCCGATATGGACCAGATCAAAATCGGAAAATTCATTGCTTCTTGCAGAAAGGAGCAGGGCATGACGCAGGCGGCGCTGGCTGAGAAACTCGGCATCAGTGACCGTGCAGTATCAAAATGGGAGAACGGAAGATCCATGCCGGATTCCGGGATCATGCTGGAACTTTGCGGATTGCTGAAGATCAATGTAAATGAACTCCTGTCGGGCGAAAAAATCATGGCAGAAGTATATGACAGAAGAGCAGAAGAGAATATGATCGAAATGAAACGTCAGATCGAGGAGCAGAACCGACAGATGCTTCGGATCGAAGTCCTGTTTGGCATTCCGGCGTTTATTGCGGCGTTTTCCCTGATCCTGGTAGGAGCATTTGCCGATATCCCCGAGTGGCTGCAGGCCGTGCTGATCGCGGTCGGAGTTACGTTCATCGTCGTGCTGGCCCTCGTCGGCGTGGTGATCGAACAGAAGGCAGGATACTATGAATGCCAAAAGTGCGGATACAGGCTGGTCCCGACGTATTTTCGGACACTAAATGCGCCGCATATGGGCAGGACACGTCTCATGAAATGTCCCAAATGCGGTGAGAGAAGCTGGCAGAAGAAAGTGCTGACAGACGAACAAGAGCAAAAATAAAAGAAACAGGTCTCCGGGATGCGTCAAGTGTTTCGGAGATCTTTGCTTCTTGCATTTTTGCAAGAAATGTAAGAAAATGAAAAATTCGGGCTATATGCCTTGAAATAAATAGTTGAATATACTATAATAGTTCTAATGGTGTTGAATCGATAAGGGGTCATATGTGGTTTCAGAGCCGGTAAACCGATTCTATTATCGACAATAAAGCGGAAGGCAGAAATGAATATGGACGTTAAGAAGTTTTACGAGGAACAGATGTATGGCATCTGGCGTGAGGGTGAGAATGTCACGTATGAGAGACTTGGTGAGGATCCCGCAACTGCGCCTGGCGCAGAGAAACCGAAGAACCCGTTTGCACCAATCGGTGGAGAACTGGTGAAGATCATAGTGGAAGCCGGAGAGAAGACTTCGTCGTTCATTGTTCATGCTTATATTCCGACATCGGAGCAACGAGAGGCATTTGCCCTTCGTCATGCCGAGAGTTCGCAGTTTAAAGGACTTCCGTTCTTAGTCTGCATGCATCCGATCTTCCCGAAGGATTACCTTCTGGAGCAGGGGGTAGTCGTATTTTTTATGGATTGTTATCAGATCGCTTCGGATGACATACGTCGCCTCGGAGCCTTCTACGATCTATATCCTTACACCGAGGATCCCGCAACCCAGACCGGTGGTCTGATGGCGTGGGCATGGGGCGCATCGAAAGTTTTGGATGCGGTCTATGCAGGCCTGGATCTCGAGTTCGGCCTGGATGCCGAAGCATCCATGGTGACCGGTGTATCCCGCTGGGGTAAGGCGACCGCCGTCTGCGGCGCGTTCGAAAAACGCTTCCGTCTGACGATCCCGACCTGTTCGGGTGCGGGCGGCCTGGCACAGTATAACTATGTTTCTGAAGGCAAGACCTACGATTTTTCATCCATCGGTGGTCCGCAGGCCTACACCTATACACAGAACGAACCCCTCAGCTGTCTGCAGTCGGATGCGGAGCGCGGCTGGTTCGTCGATCGGTTCCTGGAGTTTAAGGAGCCGTCGGACATTTCGCCGGAGCAGGATACATTGCCCGTGATGGCGATGGACGAAAACCGGTATTACTTCATCATAGCCGCCTGTACCGGCGAGGACTGGGTCAATGCACCCGCTATGTGGGAGTGTTACAAAAAGGCAAATGCAGTCTATGCAGAGCATGGACTCAGCGACCATCTGGTCGTACATTTCCATCTGGTCGGCCATGCGGTGATCGAAGAGGATGTGAAACTCTTCCTGCCGTATTTCGACCGTATGTACTACGGGATGGATACGATGCCGGATCTCGCACCGTTAAAAACGACGGTATTCGCGGGACAGGACGTCTGAGAACTATTGACAAATCACGAGGACGCCGACAGGCGGGACAGGACCGAAGATGCTGGAGAGGATCAAGAGCGCACTCATTTATGCGGATGTCGATAAAGACGCATATCGCTTGGTAAAAGATAAGATCGAATATGCGAATGTCGTTACCTTGACGATATATTCTTTGGTTGCATTCGTTTTGACCACGATCATGACACTTCTCTATGTTTTCGTGATCCGCGCGATGTCGGAAGCCTGGGTCGTTTTCATTTTTGGTGTATTCGGCTCCCTGATCATATTCATTCTTGCGGGAGTTTGCCGAAAGCATCTGAAGTTTACGTATTTTACCATCTATGCAGCGATCTCGCTGTTCATGATCTATGGTATATTGATGGGCACTTTGTGCCGCCCCGGTGAGCAGACCGTCACGTTTGTCGTGCTGATGCTGTTCCTGCCGCTTTTGTTTATCGATCGCCCGATCCGTTTGATCGCGTCTCTGGTATTCTATGTCACGATCTATTTGATCGCTGCCTTTCATACGAAGAGCGGTAAGGTCCTGATGGCGGATGTTTCGAATGCGGTCATGTTCGGAATGTTAGCGATCGTCAGCATCTTTTTCATCGTTCGTGTTAAGGTCAATGGCTTCATTTTGGAGCAACGGCTGCAATACATGAGTGAGAAGGATCAGCTGACCGGACTGAATAACCGGAATTCTTATGAGTGGCATCTGGAGGAGTACCCACGCCGCTGCGTGGAGAGCCTGGGCTGCGTCTACATCGACGTTAATGGTTTGCATGCTTTGAATGATTCCGAGGGGCATAAAGCCGGCGATATCATGTTGCAGACCATTGCACATATCGTACAGGAAAACTTCGGAAAACGGGATACCTACCGCATCGGCGGCGATGAGTTTCTCGCTTATACCGTGGATTGGAGTGCTGCGAAGATCGAAGAGCGGATGCGTCGCATGCAGCAGCAGGTGAGGGAAGCCGGATACCAGGTCGCTGTCGGTTATGCGATCAGCCCGGCGGAAACGGTCGAGATGAATGCATTGACCACGAAGGCCGAAACTTATATGTACAGTGATAAAGACGAATACTATCGGATATCCGGAAAGAAACGAAGAGGCGCATGATCGTGCCCCGCGCTGTTTCGCCGGAATGAGCGATAAAGTGGGCGAGCTGGCGCGACCGACTCGCTTTTTTTATTCGGAACGTACGGTTTTTCTTGTAATTTTAGCCTGTTTTCAGTATAATAGTGGGGATAGAAGATGGAATCGGAAGATGAGCCACCCGATGTGTGAGAAAAGGAGACGAAACCATGACAGAGCAAGAGATCCGCGAAGAGATCGAAGCGAAGATCCAACAGGGACCCCATGAGGTCCTGCCGGAATACCGGTATGACACATTTGACGACGGAAACGTCGTTCACGGAAAGAAGAAAGGGCACCTGCCGCCCATGGGCTGGAACAGCTGGAATGCCTTCGGTACCGGGAATACCGAAAGCTTAACACGGCAGATGGCGGATGCGCTGGTAGCCCTGGGACTGGATAAACTGGGATATCAGTATGTCGTTTTGGACGACGGCTGCTATCAGAACACACGTGAAAACGGGCTTCTGGTCAGCAATGCCGAGCGCTTTCCGAGCGGCTTTAAGGCGATGGCGGACTACATCCACGCACGCGGATTGAAGTTCGGCATGTATAACGACATCGGCGTCAAACTGTGCAGCAGCGCTTATGTAGGCACCTGCGGCCACGAGGCGGACGATGCGAAGTCGTACATCGACTGGGACATCGATTTTATCAAAGTCGACAACTGTTATTACCTTTGGGACAATGCGACCTTCTCCGATAAGCAGAATGCAAAATATGTGTTTGCGCCGGCCATCCGGTCGATCCGTGTTTTCGGAGATGGCTTCGATAAAACCTATAGTGCATTGACCGATGGAGAGATCCGCGGCGGCTGCATCGTGAAGACTTCTGACTGCGTAACGAGCATCGGTACCTATGACGGGACCGGCCCCGGACCTTCTCCGGTAGGCGCACGTAGCGGCGAGCTGGTATTTCACGTAAGTGTTCCGAAGGCCGGAGATTATCACCTCGAGATCGAGTATGCGACATCTCGCGAAGAGGGCCAGGGCAGCTGGCTGCAAGTAGCTGTCGGCGAGAAGACGACGAGCCTTTCGTATGATGGTTTCGTACCGGAGACACCGGTGCGGACTGTGTTTGAAACATTTTCCGATATCACATTGAAGTTGGAAGCGGGCGCGAATATCGTTCGTCTTATGAACCATCGTCGGCAGGAGAATACGCTCTGTTCGTATTCGACTCTGTTGAAGGAACTCAATAAGCAGAAGCCCGACCACGATATCCTCCTTTCGATCTGCGAATGGGGTAAGACGCAGCCGCAGAACTGGGGCTATAAAGTCGGCGATACCTGGCGTATCCTGAACGACATTACCTTCCGCGTCGGCAGTGACGGGGATCCGGGCGTCGGAAACTGGAAGGACGACTACACACCGAGTGTGACCACACAGTACAACAAGGCGGTCATCATGGACGAGTATGCCGGACTCGATAAGGGCTGGAACGATCCGGATATGCTGATGATCGGCATGAACGACCTGACCGACACGATGTACCGTACACATATGGCGATGTGGTGTATGCTGAGTGCGCCGCTGATGCTGGGCCTGGATCTGCGCCGCGTGCAGGTCGGTGATCCGATCTATGAGATCATTGCAAATAAGCGCCTGATCGACTTGAATCAGGATGCGCTCGGCGTGCAGGCAAAACGTATCTACAGCAGCATTCCCGGCAAATATGCAGCAGATCGTGAGTATCTGACGAACATTGACCGCGTGGACATTTTGGCGAAACCGCTTGCGGATGGATCCGTGGCACTTTCGTTCATCAATGTGAGCGAGACCGAGAAGACCGGTGATTTCAGCGTAGATGTTTCTGCGATCCTTCATGCGATCGGTGATAAACTGCCGGCGGATCATAAGTGGAATGCCGATGCAAAGAATTTTATCGTCATCGATCTTTGGGATGGAATGTTTACAATGAACACGACCGGTGTATTCAGCGTTTCCAAACTGGCTGCCTGTGACAATGTGACGATCAAGGTAATTCCGAATGCAGACTAAAAGTGCAGTTACAGAGGAGTGCGAGCTCCGCGAATTAGCTAAGCGCCTGACCGGGGTCACTCGCCAGGCGGCGGCGCAGATCGTGCACGAGTGGCTGCTGATCGTGAAGAAAGAAGCGGACGAGCCGGATATCACACCGGCTTACCGATTGATGGATCTGCTGGACTGTCACCGCTGTGTGCAGCATGTCGCCCAGGTCTATATTAAGGGCATCATGGGAGACGGAGCGCCGGTATTCGGCATGCAGACTACGATCTCCGCGAGGGAAGCCGAGACGATCGCATCAAGAGCAGCGGATCCGACGCTGCGACATGGAGTGACGCCGGGAGTGGAAACAACGGAAGCCCCGCGGCGGCTGCCTTACGAGGATCTAAAGCGTATGCGTGAAGGCGTTCACATCATCGATGTTCGGGATGCCGAAGAGTACGAGGAAGGTCACCTTCCGGGTGCGGTCAATATACCGCTGGCACGATGTCTGGATGCGATCGAAACATTGCCCGCGAAGAAAGATGAAACGATCTGCTTTGTGTGCGCGAAGGGCGTTAAAAGCCGGATCGCGGCGGCTTCGGCCATGCAGGCCGGATACAAAAACGTGTTTTATGCCGGAGAAGCATAGAACAAATGCGTATTGGCTGCTGATGTAAGAATAATTTAAGGAAATCCGTGTAGCATTATGCTATAGTATACATGGGAAAACGAATCAAAGGATTTTTGAGGAGGATAGGACTATGTATTCTGACGCTGCACTGGAGCAGCTTCGCAAAGAGGCGTTAAGCCAGTTTTGGATACGGATCGGTATCGTATTGCTGATCGCGATCTGCCTCGTGGTGATCTCACCGTTTTTAATGATCTTCGGAGCATTGACCGGTATCGTCATCACGGCACTGATTCCGAACCCGAGTAAGAAGAAATATTTCGATGCCGTGAAGGACAGCGCGATCCGCGGTCAGTTCGAGAAGGCATTCGGCGAAGTCATGGTGGATTACAAGAAGGGCTTCTCCGAGAATTTCATCTCCCACACGGGCTTACTCCAGATGGGAAATGAATTCAGCAGCGACGACTATGTGAGCGGTGTATGCAATGGCGTTCCGTTCTCACGATCCGATGTTTATATTGCAAGTTCTTCGTCCGACAGCGATGGAAATTCTTCGACCACAGTTCTCTTCGAAGGAAGATGGATGGTGTTCGATTTTCCGAAGGAACTGTCCGGCGACTTGCAGGTATTTGAAAAGAGTTTTCACTACGCGAAGAAGCGGAAAGGCATCTTCACCCGAAAAGCCGAGCGGCGCCACGAGATCTTTTTGGAGGATGAAAACTTCAACAAACGTTATGTAGTCATGGCGCAGGATGATCATGATGCGTTCTATTTTCTGACACCGCACATGATGGAGAAGATCGACCGTTACTGCAGTCAGTCCGACGGAAGGTTCATGTTGGGCATCCTCGGAAACCGTCTGCATGTTGCGATAAATAATTCAAAGAATCCCATGGAACCGAGTCTGTTTCGTAAGAACGATGTGGAGGAGGTCCGTGCGGAGGTCGCAAATGAGATCGCATTGATCCAGCGTACGATTGAGGAGTTTAATCTGGACGTGTATCAATGAGAAGGAGGGTAGTATGAGTCCTGTTGTTATCGTTATCTGTGTTGTGTTACTTATTATCGTGGGATGGATCATCCTGACGATCAACGGTATCCGTCGGATGCAGGTGAAGATCAGCGAGGCGGAAGCGGATATCGATGTTGCGCTGAATAAGCGTTTCGATGTTTTGACGAAGATGCTCGATGTAGCAAAATCCTATCTGGGTGAGGAGAGGGATATCATCCTGAAGAGTATCCAGATGCGTGCGGCGATGACCCTGGCGCAGAAGGGCGCTACCGGCGCCGCCATGGAAAATGCGCAAAAACAGCTCCTGGCGGTCGGCGAGAGTTATCCGCAGCCTGGCTCGACGAATCAGTTCAAGCAGCTGCAGATCGCGATCATGGATACGGAGGAGCACCTTCAGGCTGCACGCCGTGTCTATAACTCGAATATCTCGCGTTATAACCAGATGTGCGTGTCCTTCCCGAATTCTCTGGTGGCAGCCATTATTGGCGCATCCCGCCGGGAGTTCTTCAAGATCGACGAAAGCAAGCGTCAGGATGTGGATATGAAGTTCTAAAGTCTTCATTTCTTCTTGACAACCCCATGTGCATTTGATAAACTTATCCATAAGGCATTGAAGAAAACCGCCCTAAATGAGCAGCGATGCTGCAGTTTAGGGCGTTTCATTTCCCAAAGGGTTTCTTCCTTGCATGTATCAGGAGGTTAGAAATGAAGATAGACAAGCTTGTTGGAGAGCGTTTTAAGGAGCGTCCCGCGGATTGTGTCATTGACAGCCATGCGCTGATGGTGCGCGGTGGCTACATGAAGTATGTCGGAAACGGTATTTTTTCCCAGTATCCGATCCTGAAGCGGATCTCGAAGAAGATCGAGAACATCATCCGCGAGGAGATGGATCGCATCGATGGACAGGAGGTCCTGTTCCCGGTCGTTATGCCTGCGTCCCTGTGGGAGGAGTCGGGCCGTTATGAGTCCGTCGGCAGCGAGCTTTTGCGTTTTACGGACCGCAACGGCAGCAAGATGATCCTGGGTATGACACACGAGGAGGCTGCGGTACATCTCGTACGTGAGTATGGCCTCAGCTATACACGTTATCCGTTCATGATCTACCAGATCCAGACGAAGTTCCGTGATGAGGCGCGTCCCCGCGGCGGTATGATCCGTGTGCGTGAGTTCACCATGAAGGACGCTTATTCCTTCCATACCAGCCAGGAGGATCTGGAGCAGTACTACGATGTCTGCTATAAGGCGTACGAGCGTATTTTCGCGCGTGCCGGCGTTCCGGAGGTCATTTCGGTCGCATCCGACAGCGGTATGATGGGCGGTAATCTGTCTCACGAATATATGCTTCTTTCACCGGTCGGCGAGGACTCGATCGCGATCTGCGATTCCTGTGATTACCGTGCCAACATGGAAGCAGCGGAAAGCATTACGGAGAATGCTCCCGTGGCTGAGAGAGAAGCTCTTACAAAGGTAGCAACGCCTGGTCAGGAGACGATCGAGGATGTCTGCAAGTTCTTGAACGCAGATACGATCAAGAGCGTAAAGGCGGTCGTATATCAGTTGAACCGTACGGATGAATATGTCATCATCTTCATCCGCGGCGATCTGGATGTGAATGAAACAAAGCTTACAAATCACTTGGGTGAGGACGTACATCCCGCAGTGATCGATCTGGAGAGCGGAATCGTTCCCGGTTACATCGGACCGTACGATCTGGACGCGAAGGACGGCACCATCGTGCTGTACGATAAGTCCCTGATCGGCGCGGATAATATGGTCTGCGGCGCGAACGACGCGGGTTATCACTTTACGGGCCTTTCCATGGAGCGTGACTGCCCGGAGGCAGTATACATTGACCTCGCGAAGATCACCGAGGGCGGTGTATGCCCGAAGTGCGGAAAGAAGACGATCCACATTTCCCGCGGTATCGAGGTTGGTAATATCTTCCAGCTCGGTACGAAGTATACAAAGTCCATGAACATGCAGTTCATCGACGAGAAT
The DNA here is from genome assembly GCA_017543445.1 of Lachnospiraceae bacterium. Lineage (GTDB taxonomy): Bacteria > Bacillota > Clostridia > Lachnospirales > Lachnospiraceae > UBA1201. The sequence continues at coordinate 22,934 of JAFYGB010000058.1, read as the reverse complement.
GGCGAGAAGCATTATCCGATCATGGGTTGCTATGGTATCGGTGTCGGCCGTCTGGCTGCTTCCGTATGTGAGGCAAAACATGATGAGTATGGTCCGATCTGGCCCATTACGATCGCTCCCTTCACCGTTCACCTCTGCTGCATCCGTTCGGATGATCCCGAGGCGAAGAAGGCGGCAGACGACCTTTATGCAGCACTTCAGGCGAAGGGTATCGAGGTCCTTTACGACGACCGTGACGTACGTCCGGGCGTTATGTTCTCCGACGCCGACCTGATCGGTGCTCCGATCCGCATCACGGTCAGCCCCAGAAACATGAAAGAGGGCGTTGCCGAAATGGCGACCCGCGATAAGCGTTTCTCGGAGAAGGTTGAACTGGATAAGGTCATCGAGACAACGATGCGTTGGATCTGCACATTGACCGATGAGATCGAAAGCGTAGCTGACGCGATCAAATAAATAACTGAGAGATTGAAACCATTAGGAAAAGCAGAGCGGGCCACGCTCGCAGAAAGGAATGAAATGAGCAGTAATGTAAGACCGGAAACGATGGAACGTATCACGACCCCGGCGCTGGCGCAGGCTTTTATCGAGGAGCAGATCGCAGCGATCCGCGAGCAGGTAGGAGATAAGAAAGTACTTCTGGCGCTGTCCGGAGGCGTTGACTCTTCTGTAGTCGCAGCCCTTCTGATCAAGGCGATCGGTAAGAACTTGACCTGCGTGCATGTCAACCACGGCCTGTTGCGTAAGGGCGAGCCTGAGCAGGTCATCGAAGTTTTCAAAAATCAGATGAACGCAAACCTGATCTACGTGGACGCAATCGACCGTTTCTTAGATAAACTGGCGGGCGTTTCGGATCCCGAACAGAAGCGTAAGATCATCGGTAAGGAATTTATCGAAGTATTCGCTGAGGAAGCACGTAAGCTCGACGGCGTGGAGTTCCTGGCACAGGGAACCATTTACCCGGATATTTTGGAGAGCGTTGGCGTAAAGGCGCACCACAACGTAGGCGGCCTTCCGGAGGATCTGAAATTCGAACTCGTTGAGCCTGTGAAGCTCCTGTATAAGGACGAGGTTCGCGTAGTCGGTAAGGAACTCGGCCTTCCGGATAACATGGTATATCGTCAGCCGTTCCCGGGCCCGGGCTTGGGCGTACGCTGCGTCGGCGCGATCACTCGTGACCGTCTGGAGTCCCTGCGTGAGGCAGATGCTATCGTCCGCGAGGAGATCGGTAAGCTGGATCCCGTACCGTGGCAGTATTTCTGTGCGATCCCGGATTTCACATCTACCGGCATCCGTTATGTCGACGGTAAGGGTGAGCGTTACATGGGTTGGGCCGTTGTCATCCGTGCGGTAAACACCTTGGATGCCGTTACTGCCACCGTTCCGGAGATTCCGTTTAAGATGCTTTGCACGATCCGCGATCGTATCATCGCGACTGTTCCCGGCGTAAACCGTGTGCTTTGGGATATCAGTGAGAAGCCTGTAAGCACCATCGAGTGGGAATAATAAATCATATAGAGACCGGGCAGTTTCCGTCGTATTTGCGAGCGGGGGGCTGCCCGAATTTTTTGCGCAAAAAGTGCTTTGTCCGATCCGTTTCGTTGACGCTTATGGAGAACTGTGGTAGAATGAAACTACATAAGTTTCAACGTTGTTGCAGTGACTTTTTGACGAATAAAAAGGGAAAGAGCGGGATCGATATGAATGAAGTAAAACCTTGTATCCGTTTGGAAAATGCCGTAAAAGAGTTCCCTTCGGGAACGGGCGTGGTGAAAGCCTTGGATGGCATTACGCTAGATATCTATCCCGGGGAGTTCGTTGTGGTGAACGGCGAGTCCGGATGCGGTAAATCCACGCTCTTGAATATGATCGGTTGTATGGATGGATTGACCACCGGAAAGCTCGAGATCTTCGGACAGGACATGACGACGATCACCGAGAAGGAGAGGACCCTGTACCGGCGCCGGGATGTGGGCTTTATCTTCCAGGAGTACCATCTGATGCCGGAACTGACGGCGTACGAGAACGTAGAATTTATAGCGGAACTGGTGGAGGATCCGATGCCGGTGGATACGGTGATCGACATGGTCGGATTAGCCGATGTGGCGGATCATACGCCCGGGCAGCTCTCCGGCGGACAGCAGCAGCGCAATGCCATCGCACGTGCGCTCGTTAAGCGTCCGCGCATCCTGCTGGCCGACGAGCCGACTGCAGCGCTGGATGAGAACTCTGCACGTGAGGTTTTGCGTGTTTTCGAACGCCTGATCCAAACGAATAAGGAACAGCCGGATCCGGAGAAAAAAACGACGATCCTGCTGGTGACACATAACCGTGAGATCGCAAGGATCGCCAGTCGCGTAGTGGTGCTGAAAAAAGGCAGGATCGCTTCCGATGCTGCGCAGACAGCTCCTTGTACCGTTGACATGCTGGAATGGTGATCATGAAGAAAACACAAAGAAAATTATGTATACGCTATATGCGAAGACAGAGGGCGGCGTGCCTGTCCATTTTCGTTGTGGCCATGCTCGCCGTTATGGCGTATCTCGGGATCATCGATACTGCGCAGGCCATGCGAAATAACATCACCCGTTTCTGGAATGAGACCTGCTTCCGGGATATCGAGATCTCGACTTCGAAGCTTTTGTCACAGGAGGATCTGGTGGCGATCGGACAGACCGAGGGAGTAGCAGCGGTGGAACCGCTGTGGTACACGAGCGCCCATTCAGCCACGGGCAATGCGACCGGCTTTGACGTTATCTCCCTGACGGAGCAGATCAACACCGTGATCCTGAAGGAAGGACGGATGCCGGAGACGGCAGACGAATGTCTCCTGGAAATCCCGGTCCTGGAAGAACTGGGGATATCTGTCGGTGATACGATCGAAGTTGGAGACAATGAGGATCTGGCAACGCACCGTTTCGTGGTATGCGGTATCGCAGAGCATGCGGAACATGCCTGCCTGCCCATCCAGGTCCCGGGCCCACGCTACATGATCGTAAAAAAAGAGGCTTTCGACCTTGAGAGAATACAGAATCGCTGCATGAAAGTCATCCTTCGGATAGAAGGAAGTGAAGGATGCGACCGGTTTTCGCAAAGCTATCAGGATCGTGTTGAGATGGTCCAAAAGCGCTTATACCTTCTGGCGGCGCAGAACATCGGGCAGCAGATCTCCGGCGATTCGAAGGGGCTGTCCTTAGAGATGATCCTCGAAAAAGCATTGTCCGGAGACGCTAACGCAGAACCTTGGATGGTGCTGGACGTTTGGAGCTCCATGTACAGTTTTGCGATCCGCACGGCAGTGGATAATGTTGCCGATATCGGAAGTACATTCGCGGTCATGTTTGTGATCGTCGGAGCACTTGTGATCTTTTCCTCGATCCATCGGATGGTGGAAGAGGATAAACGACAGATCGGCACTGCGAAAGCGGTGGGGATGACGAAGCGTGAGATTGCCGCGCGATACCTGACGGCCGGCCTCGTTCCGACCGTAGGAGGCATGCTGATCGGTGTGCTCGCAGGTTTCGGTATACTCCAGCCGATCATGCTTTTGATCTATGGACGCTTTTATGTTTACGGCATGGGGTATCCTGCGTTTTTGCCTGGCATGACGTTGGTCGTTTTGGTCGCGGGGACGTTGATCGCCGCGGCGGCTGCAGGCATCGCCTGCGTCGGACTGATCCGACGGACGGCGTTGTCCCTGCTGAATGATCGGGATGAGATCCGGGTGTCGGGCCGCAGATACGGTAAGGGACACAGAGGAAAGCGTTCTCCCAAATCCGTCCCTTCCAAATACAGGTTCTATGCAAGGATGATTCGCCGACAGATTCGGCGGGAAAAATGGCGCATTTTGATGATCGCGGTTTCCATCGCGGGCTGCATGGTACTGCTGGTGACCGGATTTTCCATCAAATTTGCGATCTCAAAATCGATCAACCGACAGTTTTCCGACGTGGAGCACTACGATCTGAAGGTGAACTTCGAAGGCGAGTATAAGCAGGAGATTCTAGATATCCTTCGTTCGTCCGGCCTGAAGGAGGGCGACGCAAACGAAGGCTGGATCGAAGTCCTGGAACGCGAGTGCCTGTATTATGCCGAAGGTCGCGTGAACGGAGGCGAACTGCTCTGCGCGGATCCGACTAAACTCGAAGCCTTTTTCTCTGCAGAAGATGTCGAGAACGGTGAGTATTTCGGACAGTCCGAAATTTCGGGCGTATATATCCCCCTTCGTGCTTCGGAGACGGGAAATATAAACCGCGGCGACCGAATGTATCTGCTGGACAGCCGAATGAATTTGAAGGTCGTGGATGTGGTTGGCGTGTATAACCATTATGTTGGCGGCCAGCTGCTGCTTTCGACGGATTCCTACGAGATGATCTATGGCGAAAAGCCGGAGAGCAACAGTATCCTGATCCAGTGCGGAGAGGAAACGTGCGACGAGATCAGCGAGAGATTATCGCTGCTCCCGGTCACGGTGATCCGGACGAATGATAAGAAGCAGGAATATCTGAAATATACGACTGCACTGAATGCAGTAGCCGCGCTTCTGGCGGCGATCGCCGCGTTTATGGCCGGAGGGGTTCTGATCAACCTGATCTACCTGCAGTACTACCGCAAGAAGAGCAGCCTGGTGGTCATGCGTATCCATGGTTTTACGGCGATGGAGACGGCCGGCTATGTGCTGGGTGAGTCGATCCTGACGCACATCGTTGGTATCGTGCTCGGCATCCTCGGCGGGACCTGGCTATCCGGGAAGATCCTGCGTCTGATGGAAGGACGCCAGTTCCACATTATAAGGGCTCCGCAGTACGGAGCATGGATCGTTGCCGCAGTTATCCTATTATTCTTCTCGGTGATCATTCATTCGATCATCGTACGTGCCGTCGTTAAACTGAAACCGACGGAGGATGTTATGATCCGGTAATCGAAAACTGCCGCAGCGAGATCTGCGGCTTTTTTCATTTTCTTAGTGGGAAAATGTCCGCCCCTTCCGTTCCTATTTCAGAAACCGAAAATAAGGAGAAAAGAAATGGATGGTAAGTCGAAATTACTGAACTTGCTGATCGTGTTTGTGGTCGTGTGTGCGCTGATCACGGCATGTAAGAACAGCGAGAAAGACGGGAGTGAAAAAGCTACGAATGAAAAGGCCACGAATGATGTAATCAGCGTAACGACCCAGGATGATTCATTGAACGAAACGATCGCTCCGCCGGATAAGATGAAGACGATCTACGACAAGGACGGAAACAAACTGGGAGAGATCGACGGACGGGCACGGTGTTCGGCTGTGGATGACGGAATATTCTACAGCATATTCCAGCTCGGAGAAGATGAGCATACTACAACGGCACAGTATCGGTTGTTCCGAAAGGCGGATAACACGGACATCCTGCTGGGTAACCTGAAGGAGCAGGGGTACGAGGCAGATTTCTGCCGTACTGAGTTTGACGGCCGCATCTATACGCTCGCGATCCAGGGCTATCCGCTCGATCATGAGCCGGACGATCTGGTTTTGCTGGTGTTTGATCCGAAGGCTGGTATGATGAAGAAACAGGTCATTTCCCACGATGGCTTCCCTTACGCGTCCATGGCGATCCTGAATGGAAAGCTGCTGATCATGAACCAAGAATTAGCGAGCACGAAGCATAGTACGATCTACGAATACGATCCGACCACGGAAAATGTTCGTGCGGTCATTAATGTTCCGGACGCTCAGCAGGGTTCGTTGCGAGCCGTTTGCGTAAGCGGCGACAGTGTATATCTCTTCCGGTGGAAAGGTGGGGACGGTGCCGAGGCCACCATCTACCTGGATCAATACGACGTAAACTTCCAAAAGAAGAACGAAAAAGTGATCAACGATGTGCTTGTAAAAGCAATCAGCGATGTTCACGGTATCATGAATCGGGCAGATGCGATCAATGAACTGGGATATTATATCACACATTTTTCGATCACGGATGACCGCTATCTGCACTATGAGAACTTCGCGATCACGCGTGTCATCGTGGATCTGCAGACAGAGGAGACCATTTTCGCTAAGGATGACCTGTATAACGGCTCGAATGGCGGCGGTGTGACACTGATCTGCCGATACGATGAAGATATCGCTTCCACCGATTCCTCGGAGATCTTTCGTTTTGAAAAAGGCAAGATCGAACCTGTAGATTTTCATCTCCAGGATCACCACAAAATGGTACGAAGCGTTTCCAGTGCCCCCAACGGCACGTGGCTGGTGACCGCGGTGGATGAATTTTCGGTGGTTACACAGACAGAGGCAGTTTATCTGTTTTCCATGCCTTGATCACATATACATACCCTATTGCAAACAACGGCAGGCGTTCCCTCCTCGGACCTGCCGTTGTTTGCATATTCGGGGGCGGAATAGAAGCTTGCGCGTGTTGAAAATCAGGCCTGTAAATGCTATAATATTCGATAAGAGACACGCGGATAGCGGTAGAAAAACGTATGAATACAAAAAAACAAAGGGGGTACGGTATGAAGAAAAAAGAAACAAAGGATAAGGTCCCGGCCAGAGTCACGATGATGCGGAAGATGTGGGCCATGAGCGACGCGAAGCGGGATGCGGGTCTGACGGAGCCCGAGGACGTGGAGAAGTTTCGGGACATCTCCTATGGACCATATGGCGAGGAGAACCTGCTGGACATTTACCGCCCGGTGAAAGAAGCGGGAAAGATGCTTCCGGTGATCGTAAACGTTCACGGCGGCGGTTATTTCTATGGCGATAAGGAGTTATATCGCTTTTACGCGATGCGCCTGGCGCAGTTTGGTTTTGCCGTGGTGAATTTCAACTACCGCCTTGCGCCGTTAAATAGGTTCCCGTCACCGCTGGAGGATACATTGGCCGTGTACAAGTGGATCTCGGCCAATGCGAGAAAATATAATCTCGATAAAACGAATGTGTTCATGGTCGGCGATTCGGCGGGCGCGCAGCTCGTGAGCCAGTTTGCGGCGATCTGGACGAATAAAGCCTATGCGAAGATGTTTGGTTTTACACTGCCGCGCGGCATGGTCCTGCGGGGAATATCGCTGGCCTGCGGTTTGTATGAGCTTCGCAGTAAGATCGCCGGTCCGCAGAACGAGATGATGCTGGATTATTTCGGCGACGTGAGTATGGCACAGGATCCGCGCACCGAGGTGCACGCGTACATCACGGGCGATTACCCGCCAACGTACATCTTCTCCGCGGCAAATGATTCGCTGAAAGAGGAGTGCCGGCCGTTCGCGACCTTCCTGCGTAAGAAGGGGGTTAACGTGCAGTCGCGCATCTACGGTAAGAAGGAAGATGCCGAGGCCTGTCATGTATTCCATGTGAACATCCGCCTTCCGATGGCGGAGCGTTGCAATAAAGACCAGACTACATTCTTAAAACGTCTGATATGTGTCAAAGAGAACCGTCCCCATTGACACATTTAAAAAAAGGGCTGCGGCACGTAAGTGCCGCAGCCCTTTTGCATGTTATTCAGTTATCGGATCAATCGGTCCATGTGTCTTCGTCGCCGACAACACTGCCTTTCGAGATCTTCTTCTCGATGAGTTTCACGATGAAACCGCTGATGAGGCAGAGCCCGAAGATCAGCCATCCGCCGATGATGTTGGAGGCAATCGTGTAGTCGTAGAGACCACCGTTGTTGACCAGTGATACGATGTTCCAGATGAAGAAACCGAGAAGCGTCAGAGGCGCCAGGATCTTGATCGAGATCACGAACCACCAGGCAGGCATTTTGAACTTGCCGGTGTTGCGGTTGACTTCCTTGAGAACTCTCAGAGGATTGAACAGCCAGCCGATGACGATCGCCTCGAGGACACCTACCAGGATCAGGCTGTACGCGTTACACCAGTGGTCGACGATGTCGAGCCAAGCGAGACCGGCACCGGTCGTGAACCAGATCGAGAGGATACCGGCAACGATACAAACGCGAAGGGTCGTCTTCTTGTGCGACAGGCCGAACTTATCGGAGATCGCTGTGGATACGCCTTCGATGATGGAAAATGCGCTATCGATCGCAAGCGTACACAGGCAGAAGTAGAATACAAAGGCAAACATAGCATTGACCACGCCGCTGTCAGAGAGCTGGACGATGGACTGCGGGTAGACGATGAACGCCGTACCGATACCGGATTCGGTCATGCTGTCGAGGCTTCCGGTACCAGCCATGGTCGTGAACAGAACGATACCGGAGAGAACGCTGATGGCGAAATCGGAAAATGCGATGACCATCGCATCTTTTGCGATGTTGCTGTCTTCCTTCAGGAAGGAACCATATGCAACCATAATGGCCATCATAATGGACAGGGAGTAGAAGACCTGACCGACGGCATCGATCCAGAGGTCGGATTTCGCCCATTCACCGAAATCCGGAACGAAGAATTGCTTCAGACCTTCGAAAGCACCGGACATAAATATACCCTTACCGGCCAGAATCAACAGACAGAGGATCGGAAGAAATACAGTATATTTAACGACTTTACCGACGGTTCCCGTGCCGTTGCGGATACAGGAATAGATCAGTACCCAGGCCAGAAGCAGGCAGATAAGGACGTAACTGGAGATCGTGTCCACGCCGGATGTATCTCCGGTGGTTTTGATCAGATCTGCCCAGATGCCGGAAGCATCGGAAGTAGCGGTGGGAGTACCGGTGATCCCTGCAAATTTGAAACTTGCAAATGCCATCAGGATGACCCAAGCGAATACGACCGCGTAATAAACGGAAATGACAAAAGCGTTCGATACGGCGAACCAGCCGACCGGTTCGGTATGTTTGTTGATCGCACGAAGCGCACCCGGAACACCGCGATGCATCTTACGTCCGATGGCGATCTCCATCATCAGGAAGGGGATGCCGATCGCTACCATTGCGATCAGGTAAGCCAGCAAAAAGGCGCCGCCGCCATGCTTTGCCGCAAGTCCGGGGAAGCGCCATGCATTGCCCAGGCCGACTGCGGAACCGACTGCCGCCAGGATGAACTGGGAACGAGTGGCCCAGCTGCCACGTTTTTCAACACTCATAATAACCTCACTTTCCACACCTTCAGTGTTGTTGAATTCAATTACCTTCTAGTTTACCACTTTTCTCTAAAAATTCAACGCAAAATGCGGGAATTTGACAGAAAATCCTTTTGACCGAAGGAATATAGTATGATATAATCAAAATAACCGTCCCGATCTATGGGCAGAACATGAAATCGGGGGAATCCCCATATAGCAAAGGAGAACGACATGGCACAGAATAAGTACGCGGGAACGCAGACAGAGAAGAACCTGGAAGCCGCATTTGCCGGTGAATCCATGGCGAGAAACAAGTACACCTATTTCGCATCTAAGGCGAAGAAGGAAGGCTTCGAGCAGATCGCGGATCTGTTCCTGAAGACAGCGGACAATGAAAAAGAGCACGCGAAATTATGGTTTAAGGAACTGAACGGGATCGGCGATACCGCAGAGAACCTGAATGCGGCCGCCGATGGTGAGAACTACGAGTGGACCGATATGTATGAAGCATTCGCAAAGACGGCGGAAGAGGAAGGATTTGCCGAACTGGCGGAGAAATTCCGACTGGTCGCAGCCATCGAAAAACGTCACGAGGAGCGTTATCGCGCGCTGCTTAAGAACATCGAGACCGCACAGGTTTTCGCAAAGAGTTCCGTGAAGGTTTGGGAGTGCAGAAACTGCGGCCACATCGTGGTCGGAGAGAAGGCGCCTGAGGTCTGCCCGACTTGTGCACACCCGCAGAGTTTCTTCGAGATCTCCGCAGATAATTACTAAAAAATCGGATGATTTTTCATGGTGCCCCCGCCTTGCGCAGGGGCATTTTCCATGGTCGGTTTTCTTGACAAATATCGTAAAGAATAGTATACTTACTTCGGTACTTCATCGGAATGCCTTATGCAAGCATTCGACTTACCTTTAAGGAGCAAGGCTTTGAAACGAAGGAAGAGGATTTGCAGCATTATCATGATCCTGCTGTTCTCCCTCGCTTTCATCGGCGGGGGTTTCTTTCATGCGGGATTTTTTGATGTTTTTGCAGAGAAGGATCCGGCTTACGAGCTCTTGCTGAAGCAGCTGGGCTTTCCGGAAAGTTACTATGAGAAACTGACACAACTGCATCAGGAACATCCGAACTGGGCGTTTTTGCCGTATCAGACGGGGCTTTCCTGGGAGGAGGCGCTGGAAGGTGAGAGCGGTTATCGCATCAACCTGACGCCGAATACGGTGAATTATCCGACCTCCTACCATGCGACGGATCCGGTCGAAGGAAACATCACGTTTGACTTTGATCAAAACGCTTTTGTCATCATGAGTGCGCCGAACTGGGTGCAGGCATCGCGGGAAGCGATCGCCTACTACATGGATCCGCGGAATTTCCTGAATTCCGAGGAGATCTTCCAGTTTGAGTACCTGGCCTCGAATCCGATGATCCAGACGCTCGAGGGCGTTGAGAAGATCCTGGCCGGCACATTTATGGCGCATACCTATGTGGTGAAGCCGACGCTGCTCATTCAGGACGGCTTTATTACAGGTATCGAACCGGATACGAAGAAAGAAGACTTCCTGAAACTGCTCGCCTGTGAGGATGGTAAGATCATCCAGGTATGGAATGCGGATCACAGTGCGAAGGCAGACGGAGCCCTGATCGGGACCGGAGATCTGGTCACCGTATCGGACGGCGAACTGCTTTGGGACGCGGAAGAACTTCCGGAGGATTACGTGGAGCCCGCGCACGCGACCTACACGTGCCTGATCTACGGGGATACCGACGGTGATGGGACGCACTCGAAGCGCGATTACTTGTTCTTCAAGCGACATTACAAAGGCTATTATCTGTTGGAAGAACCTTACGTGTATGCCGCTGACGGTGATATGGATGGCTCGCTCAGCAACCTGGACCGCCTCTTTGTAAAGCGTGCTGCTTATGGGTATTATCCTCTGACGCAGCGTAAGGTGAATGATTCCGAGCAGAAGCCGACACGGGATTTCGCTCTGTACGGCGCCGACGGGCAGACCTATGCGGAATGCATCGTCGCATTGTCCGAAGAGTACGGAATCAGCCCGTACATGCTGGCAGTGCGTCTGCGCCAGGAACAGGGGACCGAAGGAAAGAGTTCCTTGATCAGCGGAACGTACGAAGGGTTTGAAGGGTATTACAACTACTTCAACTTCTCGGCGTCCGGCGTAACGGAGGCAGAGATCGTCGAGAATGGCCTGACGTATGCGAAAGAGAACGGATGGGACAGCCCGGTGGCAGCGATCCGCGGCGGAGCCGAGAGGATCGTTGAGAAATACATCGCGGCCGGTCAGTTCACCTTATATTTGCAGAAGTTCAATGTCATCAAGAACGGCGTGTACACCTTGTATCGTCATCAATACATGCAAAACCTGCTGGCCGCACGTAACGAAGCGGTCCGTACTGCGAAGGCATACACGGAGCTGGAATGCATGGATAACGGTTACATCTTCTACATTCCGATCTATGAGAACATGCCGGAGGATCCCGCTCCGAAACCGGTGATCGATGGAAATCCGAACCCGTATCTGCAGATGCTTTCGATCGCAGAGATGGAGACGATCGAGCCGACGACCTCGGAAGTTCCGGAAGAAACGACGGCAGAGGATGACGAGACGACTTCGTCACAGCCCGAAGATCCTTCAGTTGAAGAGACGGAAACGGAAACCGAGCCGGAACCGACGCTTCCGCGACTGGAGCCAGAGTTCGAGAGAAGCATTTTCCGCTATGACGTTCATGTCGACGCGAATGTTAAGAGTATTACTTTTGACGCGCAGGCGATCGCGAATGTGATCGAGAATACGACCTCCTTCGGACGCGGAACGAAAAACGCCCGGGTCGAGGGAGCAGGCGAGAAGGAATTGTCCTATGGGGAGAATGTTTTTACGCTTCGCGTGACGGCCGGAAACGGCGCAGTATGTGTTTATGAGGTCCATGTGTTCCGGGAGGAACCTGAGACGGAACCTTATTCGGAAGCATCCGAAGAAGATGAAAAAGAAAACCTACATTAAGGAAATATAAAGTAACAAAGGTTCGCGTTCGGCGGACGGAATGGAGCAAAAGAAATGAAAAAGAAACTAGCCGGTTTGATCGTACTTGCAATGATCCTGACTTGTTGCCTGTTGCCTTCTACGAAGGTTTACGCGGATGACGGTGCGGCGACTTTGCAACCCAGTTCGACAGAGGTTACCGTTGGCGACACGTTTAGTGTGACTTTGACGGTTGCTTTAAACGCGGGTGTTCCCGGAGCAACTACCGTGGATTATGCGCTTGTCTTCGAAGGCGGCTGTGTCGCACTGGATGGAGACAACAAGAGCGGACAGATCGTTGTAAGCGAGGATCCTGATGATGCGATCACTACGTACAGTAAGACATTTTCCTTTACTGCACTGAGTGCCGGAGATGCTACGATCTATGCAAACCTGGCCGACCCTTACGATAAGGAATATGGCTTTGGATTTATGGAGCCGTTTGAGGGGCATAATTATGCGCTTCTCCCTGTTCCGAAGATCGTCGTTCACGTGAACGAAGTGCCGACGGAGCCTCCGACAGAAGCGCCGACGGAACCGATTACGGATGCTCCGACCGAGCCGATCACGGACGCTCCGACCGAACCCGTTACGGATGCTCCGACCCAGCCTCCGCTCGGTGGTAATGCGAACCTCAGTTCGTTGGCGATCGCACCTGCGTCGATCAATGAAGCATTCTCCCCGGACCGTACGTCTTACACGGCGACGGACGTAGAGAACAGCGTGACTTTGATGAATGTCGGAGCTACGACGGAAGATCCGAACGCACAGCTGGTCATCAAAGGAAACAGCTATCTGGTAGTTGGAAAGAATACCATCGTCATCGAAGTAACCGCTCCGAACGGAACGAAGAAAGAATATACCATCGAAGTAAATCGTAAGACGAAAAGCGGAGAGGTGATCGTAACGCCTCCGACGGAGGCACCGACAGAGAAGCCTACGGAGAAGCCTACCGAGAAGCCTGCGGAGACAGAGACGGACGAGGCGACTACCGAAGAGGATCCGACGAAGGAATCCGATCCCGATGAAACGACGGCTCCTGTGAGCGGCGACGACGTAGAAGTATCGAACATCTTCGACGGTTCCGGCCCGAAGGTGATCAAATCTGACTGGCTGGATGAGGCGATGCCCACAGGCTTCACACGTTCGACGATCTCCTATAAGGGAACGGATGTAAGCGTAGCGAAGTCTCAAAAAGATATGGTCTTGTACTGCCTTGCATCGAAGGACGGCGAGACGAAAGAATTCTATGTATATAACCCGGAAAATGATTCTTTCTACCCGTATTATCCGGTAAATCCGACCGGCGGCGTTTATGTTTTGCTTAATATCGGTGCATCGGATGTTACCGAGGGTAAGCGTCAGGTGACGCTTCGCGTTAACGAAGGCGGACCGACCATCAATGCATGGTCATTGTCCGGTAACGTAGATGATGGCGTATTCCTCGTTTACGCTATGGCAGAAGATGGAACGGTCGGCTGGTATCGTTTCGATACCAAGATTGGCACATTCGTCCGCTATACGAAGGACGCCGTTCCGGAGGGTAGTTCGGAAGTAACTCCTTCGGAGCCGGAGACACAGGCGGATCCCGATGCAGAAGCCGAGATCAAGAAGTTAAAAGAAGACCTTTCGGCTCTTCAGGAGAAGAATAAGAAAGATATCGACGACTATAATAACTTGGTCGAGAAGCGCAAACAGCAGAGCATGCTTTTCTACTTAGTTCTGTTTGTTCTGTTTATCGTCCTGATCCTGGCGATCATCCTTGCATGGAAGCTTCGTTCACTGTATGCACGTTACGATTTCAGTGAGGACGACGATGACGAAGACGGCGATGATGACGGCGGTGACGACGACGGCGGCGACGATAACGGCGGCAATGATAAGAAGGACGATAGCAACGACGAAGACGGCAATGATGAAGACACGACCGTTAAGACAGAGCCGGTGATCCCTGCGAAGCAGGCAGAGGCATTCCGTAATAAGTTGGCATCCGTTGACGCAGAGAAGGCGGATAAGAAACCGGGCCAGACCGTTGACGAGTCCATCAAACAGCAGGTAGCGGCTGCATATGCGGCACGCCAGGCTGAGAAGGAAGCAAAGGCTAAAGAAGCAGCGGCTAAGGCTGCAGCAGCAAAGGAAGCAGCAGCTAAGGAAGTAGCCGAAAAGGAAGCGAAGGCAAAAGAAGCTGCACAGAAGGCTGCAGAAGCGAAGAAGGCAGCGGATGCGGCAGCCGAGAAGGCAAAAGCAGCCGGCATGAAGCTGAACGCTGTGACCGATAAGAAGAACACTTACGATCTGGATTTTACTCCGGTCGAAGAGAAGGTGGAAAAAGGCTCGGGTAACGACGAAACCAACGATGATGATTTTGAGTTTATCGAGTTCTGATCACGTTTCGCCTTTGTGTGAAATCCAATAAAACGTAATGTACAGGACGGGACGCCCCGAGGGGACGCCCCGTCCGTTTTCATCGTTTTTTCACACTTTAATCCATTGAAAAATGAACATGGATAGGGTATACTATACATGAGGTAGTTTATGCCTCGATCACTCCAAAGGAGTAGGACCTATGATATGTGAAAAATGCAAGTCCCGCGAGGCGACCGTGGTGGTCACCGAGGTGGATGGAAATAAAAGAACCGAACATTATTACTGCAGTCAGTGCGCAGCCGAGATGGACCTGCTGCCTTCGGAAGGAGAACTTCCGTTCAGCCAGCTTCTGTCCGGTATTCTCGGCATGGTCGCAGAAAACGACACCGAAGAAGAGGATGAGTATGCGGGGATTTTCTGCCCGACATGTAAGACTTCCTATCGGGAATTCGTGGACTGCAGTCGCTTTGGCTGCGAAGATTGTTATCACATCTTCGGACCGTTGATCGACGCGAACATCCATAAACTGCAGGGCAGTGATGTCCACACCGGAAAGCATCCGAAACTGCAGGGTAAGAAGCAGCCTGCAGCGGAGAAGATCGAAGAGCTGACGCCCGAAGAGAAGATCTCGAGACTGCGTGTACGGCTTAAGGAAGCATTGGCCGCGGAGGATTATGAGCAGGCGGTCGTATACAGAGATGAGATCAAAGCACTAAGCGGGGAGAAGTAACCATGGATAAATGGTATGAGGGAATCGGCGCAGAGCAGGATGTGATCGTTGGAAGCCGCATCCGTTTGCGCAGAAATATACAGGGGAAGATGTTTCCCGAAAAACTGCCGTCGGACCAGCGGAAAAAACTCTGCAGCGAGCTGATGAACCACGTTTCCGGCATCCTTTCGGCCCAGGGCGTGGAGAACCACAGCCTGCATCTTTCGGAGATGGATGGCATGCAGAAGAATGCTTTGCTGGAGCGGAGCGTACTTACGAAGACATCCCTTCGGGAGACCGAAGATATCGCTTTGACGGTATCGGAGGATGAGAGCTACAGTGTGCTGTTTAACTGCGACGATCACCTGCGTCTGCAGGTCAGTGAGAGCGGTCTCCATCTGAGGGAAGCCTATGCGAAGGCAGACCGTCTGGATGACGCGATCAATGAAACCTATAACTACGCATTTGACGATAAGTATGGTTATATGACGGCGTTTCCTACGAATGTCGGGACCGGCATGCGCGCGTATCTCGTGCTGCATTTGCCGCTGCTGGCTTCGAGTCAGCGGTTCCGTACCATCACTTCGGAACTGGGACGCTACGGTGTGGCGATCCGCGACGCCTTCGTTTATGAAGATAAGAATCCGAGCGGTCTGTATGTGATCTACAACCAGAAGACACTCGGCCAGAGCGAGTCGGAGATCATGTCGGTGCTGACGAAGGTCGGCATGCAGCTGGCGGGCTCCGAACGCCGCGTGCGCAACATCCGCGCACAGCGCTTCAGCCTGCAGAATGACGACGAAGTCTACCGTTCCTATGGTATCTTGAAATATGCCCGCTACATGCGGTACGACGAAGCGCTTCTGAACCTGTCCCGTATCCGCATCGCTGCATCCGCGGATAAGGTCTCATTTGCCAAACCCATCAGTTTGTATAAATTGATGCTGATGGTGTCTCCGGATAACCTCCGCGTACACTATCAAAAAGAACTGGACGAGAACGAGCTGAACGTGCTTCGAGCGGAGTATCTCCGGTCGGCATTGCCCGAGATCGTCGGCTGACATAAGTTTTGTCAGTAATGTTTGAAAGAGAGGAAAACCAACGTGTTTGAACGTTATACCAGAAAAGCGCAGGCCGTGCTCGAAGAGGCACAGAAGGCCGCCGCGCAGTTCGGCCACAGTTATATAGGGTCGGAGCATTTCCTGCTGGGTATCCTGCGGGTAGATGATACGATCGCTTCCGAGATCCTCGCGAAGTATGGCATCACCGCTGAGAAGGTCGGACACCTGATCGAGGAGGTCATCTCGCCGGTCAGCTCGGCCATGGTCGCGGACGCCGGCGGTTACACACCGCGTGCACGGCTCATCCTCGAGCAGGCTGCAAAAGAATCCATGCGTATGCAGAGCCAGCTCGTAGGTACCGAGCACATCCTGATCGCGATCCTGCGGGAGAATGACTGCGCAGCGCGTAAGATCTTAAATACACTGAAGGTGGATATCCGCCGGATGTATGTCGATATCTTCCAGTCCATGGGCGCGGACCGCAACGAAGTCCGGGATGAGATCGACCACATGCGCGCAGCAAAAGGTAAGACACCTACACTGAATAAATATTCGCGGGATCTGACCGCATTGGCCGCGAAGAACGAGATCGATCCGGTCATCGGAAGAGAGACGGAGATCGGCCGTATCATCCAGATCCTGAGCCGCAGGACGAAGAATAACCCCTGCCTGATCGGTGAGCCTGGTGTTGGTAAGACGGCCGTCATCGAAGGCCTGGCACAGCGGATCGCGGACGGTAATGTTCCAGATAGTATCGCGGATAAGCGACTGGTCATGCTGGATCTGTCCGGCATGGTCGCAGGTTCGAAGTATCGCGGTGAGTTCGAAGAGCGTATCAAGAACCTGATCGATGAAGTTCGCTTGGATAAAAATGTACTGTTGTTCATCGACGAGATCCATACGATCATCGGTGCCGGCGGCGCAGAGGGCGCGTTGGATGCCTCCAACATCCTGAAGCCCAGCCTGGCGCGTGGCGAGATCCAGATTATCGGTGCCACCACGATCGACGAGTACCGCAAACACATCGAGAAGGACGCGGCGCTCGAACGCCGTTTCCAGCCGGTCATGGTCGATGAACCGAACGAAGCGGAGAGCATCGAGATCCTGAAGGGTCTGCGTCCCGCGTATGAAGCACACCATAAAGTGACCATCACGGATGAAGCACTGCAGGCAGCAGTGAAACTGTCCATTCGCTATATCAACGACCGTTTCCTCCCGGATAAGGCGATCGACCTTATGGACGAAGCAGCCTCCAAACTGCGACTCTCGGCGTTTAATCCGCCCGAAGAGGTTAAGAAGCTCGAAGAGGAGATGGAGGCACTCAATAAAACCAAAGAAGAATATATCAAATCCGAGAACTATGAGAAGGCCGGAGAGATCCATAAAAAACAGCAGAAGAAGCAGGAGAAGATCGATGCGCTTCTGAAGAAATGGGAGCAGCAGAAGGAGAACCGCGAACTGACCGTCGGTGCGGAAGAGATCGCCGATGTCGTTTCAGGTTGGACGAAGATCCCGGTGCGTACCCTCGAAGAGGGTGAGACGCAGCGCCTGAAGAAACTCGAAGAGATCCTGCATAAGCGGGTGATCGGACAGGACGAGGCAGTTTCCGCGGTATCGCGTGCGATCCGCCGCGGTCGTGTGGGCCTGAAGAACCCGAAGCGCCCGACCGGTTCCTTCCTGTTTTTGGGACCGACCGGTGTCGGTAAGACTGAACTCTCGAAAGCATTGGCCGAAGCAATCTTCGGAACGGAAAATGCACTCATTCGCGTCGACATGACGGAATACATGGAGAAGCACAGCGTAAGTAAACTCGTTGGTTCTCCACCTGGATACGTGGGCTACGAAGAGGGCGGCCAGCTCTCTGAGAAGGTCCGCAGGAACCCGTACTCGGTCATCCTTTTTGACGAGATCGAGAAGGCACATCCGGATGTGTTCAACATTCTGCTTCAGGTGCTGGACGACGGACAGATCACCGACTCCCAGGGACGTCGGGTCGATTTCCGCAATACCGTCCTGATCATGACATCCAACTGTGGTGCAGCGAACATCGTTTCGCCGAAGCGCCTCGGTTTCGGAGCCGCGTCAGATGCGAAAGCGGATTACGAGTACATGAAGACCCGCGTGATGGACGAAGTGAAGCAGATGTTCAAACCGGAGTTCTTAAACCGTATCGATGAACAGATCGTGTTCCATTCGTTGGGACGCGACCAGATGATCGAGATCGCGGATGTGATGCTCTCGGAGATCCAGGGCCGCGTTAAGGACCAGATGAACATCCAACTTGATATCGACGAGAAGGCGAAGAACTATCTGGTCGAGCACGGCTATGATGAGAAATACGGCGCGCGTCCGCTGCGTCGGACCATCCAGACCAGTCTGGAAGATAAACTGGCCGAAGAGATCCTGGAAGGCACCATCAAGAAGGGTGATAAGGTCATCATCTCGGCAGACGAAAACGGATTATTATTCAATAAAAAAGCATAACATGCAGGAGGCAACAAAATGGCAGTCGTAAAAGAATTGATCAAGCAGCAGGCAGACGGAAAACTTTGCTTCGGGGATTACACCCTCGCACAGAAAGCGAAGCTGGACGGCTTTTCCTATGGCGGAGATGTTTTCAAGGTAAAGACCTTCGAAGAGATCACGAAGCTGGAGCGAAATGGTTTGTTTGCGTACGAGTCGGTTCCGGGAACGTCCGTGTTTGATTACACGACCACAAAAGACGGCGTAAGTTTCACGGTAGAGGGGCCGAAGACCGCACAGGTCATCGTGATGCTCGAAGATGAGACCGATTATGAGGTATATCTGGATAACAAGCAGGTCGATCTGCTGCGTACCAACCTCGGCGGAAAGCTGGCTCTGAATATCGAGCTTGAGCAGGGAAAACCGGTCGCTGTAACCGTTAAGAAGCATGCATAATATCGCTTACTATGCGGCGGATCATTCGTTACGGAATGGTCCGCGCATGGTTTTGTGCACGATTTAACATTTTGAGGAGTTCAAATGGCGAAGGCAAAGGACGTCGCATTTTTCTGTAAGGAATGCGGATACGAAAGCAGCAAATGGCTCGGACAGTGTCCGGCATGTAAAGAGTGGAACAGTTTCGTTGAAGAACCGAAGGCACCGAAGACCGCAGGGAAGGGAACTATATCCCGCCCGGTCCTGGATCCGGTGAAGCCGGTAGCGATCAATGAAGTTTCCACGGCAGAGCATGCCCGTATCTCCACGCATATCAGTGAGTTGGACCGCGTTCTCGGCGGAGGTATCGTTCCCGGTTCTCTGGTTTTGGTCGGCGGTGATCCCGGTATCGGAAAGTCCACGATCCTGCTGCAGATGTGCCGTAACCTGGCGGCGGATGGAAAGCGCGTTCTGTATATTTCCGGCGAGGAGTCGGCGAAGCAGATCCGCATGCGTGCAGATCGTATGGGCGCATTTGCCGATACCATGCTTTTGTACTGCGAGACGAACCTGCGCCCCATCGAGGATACCATTCGCTCGGAAAACCCGGATATCGTCATCATAGACTCCATACAGACCATGTTTCATGAGGAAGTCCCTTCTTCGCCGGGCAGTGTGACCCAGGTGCGGGAGGCGACGAATGTATTTTTGATGCTCAGTAAGGGCCTGGGTATCCCGATCTTCCTGGTCGGTCATGTGACGAAGGAGGGTGTAGTCGCAGGACCGCGTGTTCTCGAACATATGGTAGATACGGTCCTTTACTTTGAGGGAGAGCGGAGCGTGGCGTACCGTCTGCTTCGCGCTGTTAAAAATCGTTTCGGTTCGACGAACGAGATCGGTGTCTTCGAGATGCAGGAGACCGGTCTGGTTCCCGTTGCGAACCCATCAGAGTATATGTTGAAGGGGCGTCCCGTGGAGGCTCCCGGTTCCGTCGTGACTTGCGCGATGGAAGGAACGCGTCCGGTCCTTTTGGAGATCCAGGCGCTCGTGGCACGTACGAACTTAAATCTGCCTCGTCGAAATACGACCGGAGCAGATCCGAACCGTGTGCAGTTACTTACGGCAGTACTGGAGAAGAAACTGAACCTGCCCATGTATGAGTACGACGTATATATCAATATCGCCGGTGGTATGCGTATCGCGGAACCATCACTGGATCTGGGCATCCTGACTGCATTGATCTCCAGTTATCGGGATCTCGTCATTCCGGAGAACCTGCTTGTATTCGGCGAAGTGGGCCTGACGGGAGAGGTGCGCCAGGTCTCCATGGCACAGCAGCGTTTGAACGAGGCCGCGAAACTCGGCTTCTCTGTTTGCATGCTTCCGGCCGTTGCCGTAAAGCAGCTGCAGATCCCGAAAAACGTTACGTGCATCGGCATTGAACACGTGGGAGATGTCTATCGGAAACTCAAAGATTTCGCTTCAAATACGCCCAAAAAAGAAATCTAAAATTTTTCTAAACTTTTTTTAAAAAACCTATTGACAAGCGTAAAGGGACTTGGTATAATCAAGGTGTTGAAAATTGAAGAAGATATGTGGGGCAAACTTATCGTAAGGTAAGGACGCAAAGCTATAGGGTTCGGGTAATACCGGATAGCCAGTTGCCATCGTTTGTTTTGGTATGTCAATAGCCTCCACGGAAACTATAGCCGGGGAGTTTTTTTGTACCTTTTTCTTCTTCCTGTACAGGCCCGAAAAACCGCCTGTAATGTGCTCTTGGCACCGGATTTTCAACCTAAAATCGTTTACTGACTTTTTTTGTATACATCCCTTCCTTATTTACACATGCAAGTGCTCCGTTAACTTTCCCCTAGTTTAACGGGGCATTTGCGTTTCTGGAATTCTTTTTCTTGACATCTCCCTGAAATTACAATATCATAAAAACAGTTTTAACAGCATCTGCTGATACGATGGCGTGGCTATGGGAGGTTTACGCAGTGCTTGAATTTGAGAAGTATTCTTTGGAGAAACTATATGAGATCCGAGGTTTTCTGCCGCTTGTTACCGATCCGCCGGCGAGCGATATAACAGCGGGTGGTCTGATCCTGTGGAATAAAGGCACGGATATGCAGTTCTGTGTGTGGAATGATACATTCGTACTGCGACAAAACGTAGGAGACCAGCCAGCCTTTACTTATCCGGTTGGTAAGGATCCGGATGGAATGATCGATGAGCTGATACTGTATGTGAAGGCTGGGAATATCCCTCTTCGTTTCTATCCTGTCTCTGAGTCGATGTTTGCGACGATCCAAAAGGATCCGCACTTTCCGAATTCCATGGGGGCTTATGATCGTCGTTGGAGTGATTACATTTACTCGTTTGAGGAAGCGAAAACCTTCGCGGGTAAGAAATACAGCGGACAGCGCAACCACATCAATAAATTCCGGAAAATGTACGGAGAGCCGAAGGTTCGTTTGCTTACGAATGAAGACGGTTCGAAACTGGAAGCGATGCTGCAACAGTATGAAACAGAGCATACGGACGCAAACCATCTCGAGAAGTTGGAACTCGCAGCAGCGCAGGAGCTTCTGAACGTGGCAGATCGTTTCGATATGATCGTCGCCGTGCTTGAAGTCGAGGATGCGATCGCCGCCTTCTCTGTAGCAGAGATCGTCGGTAATATGCTGGTCATCCACGTAGAGAAGGCACTGCTTTCTTATGAAGGGGCGTATCCGACCATGTATAATGGCCTTGTGAGGCTCGTAGACGAGCTTTTCCCCGGCAAATGCACAACCATTAACCGTGAGGATGATTCGGGTGATTCCGGGCTTCGTACATCGAAACAGCAATATCATCCGATCTCGATGGGACATAAATATCTGGTACATGTGAATACGCCCGGAGCCCGTGTTTCGGAGGCTTTTCCGACACTTAACGCCGGCATGGTCGTTCTGACCGAGATCCGTCCGGAAGATAAGCATGCCTGTTACCTGCTCAACACCGATGTCGAGAATAACCGCTACTGGGGTTATGATTACCGCGAGGATGTATCATTGACCGGACCGGTCTGTGAAGGTTTGTTCTATCACTCGATCCTCCATGACAATGCCTGCGGTGATTCAATCAATTTCGCGATCCGCGAAACGCCCGACGGGGAAATGATCGGCGAAGGCATCCTCTGGCAGTTCACCTCCCGGGGCGATGTGGAGATCGGCTGTCGAATACGCCCCGCATTTCACGGCCACGGTTACGGCGCAGCTGCATTCGGCGCAATGGCACGCTATGCCTCGCAGGAACTCGGGCTAAGCTGCAAGGCACGGTGCTATCATGAGAATCTGGCATCATATAAGATGATCACGAAAAATGGTTTTGTCCTGAGTGATGAGGAAGAAGAGTTTTACTGGTTTACTTTAAATAATCGTCCATAAATTTTGTTGACATTTTGTCTGTTGTATATTATATTAATATTGTCTTGAAAAAATCAGAAAAATGTGGGGAGGGGGCGAGCTTTGTTCGATAATTTCTAAACAAATTATCAGCACGCTGAAATTCATGACTGGGCGATGCTAAACCGCACGGTCACGGAATGCAGGAAGGGCATACCGGATCGGCATCTGCTTCGTATTATGCGGGAATAAACATAATAATGAAGGAGAGTCATAAAATGAGAGTTAAAAGATTAATAGCTATTATTTTGGCGTTTAGTTGCGCTATGAACTATAGTCAAGTAAGTGGACACGATTTGTGAAAACGATCTCCGGAAACCAGGCACTAAGCCTGATTCCAGAAGAGTTCTTCCTTTTGGTTGGGTGTCAACATCCCAAGAGAGCTATGAGGCCTACTTGAGTTGTAG
>JAFYGB010000057.1 GCA_017543445.1 Lachnospiraceae bacterium | reverse complement strand
CGGTCGTCATCACTAAAACTCATCATTTTCCGTCTCCATTCTACTTGTTATGTTTTCTATTCCACCATCTGCATACCAGATCGATCGCGGAAAAAAGGACCGAATACGCGGCAAATGCAAACGCGAGCACAAGGTACTCAAAGCCGTTGAGCATCCGCCCCGTACCCTGTTTAACGATCCAGTTGCCATGGTTCACCATGTGGACGATCGGGAATGCGAAAAGCGCGCTGACCGCCAGCCAGACGCCCTTCTCCAGAACGACCTGTTGTAACGTCAACTCCGACGCCCTTGAGCCGCTATGGTTTCGGAAATACAGGTAGATCACGACGATCATGACTACAAACATGATCCAAACCAGCAGTTCCGATGTGGAATTATCATTCTTCTTTTCTTTCATATAATCAGCCGCTGTCAATAAGCCCCATAACAGGATGTTTACAATCACCGTAAACACAGCCATCTTCTTATATCCGCTCATATGCACACCTCATTTACGGCCGGGCCCGTTCCCTGTTCCGTAATGTCACAGCGCCATCCGATAGATTGCCAATATGTCCTCGTAGCTAAGAGGCCGCGCTCCCAAAAGCGACCGTGTCTTCTCCCGGCTGCAGCGTAAAGCCAATGTCTCCAGGTCCTCGGCTTTCACATCCAGTTCACGCAGGCTCGTCGGCATACCGATGGACCGATAATACTCCTCCTGCTTAGCGATCGCAGCGAGCGCCGACCGCTCGGGATGATCGTAATCGATATCCACATTCCAGACGTGTTCGGCATACTGCAAAAAACGCGGCAGATTGTCTTTATACACATAACGCGCCCAGCTGCACCAAAGCGCTGCCAGTCCCGCGCCATGCGCCACCTTCGGATACATCGCGGAAACCTCGTGTTCGAGCTGATGCACCACCAGCTGTACCTTGCGTCCACAGGCCGTGAGCCCGTTGTGCGCCAGTGAGGATGCCCACATCATGTTCGCCCGTGCGGTGTAGTCCGTCGGGTCAGCGATGCAATCCGCACCCGCCTTGAACGCGTTCTTGATGACCGCTTCGGCGATGGCGTCCGTCAGGTAGGTATCCTGTCCCGGACAAAAGTACCGCTCGATCGTGTGCATCGCGATATCCACCGCCCCACACGCCGTCTGGTAAGCATTGACCGAGTAAGTGAGTTCAGGGTCTTCGATGACGAAATCCATGCGGTTCATCGGACTTCCGTAACCCCGTTTGATCCCGTTCTCGGAATCGGAGATCACGCAGGAGTCGGACATCTCCGAGCCCGCCGCCGAGATCGTCAGGATGCAGCCCTTCTTCGTGGTCTTCGTCGGCTTCGCCGTTCCCATGGTGTATTCCCAAACATCGATCTCGGGGTTCGCATAGCCGTTCGCGATATCCTTCGCCGAATCCAGCACGGAACCGCCGCCCACTGCGAGGATGAAATCCACGCCTTCCGCGCGGCACAGCTCGATGCCCTTACGCACCATCTGTATCTCCGGGTTCGCCTGCACGCCGCCCAGCAGCACATAGGCGATGCCCTGTTCCTTCAGTTTTTCCTTCACGAGGTCGATCAGTCCGCTCTTTACCGCGCTTTGCGATCCGTAATGAACGAGGACCTTCGTCGCTCCGTAGCCGGCGATGATCTCACCGACCTTCTGCTCCTCCCCTTTACCGAAATAGACCTTCGTCGGGGTCTCATATATAAACGATTCCATAATTCTCCTTTAGTCCGCCACTTCCCGGTACGGTTGCCGCGAAAGCACGTCGACACGTCCCGTCTCCAGATCGTACACCGCGCCGATCACGCGCAATCCATACTCCTGCTCATCCTTCTGGATCTGCAAGCTGTGCTCGATCTGATCACAGGCATCCAAGACGTTTAAGCAACACGCCTTATACGGATCCTTTTCCGTACCGATGGCCTGCTCGATCCTGCGGGCAATGTACTGGATATATTCACCGGAGTGTCCCTGCAGCACTGCATCGATCGCTCCGCAATGGGTGTGCCCCAGCACGCAGACTAAACCCGTTCCCAGGTGCTCCGCCGCATACTCGATACTGCCGAGCTGGTGGTTGTCGATCACATTTCCCGCCACGCGGATGACGAACAGATCGCCGATCTGCGCGTCAAAGATCACCTCGGGGATCACACGAGAATCCGCGCACGCCACAACGATCGCATACGGTCTCTGTCCCTTCTCGGCAAATGCTTTCAGTCGCCCGATCGAAGTGTCGATGTTCTGACATTCCTGCGCGACAAAGCGCGCATTGCCCTCGTTCAGACGCTGTATCGCTTCATCCGCATGTACCTTATAAAAATCTGCGTTCATCCGTTCCTCCGATCGCTGATAATGATATTCAAATTTTACCATGCACAGGCCGGAGTGTCAAGAAAAGAGCGATGCCACAGGCCTCGAAAAAACTCATCTGCAACGGTCGAAAAAATCCAGAATGACCTTCCGCGGATCAAATCCACAATACTTCTCTTCCGGCCAGGCGTGCGAGTATCTGTCGATCACGATCCGGTCGACCTCTTTCGTCGAAGCAGGACTTGTGTAGCGCGTCAGGGTCGCCCTATCCGACAGTGTTTCCGAAGCCTCATCCCCTAGCGAATTCGCCTGCACCCAATATTCCAGCAGGACCTCGATGGCAGGATTTTGCGAGAGATGGTCCGTCCCTTTCTCCCGACTCGGAAAAACTCCATCCTCCGTTCCGTACATCAGCATCACGCCGATATCCGCCTTTTGGCTCCTGGCGTCCCAGATCGTATTCGCAGCAGTCCCCCCTACCGTACAAACAGCGGTAAATGTATCCTGGGCCTCGAGCGCCAGACGCTGCGACATGAACGCTCCGTCACTGAAACCGGCCACATAGATACGCTTCGGATCGCAGTGATAATTCTTTTTCATGTATTTCGCCAATGCGCTCAACCACTCCACATCCGGTTTGCCCTCCGGTCCCATGTTGGTGTTCCACTGCACTCCGGCCATCCCCGCATACACGACCGCATAGCCACGTGCGCACGCCGCCTCATCCATAAGCGTCTCCCGACGGAACGCCTCCGGTGACCCTGCGTATCCGTGCAACATAATGACCAGCGGAAGGTCTCCTTCCGCTGGTTCCGGCAAATATAGGCAAAACTTGCGTGTATCCCCCGCAAATGTACATTCATAGACGTGTTCGGTCTCTGTCGCCTTAATACCTTCGATCTCGTATCCTTTCTCTGTACGTTTACAACCGAAGATCATGAGAACGAGCAGGAACAGAAACGCTGTCTTATACTTCATATAACCTCCTTTATGGAACGATCAATGCTTACGTTTGCGGCCCTTCTTTACCGCATGGATCACGATGCCCAAGATGAGGAGAACGATCAGTCCTCCACCGATGACCAGAATGTATGGGATCACGTTGTGATAATCATCCGGCATGGGCTCACTGTTCGGACTGCCGATCTTTCCGGAGTCCCCGGCCGCCTCCGAAGACGGTTGTGTCACTTCCGCAGACGCCGGCTGTGTCGCGTCGGCCTTACCGATCGCCACCGCTGTCGTCGCGATCGCATCGGTCACATTCTCTTCGGTCGCATTTGCTTCTGTCACATCCGCTTCCGTCTGCATATCGACAGGTGCCACTTCCGTGGTAGCCTCCGGTTTCGGATCATCCGCTCCTGACTTAAATACGCCCTGTAGCATGCTCATCGCCGGCGCGATCGGATCGATCCGCTCCTCCATCACTGCCCTCGCATAGGTCATCATCGTATGACACTCATACAGGCTGCTGCCTGTCGAGAAGTGATAGTCCACACCGTAATGCTTCCGTCCGATCGGAAGGTGCGGCACGATGTCGTTATCATTGACCACGTTGTGGATATTCGCATCCTGCGTAACATCCAGGGAGACCAATGGTGCGGCAAATGTATACACAAAGATCCGGCTCGGATCCAGATTCTCTAAGCCCGCATCACCCTCGTTGAGCAGTTTGCCGGTCAGGTTCGCCGCTGCGCCGCCCAAACTGTGGCCCACAACAAATGCGACCAGTTTTCCTGTCGCATCCGCCTGCTTTACGAATGGATGAGCCTCAATATACAAATTCAGGCCCTTCTTCAAGCCATCCACAAACTCGATAAAGCCCGGCCAGGCATTATTCTCGCCATAGAACGAACGACCCTGCGTCTCGCTCAGCCCCAGGAAGTTATATTCCCAGTCTTCGTCTGCCGAAGATCCCCGGAAATTCAGGATCATCAAGAGTTGATCGCCCAGGTCCCGACAGGCGATGGAAAACGCCAGCGAATTATCGGTGAAGATCTCCTCCTCCGTACGATTCAGTTCATTTTTCGGATAGCTGAACAGCCAAATGTTGTCGTCCGTAAATCCCAACGAATGATATGCAGGGATCAAATACTCTCCGCTTCCGAGCGTCGGGCGGCCATCGTCATAGGCAACGCCTGCCAGTCCCATCGCCAAAAGCGCGAGTTCTTTATGGAACCGCATGCTGTCCCTCATAAAGGTCGTCACCGACAGTTCGGCCGGAACCTCACCGTCCCGAAACTTCAAAACCGTCTGGATCTCTTCATCCGTCCCTTGAGTTTCCGCTTCATCCGCAAGCACGCTCTTTGTATTCAAATAGAGTGATCCGACCAACGTGATCACTCCGATCAAAACCGCGAACCACAACGTTCGCAACCGTCTCAAACTTACGTTCTTCATATCGTCCACCTCCTGTCCACGAGGTATTATACAATCCATCAACATCATTATAGCATGTTATTTTGTGTATTGCTAGAGGAAAGACACACATTGTCCATACGTAAAAAGAGGACGGGAAGCATGCTTCCCGCCCTGATCGTCTCCCATACATATCATCATTTCAAATATTGATCATACATAGACTTTAGTTCGTTTTTGAACCTCTCTACTACTTCCGCGGGACTCAGGATCTTTACGCTCGAGCCAAGTGCGAAGATCCAACCGAGGAACTGATCGCTGAGGGCGACATCCACATAGGTCTCCGACCAGCCTTCCTGTTTTGCGGGATGAATGTGGATATCCCGTCCGAAACGGTCGAGGAAGATGCCGACTTTGTCATTGGAAAAAGCCAGTTTTACCTTTACCGGCTCCCCGGCAAACATTCCGAAATTCATCTTTGCATAACGGGCCAGGTCGAACTCTTTAAACTGCTCCAGGCCGGTTCGTTTTTCTTCCAGGATCGTAATGCTTTTCATTTTATCGACGCGGAAGTGTTTGATGGTTCCCGCCGCCTCATCATAGGCGATCAGATAATAGTTCTCATCATCCCAGGTCAATGCCCACGGGCTCACCACATAGGGTTCCTCCCTGCGGCGTTCCAGTTTCTTCTCGAGATTCCACTTCATATACTCGAAACGGATCTGCTTATTCTCCGCGATGGCCTTATGAAGATCGTCGATGAAATAGTAGATGCTTTCATTCATCGTTTTGACGCGCCCTTGCACGACCACCTGGCGTTTCAGCTGCTCCGCCTCATACTTACTGGCCATAGCGGTCAGTTTTTTGATCAGCTCGTTGGACTTTTTCTCTGAGATCGACTTGGAGGACTGGATCGCGTCCACGAGGAGTTTCAGCTCCGCGATTTCGAAATGCTTCCCGCCGACATGATAGAAAAAGTCGCGGCCGACCTTCTCCCCGATCACATCGACGCCGAGAACGCGAAGTGCCTCCATGTCATCATACAGGCTCTTTCGGTCTGCCGTCACCTGATACGCGGCCAATGCTTCTTTGATCTCCGGCATGGTGATCATGTGCTCATCGTCCGTGTTTTGCAGCATGATCCGGCTGAGGTAATATAGTTTCAGTTTTTGATTGGTTCCCTTCGGCATAGCGCACCTCCAAGTATGATGTAACTACAGTCCGACTCCCTCTGCGATCGTCGATGTACGAATTAAAAATCGATCAGATAGATCCCGATCTTGATCTGATGAAAGGATCCTTTTTTCACCATTTCATCGATCTTTGCGATCAGGTATTTTCCGGCATCCATCAGCCGTGCGAAAACGATATTATCCTTCTCCGGGATGTAGCCGAGTTTCCTTTGTTTAGCATCCAGGATAAGGACGGCGTTCTCATCAAAACGATTATCCGCCTCCCGCTGCAGGATGAGCTTGTCTCCCACCTTCAGTTCATCGAAAACCGTCTCATTCTTGATAAACGTGGTTCCGGCCACGAACGAATCAAACAGAAAGATCTCGTGACTCAGGGGTTTGATCAACTCCTCGATCGAGTGGTCGCCATTTACCAGTGCCAACACATTCTCATCTTTTTTCGTTAATTCATTAGCCATACGACATTCGAACCTCCTTCTCTGAGCATATCCTCCAGTGCCCGGGTCAATGTCTCCAGATATTGTTCGTAATCCTCGTGCTCCGAGTTCAACTCGTCATGACGTGTCTTCTTTCGTTCTTCATCCTCTAAAAGTTCCCTATATGTGTACGGCTCTGTGGTCATGATCTCGTTGATCTGCCGTTCCAGCCGTTCGATGCGCTCTTCGATATTATCCACCTGGAGTTCGAATCCCTCATCTCCGAGTTCTTCCATCGTTCGTTTAATTAAAACTTCCAGATCTTCCAGTTTGTTGACATCCAGGGCGTCATACGCCTCAACGACGCGGTTCCAGAGGTCCGATAATTCTCTGGATTCCGCGGTCTTTTTGTTGATATCCGGATGGAGCAGTTTTGCGAGGCGACGATAGATCTTCTTCACACGAGAGGCCTCATAATGGCCAACCGTCTTTGTATCCTGTGCACTATGGTAGCTCTTCAGCATGTCTTTCAGCTCGACGTAGTAGAGCTTCATCTCCTTCTCGATCTCTGCTTCCATCTTCTCGGTGTCGACGGCCAGCCCGCGGTTTTGGCGGCGGCGGCAGTAACTGATGGCCTTCTTCTTCTTGATGCACTCCAGTTTGATCTCGAAGTTCGCGCAGATCTGCTCGCCGAACTCCTGGGTATATTCGATCTGATAATCGATGGCTTTCCGCTCCAACTGATCGCGCCGAAGCAAAAGATCTTCATACACTTCCTGACGGGTCATCGTCTCCTCTTCAAAAAACGTCGTATTCATCATGCAGCCACCTCCCAATCATAGAACTCATCATAGCGCCGGGTGATCTTCTCCCCGCCGATCTCCGCCTTCTGGCACAACTGTGCGAAACTGCGGTACCATCTTCCGTCGAAATAGATCGACCCGTCCTCCTTCGCGATCTCGAGCGAATACTTCGTCCGGTCGCATTTGAAATATACGGTGCCATAGGTGCGAGTCAACTCGAAAATATCATAAAATCCGAACCGCCTCGGATCGAACTCGGTCAATGCATACAAGCGCCGTACGATCCTCTCCATGGTCTCGAAGTGGCCCCAGAACGGCTCATAACTCAACCGCTCCGCCAGGAAACGCTTCGCCCGCTTCAAGATCTCTACTGCCTGTTTTACATCCCCCTCGTCCACGAGGATCCCCGCGAGACGATAGGCGATCTCCGGGAACGGCTCATTCAGGTATTTGGGATTTTTGACCTCCTCATACGCTGAGCGGATCATCCTGCGATAGGTCTCCTCGCTCTTCTCGACGGCCAGCGCGAAGCGGTACATGTCCGCCAGTTTATAGGTGCACCACAAGCGTCCGGACCCCGTCGTCTGCTGCGCTCCCATCGAGAAATAATAAAACGCTTTCTCGTAGTCGACCTCGCCATGTTGGCCATAGTACCACATGTATCCCAGCTCTTCCATGGCCCAGAGGTTTCCACATTCCGCCGCCATCTCGAGGTACTTACGCTCCAGATCAAACTGCTGCTTCGTGCAGTAAAACCAGGCCAGCTCCGTCATATACTGCGCATCCTTCGTCTCCTCGATCAGAAACGACAGCGCCTCCGTGAACATAAAATCCTCACTCTCGGTCGGATTCGTCCGCTCATAATACTCTTTTGTTATATTCAAAGCATCTGCTATCTGCATACCAAAACCTCCTTCACTTCATGATCAACATCATTTCCGGTTCCTTACGCATCCAGTATAGCAGATTCATGTGTCCGATAAGAATGCCTCGTTCTCAGGCGGTCGGCTTCCCGTAGGAAAAGCCACGTTCTTCGATCACGGGCAATGTCTTGCATTCCATGTTTTCGATTCGCACGTAGGTGCCGCGTTCGATCGCCAGGATCACCTGATCGATCTGGGCCTCCTCGCCCTGGATCTCCATGCTCACCGAGCCGTCCCACTCATTCGAGACCCAGCCCGTGCACCCATACATTTCCGCCGCGTACCGCGCGCGGTAGCGAAAGCCCACGCCCTGTACCGAGCCATAAAAGCGCAGATATTTACGCACCATGGGCATGGTCCTCCTTTCTTTTTTCACTTTAACGACTTGATGTCGATGATCACATACTCCGAGCGCGTTCCGGTCTTAAAGGAGCAGCCCCAGGTACCGACTCCGGCGCTTACGACATAGTTCATGTTCAGTTTCGTTCCCGAGCCGGATATGCACTCCGCCTCACTGAACAAAACGTTCAGATACGAGGAGAGAAACCGCAGTGGGAACAGGTAGCCACCGTGCGTATGTCCGGCCAATGTCAGGTCTGCGCCTGCGGCCGCCTCCCGGGCGAAATCGTTCGGCTGATGATCCAGGACGATGATGTATTTGGACATATCCACGCCCTTAAGCAGCTCCGTCATGGTCTTCCGCGACTCCGAAGCGTCTTTTCGACCGACCACGTAAAAGCTGTCATTCACCAGGAGGGTCTCATCCCGCAGGACAGCCACGCGATTCGCGCGCAGCTCTGTAAACAGTTCCTCCGCTGTAAAATCAACCCCATCCAGTTCCTCATGGTTGCCTGCGATGAAGAACACGCGGTCGATCTTGCATTCCGTGGAAAATGCTTTGCAAGCCCGGAGCATGTCCTCACGACTCGTATACTCATCCACAAAATCACCGGTAATGACCAGGATGTCCGCATTTTTTTCGGAAATGCAGCGCAGAAGCTTTTCGAAATCTCCACAGTCATTCGTCGTTCCCAGATGCACGTCGGAGATCTGCGCGATCCGCAGACAGCCGTTCTCGATGGCCTTCTCCGTTTCAAACACATACTCCGTCCGGCGCACCCAGTTCGCGCAGAGGAAGCCCATTGACAGATAGATCAGGCAGCCGAACAGCGAGGCGGTCGCGACCCGCGCGAGCCTGCGCCCACGAGGCTCGTCAGCCTTCTTCTCGCGTTTTCGCGCAACCAGGCACAGAATGCCATCCACGATCAGCGCCCCCAGCAGATAGCCCGTCAGATGCAGGAATATGATCGGTGCGTTCAGCGGCCGCTTCAAGCCTAAAACGATCGTGGGAATAAAAAAGAGCGCGACGACCACGGCGAAGATCATTCGCCGCAGCCATGCGCTCTCAAAATGCTTTAGAAGTACGAGACACCCGACGGTGATCCCGCAAGTTACCAAAAAGATGATCAGCCAAACGATGGTATCCAAACGTTGTCAACCCTTTCTCGTGAAGTTCGTCCATACGCGGTTCTCGGTCTCGGGATAGCCGATCTGCCCCTCGCCCAGCGCAATGCTCTTCATGAGAAATACCATGTTGCGCGCCAGAACACGCATGACCTGCCGGCCCTCGTCGTCCACGATGCCCTCGCCGGGATCCCAGCCGTAGATATTGTTCCAGTAATTACTGGTCGCCACCGCCATTCCGGACAATGTGAAGAACTTATTCAGTTCGTCGAAGGTCGCCGTGCAGCCCGAACGTCTCGCGCTGACCACACTCGCTCCGACCTTCATGTATTTGTCGAAATGTGTGCTGTAGAACAATCTCTGAAGTGCGGACATCAGCGTACCGTTTGCCGAGCCATAGTAGACCGGCGATCCGATGACCAGACCGTCCGCCGCCTCAAACTTAACGGCCAATTCATTCACGATATCGTTGAATACGCATTTGCCGTTCTTTCGGCACGTCTCGCAGGCAATGCAGCCGCGGATGTCCATGCGTCCCAGCAGGATGTTCTCGTATTCGACATCATTCTCCGCAAAGACCTGCTCCATCTCGTGAAACGCCAGTGCGATGTTACCGCTCGGACGCGGACTGCCGTTCAGCATCAAAACCTTGAATTTCTTCTCCATAGTAAACCTCCCTAAACTCGGATCAATCCCAAAGCTTCGCTTTTGCCGCTGCCGTCAGTCCCGCTCTCTGGTCGTAGAACAGACCGGTCGATGCGGTACCCTTCGTAACATAATAACGATCACTGCCGTCGAAACGGGACAGTTCGAGATTCACCTTGTTGCCGGCTGCATTGCTCTGAACATAGTAAACGATGTTCAGGCGTCCCAGCTGCGCCAGGGTCTGTCCATTGATCGTATCGGTGTTCGGCTTGTTGAAGTAAAGTCTTACGGAAAGCGGCATCGCGGGATGGAAGCCGTTATCTGCCGTGGAACCTACGAAGTAGGCACGCGGAAGCCAGCGGTAATCGTCGTCCTTCAGGCGCTCGTTGAAATAGGTATCCCAGCCGGCTTTTCCGGAGAGTCCGCCCTCGGTGAAACCTCTGCCGAAGGGTTCGATGTCCGCAAAGAGATACTTCATCATGCTCATGCCGATCTCGTAATCTGCAGTCAGGCAGAATACACTGTATACCCAATATGCTGCCACGCTGCCGGGATCGGTAACATCGACAGCTGCCTTCAATTCTTCCAGACTATTTACGTCCTGGATCTCGATGACTCTGTCCATCATCCATTCGGGCTTCAGCGCCATTGCTGCGCCCTGTCCTGCGGATGCATCCTTCGATCCGCCTGCCATTGCTTTGTCAAATAATCCCATTGTAAAACCTCCTGTTTTTTTATTCTTATTCGATCATTCGTTGTTTTCGTTATCGCTGTCTGTGACCGACTTCTCTGCCGCTTCTGCAGCCTTCTTCTGGGCTTCCAGTTTCTGGGCGAGAAGTTCCGGATCGGTACGTACCATACTGGCGTTCTCAAACGCCTCGAGGGAAGCGGTGCTTCCAGGCTCGATGCGGCGGATCTCGCCGGTCGCGCGGACGATGCGCGCGATGACTTCCTCACCGATTCCACAGTCTCCGTTAGGAGATGAAGCATTGGCCTCTTGCAGAAGATTCTTCAAAAGCTTCTCGTAGGCCGACGACGGCATGGAAACCGCGTCGAGCTTTAGATCCTCTGCGGAAAATGCGTTGCATACGTCACCGAGCAGAACGAAGCGCACCAGGCTCGGGAAAATGCTGTGGAAACGCAAGGACGCCAAAAGGCGGCGGACATTGACCGAGAAACCATTTAAGTAATCGCGGAAACGAATGTCCTGCTTCGACTTATCCGTTGCCAGTGTCTTCAGGCTCAGTCCCGAACAGTTGTAGGTTTCGAACGGAGCCATCCCGCGGACGCGCTCATCGAGGTCCTTCAGTTCGAGGTCGTCGTGCTCGCGTGCGTAGTTCACCAGGTCGCCCATCTCGGGTCCGATCACTTCATCGAAGCGGCGGAACATCAGGAAGGGAAGCGCCACATAGATGAACTCATCGCGGCGGATGCGCTCGTGCAGGTTCTCGCCGATCGCACGGACCTGCCCCAGAGTTTTTTCGATCGTTTCATCGTAATTCGTAAATTCTGCCATAATTACTCCTTTTTACACTTTATTTCAATCTTCGACGATCTCGCCGGTGGCCTCTTTTTCCACGAGGTTCTTACGGCGAATGCGCTGGTTGTATATGTTCTCTTTCAAAAATGCGATGTACTGCTTTCGGATGTCGTTCGGCGATTTGATACGTACATGACTGCCGAGGCCGCACAACTGGCCGAAAAACTGATTGCTGACGTAGATGTTGAACTTCACGCGGAAATGATCCTCGTCCACGCGGCGCGTCTTCTGTTTCGCTTCCGGCCACAGGTCGAACACGACATTCGCGATATCGTTGTCACAGACCAGGGTCACCGTTTCCTCGACGCCGTGGAACATATTCACGGCCCGGGTCAAGTACTCGGCCGGGTCCACCGCAGCGTACGCTTCGGCACCGATGCGCGGCCCGGGCGCGGTGTCCACGATCTCCATCTTATCGATACGATAGGTCTTCAGGATCGTATCGTCCTCGGGAAATGCCAACAGATAATAATTCTCGTTATGCAAGAGCACCGTCCATGGACTCACCGTGACAGTCTTTCCGTCATATCGCGCCGTCAGTTTTCCGTCCGCGCTCCAGGCATAGTATTTGAACAGGACCTTTCGGTCCGCTTCGATCGCTGCATGGATGCGTCCGAGGGTCTCAAGCACATTCTCACCGCCCTCTTTCACACGGTTCACGACCTGCACCTGCCGGTCGATCAGATCCATGGCAAAGGCTCCGATCTCGCCTTCAAACTTCTCGATCATGCGGTGTGCATTCTCCTCCGAGAGGAAGCGACAGCCGCGGATGGCTTCCACGAGAAACTGCATCTCCCGGGTGTCGAACTTGCGGCTCGTGAGATAATAACTTACCGCATGCACCTTACGCAGTTTTTTGATCTTAAATCCATACTCGGTGAGTGCCTCGAAATCGCGGTAAATGCTCTTCCGCTGGGCAGTCACCCCGAACTTTCCGAGTTCCGAAAGGGCTTCTTCGATCGTTAATCCGTGGGTCTCATCGGTCTGTTCCATCATGATCCGCAACAGATATAAAAGTTTCAGTTTTTGTTTTGTTCCTCTGGCCATATGGGCCTCCTTTATCTTCTGTTCCGACTACGATTCCTAATCCCCACTATGTATAAAATCCTATCACAATCCGAAGAAAAAGTCAAGGATACAGTCCCATAAAAGGGACGATATATACGCATGAACGGAGCCGGCCCCCGGACGTACTGTTTCGTCCGAGGGCCGGCCCCGTTTAGGAGATCAATGTATGATTAATTCTCTTCTCTCAATTTTTTAGCCGCAGCGACCATGTTCTTCAGGCTCGCCACCGTCTCGGTCGTACCGCGGGTCTTCAAACCGCAGTCCGGGTTCACCCAAAGTTTCTCCGTAGCGATACGCGCCAGCATACGGGACAACGCGTTCACGATCTCCTCCTCCGACGGAACACGCGGCGAATGAATGTCATATACGCCGGGGCCAACTTCGGTCTTGAAGTTGTTCGCGCGCAGGGCGTCGAGGATCAGCAGATCCGAACGGGAAGCCTCAAACGTGATGACATCCGCGTCCATGTTATCGATCGCCGGGATGATGTCGGTGAACTCGCTGTAGCACATATGTGTGTGAATCTGGGTGGATGCCTTCACGCCGCTGTGCACTAGGCGGAACGCCGGGATAGCCCAGTCGAGGTACTCGCTGTACCAGTCGCTCTTACGAAGCGGCAGTTTCTCACGCAGCGCCGCCTCGTCGATCTGGATGATGTTGATGCCTGCAGCCTCGAGATCCAGCACCTCGTCACGGATCGCCAGCGCGATCTGCAGGGTGCTCTCCTTGTGGGAGATATCTTCACGCGGGAAGGACCAGTTCAGGATGGTCACAGGACCAGTGAGCATGCCCTTCATCGGACGGTTCGTGCAGCTCTTCGCGAATACCGACCACTCCACGGTCATCGGCTTTTCGCGGGAAATGTCACCCCAAATGATCGGGGGCTTTACACAACGGGTACCATAGGACTGCACCCACGCCTTCTCTGTGAAGAGATAACCGCAAAGCTGCTCACCGAAGTACTCGACCATGTCGTTTCTCTCATACTCGCCGTGGACCAGAACGTCCAGATCCAGCTCCTCTTGGAGTTTCACGCACTCGCGGATCTTCTCCTGGTTGAACTTCTTATATTCTTCTTCCGTAATCTGGCCTGCCTTGAATGCCTTGCGGTTTGCCTTTACATCCGCGGTCTGCGGGAAGGAACCGATGGTCGTGGTCGGGAATTTCGGCAGTCCCAATGCTTCCTTCTGGATCTTTTCT
The DNA here is from genome assembly GCA_017543445.1 of Lachnospiraceae bacterium. Classification (GTDB taxonomy): domain Bacteria; phylum Bacillota; class Clostridia; order Lachnospirales; family Lachnospiraceae; genus UBA1201. The sequence continues at coordinate 113 of JAFYGB010000057.1, read as the reverse complement.
CTTTCGGCAAATGCGGGCTTACGTTCGAAGTCTGCCTCGCTTACGGCCTGCAGGCGTGCGCGGACTGCAGCGTTCTCACAATCGGGACGAGCCGTCGCGAAAAGCGCATCATT
>JAFYGB010000056.1 GCA_017543445.1 Lachnospiraceae bacterium | reverse complement strand
TTTCTTCTTGATTTAGTGTAAGATTGAGTTGAGCCATGGTGGTTCTCCTTTCGGTATTATGCTTGATCTGGACAATCTACATTATACCTGAAAGCGAACCATTGTGGCTTTCTATTTTTACACCATTATACGGACTTTATCAATCTTTTGTTGTTTTGGTGGCCGCAAATGCTGAGAGGGCGTGTCATGAAAGCTCGAAAAGCCACCAAAGGAAGCTCATTTCTCCGCTTTGGTGGCCGCGGCCGCCCGCGCACCACATCAAAATGCTGTGGGGAGTTTACAAAGGCGTATTTTTGTGGTAAAATATCCTGAGCGACGTGCGCCCTGCGCGCGGAGCCGAATTCAATTATCGGAGGTAATACATCATGGCATTGGTACCTTATGTCATTGAACAAACAAATCGTGGTGAGAGATCCTACGACATATATTCGAGACTTTTGAAGGAGCGCATCATCTTCCTGGGTGAGGAGGTAAATGAAGTTACCGCCAGCCTGGTAGTAGCGCAGCTTCTGTTTCTGGAGTCGGAAGACCCGAATAAGGACATCAATCTTTACATCAACAGCCCGGGCGGCAGTGTTACCGCAGGCATGGCGATCTACGATACCATGCAGTACATCAAGTGTGATGTTTCCACGACTTGCATTGGCATGGCAGCCAGCATGGGAGCCTTCCTTCTGTCCGGCGGGGCGAAGGGTAAGCGCTATGCGCTTCCGAACGCAGAGATCATGATCCACCAGCCTCTGGGCGGCGCTCAGGGCCAGGCGACGGAGATCCAGATCGCAGCAGAGCATATTTTGAAGACCCGCGAGAAGTTGAATACGATCCTCGCAGCAAACTGCGGTCGTCCGCTCGAAGAGATCGCAAGAGATACCGAGCGTGACAACTATATGTCGGCAGAGCAGGCGAAAGAATATGGCCTGATCGACGCCGTTATCTCGAGCCACTGATAATAGCAGCGGTTCACTTCCGATATCCGATCAGAAAACGGGACGGAAATCTGCCTGTGAGGATAAGACGTTTTACAGGCGGCGCATTGTAACATGTGAAAGGTGAAAAACATGGATAACAAAGACAAAGAGGCAAAAGACGTCATTCGCTGCGGCTTCTGTGGCAGGACAGAGAAGGAAGTTCGCGGGCGGCTGTTCGGCGGAAGTTATGCCGGAACCTACATCTGTGAAGATTGCGTAAATCTCTGCATGGAGATGATCGAGAAGCCGGATCGGGGAGACTATGACCTGGTGCGCCTCATGTATCCGAAGGAGATCAAACGCCATCTGGATGAATATGTCGTAGGACAGGAGCAGGCGAAGAAGGCCCTCTCCGTAGCGGTCTACAACCACTATAAGCGTGTCAACCACGCGGATAATTCCGAAGTCGACCTGCAGAAGTCCAACATCCTGCTTCTGGGACCGACCGGTTGTGGTAAAACCTTCCTGGCGCAGTCTCTGGCGAAGATCTTAAACGTTCCTTTTGCCATCGCGGACGCGACGACGCTTACCGAGGCCGGTTATGTCGGCGAGGATGTTGAGAACATCCTGCTGAAACTGATCCAGGCAGCGGACTACGATATTGAGCGTGCGCAGTACGGCATCGTATACATCGATGAGATCGATAAGATCGCAAAGAAATCGGAGAATGTTTCCGTGACCCGTGATGTATCCGGTGAGGGCGTACAGCAGGCACTTTTGAAGATCCTGGAAGGTACGGTTGCCAGCGTTCCCCCGCAGGGCGGACGTAAGCATCCCCAGCAGGAACTTTTGCACATTGACACGACGAATATTCTGTTCATCTGCGGCGGAGCATTTGACGGATTGGATAATATCATCGAGGCCCGCATCGGTAAGAAGTCCATGGGCTTCAACTCGAATGTGGAGAGTAAGGTCGAGAAGAACACGGGTGAACTGTTCCGCGAGGTGCTTCCGCAGGATCTCGTGAAGTTCGGTATCATTCCGGAGTTCGTAGGACGTGTTCCGATCAATGTTTCCCTGGATCTTCTGGATCGCGACGCATTGGTGCGCATCCTGACCGAGCCGAAGAACGCGATCGTTCGCCAGTACCAGTACATGCTGTCGCTGGATGAAGTAAAACTCGAGTTCGACGACGACGCATTGCTCGCCATCGCGGATCTTTCGCTGGCACGGAAGACCGGAGCCAGAGGCCTGCGTGCCATCCTGGAAGACATCATGATGGACACCATGTACGAGGTTCCGTCGGATGACTCGATTGCGACCTGCCGCATCACGAAGGAGACGGTGGAGAAACACTCCGATCCGGAGTACACCTACCGGGATCCTGAAGTGATCGCACAGCGCCGGAGAGCGCAGTCATTTGCCGAAAGCCAGGCGGGAGCGCCCGAACCGGCATAAGGCACACACTTGTTGATCAAAGTTTAAACAAGAAATAGAACCGAGTAGGAGCCATGCTCCTACTCGCCGTGCATTTTAGGGAAGAAATGCACAACAAAACTTCATGAGGAGTTTTTTATGAAAGAATTTTACAAAGAGGTCCCGATCCTGGTCCTGCGGGATATCGTTCCGCTGCCGGAGCAGGAGCTGACCATTGAAGTAAAACGAGATCGTTCGAAGGCCGTCGCGCAGCTGATGCGTGTGAAACTGACCTGCCTCGAAGAGGGGCTGGACACCATTTCAACGGACGACCTGTACGTCGGACTATTCATGCAGAAGGATGCGTCCATTTCCGATCCGGCGCCGGGAGAAGTCTACGACATCGGCGGCATTGGCCGTGTGCTTCGTGTGTATAAAAACGATAATGATAACCTGGTCATGCGCGTGCGCGTGATGGATCGTGGAAGACGTCTCTCTATGGAGGGGGATGAATACTGGTCCGGCCTGGTCGCTACACAGCCGCTCATCATGCGATTGGAGGATATCTCTGAGCAGGAACGTCAGGCACTCTACGAGAGCATCCGCGACGAACGGGCGCACATGCTGCGCTTGGCCGGCGTGAATGACCGCACGGTGATGAACCCGCCTGCAACCGACTTGCTGGGGTTGATGAACCAGGTCATCCGCATGCCGTTCTGCCGTCCGCCCATGCAGCAGGTCTATCTGGAAGAGGACAATGAAACCAAGCGTGCGCTGATCGTACTGCAGTTTTTGAAGGATCGCTCTCAGGTGGAGGTGCTGCGCCACGAACTGAACCAGAAGGTGAAGGCCAGCATCGATAAGAACCAGAAGGAATTCTTCATCCGGGAGCAGATCCGAGCCCTGAAGAAGGAAGTCGGCGACGACGAAGAGGCGCAGATGAACGAACTCGAGCAGAAGATTCAGAAGCTCGATGCGCCGGAGGAAGTTCTGGAGAAACTTAAGAAAGAAATGAGCCGCATGAGCTCCATGCCGCAGGGCAGTCAGGAGAAGGCGGTTCTGCAGACCTACGTGGAGACCATGCTGGAACTCCCGTGGAATAAAAGTGGCGAAGTATTCTCCGATATCCGCCGCGTAGAAGAGGTGCTGAATGCGGACCACTATGGCCTGGAGAAGGTGAAAGAACGCATTCTGGATTACCTTGCGGTGTACCTTCTGTCCGAGAAGGTGCAGGGTACCCTGATCTGTCTGGTGGGCCCGCCCGGATGTGGTAAGACCTCCGTGGCGACCAGCATTGCCCGCGCGCTGCGGCGTGCATTCGTGCGCATCAGCTTAGGCGGCGTGCGCGATGAAGCGGAGATCCGCGGCCATCGCAAGACCTACGTCGGCGCCATGCCGGGCCGCATCGCGAACGCGATGAAGCAGGTGAAGGTCAACAATCCGCTCATCCTGTTGGATGAGATCGACAAAATGAGTAAAGACCTGCATGGGGACCCGGCGTCCGCCATGCTGGAAGTGCTGGACTACGAGCAGAACCATGCGTTCCGCGACCACTATCTGGAGGTCCCGATGGACCTCTCGAAGGTCATGTTCATCGCGACGGCGAACGATGCTTCGAACATCCCCGCTCCGTTGTACGACCGCATGGAGATCATCGAACTGTCCGGCTATACGGAGAATGAGAAACTCCACATCGCGAAGGATTACCTGGTGAAGAAGCAGATCGAGAAGAACGGTCTGGCTCCCGGACAGGTGACATTTTCCGATGAAACACTTCTCGTCATGATCCGCGAATATACGCGGGAGGCGGGCGTGCGCGCGCTGGAGCGCCGCATCGGCGAGATCTGCCGCAAGTATGCGCGTAAACTTCTGGAGAATGATGACCGCAGTGCGGTCTTTGACGTAACGCCCGATGAGGCACGCACCCTTCTGGGACGCGGCCGCACCGACGATAAGGGCGAGCTTCAGCCGCAGATCGGCGTGGTGCATGGCCTGGCCTGGACGGGCGCCGGCGGCGATACCCTGGATATCGAGGTCAATGTCATGCCCGGTAAGGGCGAACTGAAACTGACCGGTAAGCTGGGTGACGTCATGAAGGAATCCGCCATGACGGCGTTGAGTTACGTGCGCTTTGTGGCGCCAGACTACGATGTGGCACCGGATTTCTTTGAGGCGCATGATATCCACGTGCATGTACCGGAGGGTGCGGTGCCAAAGGACGGCCCGTCGGCGGGTATCACACTGGCGACAGCGATCCTGTCGGCCGTGATCCTGCGTGAGGTGCGCGGCGATGTAGCTATGACCGGCGAGGTTACCTTACGTGGACGCGTCCTGCCCATCGGCGGCCTGAAGGAGAAACTCCTCGCGGCGAAGATGGCCGGTATGACGCGCGTTCTGGTTCCCGACCGGAACCGCCCAGACGTGGCGGAACTGTCCGGCGAGATCGTGGACGGTCTGGATATCTGCTATGTGAATGCCATGAACGATGTTATCGCGTCGGCGTTCACGCAGTGAGGTGACTTATGATCATACGTAGTGTGGAACTGGAGTTTGTGTGCGGCGTAACGAGTAAATTGCCCGCGACGGCACTGCCGGAGGTCGCATTTGCCGGACGTTCGAACGTCGGCAAATCCTCCCTGATCAACGCGCTCATGAACCGTAAGTCATTCGCGCGGACATCAGCCCAGCCGGGTAAGACACAGACGATCAATTTTTATAATATAAGCAAAGAAATATACCTGGTCGACCTGCCCGGATACGGGTATGCGAAGGTATCAAAGGATGAGAAGGAGCGCTGGGGCCGCATGATCGAGCGCTACCTTCGTATGTCGAAAAACTTAAAACAAGTCTTTTTGCTTGTAGATATTCGGCATGAACCTACGTTACTAGATTGTCAGATGTTTGACTGGGTCACGCAGACGGGGTACCGTCCGGTCGTGATCGCGACTAAACTCGATAAGATAGGCCGTAGCCAGCAGCAGAAGCAGATCAATTTGATCCGTAAGAAGCTCGGTATGCGGCCGGACGACACGCTGATCGCGTTTTCGTCCGAAACCAAACAGGGGCGTGAGGAACTGTGGGCGCGCATCGAGGCTGCCTGCAAACCTGCCGAAGAAAACCCTGTGAACGAATAGGAGACAATATATGAGTGAAAAAAACACGGAGCCGCAGCGAAAGAAGCCGAAAAAGAAACGGAAAAAACGCAGTAAGGTGATGAGCATCCTCATCACAGTGTTCCTTCTTTTGGCGATCCTGGCGATGGTGGGCGTGATCTTTTATTTCATCATCCTGCCGAACCGTTATTCGGGCCTGCTGAACTATGTGTACGAAGATGAAACGATGGCGCCGGACGCGACATTGCCCCCGGAAGATGGGGACGAACTCGAGACCGGGAGCGACTCGCCACTGGAAGTCGTGTCGAACATCGATGACCTGCTCAATCAGTTGCAGAATGCGACCACGGATGATAACGGAAACCTCGTGATTCCGGGAACCACGATCGAACCCGGTACGCAAGTCGATCCGGGAACTCCGACCGATCCCGGTGCAACACAGAGCCCCGGCGATTCCGGAAACCCGACGCAGCCTACGCAATCCGGAAAAACCACGCAGCAAGTTGTATTGCCGGCTGTTCAGACGTCCGACGATGTGAAGAACATCCTTCTGATCGGTATTGATGCCCGCGGCGATTCCAATGCGGGACGTTCCGATACGATGATCATTCTGTCGATCAATGATAAGGCGAAGACCATTACGATGACTTCGCTGCTTCGGGACTGTTACGTGGCCATCCCCGGCCGTGGCAACAACCGCTTGAATGCTGCACATGCGTATGGCGGCGCCGCGCTCCTGATGCAGACCATCGAACTGAATTTCGGTATTCACATTGATGGTTTCGCCCGTGTTAATTTTGTAAGTTTCCCTCAGATCATCGATAACATCGGCGGTGTAACCGTCGGCATCGAGGAAAATGAGATCCAGTACATCAACCGGTACCTGAAGGAGATCAACCGAATCTTCGGTGTGGATCCCAATGACAGCCATTATCCGGAGGGACAGGTGGGAGCGCAGCTCCTCAACGGCCGCCAGGCCCTCGCCTACTCCCGTATCCGCTACGTCGGATCGGACTACGCGCGTACGCAGCGTCAGAGAGAAGTCCTGAATGCAGTGGCATCCAAACTCCGCGGCATGGGTGTTTTCGAGATCGACTCATTCCTGAATAATACATTGCCCTTGATATCCACCAACCTGGACAGAGGCTATGTGAACTCGCTGATCACCAGCGCGCCTTCGCTTTTGAAGTATACGATCAAGGAGGCCCGTATCCCGGCCGACGGCATGGGAACCGGCGTTCGTATCGACGGCAAGAGCGTGATCTCGGTCGATCTGGTAGCAGCGCGTAATTACCTGAATTCCGTAATCTACGGAAGATAAAACTGAATACTGTGAGTAACAGCGATCCGTTTCTCAAAAGATGAGAAATCGGATCGCTGTTTTGTTTGCGTTTTTTGCGTTTTTTCACCTTTTTGCGGTTGTACTATCTTACGATTTTTGATACAATATAGAGAGGAATGTCATAAGATACGCATCGGAGGACAGGACATGAAAGAGCGCATTCGCGAATTGGCAAACGGACAGGTTGAGATCACGACGCCCGCGCTTGCCATAAATCCCGTACAGATCGAAGAACGACTGCCGTTAGACATCACGTATAAGGCATCCATTCACGTCGATTCGACGAATGGTGTAGCCTTAAAGGGCGTGGTGTATTCGTCGCACAGTCGTGTGATCATCGCGCATTCGACGTTTTACGGTCGGAGCTGCGACATCTTCTATGAGGTGAATACCAATACATTGTCCGCGCAGGCAGTGATCGAGGGCGGTTTTACCCTGGTGACGAACGCCGGCGTGATAAAGATTCCCTTTGCGTTCTCCATGGAGGAACCGGTCTACGGCAGCGAAGGCCGCGTGATTCGTTCCGTCTATGATTTTGCCGATTTTACGGCGAAAGAGCCCGAGGCCGCGTATCGTTTCTTCCGCTCGAAGGCCTTCATGGATTCGAATATCCTGAAGAATCCGGATCAGATCGCCCTGTACCAGACCCTTCTTTCTGACCGCAACGTTGAGCGCGGTGTTGAGGAGTTCCTGTCCGGTATCGGCGCGAAGCCGTCCCTCGTTTTCACCATGGAGGGCGATGCCGTTAAGAATTACTCTGAACTGACAGGGGACGTTGGCGGCGAGATCGTGCTACAGAAGAATACCTGGGGCTACGGCGACCTCTATGTATCGTGCAGTTCCGATTTCATCGAATTGGCCACCGATCACATCACATCCCATGATTTTGATGAAGATACGTATGTATTTCGTTACACGATAAAAGCGGACCTTTTGGCGCAGGGCTTGAACGTGGCGGACATCCTGTTCACCACTTCGAAGGGCGACAAAACCTTCCGCATCAGCATCACCCAGCAGGAACTGACTCGTTTCGCATCCCGTTCGGACATTTTGCGCAAACGTTCCAGTTTTCATTTGATGCAGGATTTCGTGGCTTACCGTATCGCAGTCAGCCTGAAAGCGCTCGCAGAGCAGAAGCGCCGCCTGAAATCCCTTTACACTTCCCTGAAAAAACTGCGTGAGGAGACCGAGGATATTTCGGATCGCTGCGGTTACGGCCTCATGCTCATTTACGTGGATATGCTCCGCAAACATCCGGAGGAGGCAGACCTTTTGCTGGATGAGGTGCGCGAACCCATCATGCAGAACCGCCTGGTGAATAACCGCCATTACTGCTTCTACCTCTATCTGCGCGCTCTGTTCACGCAGGAGAAGGAGCACATGGAGACCGCGTCCGCATTGATCAACACATACTACGCGGAGAATGGTCAGGACCCCGTTCTGATGATGCTTTTGATGGAGGTCGATACCTCCCTGAAGGAGAACTCCAGTCTGGCGCTGCTGCGTCTGAAGGAACTCTACAAAAACGGCTGCAGAAGCCCGCTGCTGTATCTGCTCGCGGTCGAGCATTACCGCAGCCAGCCCGACCTGTTGCGTGTCCTGAATTCCTTCGAACTTCAGGTCGTTTACTTTGGAGCACGTAAGGGCCTTCTGTCCGAAGAGATGAGTGTGGAGGTCGCGCGCGCTGCTTCCCATGAGCAGCAGTATAAGCCGTTCACCCGCCGCCTGCTCATCTACCTTTGCAAGAAATATCCGACGGACGCGATGCTTGAGATGCTGCTTGGGTACCTGATTCGCAGCGGCTACCGCGATGAGAGAGATTTCCAGTGGTACGAGATGGGCGTGGAGCGCCATCTGGCTATCACATCGCTGAATGAAGTCTATATGTACTGCCTCCCGGCAGATTATAAAAAACCGATCCCGAAGGAAGTCCTGCTGTTCTTTACCTACAGCAACAACATGAAGGACGACCTTCAGGAGAAACTGTATGAGAACGTTTTGATGTTCTACCCGCAGGACAGCCCGGTCTACCGCGAGTACCGCCCGATGATGGAAGAGTACGCGTTGACGAAGCTGCTTGAGGGACGCATCAGCCGCAAACTCGTGCCGCTGTATCGCCACCTGATCGTGCAGGAGATGATCGACGAGCGCCTCGCAAAGGTGCTGCCGAACCTGCTCATGGCGTATGAATTTTCTTGCAGCAATCCGAAGATGCAGTCCATGGTACTGCGTTATCCGGAACTCGATTACGAAGATACGCTGCCGCTGGAGAACGGTATCTGCTGCGCACCGCTGTTCATGGATAACTGCATGATCTTCTTTATCGACGCGTTCGGCCATCGTTATCTGGATGTGCCATACACGAAGGAACTCCTCTTTGAGGATCGACAGCTGATGGAGACTTGCGAGCAAGTCTACCCCGGCCACTTTATGTTCCGTCTGCGCCGCACGAAGGAAGTCCTGGCGAAGACAGAACCGACGCCGGAGGATGTGGATCTGCTGCGTGAGATGTACCACGTTGCCGAACTCAATCCGCAATTCCGTTTGCGTATCGTATCGAAACTGTTGGATGTTGCATTGGCCGGCGGTACGATCGATAAGGACATGCTGGAGCAGCTCGACCTGTCGGCACTTTCTTACCAGGATCGCCGTAAGGCCCTGGAGTGTCTGGTGAAGGTCGGCAACTATGACACGGTCTATGCCTATGTGAAGGTTTCGGGCATCAACGGACTGGCGCCTGAGAGCCTGCTCACCGTGCTTTCGTCCGTGATCAAATCCGCAGGCGCGGCCAATGACGACCATCTCGGTTATCTGTGCCTGTACCTGTTCACGAAGAATGTTTATAATTCCACCACACTCGTTTATCTGTTGACCTACTACGACGGACCGAGTGATATGATGTGCCGCGTGATGTTCGAGGCGAACCGCCAGAAGATTCCGTGCGGCGAGATGGCGGAGCGTGTCCTCGCACAGAAACTGTTCTCCGGCGACTGGGACCAGCTCGACGACGTGTACGACATTTACCGCCGTCAGATGAAGGTAACGGAGCTACTGGAGCGGGCGTACTACGTGGTCTGCTCGTACCGCTACTTCGTGCTGGAGAAGCCGATGGAAGAGCGGATCTTCGCGGTCATGGAAGACTATTGCATGCTGAAGGACAGCCCGTATGTGGATCTGGACCTGTGCAATATCGCCCTTTTGTGCTACTATTCCAGCGTTGAGCATCTGACGCGTGACCAGCTGTCTTACTGTGAGATCCTGCTGGACCGCCTGTGTAAGAAGGGCCTGATGTTCGGCTTCTACGGACGGTTGTGGACGAAGGTCTCCTGCCCGGCAGAACTGAACGGAAAGTTCCTGCTCGAGCACCGTGCGAAGAGTGCACGCCGCGTATACATCCACAGCAAGATGTCCGGAAGCGACCATGAGGACGTTTCTGCCATGAAGGAAATGTACCATGGCATCTTCGTTACGCAGGTCGTTCTGTTCGCGGATGAGACGATGAATTATACGATCGTGGAAGAGCGGGACGGCGCGTCCGGACCGACGAGCGTTGTCGTTAAGAAAGAAGTTTTGGCAAATGATATGTCCTTCGTGCGCCAGGGGAGCGTGTTCGATACGATCAACCAGATCGGCACGCTGTACGCGCAGGGACAGGATAAACGACTCGAGGAAGCATTGCTCTCCTTCGAGGCAAAAAGTGAACTGATCAACAAGTACTTTGATGTCATGTAAAGTGGGAGAAGGTTATGGACGGATTATTAATCGGATTTGATCTGTGCGACACTTATACACAGGTGTGCGTATACGATGAAGAGACCGCAGAACCGATCGTGATTCCGCTTTCCGATCCCGAGGTCGCGCAGTTCGGCGATATCCCTACGGTGGTCTGCAAGTGCCGCCGCCGGGACGAATGGCGCATCGGATCGGACGGTTTTAAAACCGCGCTCGAAAGCGATGGCATCATGGTCGATAAACTCATCCGGCTGTCCCGCAAGAGCGGCGTAGCTACGCTGGAGGATGTGACGTATCAGGCGACGGATCTGTTGGAGATCTTCATCCTGAAGGTGCTGGGCCTCGTGAGCGAGAAGTACGATCACACACCGATCAAACGTGTTGTGTTCACGCTTCGTGTGCTGGACGCGCGGATCATCGAATGCATCCTCGCGACGACGAAGAAGTTCGGTCTGACGGACGATCAGGTGCAGGTCATCGGCCACGCCGAGGCGTATATGTACTTCCTGATGAGCCAGAAGCCGGAGGTCTACGCGAATATCGCAAGTTTGTTTGAATTGTCCGAAGAGGGGCTTACGTATATGGAGTGCCGCGTGATGCGCGGTATGAAACCGCAGATCGTGCGGATCAGCGCGGAGCGCTTAGAGGAAGGTTTCGACCTGGGCATCCTCGAGAATTCCCAGGGCAAACGTCTCGCGGACAATATCATCTGTTCCTGCGCAGAACGGCTCCTGGCGAAGAAGATCATCTCGTCGGTCTGCCTGGCAGGTAAGGGTTTCGAACATGTGGATCAGTGGGGCGTGAAAGCATTGCCCGTGATCTGCAACCGCAGAAAGGCATTCTACGAAGGACCGCTGTTTGCGAAGGGCGCCGTCTATCTGGCGCTGGATACGCTGCGCGAGTCGACGGCCTATCCGTACATGTGCGTATGCGACGGAAGGCTGGCTTCGAACGTAAGTATCCCGATGCAGGTGAACGGACTGACGCGTCCGGTCATGCTGATCAGTGCGGGAACGCGTTGGTATCAGGCCGGCAGCGAACTGGAGTTTTACATCGATGACATGGACTCGGTCGACCTGACCATCCAGGCCATCGACCAGATGCAGGCTCGCACGGTGAAGATCGATCTCGACAACTTCCCGGTGCGCCCGAAGCGTGCGACGCGTGTGAAGATGTCGCTTATGTGTCCGTCGGAGAGCTTGCTGAAACTGAAGATCGAGGATATGGGCTTCGGCACCATGTTCCCTGCATCGGATGCATGTGTGGAGCGGGAGATCCCGCTGTAAGGAACGGTTCATAAAGAGAGGTACAGGTTATGGGATCCTATATCTTAAGCTTAAGCCCGATGGCGAAACATCCGTATCGGACACGGGAATTGGGCGTAGATATTTACACGGCGGAGGAACTCTGCTATTATATTTATCATAACTTCATCGTGGTCGACGATGATTTCATCTCCCGGGAGCTGTTTGAGTTCCTGGAGGACGAATTGCACTTAGGCGATCACGTAGCGCATATCCGTAAATATATCGAGGATAAGCCGTCGATGGAATTGACGCTGCTCTTTATTTTGCGGGAGTTCCGTTTCTACAACGAGACGGAGCTGCACGAGTTCCAGATCCGTTATGAGGAGTTCAAACGGAACGGGACGGCGATGCGCCGGCTTTTGAAGGCAGACTTTTTGCTGGAGCACGGTTACGTGCTCGGCGCGCTGAATATGTATCATTACTTCGACTATGCGAAGAAGGATCTGACGCTGCAGCCGGATTTCATCTTCAAGGTGCGTCAGCACATGGCGGTGGCCTATATCCGCCTGGGGCTGAACACGGAAGCTATGGATGCATTTAAGTCCGCATGGTCCGAACAGCAGAACGAGGAGATCTTGAAGCAGATCTATCGTTTCTCCCTGTTCTCCGGCGTGCCCATGCCGCAGGAGATCGCATCGTCGCTCGATGCGGTGAAAGAGCAGCAGTGGCGCGCGGAGTTCGAAGAAGCGAAGACGCAGGCTTACCTGTTCGCATCGACCGGGCCGACGGCGGCGATCTTCACGAAGGACGCCGTCCGCAGAAAGGATCTGCTGGACGAATACATTGGCCGTAAGAAGAAAGAATACAGAAAAGCGATTTTGTGATGGACCGAACGCGGCGGAACATGAGCGCCGGCGGTCCGGAGGAGAGTAGTTATGAAAGAACTGGAAAAGACATACAACCCCCAAGATATCGAGGGCCGGTTGTATGACAAATGGATGCAGAAGAAGTATTTTCACGCAGAGGTAAACCCGAATAAGAAACCGTTTACCGTCATGATGCCGCCGCCCAATATCACGGGTCAGCTGCACATGGGACATGCGTTGGATAATACTATGCAGGATATTTTGATCCGTTTTAAGCGGATGCAGGGCTATGAGGCACTGTGGCAGCCGGGAACGGACCACGCAGCGATCGCGACAGAAGTCAAGGTCATCGAGAAACTCAAGGAAGAGGGCATCGAGAAGCAGGACTTGGGTCGCGAGAAGTTTTTGGAGCGTGTCTGGGACTGGCGTAAGGAATACGGCGGACGCATCATCAACCAGCTTCGGAAACTGGGTTCTTCGGCCGACTGGGACCGCGAGCGTTTCACTATGGACGCGGGAAATAATAAAGCCGTTACCGAGGTCTTCTGCAACCTGTACGAGAAGGGCCTGATCTATAAGGGTTCCCGTATCGGAAACTGGTGTCCGGTATGTAAGACTTCCATCTCCGACGCTGAGGTCGTATACGAGGAGCAGGCCGGCCATTTCTGGCACATCAACTACCCGATCATCGGGGAAGAGGGACGCTTTGTAGAGATCGCGACCACCCGTCCTGAGACCATGCTCGGCGATACTGCTATAGCGGTAAACCCGGAGGACGAACGTTACAAAGACCTGATCGGTAAGATGCTTCTTCTGCCGATCGTAAACCGTGAGATCCCCGTGATCGCGGATGCTTACGTAGATAAAGAGTTCGGTACCGGCTGCGTAAAGATCACACCGGCCCACGACCCGAACGACTTCGAGGTAGGTAAGCGCCATAACCTCGAAGAGATCAATATCCTGAATGATGACGCCACGATCAATGAAAACGGCGGCCGCTACTGCGGTATGGACCGTTACGAGGCCCGTAAGGCGATCGTGGAAGAATTAGACCGCATGGGACTTCTGGTCCGTGTGGAAGACCACGTACATAACGTTGGTACGCACGACCGTTGTAAGGCGACCGTCGAGCCGATGATCAAATTGCAGTGGTATGTAAAGATGGACGAGCTGATCAAGCCGGCTGCAGAGGCAGTAAAGAGCGGCGACGTGAAGCTGGTTCCCGAGCGCATGGAGCGTACCTTCTTCAACTGGACGGATAATATCCGAGATTGGTGTATTTCCCGCCAGCTCTGGTGGGGCCACCGCATCCCGGCGTACACCTGCCCGAACTGCGGTAAGATGGTCGTAGCGCGTGACGCCGTTACGTTCTGCCCGGAGTGTGGAACAGCGATGGAGCAGGATCCGGATACCCTGGACACCTGGTTCTCGTCGGCACTGTGGCCCTTCGCGACGCTCGGCTGGCCGGAGAAGACGCCCGAACTGGATTATTTCTTCCCGACAGACGTTCTCGTTACCGGTTACGACATCATCTTCTTCTGGGTCATCCGTATGATGTTCTCCAGTTACGAGCAGATGGGTAAGCGCCCGTTCCACACCGTTTTGTTCCACGGTCTGGTACGTGACTCGCAGGGGCGCAAGATGAGTAAGTCCCTGGGTAACGGTATCGATCCGCTCGAAGTCATCGATAAGTACGGCGCCGACGCCCTGCGTATGATGCTCATCATGGGCAATGCGCCCGGCAACGACATGCGTTTCTACTGGGAGCGCGTCGAGGCAGCCCGTAATTTCGCAAATAAAGTTTGGAACGCATCGCGTTTCATCATGATGAATATCGAGAAGACCGGCGACGTTGATCACGTCGAGCTCAGCGAGCTCACCGCGGCGGACCGCTGGATCTTAAGCAAGTCCAACACCCTCGTAAAAGAAGTGACCGAGATGCTCGAGAAGTACGAGCTGGGTATCGCTCTCCAGAAGGTTTACGACTTCGTTTGGGAGGAGTTCTGCGACTGGTACATCGAGATGGTAAAACCGCGTCTCTGGAACGAGAACGACGCGACGCATGCAGCCGCGATCTGGACCTTAAAGACCGTCCTGATCGACGCGCTGAAGATGCTCCATCCGTTCATCCCGTTCGTTACCGAAGAGATCTTCTGCAACCTGCAGGATAAGGAAGACTCGATCATGGTATCGGATTGGCCGGTATATCACGCAGAGCGCGCATTTGCCGCAGAGGAGAAGGAAGTCGAGCTCATCAAGGAAGCCGTTCGCCAGATCCGTAACGTACGTACATCCATGAACGTTCCGCCTTCGAAGAAGGCCACCGTTTATGTCGTATCGGAGAATGAAGGCGTTCGCGCGATCTTCGAGAAGAGCCGCGTATTCTTCGCAACACTGGGCTATGCGAGCCAGGTCATCGTTCAGACCGACCGCAGCGGCATCGCGGACGACGCTGTTTCCGCAGTGATCCCGCACGCCGTCCTGTACATGCCGTTCGCCGATCTCGTAGATATCGAGAAGGAACTGGCACGCCTTAATGCCGAGAAGGAACGCCTGGATAAAGAAGTAGCCCGTGTTGAGGGCATGCTTTCGAACGAGCGTTTCATGAGTAAGGCGCCGCAGGCGAAGATCGACGAAGAGAAGGCGAAACTCGCAAACTACACCGCCATGAAGGAGCAGGTACTGCTTCGCCTGGCACAGTTAGGTAAGTAAGAAACGAACATAAAACGCATCATATGTCCCCTCGCAAGAGGGGACATTCTGCTATAAGCAGGGAGGATGGAACTATGCTGGATTGCTATTATATCGTAGAGAGTATCGACGGCGACTACGCGCATCTGCGCCGCGTCGAGGACGCGCCGGGCAGCGAGACGAAGCTGGTCGCGCGGGCGCTGTTGCCGGACACGATCAATGAAGGATCGTACCTGCATTACGCGATGATGCAGTATGAAGAGGTGAGCGAGATATGAAGGTGGATTGTCTGATCATCGATGATGAGAAGGAACTCGCGGACAATACCTGCGAGTATTTCAATATGTTTGACGTAAAGACGGCCGTCGTGTACTCGAGCGCCGAGGCCCGGACGTTTTTGCGAAACAACGAGGTCCGAATGATCCTGCTGGACATCAACCTTGCCGACGGAAATGGCTTTGAACTGTGTAAGCACATCCGGCAGACCTTGAACATCCCGATCCTCTTTATCTCCGCGCGCAACACGGACGACGATAAGATCATTGCCCTCAATATCGGAGGCGACGACTACATCGAGAAACCGTATTCGCTGGGCGTGCTTTTCGCGAAGGTGAAGGTCGTCCTGAAGCGCTTCGCGGGGCAGGATACGCCCGAGGCACAAGAGGATTACGACGACGGCTACCTGAAGATCGATTCGACGAATAAGACCGTTTTCGTTCTGGGCCAAGAGAAGAAGATCACTGCGATCGAGTGGAAGCTCCTGGAGTATTTGATCGCGAATAAGAACCGCCTTGTCGGGAAGAACGAGATCTTCGACAATGTATGGAACGATAAATACACGACTGACGGGACATTGAACGTGCACATCCGGAAGATCCGCGAAGCGATCGAGAAGGATGCGCAGAACCCCGAATATATCGTCACTGTATGGAAGGAAGGCTATAAGTTCATAGCCAAAAAGGACAGAAGATGAAGAAAACCACGATCATAGCGGCGTTTCTCCTGACGCTTCTTATCGAGATCACCGCGGGTATCTACCTGATCTCGCGGATCCGGGATCTTGAAATGGACCCGGTGACCGTGAACGAGTGTATGTATTCGGTCACCGAGAACTTCGGGCATCCCGACCGGTACGACCGTTCCCTGAATTATGTCGTGATCGATCCCGACGGGACCGTTCTCTTTAAAACTAAAGAAGGATTAAGCGAATCGGTAAATGAAGCGATTCGTAATCGTGGGCTCATCCTGGACTTGGTCATGGATGACCAGACTGTGGGCAAGGTCATCTTTGATTACGATATGGGGGAGCAGATCGCTTCGATCAAACGCACGATCCTCATTGGCCTTATCGTCATTTCGGCGGTCCAGGTCCTGCTTTTGGTGATCTGGTTCATCTATTTTAGAAAAACGATCCTCAAGCCATTCAAAAACTTAAATCAATTTGCGGAACGCGTGGCGCAGGGGAATTTAGACTTGCCGCTTCCGATGGATAAAGGACACGTCTTCGGCGCATTTTCCGAAAGTTTCGACCTTATGCGTTCGGAACTGAAGAAGGCGCGGGCCGCGGAGAAGAAGGCGAGCGACGATAAGAAGGAAATGGTCGCGAAGCTCTCGCACGACATCAAGACGCCGGTGGCCTCGATCAAATCAACGTCAGAGATCGGCCTGGAGGTCACGAAAGAAGAGCGCACCCGAAAGATGTTCGGCGTCATCAACGATAAGACCGACCAGATCAAGGTGCTCGTAGATAACTTATTCAATTCCAGCGTGCAGGATATCACCGAGATCGTGGTGAATCCCGGCATGCAGCCTTCGAGTGTGCTTTTGGGCCTGATCGAGCGAGCGGATTACTTGAACCGCGCGGAAGCGTTCGAGATTCCCGAGTGCAATGTATTTGCCGATAAACTGCGCCTGCAGCAGGTGTTTGATAATATCTTTATGAATTCCTATAAATACGCCGACACGAAGATCGAAGTGAAGGCACAGATCGCCGGGGACTATCTGGTGATCCGCTTCCGTGACCACGGTCCCGGCGTGCCGGAGGAGGAACTTCCGCTCCTCACGGAGAAATACCGACGCGGCAGCAACGCGACAGATCAGGACGGGGCCGGCCTGGGACTGTATCTGACGGAGTACTTCCTGGAGAAGATGGACGGCCAGCTGGGCCTTAAGAACGCCGAGCCGGGACTCGAAGTTTCGGTCTATTTGCGACTTTCTTGATGCATTTTCGATTTAAGAATGATTTAAGAGTTCCTTAAAGTCATTTAAGGGTTGAAAATGTATACTTTAGGCATAAGGCAGGGCGAAAGCCGACCTGCACACCTTCAACAAGAAAGGGTCCTAATATGAATACGATCATTGAAACGAAGAAATTATGCAAGACATTTTCCAACGGCGGCATTCAGCAGCACGTACTTAAGAACATCGACCTGACGATCAACGAGGGCGATTTCACCGTTATCATGGGCGCATCAGGCGCGGGTAAATCCACACTCCTTTATGCATTGTCCGGAATGGACCGCCCGACCCTCGGAAGCATCGAGTTCGCGGGCAGCGAGATCACGAAGATGAGCACCGACGAGATGGCGATCTTCCGCCGCAGCAACTGCGGTTTCGTTTTCCAGCAGGTCTACCTGGTCGACTCCATGAGCGTCATGGATAACCTGATGGCGGCGGGCCTCCTCGTAAGCAAAGATAAGAAGGCGCTTCGTAAGAAGGCTGGCGAGATCCTGAAGTCGGTCAATATCGAAGAGAGCCTCTGGAACAAGTTCCCCACGCAGATCTCCGGTGGTGAGGCACAGCGTGTCGGCATCGCTCGGGCACTCATGAACGATCCGAAGCTGATCTTCGCGGATGAGCCCACCGGTGCACTCAACTCGCAGACCGGTAAGGCAGTCCTGGATACATTGACCGCGATCAATGAGAAGGGTCAGTCGATCGTGATGGTCACACACGACATCACCAGTGCCAGAAGAGGAAACCGCATCCTCTATGTGAAGGACGGCGAGATCGCCGGCGAATGCCTCCTCGGAAAATATGTTTCGAAAGACGCCGAGCGTCATGAGAAACTGTCCGCGTTTCTGGTAAAGATGGGGTGGTAATTATGGAAAAGACATTTTTACTCGCCAAATCGAACCTTCGCAAAAACAGAGGTACGTCCATCGGCCTCTTCCTCATGATGATGATCGCGTCCGCACTTATCGGCGTATCCTTTCTGGTATTCTTTGACTTATATCCGACCGCAGGTAAGGAAGCCGATCGTTTAAACGCGGGCGACGGTTACATCTCGATCCGCTACGATCTGGACGGTTTTACCGATGAGAAGATCGAAGAACTGTTTGCAAAAGACACCGATCAGTACTACGCATATAAGAATATTCAGCTGGGTATGTGTTCCCTGCCGTTCGGCAACGGAAACGTCGCGATCGATTTAACACTCAGTGATCGAAGCACATTTACCAGACCGATGAATACGGAGGAGATCGTCTTAGAAGACGCTACTGTAGAAGCTCCTTATATCTACCTGCCTTATCAGTTTTACACCGGTGGCGGTTTCAAACTCGGAGATACATTCCAATTTGATCTCAAGGGTGTTGAGCACACCTATACGGTAAAAGGCTTTACGAATGTGGCCTATGGCGGCTGCAATAACACGGCGATGTTCAGTGCGGTCGTAGATGATGCAAGTTATGCGCAGATGCAGGGTCAAGCCGGAAGCCACGCAGAAGGCATCATGGTCATATACGACTTGAAAGAAGGCGTAAAAGATGGTAGCTTCCTGATTGCCGCGCAAAACGAGATTTTGCACGTGAACCCGAAGGCGGTGACCAGCGGTTATGCTTTGGGCCGCGTATTGTCCTCCAGATCCTTCATGGCACTCATCATCGCAGTGTCGTTCCTGGTCCTGACGACGATCTTATCTCTGGCTGTGGGCATGATGCTTGCAAACAGTATCTCCAACTACGTGAAGGAGAATATGAAGACGATCGGCGCGTTAAAAGCGATCGGTTATACCGGAAGAAATATCCGTGGTTCCCTGATCGTTTGGTTTTTCAGCCTCGCTTGTATCGCAAGCATCCTCGGCGTCATGCTTTCCTATGTTTTGATGCCGGTATTTGCAAATATCATCGTGGGCCAGATGGGTATCCCGTATTCGGCGTCGATCAATCTTATGGCGATCCTGGTCCCGATCCTGTTCGTAACACTGTTTACACTGCTTGTGACACGTATCAGTTCGAGGAAGATCTCAAAGATCCAGCCCATCCTGGCGCTTCGGGAAGGCATCGAATCCCACAACTTTAAGAAGAACCGTGTAGCGCTCGACAAAACCTCGCTCGGCCTGAACACGAGCCTGGCTCTGAAGACATTCTTCGGAAATCTCAAGCAGAATGTGATCACCTTCCTGGTCATGGGCTTCATGCTTTGCGCCTGTGTGATCGCTCTCCTCATGTATGAGAACTTCGCGCGCAAGCCGAAGGTAGATATTCTCACGACCGAGGTCTGCGCCGGCGTATTGACCGTAGATAAAGAAAGCGCGGACGAACTGCTGACCTTCCTTCAGTCCCGCGAGGATGTGAAAAATATCCGGAACATCCTTTCATTGGATATCTACTACAAGGACGAGCAGGCGTTATATACTTACGTTATGGACGATTGCTCAAAAATGAATAACCAGAATGTCTGCTACAGCGGCCGACTTCCGAAATTCGACAACGAAGTCGCGATCAGCGGCGCATTTGCCAAATCCAAAGGTTACAAAGTCGGTGACGAGATCCCGCTTCGGTATGGTCAGACGGAATATAAGTTTATGATCTCCGGCTTCATTCAGAGCGTGAATAACGATGGTAAAGAAGCGATCCTTACCATGGCAGCGGCAGAGCATCTGTTCGACACCTCCCTTCCGAATGCAAGTTACTGGTTCGATCTGGTAGAGGAAGACGAGAAATGCTCAGTCAATATATCCAATACGGAGCAGATCTTTGAAGCCTGCAAGGGACAGTACGGCGCTCACGTGATCAATACACTGAATTTCTATGAGATCATGGAAGGCGCTACGACGACCTTCAAGAGCATCTCTGTCATGATGCTGACTGTGATGTGCACACTTTCCGTGATCGTGATCGCACTGATCCTGTACCTCCTGATCAAATCGCTGATCTACCACAAGCGTAAGGATTACGGCATCTATAAGGCGCTCGGTTACACATCGGGAAGTCTGATGCTTCAGACCGCTTTAAGCTTCATGCCTGCGATCATCGCATCGGCTGCGGTATTCTCCGTAGTGGCCTATTATGGGGCGAACCCGTATATGTCCATCTTCATGCGCCTGTTCGGCTTGATGAAGTGTAACTTTACGGTCCCGGTCATCGGCGTGGCGATCATAGCGACCAGCCTCTGTGTAGTCGCTTTCTTCCTGGCACTCTGGCAGACCCGCCGGATCCGGAAGATCGAAGCGTACAACATGCTGGTGGCAGAGTAAGCGCCGGTCGGACCATTCGCCGATCCCGCCCCGCTTCGCGTTGCTTCCCGGCTCATGATGGGCGTTCGCCATATGACGCGTATTACAAGCCCGCGCTGTCGGTGCTACGCACCTTTACCAGCGCTCCATCATTCGCCGATCCCGCCCCGCTTCGCGTTGCTTCTCGGCTCATGATGGGCGTTCGCCATATGGCCGCGTTGCCATGCGAGCATGGCATGCGGCCACATGGCTCACTGCTTGTAATAAAATCGTAAGATGAATGCAGGGCGGTACTACTTGACCGTACCTGCATTCACTGCTATAATCTAGTTTGGAGCGATTTCGGAGATCCGTTACGCTTACATTTTTATTCGGTGCCATGCACCGAGAAGGAGGACACATGAAGAAGAGAACTCTTTTGTCATGCATGTTTCTTATCGTAACTGCGCTGTTTGCACTTGCAGGCTGCGGTAAGAAGGCCTCTTCTACAGATGCTGTAGTCGTTGGAATACAGCAGGACCTTGACAGTCTTGACCCTCACAAAGTAGAAGCGGCAGGAACCAGAGAAGTATTGTTTAATGTTTTTGAAGGCCTTGTGAAGCCGAGCTCGACCGGCGAGATGAAGGGCGCGGTAGCAGAGAGCTACACGGTGAATGACGCCGGAACCGAGTACACCTTCGTTTTACGTCAGGGTGTGAAGTTCCACAACGGTAAGACCGTAACGGCAGAGGATGTTAAGTATTCCCTCGACCGTGCTGCAGGTAAGCTCCCCGGACAGGAAGCTCCGCTGGTCAGCGATTTTAAGACCGTGGACAGCGTTGAGATCGTGGATGCGAAGACGATCAAACTGACATTGTCTTCCCCGAACACAGAGTTCATCGCGTTCATGACAGCAGCGATCATTCCGAAGGACTATGAAGATTCTGCGAAGAACCCGATCGGTACAGGCCCGTATAAATACGTATCCTTTACACCACAGGATTCGTTCGTTATGACACGTTTTGATGATTACTGGGGCGCGAAGCCTTACATCAAGGACGTTACCTTCCGCATCATCACAAATGCGGACTCGGTCGTAATGGCACTGAAGGCCGGCACGATCGACATTTACCCCTATCTGACACATCAGCAGGCGAAGGAACTTACGAAGGATTTCAACATCGAAGTAGGTCCTACGAATCTGGTACAGGCGCTGTTTTTGAATAACGACGTAGAGCCGCTGAACAATGCAGATGTACGTCGTGCGCTGAATATGGCGATGAACCCGAAGGAGATCATCGACGCAGTATTCGGCGGCTACGGAAACGAGATCGGTACACATTTCATTCCCGCACTGTCTCTGTACTATGATGCGTCCACGAAGGATACTTACAGCTACGACGTCGAGAAGGCGAAGAAGCTTCTGGCTGATGCCGGCTATCCGAACGGTTTCGATCTCGAGATCACCGTTCCCGGTAACTATGAAGCACACTGCGATACCGCAGAGGTACTGGCAGACCAGTTTAAGAAGATCGGCGTGAACGTGAAGATCACGAAGGTCGACTGGAGCACATGGCTTACGGACGTTTATAATGGCAGAAAGTATCAGTCGACGGTAGTCGGTGTTGATGCGAAGCTGGCACCCGGCGACGTTATGAAACGTTTCCGTTCCGATGCTTCCAACAACTTCATCAACTATAAGAACACAGAGTATGATGAGATCTACAGCAAGGCGATCGCGAGCACATCGCAGGAAGAGAAGATCGAACTCTATCACAAGCTGCAGCAGATGCTGACGAATGACGCGGCGAGCGTATACATTCAGGATCCTGCGAAGCTCGTAGCTGTTAAGAAGGGTATCGAGGGCTTCCTGTTCTATCCTTTGTACGTGATCGACATGTCTACGATCCAGTATAAGTAATCTTTCGGTCGGTTTTTCGACCGTTGATCGAGTAAAACAAAAAAGCGAATGCATGCCATTCGCTTTTTTGACTTTACAGATCCTATTTTTTCCAGATGAGAAAAGCGCATGAGGGGCGCCGGAGAGGAGTTAACATGAGGAAACAGGAGTATAAGAAGTACATAGCAGCGGGTACGACTGCATTTTGTGTTTTGGCAGCTGCGATCGTTTTATACTTTTTGTTGCTTCGCTGGGACCACGTGATGAAAGTCGTCGGCGGGTTCATGAGCATGCTGGCTCCGTTTTTCGCAGGTGTCCTGATCGCCTATCTGGTGAACCCGTTCTTTACGTTTCTGAACCGTCATTTGTCGAAACTGTTTGTGAAGTTTCACTGGGCGAAGGATCAAGAGACCGCGCAGCATAAATGCCGAAGCCTGAGTAGTATCCTGGCGCTTTTGGTCGTCTTGCTTGTGATCGTTTCGATCTTCATCGTCATCATCCCGGAAGCTTACCGAAGCATCAAGAACATCATCGATGGCTTTGACGGAAACTCGAGAACTCTCGGGGAACGTATCAAAGACTGGCTGGCAGGCTATCCGCAGATCGAAAAGGTCGTGATGCCGTACTATGATCAGATCGTGAACGAAGCGAAAAACTGGATCCAGGGCGGCGCCATGATGGACTGGCTGAAGGATTCGGCCGGCCCGATCCTGAGCGGCCTCTACGCCGGTGTTTCCACGGTGGTTACGACGATCGTCACCACGTTCATTTCCTTCATCGTAACCATCTACATCTTAAATGGCAAAAAGACATTCCTGGCACAGAGCCGGAAGATGCTGTATGCGATCGGCGGAAAGAAGATGGCGGATGCCGTCCTCGCTGAATTTGCCTATGCGCATGCTGTTTTCGGCCGCTACATCCGTGGCGCGCTGGCAGATTCCTTTATTCTGGGCTGCGTTGTGTTCATGCTGATGAACCTCCTGTCCCTGCCGTATCCGCTTTTGGTTGCCATCATCGTTGCGATGACGAACGTGATCCCGTTCTTCGGACCGTATATCGGCGCCATCCCCAGCATCATCCTGATTCTCTTGGTCAGCCCGATCGCAGCATTGAAGTTCACCATCATGATCCTCATCCTCCAGCAGGTCGAGGGCAATATCATCAGTCCGAAGATCATCGGCAACAGCACCGGCCTCAGCGGCTTCTGGGTACTGTTCTCCATCATTTTCTTCGGCAAGATCTTTGGCTTCCTCGGACTTTTGTTCGGCGTTCCGATGTTCGCAGTCGTTTATCACATCGTATCGAACTGGGCCTCCCGTCACTTAAAGAAGAAGCATTTGCCGACGGAAACTTCGGCCTATGATACTTCCGGCCCCATCGACATGATCCCCGATGAGAGAAACATCGAGGATGCTCTGGACGATGCACTCGATGTCGGAGCTTATGCGGTGGACGCGGAGAAACCGGATGACACAGAGACGACCGAAGAGGATAAAGAAGAGTAAAAACACAAATAGATAAATCAAGCGCCCGGCTTGCGTTATGCAGGCCGGGCGTTTTGTGTTGTATATAGGGTTAAAACTTAGGGTATCGTGACTTCATATGTCGCCCCGGCTTCGGTGGGAAATGCGATGCGGGAGGGACTGAGTCTTGTGAATGCGATCGGTTCATCGGCCTCGGAAGTCTTTGTGATGGACAGCTCGGGGCGATCCGCGGATAACTCGAGGGTGCAGACATTGGACGCGAGGGAAGTTATGCGAACCGAGGTCACCTTGTGGTGCTTCCAAGTGAAGGATACTTCAAATGCGCCGCGCGCCTTGAGCCCCGAAACACTGCCGTTCTCCCAGGCGGGGATGCAGGCGGGGAGCAGGCGGATGTAGCCCAAATGGCTCTGGATGAGCGACTCTGCGATGCCGGCACAGCCGCCGAAGTTTCCGTCAATCTGGAACGGCGGGTGGGAGTCCAGCATGTTCGGTGTCGTCGAATGACCGAGCAGGGCGGTGAGATTCTCCTCAATGGCCGGTGTGTTGCGTAAGCGCGCCTGGAAGTTGATGATCCACGCACGGCTCCAACCCGTGTGTCCGCCGCCGTTTTGCAGGCGCACTTCCAACACTTTCTGTGCGGCTGCGGTGAGCGGATCCTCGGGATCGCCGGTAATCATGCTGCCGGGATGCAGGGCGAACAGGTGGGAGATGTGCCGGTGACCCGGTTCGGTCTCCTGATAGGTCGGATCCGCCCATTCGGGGATGCGGCCGTCCGGCGCGATGGTCGGACGCGGGATCTTCTTCGACATTTCGTGAAGTCGTTCGCGGAATTCCACATCCTCCGGATCGTTGACGCCGAGCGCCTGTGCCGACGCATCGATCGCCTCGAACAGGCTCAGGATGATTTGACTGTCCATGGACGGGCCAATGCACAGGCAGCCCTGTGTGCCCGAGGCAGTCCGGTATGTATTTTCCGGGGATACGCTGGGACCGGTCACGAGGCGGCCTGCCGCGTCCTCGAAGAGGTAGTCGACGAAGAAGAGAGCAGCTTCCTTCATCGTTTCGTAATGTTGCTTCAGGAAGTCTGCGTCTCCGGTAAATGCATAGTGTTCGTAGATGTGGAGACATAACCATGCGGCGCCCATGGGCCAGACGGTCGCAGGCATCCAGTGATCCTGCGGCGCGCTGTCGCCCCAGAGGTCGGTATTGTGATGTGCGCAGAAGCCGCGGCATCCGTACATTTCCGACGCAGTCACGCGGCCACGCTCGCGGATGCGCTCGATCAGGTCGATGAGCGGCAAATGAAACTCGGGCAGGTTCACGATCTCGGTGGGCCAGTAGTTCATCTGCGCATTGATGTTGATGGTGTATTTGCTGCCCCAGGCCGGCCAGGCGTCCGTACACCAGATGCCCTGAAGGTTCAGGGGCAGGGTGCCGGGGCGGCTGCCACTGATGGTCAGGTAGCGACCGAAATTGAAATAGAGGACGGGGAGCGAAGGATCCTGCTTCAGATAGCCGGGATCTTCCTTGGCGCGTGCCAGACGTACGTCGGTGCAGGGTATGTCTGCTTCTTGTGCTTCGTCGTTTGTCACACTCAAGTCTACGCGATCGTACAATGCGCTGAAATCGTCTGTATGGGCCTTTAACAGTGTGGAATAGTCAATTTCACATGCACGGGTCAAAACCTCGTTACAGAGGCTCTGAAGCGATCCAGCATTGTAATAACTCGTTTTTACGGTCAGATAAACGGTGATCGAACGTGCATTTTCCACGTGGATATGATTTCCGCGCATAAAAATTCTTCCGCCGTCCGCTTTGGCGCGCACCATACAGCAAAACGAGATGCCGTCGTGACCGCCGCTTCCGCCGGTATACAGGATCGTTGCTTCGTCACTTTTTGACATTATGTCCGTGTAAGGACGGTTGTCGTCGATGTAGTCGTGACGGTCGCCGTCTTCCATGAAGATCACCCCGTTGATCGGTTCACCCTGTGTCGCCTCGCAGTGAACGACCAGAGCGTCCGCCGGAGCAGAGCAGAAGAGCATTTGCGTATATACGACACCGCCTTTTCGATAGGAGAATGAACCGACAGCATGTTCCAGATCCAGCGTCCGGTCTAAGTATTCAACGGCCTCGCCGTTTGCTTCCTTACTGCTCAGGGCAATGCGCAGATCACCGACGGGCATATAGTGGCGGCAACCCTCGGGGATGCCGGCCATGTTGTCAAACACCAAGCTTTCTGCCTCGGGGATCCGATCCTCCTGCAACAGTTGGCGGATCTTCGGGAGCATTTCTTTCGCTGACGGATTGTTGCGGTCGCGCGGCCCGCCGGACCAGACGGAGTCCTCGTTGATGTGGATGCGCTCGCATTCCGGGGCGCCGTAGAACATGGCGCCCAGGCGGCCATTGCCCAAAGGCAGGGCCTCATTAAAGTTTGTCGCGGGCTTTTGATACCAAAGGGTATGTTCCCACAAGTGTTTCGTTGTTTCTTTCATTGTTTTTTCCATGATCATTCCTGCTTGTTTATTTGTGCGTACATATTGTACGCCGTATGTATCAAAATGTCCCTGCGTCGGCAGGGACATTTACCCGGATTAATATCGGTTCCGGCTCTATTTGCGGACACTGCTGCGACGCAGGAGGTCAGCCGACCGATTATTCTCAAACCACTCGATCCGATAGTCGGTCGGGGTGATCCCTTCGGTCTTTTTAAACACTTTGTTGAAATAGTTCGCGTCCATGATGCCGCACAATACGGCGACTTCCTGGATGGAATGGCTGGTAAAACGGAGCAACTCCTTCGCGTAGTTTAATCGCATGGTCGTGATGTAGTTCAGGATGCTGTAGGTGTAGCGATCCTTAAATTCGCGACACAGGTAGAACTTGCTGACACCGTAGAGTTTGGAGAGCATGTCTAAAGAGACCTGCTCACGATAGTGCTCGTCCAGGTATCTGCGGATATCACGCAGTTTCACGCTCATCACGTCTCCATCGTCCTCTGTCTCCAGAAGATCCACATCGATCTTTTCGTCTAACATGTAGGTCAGGAGCGTGGTCAATTTCAGGGAAGTGTGCGCTTCATAGCACGGCGGTTTTTCGTCCTGTAAACGGATCAGATCGAGCATGACATCACGAAACCGGGTAGAATCTGCGGGGGACAGGACCTGGGATTCGCTATTGATGATCGCGTCATAGTAGGATTTCGCGTTTTTGCCGTTGAAGTGCACCCACAGAAGTTCCCAAGGTGTATATTCGTTACTCTCGTGATAATAGCCCTGACTGCAGTCGATCAGGATGCAACTTCCCTCTTTCAGGTTATGGACCACTTCTCCGGTCATTACCTTTCCGGAGCCGCTCCATACATATAAAAACAGATAGGAATCCAGTCCTTTCCGACTGGAACGGTGGGCTTTTAAACTGTGTAGGTAGCCGACCTCCTGTGTATACAAAAAAGTGTCTCTGGCGTTACTGCTGGGGGTGGATATGTAGCGCAAAGAGTTGGTGTACTTATCAGGGGTCGCTGCCTTTCGAATCATTTCAGGTGTCATACTCTTCCTCCATATGGTTCACTGTTATACATTCTTCGGATGCATATTGATTCAATTGTTGCAATTTCAGTATAGCAGTAAAATACACCTGAATCAATAGAACAGATTATTAAAAAAGTGTAAAATCCTCTTTTTATGGACGGAAGAATGGTCAAAAACCCTTGATTTTGCTTGATTTTTACGAAAATAATTTCGTAAATTCCTCTATGGGAGTTCGTTGCGGGCGATCAGGCACCACGCAATAAATGGAGAGCAATATTTGTCGTTTCATGTTCGGATGCATCGCAGGCTCGGTCAACGAGTGCCCAGATCGCCTCCATCGGATCGGAACATGGAGGAAACTCTGTCGGATCGGGATGCCCGGTCGGTCGGGTCCGGTGCTTTCGGACAGCCGGCGGAAAGAGGACCTGACACCCGTGTTGCAGCGGAAGGCCGGGAACGTGGAGCACGTAGAGACATCGCTTTTCATCGTAGATCAGGAAGGTATCCTGCGGGCGTTGGTTTACAAAGTGTCGGGCAATGAGTTCCAGCACGTTGTTTTTCGGGCGGATGCGGGCAACGTCGATCTCGCCGAGGGGGCCAGCGTGTCGTGTAAACCCGGGGAAGCCGTAGAGGAGTGCGCCTTCGCGCTGCACGTTCTGATAATAGGTACGCAGGCGGCGCACGTCCGGCCGTTCGGTGTTCTCGATGGCCTGGGCGCCGACGCCAAACGCATAGAGCAGGAAACGGTACAGGGTGTCCACACGGTCCTTCGCGCTGCTGAGCATCGCCGTCAGGCAGAGATCATGCACTTCATCGCCGAGTTTCTTCGCGATCGTCTGCGACACCCGTTCGGCTTTTGCCTCGTTTGGAAGCACATCGATGAATTTGGAATAGTCACAGAAGCGGAAGCCTCCGTCGACGACCAGACGCAGCAGGTCGTGCCCGGTCTCGGATGTCGGGGCCCCTGTGTACGTGACCTTCGACCCTGCCGGACAGCGTATCCGCAGGGCGAAATCCCAGGCTTCATAGATCCCGGTCAGCATTCCGCTGATCGTCGGGCGGCAGATAAAATAATACACGAGGGCCTCCTTCAACAATAAAACCGAACATATGTTCGGTTTTATTGTAACACCGTTTCGAACGAAAGTAAAGACCCTATGAACACGATTATTTAAATAAATAACAGCAGCCTGCAGGTCGATGTCGACCGGCAGGCTACCGAAATAATTATTTTTTTACACGGCGGCTGCGCCGCGTGCGAGATTACATGGTGATCTCAACGTTGTATACGGTCACGCCATCTTCAAAAGGAACGGTGCAACCGGAAACTTCCTTACCGTTTACGACCATCTTCTTAACGCCGTACTGGCTCTTTGCGGCATTGTTTACGTGGATGTTGTAAACTGCGCCGGAGAACTTACGGGTGATCGTAAGATCGGTGATGGTGTCGGGGATACAAGGATCGATCACAAGACCGTCGTAATCCGGACGAACACCGATGATGTGCTGGGAAGCATTGACGAAGGTCCATGCAGCCGTACCGGTCAGCCAGCTGTTCTTTGCCTCACCGTGGTTCTTCGCGTCACGGCCGGCAACCATCTGGGAGTAAACATACGGTTCGGTGCGGTGGATCTCACTGATCTCCTCGACGTAAGCGGGGCAGATTTTCTTATACAGGGAGAATGCACGGTTGCCGTGGCCCAGGCAGGTCTCTGCGATGGAAACCCAAGGGTTGTTGTGGCAGAAGATACCGGCGTTCTCTTTGTATCCCGGCGGGTAAGAGGAAACTTCACCCAGGTTGAGGTGGTAGTCCTTATATGCCGGCTGCAGGATCATTACGCCGTACTTTGTCTCGAGTTTTGCTTCAACGCTGTCCATGGCCTTCTGTGCATAACCGTTCTCAAGACCTACGCCTGCGAGAACACAGAAGCCCTGCGGCTCGATGAAGATCTGGCCGTCCTCACACTCGTGGGAGCCGACCTTCTCGCCAAATGCGTCGTACGCACGCAGGAACCATTCGCCGTCCCAGCCGTCCTTGTAGATGGCCTGGATCATGTCATTGACAGCAGCCTCTGCAGCATCCGCCTCGTCGTTCAAGCCCTTCTTGCGGCAGAGAACTGCGTACTCGCGGCCGTACTTAACGAACATGCCGGCGATGAATACGGACTCTGCAACCGGGCCTTCGCTCGGACCGAAAGTCTGGAAGGACTCACCGGGCTCCTCGGAGAAGCAGTTCAGGTTCAGACAGTCATTCCAGTCAGCGCGGCCAATGAGAGGCAGCTTGTGAGGACCTAAGTGTGTGCGTGTATAGTTGAAGGAACGACGCAGATGTTCCATCAGCGTCTGTGCCTTGCTTTCATCGTTATCAAAAGGAACGATCTCATCCAGGATCGTGAAGTCGTGGGACTCCTTGATGTATGCGGCCGTACCTGCGATGAGCCACAGCGGGTCATCGTTGAAACCGGAACCGATGTCGGAGTTACCCTTCTTCGTCAGCGGCTGGTACTGATGGTACGCGCTACCGTCTTCGAACTGGGTGGATGCGATGTCGATGATTCTCTGGCGTGCACGGTCAGGGATCAGGTGAACGAAACCGAAGAGATCCTGGCAGCTGTCACGGAAGCCCATACCACGACCGATACCGGACTCGTAGTAAGAAGCGGAACGGGACATGTTAAATGTAACCATGCACTGGTACTGATGCCAGATATTGACCATACGATCGAGCTTCTCGTCGCCGGTCTTTACTGTGAAGGTGGAGAGCAGGTTGTTCCAGTACGCGGAAAGCTCGGCGAGGGAAGCGTCGAACTGTGCCTTGGTGGCAAATTCCTGCATCAGAGCTTCGGCGGGCTTCTTGTTGATCACGCCGCGGCTCTCCCATTTGTCGTCGCGAGGGTTCTCGATGTAAGCGAGGATGAAGATGAAGTTCTTCGACTCGCCGGGTGCGAGCTCAACTTTGAGGTTGTGGGAACCGATGGGTGCCCAGCCGCTCGCCATGGAGTTCTTAGAGGTACCGGAGAATACGACTTCCGGATTGCGGTAGCCGTTATAAGCGCCGAGGAAGCTGTCACGGTCGGTATCGAAACCGGCTACGGGAGCATTGACCGCGAAGAGAGCGTAGTGGTTACGACGCTCGCGGTACTCGGTCTTATGGTAGATCGCGCTTCCCTTTACCTCAACTTCACCGGTGGAGAAGTTACGCTGGAAGTTCGTCATGTCGTCCATGGCGTTCCAGAGGCAGAACTCTACATAAGAGAAGAGCTGCAGGTTTTTGGAAGCTGCGGTGTTATTGGTCAATGTTACGGAAGTAACTTCACAGTTCTTTCCAATCGGAACGAAGGTGGTCACTTCAGAAGCCACGCCGTTCTTCGACGATTTGAAGATGGAGTATCCGAGACCGTGGTGGCACTCATAGGAGTCCAACGCTGTCTGGGTCGGCTGCCAGCCGGGGTTCCAGACGGTATCGCCATCCTTAATGTAGTAGTAATGTCCGCCGTCATCCGAGGGAACATTGTTATAGCGGTAGCGGGTCAGACGAAGAAGTTTTGCGTCTTTGTAGAATGCATAGCCGCCGCCGGTGTTTGAGATCAGACGGAAGAAACTTTCACATCCGAGATAGTTGATCCACGGAAGCGGAGTCTTCGGAGAGGTGATGACGTATTCTTTCCGCGCATCATCAAAGTAACCAAATTTCATACGTACCTCATTTCCGCGCCCAATAAGCGCACATAATTAGAACGAATAAAGACAGAACGGACACCCGGACAGGGGGAACGATGGGGTTTCGTAAAATTTTCGGATTTTCACAGAATTTCGAAAATTTTTCTCCAAATGGCTTAAAATGCCTTCATTCCCCTTCAGTATAATGTATTTTCGTAAGGAAATCAATGTAGAATCTTGGGGAAATTAGAGGATTCGTAGAAAAAAACCTAAAAACCCCTTGAAATCTGTGCAAGATTATATTATTATAGCCTTGTTCCGAAAATAATTTCGCTCTCGGGCGAAAATCTCGAAAGGTTTTAAGTAACAATTCGGTCCG
The DNA here is from genome assembly GCA_017543445.1 of Lachnospiraceae bacterium. Taxonomy (GTDB): domain Bacteria; phylum Bacillota; class Clostridia; order Lachnospirales; family Lachnospiraceae; genus UBA1201. Next base: position 19,871 of record JAFYGB010000056.1, on the reverse strand, counting down.
TCGATCGGTCCGAAACGGTTTCATACATATAAGGAAGGGGCAGAACGATGAGTTTGGTTTCGTTAAAGGATATTGCGAAAGAGTGCGGGGTGTCCGTGGCGACTGTCAGCAAGGCGCTGAATAATCATTCCGACATCAGCGAGGAAACGAAGGAGCGCGTGATCAAAAAGGCGAGCGATATGGGCTATATGCCGAATTCCGCGGCGCGTATGCTGAAGATGCGTAAGAGCAACACGATCGGCGTGATCTTTGTCGACGAGGCACATACCGGTCTGAAGCATCATTATTTCAATCATGTGCTCGAGAGCCTGCGAAATGTCGCAGAGGCAGCGGGTTACGATATCATGTTCATCAGCCGCCAGCTGAAGGATCCTTATTACGAGCACTGCGTATCCCGCGGCGTTGACGGTGTGGCGATCGTATGTGTAAATTATGAAGATCCCGAGATTCTGCGCTTGATCAATTCGACCCTTCCTGTCGTTACCATTGACCACGTATTCAACAGCTGTACCACGATCCTTTCGGACAATGCGGACGGCATCTGTGAACTAACCAAATACGCCATTTCCCAGGGCCATAAGAAGATCGCGTACATTCACGGCTATGCATCTTCGGTAACCCAGGAGCGTCTGGCGACATTCTATAAAACATTGTATTCTTACGGAATCGAAGTCCCGGACTCCTATGTTCGTGAGGCAGATTATCTGGACACAAATGGAAGTTACGAAGCAACGAAGAAACTGCTCGAGCTTTCGGAACGCCCGACCTGCATCCTGTATCCGGATGACTTTGCAGCCCTCGGCGGCATCAAGGCGATCCACGAAGCCGGTCTGTCCATCCCAGAGGACATTTCCATCATCGGTTACGACGGAACCGCCATGGCGGAAGTCCTCACCCCGAAACTTACGACCTGGCAGCAGAACACGCAGAAACTCGGCGAGGAGGCGGCCCGCCGCCTGATCACAGCGATCGAGCAGCCGAAGACCGCCATGGTAGAACGCATCGTAGTTCGAGGAAAGCTGATCGAAGGCTTCTCGGTCAAAGATATCCAAAAAGTATAAAAGTTTCGTAGATTTTCGTAAAAAAGTACTTGAATCGATCCGAAAGATGTGCTATACTCTAATCACATCAAGAACGAAAACGTTTAAGATGTTTTCTTAAAGGTCACTCAAGATGCATATAGCTTGTGCATTTTCCTAATGATACTAAACCAAACATTTTCTCTACACCATGAGTCCTGTCGTACCCGGAAGATACGACAGGACTTTTGGTATCCAAGCAGTGAGCCAGATGTCGGCAACCGCCATGCTTGCATGAGCGGGTTGCGACACCTGGCGAACGCCCACCATGAGCCGTGAAGGGACGCAACGCGGACCGAGAGCGGCGAATGGTGGAGCGCTGGTAAAGGCGTGAAACGCCGACAGCGCGGTGCTTGGATACGGGCGAGTCACAGCAATTTCGCCTCGACAGTTCGTTGCGCGGTGAAAAAACTGTCGCAAGCCTCTAAGTCGAACTTGAGGGTACCGCGTCGACTGAGTCCGTTTTCTTGATGAAAACGAACTCAGCTAGCTCAAAATCGGTCTCGGAAACCGATTTTGCCCCTCGTTCGGCTTCTTATTCATGGAGTTTTTCATCAGCTCGCTCTCATGCCGAGACGTGATTGGATAGTAGCTATCGGCATCCGGCTTCGCCGGCAGAAGAAAAAGCAACCAGGTCTAGGGCGTTTTGTTGTTCTGGTGGTTGGTAGTGACTTGGACGGGCTCTGGATGGGATGCAGAGGCAACCAAACATGTTGCTTTTCATAGTTCTGGTGGTCGCCAGTGACGTAGATAGGCATCGAGATGGAAGGAAAAGCAACCGCGATCGTCGTTTTATGAAGTTTTGGTGGCCGGGAGGTGGGTTTCCTCCCGGCTATATTCTTATATACTTACTTCTTGTTTTGTGATATATTATAGGTGGTAGTTTGTTTCGATGAAAATGAGGAAATATGTCTATGAAGAACCCGTGGGAGGAGATCGATCTGGAGGATTATGAAAATCATATGGGGCTGGATTCGGTGAGGCAGTTGCAGGTGATGAATTCGATCATGAGGTCGCAGTTTGAGGCTTATCCGGTTTGTAGTGCGATGGTTTTGGGCGTGGCCGGTGGAAATGGTCTGGAGCATGTCTGGAGAGAGAAGTATCAAACCGTCTATGGTGTGGATATCAATGAAGACTATCTGCGAAAGGTGGAGGAGCGGTATGCGGACCTCGGGGATGTTCTGCATTGTGTTCGGCTGGATCTGGTCCATGAGGCGGACCGACTGCCACAGGTGCAGTTGGTGATCGCGAATCTACTGATCGAGTACATTGGATATGAAGCATTTCGGGAGGCGATCCGAAAGATATCTCCGGAGTACGTTTCCTGTGTGATCCAGATTAATACAGACGAGAAAAACTGGGTTTCCGACTCACCGTACATCCATGCTTTTGACGGGCTGGATGCAGTCCATCATCAAATGAACTCTGCGGAACTAACCTCTGCCATGCATGCGATCGGATATGATATGCTCCTGCAGGAATCAAACGACCTGCCCAACGGGAAGGCGCTGGTGCGTCTGGATTTTAAGAAAAGAGGGAATATGAAAGAGTCTCCTCGCTTCAAAGCTGTTATCTTTGATTTGTTTGAGACGCTGATCACAGAATGGGGGCACGAGAAATATACCAAGCGGAAAATGTGTGCGGATCTGGGCGTTGATAAGGACTGCTTCGACCCGTTCTGGAATGAGAAGGGTGAGGACCGCTACCTCGGAAAGATCGACTTTGAAGGATCGCTTCTCTATGCGGGAAGCAAGATGGGCTTAGAGATCGATGCCGAAACCTTGGACTTGGTACTCAAGAAAAGAATGGCTGCAAAAGCCGCGAGCTTCGACCATATATTGCCCGAGGTATTTGATATGCTCAATGCGCTACGGGAACGGGGGCTGAAAACGGCAATCGTAAGCAACTGCTCGTCGGAAGAAGTTCAGGTGCTTCGGGAGTCGGAACTGTATCGATTTTTTGATGAGGTGATCCTATCTTACGAGGTTGGCATGAAGAAGCCGGACCTTCCGATCTACGAGGAAGCAGTGAGACGATTGGGCGTGAAGGCGGAAGAATGTCTCTTCGTGGGAGACGGTGGAAGTGATGAGCTTCCGGGAGCGAAAAACGCCGGGATGACGGCGCTTCAGGCGAAATGGTACACGAACCGGTTCCCGCAAAAGCGCGAGACGATCGGAGATTTTCCGGTGGCAGAGGAACCGCTGGAATTGCTGAATTATCTGGTGTAGGTGTTAAAAAGGAGATAGATTAAATGCGAGACATCATCATAAAGAATGTAAAGGACCCGGGCTACGAGGTTAAAAACCTGAACCAGATCTACGATCCGGCCGGGGAGCATAAACGATCCTATGAGTTTTCGAAGAATGAGGTATATTCGCCGTACAGAAACGGTGAAGGGCAGCTGACCGTGAATTTCTACACGCTGCTTCCGGGAAAGAGTAACTACCCGTATCATCAGCATTTCGGGAAGGAAGAAGCCTTTTATATCATTTCCGGTGAGGCCGTCCTGAAGACACCGAAGGGAGATGTCACGGTCCACGAAGGAGACGTGATCGTGATCCCGCCGAACGAGAACGGAGGACACCGGTTGACGAACGAGTCGGATGCGCCCGTGGTCTATTTGGATATCGACACCTATAGCCCATCGGATGTGATCGTCTATCCGGATTCGGGTAATGTTCGCTTCCTGGCCGGGGGCATGCAGAAGTCTTTCAAACTCGACTCGGAAGTAAACTATTTGGATGGGGAGTAAATCATGATACTGTCATTACAAGGGTGCATGGCGGTCGGAAAAACGACTGCGGTGAGATACATCCAGGAGCATGCGCCATATATTCATATCAGTTATGAGATCAATACAGACGTTATCGAAGAGATCAAACGTCGCAACCTCGATAAGAACCGTTACGAGGATTATCTGGAGATCCAGAAGCTCTGGCTGCGGAAGGAGGTCGTCCGCTATGAGAAGGCGATCCGGCATCCCTGTAGCATCATGGATTTCGGCGCGGAGGAGATCGAATTCTATACGCTGAATTATCCGAAGAGTATCGGCGCCGACTGGGAAGTGGAAAATGCATTGAAAGAGGAACTGGCGGAAGTCCGCAAATGCATGCCGGACCGAATCCTGTTCCTGGATGCTTCTGACGAGGTACTTCGAAGCCATAAGCAGAACGATGCGACCCGGTCACGTAACTTCTTCGAGCATCATTTAACGCATATGATGCCGCTGAAACGAGCGTGGTTTCGTGAGAAGGATAATGTAGATTGGCTGATGGTCGACGATCTGTCCAGGGAGGAAGTCGGACGAAAAGTAAAAGAATGGTGTGATACCATGATACAGAAGGAAAACCATATTTGAGGGGAGAACCGTATGCAAATCGTAACGGAGCCGATCGGTTATGTTCGAAACGAGGTAACGGAACGAAAAGATGTGGCGTGGGGAGAGGATACCTCGACTATAGTTCTGGAAGAATCGTACATCTCGGGCTTAAAGGGATTAGAAGATTTCTCTCACGTGATCATCTTGTATTATCTGGATAAAGCGAAATATGTAAAAGAGAAGCATCTTCAGCGGAGACCGCAAAACCGAGAAGACATGCCGCTTGTAGGTATTTTCTCGCAACGCGGGAAGGACAGACCGAATCAAATCGGTATGACCTCGGTTGAGATCGTATCGGTTTCGGATGATAGGATCGTTGTAAAAGGTCTCGATGCGATCGATGGAACTCCTGTGTTGGATATCAAGCCATACTATCCGGTATATGATAAAAAGGATGCGTCGGTCCCTGAATGGGTCGAGCGTCTGATGGAGCATTATTTCTAAAAGGATGATCAAGAGGGGATCAATAAACACAGGGGGAAATGAAATGAAGAAAACATTGACCATTCTGCTGGCTTTCGCGATGCTCATCGCATTGGCCGCGTGCAGTCGGGGCGCTGAGGATACATGGAAAAAGGTCCAAATCAATGCCGGGGAAACATCCTGGTCCACGACGGACGAGAAATACAAGTCGGTTCTGGAGTCCTACGGTGGCAACATTTGCACCGGTACGATGGTGGTCGCGACCGATGACGCGATCGTCTACCTGTACTGCGAGGATGCAGTGGAGAAAGACGGAACCACGCGTGTCTCGCAGAATACGGTCTTCGATATCGCATCCTGCAGCAAAACCATCACGGCTGTCTGCATTCTGCAGCTCGCCGAACAGGGAAAGATCGATATCAATGACACGCTGGATCGGTATTTTCCGGAATTTGAGTACGGAAAACGGATCACCATCTACAACCTTCTCCATATGAACAGCGGCATACCGGATTATCTGAACGATCCGGATCCGTTCTGGAACATTTCGGGAGCGGAGGCAGCGGACCGGCGGATCCAGTCCATCCTTCAGGACCGGACGACGGATGAGGAACTGCTGCAGGCATTATACAAAGCACCATTCAAATTCCTGCCCGGCATGCAGTATGCTTACAGCAATACGAATTATCGTTTGCTTGCCTTCATCATCGAGCAGATTTCCGAAATGAAGTACTGCGATTATGTGCAGAAAAATATCTTCGATAAATGTGGCATGAAGACGACGACATCCATGGCGGTCGGAGACATGACCTATGTTCCGCAGAACTATCAAGAACTGGCGGAATATGGCGCCTGTGACGCGGATGGATATCCCATTTGCCCGAATAATGCACGAGGTGACGGTGGTATCCACTCGAACCTTGTAGACATGGTGGCGTTCGACCGTGCGCTTTTCGGAGGTAAACTTCTCAACGAGAAGTCCATGGAGACGTTGCTCACAGCGGAAAAGGGTTACTGCTGCGGCCTCTATAAAGACAAGGCCGGCTACTCGCACACCGGATCATCGATCACGTGCAGCGCGAACAACAAGATCGTCGAATCCGAGGAGTTCGGCCATATCTACATTATCCGGTTTGAGCACGAAGGCACGCTCGACCAGTCGGGTGATGGCGATCCGATGGCCGGAACCAACTATACAAAGGGTTCTTTCGAGGATGGCGTTTACACAAATGCATATGCAGGGTTGAAAGTTAAGATTCCCTCGGGAATTGCCTGGATCCCTGAGGAAGAGAAAGCGAAGATGGAGAACGAGTCCGCAATGAGTATGACGGATTCCAGGGATAAAAGACGTGAAAACGCGACCGTTACGGACGCGGCCTTCTGGGGCGAAGGGATATCGATCACCTTTACATTCTTGAACCGGAAACAGGGCGCACTCGGAGATTCGGATTATACCTTGGAAGAATACATGGAAGACCACATGAACCTGCAGAGACGTCTCGGTGAAGAGCAGGGTGTAAGCCTGGAGATCGGGGACGCAGAAACGGTGACCATCGGCGGAGCGGAATATTTAAGGACCAAAACGGAGTATAAGTTTATCGAACAGACCGGTAAGGCATATTATTACATGCGGAAACTCGATGACGACCTCATCTTAAAGATCGAGATCGGTGGCGATATGAGGAGACCGATCGAGGATTACGAGAAATACTTCGGTGAATAAACGGAAAATGGGAGGTGGAGTATGCGCAGGATTTTCAGTGCTGCGGACCGACAGGAAGTTTTTGAGTACATCTTGTCCATAACAAAAGAATGCGAGAAGATCATTGCCCTGTGTCAGGTGGGTTCCGGCGCAAAGGGGTATCACGACGAAAAATCGGACCTGGATTTTGTCATTGCCCTGGATAAGAACGAGTCTATGCCCGAAGTTATGGAGTATATGAATCAGAAGATCACAGCGAGATATGCACTGACCTACTTCAAGCAAATGCCGGAGAGAAGGCTTCAATGCTACGTTTTGGAAAATCTGCTGGAGATCGATCTGGGCTTCGGAGGATATGAAGGCGCTGCGGCTTGGAAGCCGGCATTTAAGGTTCTGTTCGATCATTCCGGCGTAGTGGAAGAGAAAATGATCCGCTCCCGGGAGTGGATGGACGACAACATCTTCGGGAATAAAACGAAGAAAGATATCGAGACGATCGTTGACAGTTTCTGGGCACGATTGATGCACGCGGCCGTTGCCATTTACCGCGGAAACACCTTCCGTGCGATGGGTGAATTGGAGTTCGTACGCAGACAGTATCTAGACCTGATCGGCGACCGTTATCGCCTGGAGAGCGCGGTGAACCGCGAACTCGACCGACTGCCGGAGAAAGAAAAGAACGCGATACGAAGCACGTTCGTCACCGGTGAAAGCAAAGAGGAACTGGTCAATGCCCTCCTGAACCTGACGGATAGGATCTATCGGGAACTGGAAGGCCAGGACATCCCTGTCTCACAGGAAATGCTGCTGGAGTACTTTAAGGAATGTGATTGCCGGAGATTATGAGCCGGCCTTTTAGGAGACTAAAGGACATGAGAAAGATCGTTATTATTCTGGTCAATGTGATCATTATTGCCTCCATATTGAGCTTCGTTGTGATCTACTCCGGGCACGAAAGTAAGGAGTCTTACAAGAGGCAGATCGAACACTTCGAAAACACCACGGTCACATTGGAACGAGTGACAGAGAATTACCTGGAAGGTGAGCAGAGAGTCTGCGATGTATGGGCGCACTATATCAACAATAAGAGCATGACGATAGAAGAGGCGACCGAATACATCCGTGTTTCGCATGCACTGCCGAAGGCTTCGGCGCATCTGATCTTTGTCGACACACTCACAGGCCTCTCTACACGTCCGAAACAGGGCACGACCGACGATTACGCGGCCTCCTATACACGCCTGGATCTTTTGGAGGATGTGAACTGGATCGACGACATCGGAAAGTCGATCAATGTATCCCGCGCCTATACCAACCCGATGAATGGGGAGCAATCCCTGGCTTTCTGCAATAAGGTCATGCTGAAGGATACGAAAGACGGGACAATGAAAGCCGCGATCCTTCTGCGCGTGATCCCGATCTCGGAACTGGAGCAGAAATGGGTGTTCCCGCAGGAAGAGTTCGTGAATGCGGAACTCTCCATGATCGACAGCGACGGTGATTATATCCTCAAAGGATACAGTTTTAAAAACTCTGATTTTTTTGAATTTTACAAATCGTATAATTCTTCGGACCCGGTGTCCTCGAAGGAATTGTTCGACCGGATCACTACCTCGACCGGTTCCATTTCGATGACGGATTCGCATGGGCAGGAGTGCATCCTGGCCTATACGCCTGTCTCGGCATCGGCCGGATGGACCATGCTGGGCTTCGTCCCGGCGAAGGATCTTCATGTGGACATTGAAAACATGCTGTTGGTCGTTGTCGTTTCTGCCGGCCTGATGCTGTTGTTTATCTGTGACCTGATCCACATGCTGTATTTGAACAAACGTTTCCAGATCATAGCGAAGGAGGCGGAATCGGCGAATAAAGCGAAGACGGATTTTCTTTCTACGATGTCCCATGATATCCGTACGCCCATGAACGCCATCACGGGCTTGACGACGATCACCGAGAAGAACCTCGGAGATCCGGAGTTAACGAAGGAAAACCTTCGGAAGATCGGTCTTGCAAGCAATCATTTGCTGACGTTGATCAATGATATCCTGGACATATCGAAGGTGGAGAGCGGAAAACTGACCTTGAGTCCTCTGACATTTTCCATTGTGGACACGGTCGAGAACCTGATCAATATCTCGCAGCCGATGATCAAAGAAAAGAATATCGAATTCAGTTTTCATATCAACCGGATGGAGAAGGAGTATCTGTATGCCGACCAGCTTCGGCTCAACCAGATATTTATCAACATCCTTTCCAATGCCATCAAATACACGGAACCCGGCGGGAGCGTCTGCGTAGATATGCGCGAGGAGGAAAGTTCCGTACCCGGCTGCATAAAGATGACCTATGTGGTGGCCGATACAGGCATCGGCATGAGTGAGGAATACATGCAGACCATGTATCAGCCGTTCTCGCGTCAGGTCGACAGCCGTGTAAACAGTATTCAGGGGACCGGCCTGGGCCTGGCCATTACGAAGCAGATGGTCGAACTGTTCGGCGGAACGATCGATTGCCAGAGCGAGCCGGGGAAGGGAACTACCTTTACGGTCGTTCTGGACATTCCCGTGGCTGACCGGCAGCGGGACGATATGCAGCTGGATCCCATGGACATCCTGGTCGTGGATGATGATGAGACCGTGCTTCAGACCGCGGTGGATTCCATTTCTTCGCTGGGCGCTACTGCGGAGCAGGCGCGAAGCGGAGTGGAGGCGCTCGGCATGATCGAGCACAGACACCACTCCGGACGGGATTACGATGTTGTCATCGTAGACTGGAAAATGCCGGAGATGGATGGCGTTGAGATCATCAAACAGATCCGCGCAGAAATCGGCCCCGATATCCCGATCCTGCTTATTTCCGCCTATGACTGGTCGGATGTGGAAGAAAAAGCAAAAGAGGCGGGCGCGAACGGCTTCGTCAGCAAACCACTGTTTCGCTCCACGCTCTACGATAAGCTCAACGCTCTTATGGGAAGAGAGTCCAGATCCCAGGAGCCGGAAGAAGATTATTCCGATCTGCACGGAATGCGTATCCTTGTGGCCGAGGACAATGATATCAACTGGGAGATCATTTCCGCCATGCTGGCCATGTTCGGGATCACCGCCGACCGCGCGGAGAACGGAAGGGTATGTTTGGACATTATGCGCACGGCAACCGAAGATCAGTATCAACTTATCTTCATGGACGTGCAGATGCCGGAGATGAACGGACTCGATGCGACCAGGGCGATCCGCAGTTTAGAGGATCCCGGGGTATCGTCTATTCCGATCGTTGCGATGACAGCCGATGCATTTTCCGAGAATGTCACGGAATGTCTGAACGCAGGAATGAATGGCCATATTGCAAAGCCTGTAGATATCAAGCTGGTCATTAAGGAGATCCGAAGGATCCGAGAAAGAAGGGGATGAATTTATGAAGAGGATGGTGTGTGTATTTCTGACGTTGGTCATGCTTCTGAGCCTTACCGCATGTGGAGGAAAGAAGCCGGGAGAAAAAGAGGGGCAGGGGTTTAAGCCCACGCTGGATACTTCAACCCGAAGCCAGATCGTGGTTGCCGGCGGTTACGATAATTTTGAGGCTCTGGAGGCTGAATTTAACCGTTTTAACGAGCATTATCCCAACGTGGAACTGACGTTTACGAAGGTCGATGACTATAACAACATGATCGGCATGGTCCTGAACGGAAACGATGCTCCGGACATCTATGTCAACTATTCCTGGATGTACGGCCGCGAGCAGTACAGATCGTCGATCGACCATGCGGAGAACCTGGCGGATCCTGCGCTGGGCCTGGACCTTGATTGTATCCGTAGCAATATCGTTTTGAAGACGGGCGATGGTACGCTTCCGATGGTCCCGGTCTTCTCGAACACGTATGGCATGCTCGTGAATAATGACCTCTTCGAAAAAGAGGGGCTGAGCATTCCCACGACCTATCAGGAACTGGTGAGCGTATGTGACGCGTTTCGTAAAAAGGGCTACGCCAATCCGATGATGGGCTATTCCAAATCCGAGACGACTTCTTTGATCACGTTGCTGGTCTATCCGTACTTCGCCAATTTGGTCGCAAATGACGCAGAGGCAGTGAAAAAACTCAACGCCCTGGAACCGTCCGCCGGCGAATATATGCGCCCTGCTCTGGAGAAGATCACACAATTCCTAAAAGACGGCTGTGTGGATCTGGATGCCTGCGCAGAGATCGCAAATAACTACGACGCCGTGATCCTTCGCTTCTTTGAAGGAGATGTTCCCATGATGACCTGCACCGGCGATACCGTTTCGGGAACGAAGAAACGCGAGAGTCGTTCGGAGGCATTCATTGCCCGCCCTTTTAAGTATACGTTCGTTCCGGTTCCTTTGTCAGAGGAGGGCGCGAACTTCCTGGATCTGCCGAACCTGCAGTTCTCGGTCAATAAAAACAGTAAGAATCTGGACATGGCAAATGAATTCATGCGCTTCCTGATCACGTCGCAGGAATTGAATGAGATGGCGCAGATCAAGGGGCTGATGTCGCCGACGAAAGATCTGTCGTTCAACAGCATGTACGCTGCGTTCGGAAGCGTTCCGACATCCCGCATCCTGTCGCCGGAAGAATTCGGTTTGACGGATGACGCGGTCATTCAGGTGCGGCAGGCGGGTTATCGGGTCGGAACCGGCGTGATGACGATCGATGAGGCGGTTGCCGCCTTCGGTACATTGGCCCAATGATGTATTTCGAGCGTTAAGATACAAAAAAGATACAGTATGGTTTTATGATGGGCATAGCGGAGGTGTCACATGAATAGGATTTTGATCGCGGAAGATGAACAGGCAATCCAGCTCTTGAAGTCGGAGATAACACCGAAGGATATATAAGATGCATTCCGTTTGCCAAACAGGCAGTTGGGAGTTTTTCGAAAGGCTAGGTATGCAGAATCGAATCATATTGGATATTTCCAAAAGGCCTATTTTGTGAGTTGAGGGGGCAATGTTGAACTAAGAGAAGTACATTCGGTATGTGGCAGAATTTGCCACGGAAAACGAGATACACATCTGGCTATGCGGTTCGTTTCAAAAGGGGACTGCATCTCCATATTCCGATGTGGATATTCGTTTTTCTGCGGCATATCCCTTGGATAAAGAGTATGAGGGCCTCCTTCGGGAAATGCTTGGTTGAGAACGGTGGAGCGCTTTGTAAGTGACGAATACAAACCGGATGAGAAGTATATAAGGTGATTACAGATGAAAGATATCATTTTCAGAAAGGCTGCAGTCGAGGATTGTCGTAATCTTTCCAAATTGAAACGTGATGTATGGCTCACCACGTATACGGGGATTTACCCGCAGGAAAAACTGGACGGCTATGACGTGGATAAGAACGAAAGTATCTTCCGGTCCTTTGTTGAGCGACAGGACATAGAACTCTTCTTAGCTGAGAGTAACGGTGAAACGATCGGACTGATGACGGTCGGAAGACCATATAAACTCTATGAGGAATATGAGCAGGAAGTGGCGCTTCTGTACATAAGAAAAGACTTTCAGCGCCAGAGGATCGGGCGGAAGTTTCTCGAGATCGCGAGGGATGAAGTTCGACAAAAAGGGGTTGACCGGTTCGTCCTGGCGGTAAATGACCGAAATGAAAATGCGATTGCTTTTTATCTGGCGATGGGCGGAACGATCGTTTGCCAGGATGGCGGCCAGAAAAGAATCGTGTTCTATTTGGACGAACATGAGGATAAACATGTGACGCATGAGATGCAGCTGCAACCGGAACCGTTTGCGATGATCCAAAGCGGTAGCAAGACGATCGAACTCCGGTTATATGACGAAAAGAGAAGAAAAATACAGGTCGGAGATACGATCCTGTTTACAAACACGGAAAATGGTGAGCACCTCTCAGTGAGGGTGCTTGCCTTGTCCGTTTTTGATTCATTTGAGGAGTTGTACAGAAACCTGCCGTTATTGAAGTGCGGTTACACGGAAGAGGACATCGCCTCAGCGTCGCCGGATGATATGGACGCATATTATTCGAAAGAAAAACAGAAGGAATACGGTGTTGTTGGAATCACTATTGTGTTAGAGGAAAACATGAGAACGAACCCGTCAGGAGAGAAATGATATACGATAACATTACAAAAGCAACGTTCCTTCGGAGACCATACCGGAAAATGCATCCGGAGTTCGGTGAAGCCTTTGATCTGGCGAAGGAAGCAGGCGTAGAAATATGGTTCTTGCCCTGCCATGTAGAGCCCGACAGATTGGAAATCGTTGTATGAGTTCGGGAGAATGGATTGCGGGTATAATATCAGGATTATGACCTGTTCAAAGATAAGATCTATGAGGAGTTTGTAAATAAATACCCTTCTATATCCCTGATCAATGGAGATGGCTGGTGGCTTCCGTTTGATGATGTTTTCATGTTCAAATACTATCTTCCGACGGGCCAGGAACAGAATTTTGCGACTGTCGGGCAGTTGAAGAATGAATTGGAACAGATCAACGCGATCGAGTGGAAAGCGGATGAAGAGACCATTATCAAATGGGGAGAAGAGGAGGGTTACCCAACAGAGGGCCTTTTGGGAGTTGACAAAAAAGTTCAATTCACGGAACCGGTCGAGAGTTACAACATGGTATCCCTTGCTAAGTTTGCATTTTCCATACTATGGCAGGCTGTAAGACACTCTGAAAAGTACGGGACATTGATCATTTTTGATTTTTGATGATCGAGGATAGAAATACTGGATAACAAATAGCAACGAGACGGAGAAACCGAATGAAACTTGATGAAAAATGGATCAGAGAACATCTGCCGGAAGACTGCAGAAATGAATCGCTTGACTGCTTCGGCGGACTCTATCTGGATGGCCTTAAAGTGATGTCGGAAGGAGAGCGCGGCGATCCTGATACGGTTCGCTATGTGGCGAAGGATGAGGAGGATCTGAAATGGTGGCAGTTGAATGTTATCTGCAATTTTGTAGGTAAGGCTGACAAATCCAGGGCCTGGCGTTGGTACCGAGATCATGCGGAAAACGGGCAATGGTACTATATCGAACACAGACATTACGATTATGATGCCATCGAAGATGCCAGACTGCCTGGATTTGAAAGGTACCTTCGGAACATTAAGTATGCCTTCCCCGAAGAATTCTTCAGAAAAAAAGTCAAAGAGTATACTGGGCTTATGAACCGCTGGTTTCTGATCCCTCACTGGGGATATGACTATGAGAACCTGTGTTTTATCGAGATCAACCATTCCAGAGAATACAGCAGTGATTTTGATAAATCCGACGAAATAAAAGATAACAATATCATTCGAGTGGAGGACTGACTAGCGCATCATTCCTAGTCTCCTGTATAGAAGCCAGGCTCATTCTTGAATTCCAGTTTTTTGCTCAGGAAAGTCATTCCCCATCTCAGGAAACAGAAGTTACCGATCATCAGCAGGGTTCCGACGATGATAAAGGACACCGTTTTGGCGTCAAAGGTCATTATCCGAGCGCATTTATACAGAATTACGGTGCTTACCGGAATACCGACTACACTGGTAATGAGCGAAGGGATATATTTTCGGATCTTTATTGACATTCCGATATGAACGAAAAAGTGTCCTACGAGCGCCAGAAAGAAACCGTACCAAATGGAATTGAGAATGTTGCTTGGGAAATAGTATGCCAGAAGGCTGACTCCGAAGAAAGGGATAAACTCTTCATACACGCCCAGCTTCCAGGCCATTTCTTTCAGGCTGCGATACATATTCAACACCTTTGGATAACGGTCGAACAGTTGAGGGTTATTTCGGAAAAACCAACCGAATCCCACGATCTCTTCCATGTCGTGAACAATAAAAACAATAGGCAAAAGTAAAAGATATTCTCTCATATGAACCTCCTATAAAAAAGTGGCACTATGGTGTCACTTGTGATATAATCATATTATCGGATGATTAGGAAGTAAATACCTAAAGACAAAGAGACACCATTTTGTGAAAAGGTGTCAGATAAAGGAGCCATATGTTTGTATCGGATAATCCCTCAGCTATAAGATCCCAAAGGGAGATCACGGAAGCACTGCTCGCACTGATGAGTGCGGTCCCGTATGATGAGATCACGGTAAAGCAAATTCTGCTTGAGTCGAAGCTGGCGAAGAAGACATTCTACAGAAACTATGAATCGAAAGAGGATGTTCTCCTGTCTTTGGTCAGGACGAAACTTCGCGACTACTTTCGTGTGGTTGATGCCGGCAGTGGAGATGTTCTTACGACCATTTTCACATTTGCCGTTCAGAATAAAGATCTGCTGATTCTTTTGGACAGAAATGATATGTTACACATTGTCCTGCAGTGTATGAACGAGTATATCGGCCTGCATAAGACGGGGAGTGTAAGCGAAACCAATCCTTTTGTGGGGCTTTTCGATGGCCTTGATTCTGAATATTTGATCGCGCTGAATATCGGTGCAGTCTGGAATGTGATCGCCCTTTGGATACATCAGGGAATGGAAGACGATCCGGAACACGTCAGGGAAACGATCCGCCAATATTTGAAAAGACTGAGTGAATAGGTAGGAGAGGATAGTAAAGTGAGAGCGCACGAGTATGAGATCAGGACGGAACGTTTGCTTCTTCGACCCATGACAGTTGAAGATGTGGATGCTGTGTGGAAGTGGGTCAGCGATGAACGCGTTGCGAGATATATGGTTTATCCGACCTATACGGACCGGGAGAAACTGGTCGAATGGCTTCGCTCGATTGAAACCTTTGACGGAGAGTATCACTTTGGGTTTGTCCGGTTATCCGACGGAGAACTGATCGGCAGCGGAAGTATCGGACCCCATAAGAAGGAAGGCTTCTGGGGCTTTGGCTATAACCTCAGACATGATTGCTGGGGCGTGGGGTATGCGACGGAAGCTGCAAAAGCAATGATTGATTTTGCGAGAGATACTTTCGGAATAACACGGTTTTGCTGTAGCCATGTGGAGCCCAATGAAGCATCCGGCCATGTGATCGAGAAGTGTGGTCTTCATTTTGTCGGATATGGGGAGTTTGAAAAACTGGACGGCAGCTGCAAGATGCGCTCCAAGGAATTTGAGGGTGTTTTGGAGTGAGTATGGAAATACAATAGTCTCCTTCAGGGGAAATGAGTGGTTTGATGACCAAAAAATTGAAAATACAGGCTTATTACATGAGAAGAGGGGGGCCGAATGATTGACAAAGAGGTTCTTGAAAAAACGCTTATACAAAAATGTATAGAACTATATGAGAAGGTATTGGCAGGACATGCTGAACTGGTAAAAGAGAAACCAGATGTTAGGTGGGGAGTTCCTTTCCAGTATATGTTTTTGCAAATGTTTGATGCGGTACGAAGAACTGAACATTTTTACAAACGAACATTTGTAAAAGCCTGGTTGTACAAGGATAATGTATTGAGACCTATGCCAGAAGGATCTTCCATTAAGAACAATATGAAAGTATCCGGCATGTATTATGAGTGTGCCAGTGGGAGATTTTTCTGGGATCTGGATAGGATGAAGGCCTTTGTAGATATGACCTACGGTCCCCGATATGGGAGAGGGTATTCCTACGATATCAGGGTCAATGAAGATGGCATTACGTTGGAAAAAGAAGAAATTCAGTGGGTCTCATAGTTGGTTCGGAAGACGTATAAATTTCTTAGCTGCATATAACTACGAAGGAAAATTTATAAAGGAGACTTTAACAATGGAACTAAAGATTGATCCGAATGGAATATGGTATCATGGCTCGAACGTGGTATTTTCTGAACTGAGAGAAGGCAGTACTATCACCCAGTGGAGAGAACTTGCCGAGGCATTTTCTCATCAACCTGACCGATTGAGTTATGACGACAACGGAACGATTTACCATAACGGAACAGAAAAGGGATATCTATATGTAATAGATGAACCGATTGTAGTTGGCGTTGATGTTTATCAGCATCCGAGAACGGTTATGGATGAAAACGCAGAGTTTTTGACGAAAAGGCCATTAAAAGTAAGAATGATAGCTGAACTGTAATTTGACAAGGAGTGTCAACGATAGAATAATATAAATGGTGTATAGGAGAGGAGGGAGGAATTATGAACAACGAAATAGTATTGTTTACCGATGGAGAGAAAAACATAGAAGTCCAAGTGAGCCCTGAGAGCGAAACCGTATGGCTTACACAAAAACAAATGGAAGACTTATTTGATGTTACGCATGCTACAGTGAGCGAACATATCAATAATATTCTGTCTACAGGAGAGTTGGATGAGACTTCTGTCGGTTTTTCCGACAAAAGTTCCGGAGGCCGTAAACCTAAGATATATAACTTGGATATGATTCTTTCCGTCGGATATCGAGTGAATTCCCGAAGAGGCATAGCTTTCAGAAAATGGGCAAACTCCGTGCTGAAACAATATATCATGAATGGTTACGCCCTCAATGAAAGACGCCTCACTGCATTGCAGAAGACCGTCGAGATCCAATCGAAGATGATCGCGAACACGCTTAATGTGGAGCAGGATGATGTCCTGAAGGCGGTAAATCTGTACACAAGTGCACTTTCTCTGCTTGATCAGTACGATCACCAATCTCTTGAAAAACCGACTGGAGCTGCGCCAGTATATCGACTGACGTATGAGGATTGTCGGAAAATGATAAACCATATGGAAGACACCTTCAAGTCGGACGTGTTCGGCGTCGAGAAAGAAAAAGGCAAGGTTGAAGGCATCCTGGCTGCGGTATATCAGGATGTTTTTGGAGGGGAAGTTTATCCTTCACTGGAGGAGAAAGCGGCGAACCTTCTCTATTTTATGATCAAAGACCATCCTTTTGCAGATGGTTGTAAGCGAATTGCCGCATCCCTGTTTCTGGAATTTCTGAACCGTAACAACGCATTGTTTCGGAATGGACAGAAGGTAATCAGTGACGGAGCATTAGTTGCTTTAACGCTTATGATTGCGGAATCGGATCCTAAGGAAAAGGATATCATGACCGCGATCGTGATGAATCTATTGAAATTGTGATAGGTCATATTGTACCGGTTTAGTAATACCTGGTGTTTCGGAGGACTATTATGGAAGAAAAGAAAGATTCAATATGCATTAAACTGGCTGAAACGGATGAGGAGTTGTGCGGGAGAGGGTACGTGCATTGTACTGCATGGCAGGAAGCCTACAGAGGTATCGTATGTGACCGATATCTTGATACGATGACTGTGGAGGCGACGACGGCGCGAGCGCGAAATTTCCCGGAGAATACTCTGGTTGCGAAGGATGGAGAGAAAGTTGTAGGCTTTGCAGTATATGGTTGAACTATAGTCAAGTAAGTGGACACGATTTGTGAAAACGATCTCCGGAAACCAGGCACTAAGCCTGATTCCAGAAGAGTTCTTCCTTTTGGTTGGGTGTCAACATCCCAAGAGAGCTATGAGGCCTACTTGAGTTGTAGTATCCTTCAATGTAATCGAAGACGGAGAGCTTAAGCTCCTCCAAAGAGTGATAGGTTCGGCGGTTTGTTTCTTCCCTCTTGAGGTATTTGAAGAAGCATTCGCAGCAGGCGTTGTCAAAAGGGTATCCCTTCTTAGAGAAGGACTGGACCACGCTGAGTGAATCGAGTAGCTTTCTGAAAGAGAAGGCAGTGTACTGGCTTCCCCTGTCAGAATGGAACATAAGGCCTTCAGGACGTTTTCTTCGTTCATAGGCTTTGCGGAACGCCTGTTTTACCAGGTCGACATCCGGCCTTCCGGAGATGTTCCAAGCAATGATCTTGCGAGAGAACAGATCCATGACGACACACAGGTAATACCACTTTCCCGCGACTTTGATATAAGTAAAGTCGCTGACCCAGACGATGTTGGGAGCGGGCTGGTTGAACGCCTGCTGAAGGTGGTTTGTGCATACACCGTTGTCCTTATGGCGGTAGTTGCGGAAGGGTTTATCCGTGGACATCCGTGGGAGCTGAAGGGTCTTCATCAGTCGGTACACTCGGCCGACACTGATGTTAATGCCATAATCACGCCGGAGGACATAAGTGATCTTGTAGGCACCCAAACGTTTGTCGTAATCGGCATAGATGCGAAGGATCATCTTGGCGATTTCCTGATTTTCTTTTGTACGATCTGCCGGCTTTGAGTTAAAATGTTTGTAGTAGGTGCTTCGGTTGACCTCAAGGACTCTGCACAGGATTTTAATATCGTGTTGGAAACGAAGCTTGTGGACGGCTTCTAGTCGTTGCTTGAGTGTGGCGTGAAGATGGCAATCGCTTTTTTTAGGATGAGGAGTTCCTCCTCCAGCTGAGCATTGCGTTTCTGCAGGTCTTTGACCTGCTTGGCGGTCAGGATCTCGCCTTCGTCGGTTTTGACGGTGGAATACTGTTTGATCCAGCGGGAAAGACTGGTAAGGGAAATGCCGTATTCTTTGCAGAGAGCTTCCTGGGTTTTGCCGCCGTTTTGGTAGAGGTTGACGATGGTCCGTTTGAACTCTTCGTCATACCTTGCGGAACGTTTGTCTGTGGACATGGTAGATACCTCCTTTTCGTGTCTACTTCATTGTAATACATAGTTACTATTCGTGTCCACTTTTATAGTATAGGTCCATGGGATCTGTGACAAAGTATGGCATTCGATGATACGAAGTGACAGAAAATGTGATTTATGAGGGATTACTATGCTGCTCGAAGAATTTGAAAGAGAAACCAACGCAATAATTAATCCGGATATGTGCGTGGAGAAAATAGAGAATTTTCCGGAAGTAACGATATCATGCTTTTCATGGAAACTGTTCGACAGTGTTCTGGCGACGTTCGATGCTAAGAAGATCACGGAGATCCATTCTGCCACGGGCCTTAATCCGGTATATGAAGTTGAATATAAAGGGAAACGATTTGCACTGTATCATTCACTGGTCGGGGAACCGATATGTGTTGCGCAGTATGAGGAGTTAATGGCCATGGGAAGTAAGCGTCTCATACTGCTGGGCAACTGTGGAGTCCTCGATAAGACCATTGAAGACTGCGGCATTATTATACCTACAGCTGCGTTAAGGGATGAGGGAACGAGCTTTCATTACGCTGCGCCTGGCGACATGATAGAAGTTAACAAGAAGTATAGGGATATTTTCAAGATGGTTTTGACCGAGTGCGGATATCCTTACGTTGAAGGTGTGACATGGACCACGGATGCCTGCTATCGCGAAACCCGAGAAAAAGTAAACCGTAGAAAAGAGCAGGGCGCCATTTGTGTCGAAATGGAATGTGCCGGTATGCAGGCTGTTTGCGATTTCAGAGGAACAGAATTCTTTCAATTCTTCTATGC
>JAFYGB010000055.1 GCA_017543445.1 Lachnospiraceae bacterium | reverse complement strand
TTCTCCGTGCTTCGCACTCTCGAAATCCTACAATCATTCGCCATACGATCCGCTTTCCTTCGGAAATCGGTATGGCTCATGTTTGTTCGGCTCTCAAGGTCCGAACCGGACGCCAGCGTCCGTTCGGTACTTTTCGAGCCTTGTATCATTCAATAGGCATTCTTGTTAACAAATCCCTTAAAGAACGTCAAGAACAGGATCTTGATGTCCAGTTTGAGTGACCAGTGCTCGATGTAATACAGGTCACAGGCAATGCGTTCCGAAATCGATGTGTCGCCGCGCCAGCCGTTCACCTGGGCCCAGCCGGTGATGCCGGGGCGCACCTGGTGCTTTACCATGTAACGCGGGATCTCTTCTTTAAACTTCTCGACGAAGAACGGCCGCTCGGGGCGCGGTCCGATGAGACTCATGTCGCCCTTCAGCACGTTGAAGAACTGCGGCAGTTCGTCGATGCTGGTCTTACGAATAAACGCGCCGACCTTCGTAACACGCGCGTCATTTTTCGTAGTCCACTTATCCTTCTCACTCTCATCGGTCTGTACGACCATCGAGCGGAATTTATACATTTTAAACGGACGGTTGTGCTTACCGACACGCTCCTGCTTAAAGATCACGCCGCCCTTCGACGTTGTCTTTACCAGGATGGCCACGATCAGCATGATCGGGGAAAACAGAATGATCGCAAACAAACTTCCGAATATGTCCATGGCACGCTTGATTGCTGCGTTTCCGAAGCTCATCAGCGGCACGTAGCGGATGTTTACGACCGGCAGGCCCTGCATATCCTCGGTGAACGGCTGCGTCGGCAGGACATTCATGTAATCCGGGATGAACTTTGTATGAACGCCGGACTTCTCGCATGTATTGACCACTGTCTTCAGTTTGCTGTGCTCGGTCAGCTTCAGGCAAATGACGATCTCGTCCGTCTCATTCTTCTCCAACAGCGGCTGCAGATCCGACGTGGATCCGATCACAGCGATGTCCTTATACGCATGGCCGATCTCCTTCTCATCATCCAGAATCCCGACGACATGATAGCCCCACTGGGGGTTCGCGAGAACGCGGTCAATGTACGCCTTCGCCGTCTGGCTGTAGCCGACGATCACCACATGACTCTGATACTTATCCTTCGAGAAGATGCGGTCAATGATCTTACCGGTGATCTGACGTTCAATGAACATGAAAAAGATCTGCAAGATCGCGAAATACAGGAGGAACAGACGCGAAAAATCTTCGATCTTCACGAAGAACAAGAACATGGTAAGGATGAGCATCCCCATGACATTGCCCTCAGTGATCCGGAATAAAAGCGCGCCTTTCGACTGTGTGCGCGTATTGCTGTACATGCTGACGAACATATAACTGATCAAAAAGACCGGAAATACAAGCGCCATACATTGCATATACAACTGTAATAACTCAGGTGTGCTGGAATGATCCAACAGGACCAGTTTTAACCAATACGTCAGCCAGTAGACCCCGACCAGAACGAGCAGGTCAAATAATAAATAGATCAGACTGACTGCACTTCGTTTGTCATTCTTCACAATGAATCACCTCAAAACATTTTCCACTCATTTCTCTTCTTTGTTGAATACACGTCTCTCTAAAAACTCGATCGTGTAAGCGAAGGTTCCGAAGAACATCTGCATCTCGATATCCAGATAGTTTTTAAAATTCTTCCGCTCGTACTTCACGCGTTTGCACTTGCGGAACGTCTTCAGGCCCTCTTTCAGGCCGCTCAGGTATTCCTTACCCAGGCCCATGCTCGCAAAGAAGCAGATCTTGATGATATAACCGAGCAGGAAGATCGGCGCATTCAGAAGCAAAAGCAGATTCGGAAGGTTCTTATAGTGCAGGTACAGGCTGTTGCGCGCAGTCAGGCGCACCTTAAACGGATTATATTTCGAGCCGCTCGTACCGCTTCCGACGTGATAAACGATCGCTTTCGGCGCATACGTGTTTCGATATCCCTTGATATTCGCCCGGAAACCGAGGTCAATGTCTTCGAGATATGCGAAATGCATCTCATCGAAGATACCAATCTCGTCGAACAATGCACGACGGTAGATCGCCGCGCCCGCACAGGCGGAAAAAACACGCTTCGGCTTACGGTAGGCCTCCACCGGCTGGTGAATGCCGCGCTGAACGGCCCAGCCAAACATCGTATAGAGGTCGCCGGCGTCATCCATGAGATTCCGCTTATAAAAGCTGATCATGCTGCTGCTGACGGAGAAGATGCGCTCATCTTTCTCGATCGCCTTGATCATCTCCTCGACGTAATGCGGATCCGACTCCGTATCATTATTCAGCAGGATGACGTACGGTGTTTTGCACTGCTTGATACCGTAATTCACGCCGCCGGCGAAGCCTAAGTTCGTCTCCATAACATCCACACGTACCTCGGGGAAATGCTCCCTCAGGTACGGCACGCTCTCATCCACGGAAGCATTGTCCACGACCAGGACCTCAAAGTCCTGACAGGTCTGCGCCCGCAGAGAATTCATACAGGTTTCCAAAAACTGATATCCGTTGTAGTTCGGAATAACGATCGTAACTTTCTTCATACTCTTTGCCGAAAACCGGCTTCTCCTTTATTGTTCCAAAAACTGTTCGCGATATGCATCGCAGACTTCATCGGCGTCGCCGATCATGCGGACCTGTCCGTGATCCAGCCATACGACGCGATTACACATCTCGCGGATCTGTTCGATATTATGAGAAACGAACAGCACCGTGGTGCCGCCGCTCATCAGCTCCATCATGCGCTTCTTACTCTTCTCCTGGAAGCGTTCGTCGCCGACGGCCAGGACCTCATCGACGATCAGGATCTCCGGCTCTACGACGGTCGCGATGGAAAATGCGAGTCGCATCAACATACCGGAGGAATAATTCCGAAGCGGCGTATGAATGAACGGCTCCAGCTCGGAATACGCGACGATCTCGTCGTATTTCGACTGCAGGAATTCCTTCGAATAGCCGAGGATGGCTCCGTTCAGGTAGATATTTTCGTGTCCCGACAGATCGTTGTCGAAACCGGAACCGAGTTCCAGCATGGGGACGATATTGGCCCCGCGCCAAACCTTTCCTTTCGACGGTTTCATGATCCCGGAAATGATCTTCAACAGTGTACTTTTACCCGCGCCATTGTGGCCGATGATCCCGACGACATCGCCGCGGTACACCGTGAAACTCACATCTTCCAACGCGTGGAATTCTTTGAATTTCACCTTTCTTCGCGCCAGCGCCGTCATCATCTCTTTGATGCTGCTGATGCGGTCATTCATCAGGCGAAAGTGCATGGAAACATTTTCCACGCGTATCATATCTTCTTTCATAATACCCTGGTCCATAACAAACTCCGGTCGCAGCCTTTCGGCCGACGATTATATGTAAAAAATAAACTTATCTTCGGTCTTCTTAAATACGGTCAATCCGATTGCAAACATTCCCAGCGAGAAAGCGGCGCAGATCAATGTCTCCTGCGCACTCGGGACCTGACGAAGGATGACGATGTAACGCACGAAATCGATGTAATGATACAGCGGGTTGAACATCATCAGTTTCTGAATGATGTTCGGCAGAATACCGATATCGTAAATGATAGGCGTCGCATACATCCACATGGTGGAGAAAACGCCCCACAAAAACTCGATGTCACGGAAGAATACGACGGATGACGATAACAGGTACCCCATGCCGATCGTGAATACCAGGATAAACAGAAGGCCCAACGGCAGGAGCAGGATCGAAAGATCCGGCCACAATCCATTGATCAAAGCGATGATGTACAGCGGCAGGATCGAAAGCGCCAGGTTGATGCCGGCACTGAAGACCTTCGTCGTCGGGTAAATGACCTTCGGAACGTAAACCTTCGTGATCAGAGACGCATTATAAACGATGGAACGAAGCGCCTGGTTACAACAATCATTGAAGCCGCTGAAGATAATGATACCGACCAGCAGGTAGACCGCGTAATAATCGAGCATCGGATTTGCGCCGCCCATGTTTCGCAGTTTCATCAGGTTGACGAAAACAAAATACTGCACTGCCATCATGAGCAAGGGGTTTAAGAAGCTCCAGAAAACGCCCAGTACCGAACGCTTATACTTGGTTTTAAAATCGCGGGCCACCAGTTGTTCGATCAGGAACGAAAAGCGGTGAAAGGTAGCCTGGATCCGGCTCAATACCGTCTGTTTCTTCTTCGAGATCAGTTTCGATCCGAGAAGCCAGAAGCAGATCAGCGCGGCCACACCCAACAGGATGAACGACCATGCGCTTGCGTCACGGATGACCTGATATATGGCTATGCCCAAAAGGTATACGATGATACCATAAAAGGCAAATGTGATCTTAGATGAAAAGTTCATGGATGACTCCCTTTAAGTTTCATTCGGCGCTTTCCTTACGGGAAAACCACCATTCGCTGGCCGTACAGAAACGCACCAGCTTCTTCGGCAATTTCTTATACCGTTTGCCGAGGAAATATCCTGCGTATTTCGCCACACAGGAGGCAAAGAAAAACAAGAACGAAAACAGCCGCATCCGCGACAGCATCTGCTTAGAAACTGTCTTCACCATGCCGGCGCCTTCTTTTTCGGAGCTGACCGCAGCAAATACTTCCGGATGCTCCTTCTGCGATACCGCCATGTCAAAACTGCGGCGGAAATACTGCATGAGCGAATAGTTATGCGAATGCATGACCATCGCGTGCGGGTTATAAGCGATGCGATAACCTGCATTTACCAGCTTTGCGGCATAGACCATGTCTTCGTTGAAGATGGCGCCATGTTCAAAACCGCCGAGCTTATTATATACATCACGCCGATAAATGGCGCAGACGTTCGAACAAAAATAGGTTTTTACTCCGAGTTTCTCGAGGTCCGCAGCGGACTTGATCTGCCCCGTCGCGGGATAATTAAACGCGCGGGTCAGCCGCTCCGTCAGGTTGCAATCCTTCTTAGGGATCTGCCGTGCATACGATGCCGCGACTTTCGAGTCCTTCTCCATGGGCTCTGTAAGTTCACGCGTCAGCTTCGCATTGACCACTTTTGCATCCTGGGTCATGAACATTAAATATCCGGCCCTGGATTCCGAAGCGCCTAAGTCTCTTGCATATCCGTGGTCGAACTCGGCCTGCGGGATATGCCGGACCGTCACCTTCTTACCGAAAGGTGCGACCAGTTTCGGGTCGAAATACTGCTCTTCCGTATTCACGATGCGCACGGTCTTCACCGGTATTTCCTGTTTAAACAGTGCCCGGATCAGTTCCGTAAGCTCCGCTCCCGGTTTATACGTCGGGATGATAACGTCGATCGTCTTCATCGTTTCGTAACTGTCTCCTCTGCTTTACTGTAAAACTTGCACAGACACTTTGCGATACATGTCGGCCAGAACCTGCGAAACATCGCCAAGTCCTCCGCCGAACGCTTGTGATCGTAGATCATTTTATTCGTCGTCGCCTCGTCATGGATGCGATGCGACATCAAAGCCTTCGGGATATATGTAAAACTGCCCTTCTTTCTCGACAGGATCTCCCATGCGCTCCAGTCGACATTACTCTTCATCTTCCCTGCAAAGAGTTTCTTAGGCATCTTCTTTGCGGCAAATGTGACCGACGGGCAACAGATCCCGTTTCCAAACGCCAGCGATGTTCGGCGTACCGGGCGTACCGACTGTAACGCACGAAACCGCATCGGGAACAGAAGAATCTTCTTGATCTTCAGGTTTTTATTCTCCGGTTTCGTTACACCGTTCTCATCGATCTCGCGATAATCGGTAAATGCGATCAATGTATCCGGCTTCCAGGCATCGGCTACGCGAACGGAAAACTCCGAGTCGTAGCAGTCGTCCTGATGCGCGACCGTGACCAGATCTGCGCCGCTTTGAATCCCGGCCTGCAGTGCGAAATCAAAATCGTAACCGATCCCTTTTTGCACGGGATTTACGATCACGGGGATGTCGTACTTCTCTGCCATCTTCTCGATCGCCTCATTCGGAGTCGACGTCGCGATCAGTAATCCGCAAGGCCGCTTCTGCGCCTTTATGGAGAGGATGCACGCTTCGAGATACGGTGACGTCTGATACGCACAGATCGCGAATGTATGGGACATATCCGTAGCGGACTTATTCTTCATCCTGCTTCACCTCATCGTCCATATGGTCCAAAGCATAACGCTGGGACAGTTCCTTTACCTTCGATTCCAGTTGGGAAACACGGATCGTCATGTAGAAAAGCTTCGCCAACAGGATGAAGATCATGAACAAAAAGAGGAAGTTGACCGGCGTCTGGATTCCGAGCAGATCACAGCACCATGAAGGGATCTGCGGGAAAATGCTGATGATGACCAGCACGAATGCGCCGACGATCCAGAAGATCGCGTCGTCGATCCGCACCTTCGACTGCGAGATCTTACGCAGCATAAAGAGCAGACATAGCACCGAAGCTACGATCAATACGATCCTGAGTGTATCTGACATATCTTCCTCCCAATCTATTCTTCGTTCTCGGGGCTGTTATCCTTCAGCCGGATCGGTGAACGAAATACCTGAATGAATAAGATCGAAACGACCATACGAAGCATGTAGAACATCGCTTTAGGCGCGTTTAAATAGCTGACGCCGGCCGTTCTTTCGTCCATCTCGACTTGGACCTCGCTGACCTTCGCTCCGGATTTCATCATGTATGCGACTGAATCGGGCTCAGGGCTCAGGTTCGTATGGTGCGCAAACAACTTTATCATCCTGCGATTGTAGATGCGCATTCCAGAGGTCGGATCTTTGATCTTGCGAAACGTTGTAAGGCGAATGGCTCCGGAGATCATGCGGCTTCCAAGCATACGCAACGAAAGAGGTTTCTTCTTCTGCACAAAACGGGACCCGATAACGATATCCTTACCGGTCTCACACTCCTCAAGCAAAGCGCCGATGTATTCGGCACGATGCTGGCCGTCCGCATCATACTGGATCGCATATTCAAATCCATGCTTCTCCGCATACTGCATCCCGGCCTGGAAGCCGCCGGCGAGTCCTAAGTTCACCGGCAGATCGATCAAGTTGTAGCCCCTCTTACGGCAGATCGCCGCTGTATTATCCTTCGAGCCATCATTGACCACAACATAGGAATACTGCGGATAATCCTGGATCAGGTGATCGACCACCCTCTCGATATTCTCCTGCTCGTTGTAGGCAGGGATAATGATCAATAGTTTCATGATTTTCCTCTTCGTCGCATGTATTCGACATAGATATACATTAATAACGTAACAGCAAACCAAAACCAAACCGTAGGATTGGAAAACCATACGTCAAAAAACGAAAGAACTTCATAAAGCGCCAGTTCGGCACACAAAAGCAGGCTGATCGGGTTCGCTTTTTGCTTATGTTCTTTCAATCGCATAATGGCCGCCATCAGAAAGCCGAGCAAAACAGAAAACGCCAGGACGCCGACAAGCCCGAAATCGTAATAGGCATCGTAGATGATCGTCAACGTCGACAGTTCCTGTTTGATCAGGATGGCATCCGGCCTCATTAGCGAAGGCATCACAAATTTCAATCCGGTCAATGCGACCACCGGGAACGCCATTCGAAGTCCGTTCGAATGCTCGGTCAGGGTGAGCGTCATGTGATTGAAGTTTGCATAATTATTGCTGACGTACATGTACAGCATCTGGCAGATCGCCGGGGTATCGGGATCCTTCATGTCATAAATGTTCTGAAGATATCCTTCGGGATAGTTGCGGCGCGCCGTAAATACAGCGCCGGCCAGCAAAAAAGCGACCATAAGTGCGATCGCTGCGATTCCGATCTTCTTCAGCGGGAGATCCCGATACTTCTTAAAACGAAGACGAAGTAAAAGGATCATGACCGGATAGAAAAAGATCAGCAGGAATTGCAATTTCGAAATACAGAGGATCGGGATCAGAAGCGAAAGGATGTTCGCAACTAAGATGATCCGTTTCTGCTTTCGTGTCCGCCTCTCTTTCTTCACATACAGAAACCAGAGAACGGTCAATGCATGGGTGAACATGCTGCTGAACGTGAAGTAATGCACGCCGGTCACGTGGAAATAGTTGTAAGCATGGGTAAATGTCGCAAACAGAGGGATGTACCTCAGTTTCAATACTTCCAGGCAAAAGCAGGCGAAGGATACGCCGGATGTAATGGGGATCAGTAAGAACAGTGCTTTTGAAACGCGGCCCTGTTCTGCCTCCGTAAGTTCGACGACTTCCCTCTCCTTCGAGAAGCAGGACCATGCTTCATACGCAAGCAGCGTAACTGCATAGAACCCGAAGAAGCATAGAATACTTGCATCCGACCACGGCTCATGCAGGTTGGACAAACGCAGGTTCGCCAGCCCCAAGCCTGCCAGCCAGGACAGGGACAGTAACGCCCGAAGGTCCACCAGGCAGGAACCGATCTTAGCGTATACGAGGTAGGAAGCAATGGAAGCAAGGAACAGTAAAGCACTGACAGCCCACTGCCAGCTCACCGGAACGAAGCGGCTCAACAAAGCGCCGCATACCGCGATCGCTACAGGATAAGTAAATACAAACCATGTACGGTAGGAACGCTTTGTATCCGTTATGTCTATCATCGCGTTTACTCTCCCAGTCCGTTATTGATAACGGTCATCATGGCGCCGAGCGCCAGATCCTCATCCTCGCCTTCGCAAACGAACTCCAGTTCGTCGCCGCACTTCACGCCGGCGCCGAGAACGCTCAAAACGCTCTTCGCATTTGCCGTCGTGGTATCACGCGAAAACGTGATCTTACTCTTATACTTTACCGCCTCGGTGCACAGCACACCGGCAGCGCGCAAATGCAGGCCGGTCGGATTGGTGATAACTACTTTATGATTAACCAAAATGAAACCTCCAAATGTGTAACACTATTCGATCACGTAGGGAAGCTGTTCTTCCGTTTCTTCGATCGTTTCCGTCGGCAATTCCTCGGTCGGATCCGGAAGAGTCTCCTCCGGTGTCTCCTCTGGAGTTTCCTCAGGCGTTGTGATGGGTTCGGTCTCCGTCGGAGGAACTTCCGGGGTAGCCGGTTCGGTCGGCGCCTCGGTGATCGGCTCAGGCGGCTCCACCGTAGGCGGCTCCGTAGTAGGTTCCGGCAATGTCGGCGGATTAAACTGCGTCGTCTTCTCGGAAACGCTAATCGTCACGTCCTCCTTACGGAGCAGATTGCAGCCTTCAGGAAGCACGACATTCACAGAATTCGCGCTAAATGTCGTCACGGATCCGATCTGCAGCCCTGCCACATTCACGGAAACACGGATATTCTCTACCTGCGGCCGGTCCACCTTATCGGAGTCAAATTCAACTTCGATCTCGTAGGTATCCTTCGTCATCGTGTATTCCAGCAGCGGGTTTTTATTCTCCATTTCGATCTTATCGAAACGGTAGAGCTTCGTAGGCTTCTTAGCGATATCCAGATCGACGGTGATGGAGTTCTCTTCATTATCCGCCAGCTTGATATTCTCGGAAACCTTCAGCAGATACCGGGCCAGTTGGATGGACTCCGTCTTCGACTCAGACAGATTACTGATATCCGGATCCAAAACGATCTCGGACAGAGATTTCAGATCTTCCTTCGGGCCAATGACATTGATCTTCTCACGGCTAGGTGTTGCCTCACGCAGATAATATCCATCCGCCGGCGTACCCGTTGCTTTTACGGATACGTTCAACGATTTAGACAGCATAACGGGAACCGTCGCGGTAACCGTCGATGTGATCTCCGCAACCGATTTCAGGTCCGTTCCCGGCTTCAGTTCATTCTGTTTTTCATCGACCAGGACCGGTGTGACCTTCTCGCTGAAGCCTTCATTTACATCCTGTCCTGAAATATAAACGACCGCCTGATAGATGCGGGAAACATCGGAACGACGTCCTCGCACTGTGATCTCACTCGGGGAAACGGTGACCTTACCCTTCAGGTAGTCCGGAGCCAGCGAAACGTTATCGCTGATCGGAACGATCGCGAACTTACGCTCAATAAACGGCTCGAGGCTGACGTAGATCCAAGTAGCCGAGGCTTCCACTTTTTCGATGATATCTTCGTTTCTAACCTTTTTAACCAGGATGTTGCATTGTTTCTGGTCATCATTGAGGCCATACAGGCCGGCTAGATCGCCTTCTACGACAAAATCTTCGGCTGAGATCGACCCGATGTCGAGGCTGCGCGCGGATACGGTAAGTTCCACCGTCGGCGTGTCACCGACCCAGGTCTGCCCTTCCGCTTCCAGTTTGCTCTGGTTGATGAAGGTGACCGGAACAGTAAATGTCTTCGTCGCCATCGGATTCAAGTTATATACGACCAATATCCAGATAAACACACCTGCAAACAAAGATATGATCTTCATTAACAGATTATTCTTCAACATGTTTTTCATTCTTTTTGCCCTTCCTGAACCTGAACCGCTTCGTAGGAGCTTCGATCACACGGATCGCTTCCATTCTGGCGATCAGTTTTTCCATCGATACATTCCGCGTCAGGACACCGTCTTCCGCAACGGAAACATGTCCGGTCTCCTCTGAAACGATAATAACGAAACAGTCGGAAACCTCGCTGACGCCAAGGCCCGCACGGTGACGCGTTCCGAGCGAATGGCTGATGCTCATATTCTTCGAAACCGGCAATACGCAGGTTGCTGCAGCCACACGGTTTTGACGCACGATAACGGCGCCATCATGCAGCGGTGTATTCTTTTCAAAGATCTGGTTCAAAAGCTGTGTAGAAATCAGGGCATCCAGCGGAATACCGGTCTTCTCGTACTCGCCCAGCGGCGTAAGGTTCTCGATAATGATAAGAGCACCGACCTTCTCGCTTCCCATCTCGAAGCAGGACGATGCGATCGCATCGCGTGTCTCTTCACTGAAGCGCTCATTCTTCGCTCCGTCGAACAATCCGGCTAAACGCAGGTTCCTTCGTCCGAGCTGCTCGAGACCACGGCGCAATTCGGGCTGGAATAGTACGAAAAACGCAATGATTCCGACGCCAAACGCACTCTGCAGGATCGACAGGATAACGCGCAGCTGCATAATGTAAGCTGCAAGCATGATCGCCAAAATGATCACAAGACCTTTCAGCAACGTCCATGTCTGGGTCTTTTGGAACCAGCGCAGGATATAATAAACACTGATCGAAAGGATGATGATCTCGATGATACCCGTAACACCGAGGCTGGCTTTTACCCAGGAGAATGTATCACCCCAAAAATCTAAAATCTGTTTCACTCCTCTTCCTCGCTTTCTGAGGTTTCCCTGACCTCAGCTTCTTTTTCATTTTTCGGCGCCGTAGCATCCAGGAATACGACCTGCTCCGACGTCTTAGTCTCCTCCTTCACTTTACGTGAATTGATCTTCGTTACACGCACCTCCGGCGCTGTGACGCGTACCTTCGGTACTGCTTTGACGTAGTAATAGTATTCATCGTCCTCAAACTGGACATGCTCGACACGGAGCGAGTCCACCATGAAGAACAGGAAATGCATGATGAAACCGGCCAATAGCGCAAAGAATACATTCAGCACCAGCGATAACGGTCGGATCTCCTGATCCAGCACCAACGCAAAGATCAGTGTTAACACCAGATACAAAACACCGCCGATGGCGATCGCAAAGATCCAGTTGTTATGGAAGAACATGCGACGGATAATGAAAGCCACCACGGCTACGATAATGAGGATCACGACGCACGTCCAAATGCGGTCATCCATAAAGGCGCCCTTTACTACCGTGATACCCTGCTTAAAGATACTTCCGACATCGGATGTGAGCACCATGAAGTTGGAGTCGATGTAATTCACATAGGCGGCGATCATCAAACCAAAAATAGCAGGAACGATCGCGAGTGGGGTCGAAAGCAGGCCAATGGCGATGCCCAGCGGCGCAGGCATGCCGATAAGCCCCAGAACCAAAGCGACGTTCGCAAAGATCGCATTGCCCGGTTTGAACGAAAAATAAACCAAATACATGAGCAATCCGAACAGAGGAACGAAAGCCGCCAACAGTTTTGAGACTTCCAGTAGATTCAAAGTGATAAACAGGATCGAGATCACGAAGCCGAAGCCTGCCGGAAGCACGCCGGATAGCAGAGCCAGTGCGATCAGGACCAGCTCCGAATTCATCTGCGTCATATAACCGGTTTTGACATTGATCACGATCAACGTGATAAACGAAAGCAAAAAGCGCAGACCGGCGTCGATCCACCGACTGTACTCACTGTATATCTTCTTCAGGCGTTCCCGAAACACCAGTAAGTTCGTCATAAGACTTATCTCCTTCTTTTGTTTCCGTCGCCTCCTCAGGGTAATACTGAGCCAGGCCTTTCAGCAGAGAAAGCTGCTTCTTCGCGAACTTCTCCGCCGCCTTATAGCGAAGGAAGTAAACGATCAGAGTGATCATCCCGTGAACAACGAGCAGGCTGAAATACGCGATGCCGATCACGGTCAGGTATTTCTTCCATTCGAATTCGCGGACAGAGATCATGTTCTCTTCTACGGCGATCAAAAACACCCCGCCGATGACCAGCAAAAATGCGATGGTCACGCACAGGAAGGTTTTGAACAGATAGAAGGACAGATAATCCCCGCGGGAAAAGGTATGCGCATACAGGTGATGACGTTTCTCGTTCTGTTCATTCAGCGCGATCTGCGTCATGCGTTTGATCTTATCCTGCGAATACATACGCTACCTCCTCGAAAGATGATCATCGGCGTATGGGCATAGTAACCCATACTCCTACATATAGCATTATACCATATTATCCAAACAAATGGTAGTATTATTTTACTCTTTTCAAACTGCCGGGGCTCGACAGAAATACGATATCCCCCTCCATATCCGTGCGCAGGACCTGACATCCGCCACTCCTGCTTTTATCCAGATCCTGAAGCCGCGACAGGACCGCTTCACTCGGATGCCCGTATGGATTCCCTGCTCCGACGCTTATGACAGCGATGCCCGGATAGGTCAGATCCAAAAAGCGATAGGAGGAAGAAGAACTGCTCCCGTGATGCCCGATGCGCAATATATCGACGTCACGTACCAAGGCCGCAAACTCGCTGTCGCAAAGCACCTCTTCCGCTTCACTCTCCATATCCCCGGCGATCAGGATCTTATGGCCTTCGTGGACAATGAGAAACGCCAGCGAGGCATTATTCAAATCCTCATAAGGTTCATTCTTCGGCGAAACGATGGTGATCGTTGCCTCACCAAACGTAAAAGTATCCCCCGCGCAAAGCGGCTGAACTGCAATATTCTTATTTTCGACCTCATGCTTCAAATCAAAAAAGCCGCTCTCCGTTTCCGTCGGAGCGGAAAAATAGAGCCGTGAGACCGGCATATAATTCCGTTTCAGGATCTCGGTAAGCCCCTGTGCATGATCTGCGTGCGGATGGGTCAGGATCATTTGCACCTCACGTACGGTCCCGAACCTCTGCGCCTGCTCCGTCACATGCTTTGTATAGATATACTCTCCCGCATCGATGATCAACGTACTCTCCCGTTTCGGATCGTACAGGATCGTGCAATCGCCCTCACCAACATTCACGAACGATATACAAAGTGTATGTTCGGGGTCTTCGATCGCATCGACCGTCTCCACCGGTTTCTCATCCTTCTGCAAAAACGGCAGAAACCGAAAATCTTTCCGAACCAGAGGAAAATACAAGAAAAGGATCGCCGCCGTGATCAGACACGCCAAAAGAAGGCCTGTCAAAATCCGTTTTGCAAGCCTTTTCCTTCTGCGTTTTCTGCGGATCCGGTTCTTCATTTCCTGCTGTTTTCGAACCCGATCGATCTCCTCTTGTATATGTTCCGGTTTATTCTCCATCATCCGCTAATATCATAAAGTCATCGTCGACATTTTCTGCATCCTGATGTGCACGGTATTTCACGCCTGCATCGTCGATCATGTCCTCATAACCGACCAGAGCGGCAAATGGTGCGAACTGCGCCGCGCGCTGGAGCGCACTCATCTGCGGATGCCGCTTCGAGACCGGGTGTTCCCGATCATAAAGATCTTCATAGGGATCACGCTCAAAGTCTTGCGATCCGTCCGATGTTTGTTTCTCCGTCTTCGGGTCCATCCTGTCTCTCCTTTCCGTTTCCTTTATGCCTTGTGGCCGCCGACCTGACGGTTTCGCTCCATCGCGGTCGCGCCCTCTTCCAAATTCATTCCTTTGATCACCGCATTCTTTCCGTAGCGATGTTTGATCGAAAGCAACGCCTCCTGGATCTTGCGTTCCTTCTCCAGCTCGGCGCGGTGCTTCTCTTCTTCAGCTTCCGTCTGCTCGGGATCTTCAAACAACGAAAGTTGCCGATATTCCTTCGGGTCGGGAGCCTTCTCCTCGAGCATCACGTGGTTCGCCACCACATTCATGCGCCGCACCAAAAGTTCCGGATCCACGATGCGCTCAAAAAGCTCCGTCACCGCCTCCAGAATGATCTTCGTGGAGGAAGTACGCTCGGGCAGGTTGATCGAGCCGTGGGCCGACTTCGGGATCGCACGCCCGTAATGATCCTTCTGGATCTCGCCCTTGTATTTTGCCTCAGAATCTTTCTGCGCCAGATTCGCGATATCGTATCCGACATTCAGTACCATCTGGTCGGCGTTCAACTTCTTTTCGACCATCGATAATACCAGCCCATCCGTCATCTCGCGAATGACCAGACGCGCCTTCTCATATGTATAGGGCGTGGGCAATACCTGCCCGACGCTCAAACTGTTCTCGCTCGGACGGTACGCCTTAACCAGGTCGATCGTGCACGGTTCATAACCCCAGGCATGATCGATCAAAAGCTCGGCGTTGATGCCAAACAGTTTATAGAGCAACTCTTCATTGTGAAAATCATCCGGCGAACCGACGGAACATCTCGCCACATCACCCATGGTGTACATACCGTTCTGCGCGAGACGCTTCGCGATGCCGTGCCCGACCCGCCAAAAATCCGTGATGGGTTTATGATGCCACAGAAGACGGCGATAGGAATACTCGTCGAGTTCTGCGATACGTACACCATCCGCATCCGCGGGCATATGTTTCGCCACGATGTCCATAGCGATCTTACACAAATACATATTCGTTCCGATCCCGGCCGTCGCGGTGATCCCGGTCTCAGAAAGCACATCCCGCACCATACGTAGCGCAAGCTCATGCGCCGTGCATTTATAGGTACCCAGATAGGCCGTCGCGTCGATGAACACCTCATCGATCGAATAGACATGGATATCCTCGGGGGCAATGTAGCGAAGATAAATCTGGTAGATTTTTGAACTGACCTCCATGTATCGGTGCATCCGCGGCTGTGCGATCACGTAGCCCAGCTGCAGGGAAGGATCTTTCTTCAATTCGCTTGCAAAATACGAATCTCCGGTAAAGGTCCTTCGCGGTGCATGCATACGACGGTCTTCATTGACCTCGCCGACACGCTGGATCACCTCAAACAATCGAGCACGGCCGGGGATCCCGTAGGACTTCAGGGCAGGCGAAACAGCCAGGCAGATGGTCTTCTCTGTCCGGCTTGGATCGGCTACGACGAGGTTTACGTCCAGCGGATCATATCCACGGTCCACGCACTCGACGGAAGCATAAAAAGATTTCAGATCAATCGCTATGAACGACCTCATTGGGAACTTCCCTCTTCCCTCTCGGGATAAGATTCTTGATGTACTTCCGGTACGTATACAGGAATGCTATAACCGACATCAAGATGGCCAAATAATCCGTAATCGGCTGTGAAAGCGCCACGATCTCTGCAGACTTAAAGACCGCATTTAAGGTGAACAGTACCGGGATGAAAACGAGGCCCTGACGGCTGACCGACAAGATCAGCGCAGGAAGGGCTGCGCCCGTCGCCTGGATCGCGTTCATCAAAATGAACAGGATACCGAGGATCGGTCCCGAAATGATATATTTCCGTGAAAAACTGAAAGCATAACCAAAGGCAGAATCGTCATCCAGGAAGACACGTGCCAGCGTAGCCGCTCCAAAGTAACAGATGATCGACATCACCGCACTGGCGATGATCGCCAGCATCATGGAGAACCGAAAGATCTCCATGTATTTTTTTCTATTACCCGCGCCGAAGAAATAACCGAACAAAGGCTGAACGCCGGCACCGATACCGATCAGGACCATAACGACGATCATATTCACCTTCATGGCTACGCCTAAGCCGGCAACTGCCAGGTCGTCATAATCTGCCATAGTGTTGTTCAAAAGGATATTCGAGGCACTCATCAGGATGTTATTCAAGGACGCAGGGATACCAATCGCCATGATGCCGACTGCGATACCACCGGTCGCCTTATAATCCTTCAAACGAAGGGACAGACGGGTGCGCTTCGACATCAGGTGCATCAGGTAAAACAGCGAGGAACATACATTACCGATCAAGGTCGCGATGGCCGCACCAGAGGTTCCCATATTGAGGACCAGGATGAAGATCGGATCCAGGATGATATTGATAATATTACCGAAGGTGATGCCCAGCATCGCTGTCGTCGCATGACCTTCCGCACGAATGATGTTACTGAACATGTTACTGAAGATCAGGAACGGGATCGCAAAGGAAACATAGAACAGATAATCCGTGGCCAGACCGATCGTATCGTCGCTGGCACCGACGCCGCGACAGATCGGGGTCAGGAACAACAGGATGAAGATCATACCGATGATACCGAGGGAAGTACCAGTGTAAAAACAGAAAGAGCTGGCGTGACGGGCCTCTTCTTCCTTCTGCTCGCCGAATCTACGGGAGATCAGGCTGGTGCCGCCGATACCGAACAGCATACCGATCGCCATGAAGATCAAAAACGCAGGTGTCGCGACATTGACCGCCGCAAACATC
Organism: Lachnospiraceae bacterium; assembly: GCA_017543445.1. GTDB lineage: Bacteria > Bacillota > Clostridia > Lachnospirales > Lachnospiraceae > UBA1201. The sequence continues at coordinate 6,883 of JAFYGB010000055.1, read as the reverse complement.
AGCGGATCCTTCGTCTGGCCGATCCAAAACGCGTCTGCAAGGTTATAGAGCAACACCATCAGCATACTAATGATCGAAGGAATGATATTGGAGAATACCATTGAGGGCACACTTTTATTCTCCAGTTTCATCATCTTTTGATTTCTGTCCATACATTTTCTCCTAAAATGTTATCATCTTTTAACTATGCCATTATAAACGGATAAGCGCCGCAAATCAAGATGCTATTTTGAAAAGGCATAAAAACGGAGGCATCTCTCAGACGCCTCCGTACAAATCGTCAATTATTCTGGGATAGCACTTCCATCGTCGCGTCGCGCAGGCGTGCATACAGCTCCCCATCTTCCTCGTAGGTCTCAAAATAGCCGACTACGCGGACTTCGTCGCCCGGCTCCGGATAATCCTCGGGATACTTGAATTCTCCCTTACGCAAAAACTCGATTCCGTTTGCACAGCAAGCCGTGGCATCCTGGATAATGCAGGAATAATAGATCTCACCGGTCGTAGGGCTTTCGTAGATACCGAACAAGCCGGACATCGTGATCTTCTTACCGAGATAATTATCCGGATAGGAAAGAATGTCCAAAACCTGCGCATAAACGACGGTCGAACTCATTTTCGTCAGGTCCACCTCTTCTCCCTCAAACGTCGTTGCTGTCGGAATAACCTGCGGTTCAAAGGATTCGACAGTAACGTTTTCCAACAGTTTCTCCTCTGCATCAAAATTCAAAGATGTCTGTTCAGCCTTTGTGGTTTTCGCTTCTTTCGTCTGTGCGACTGTCTGCGGTGCTACCACCGGCACGGTCGTTTCACCATTCGCGATCTGGTCCATGCGCTTCTGTCCGTCTTCCAGTCCTCGACCACACCCGCACAAAGCTGTGAGCATTAACGCGGACAATGCAACTGCCATTTTCATCTTCTTCATATGCATTACCCCCTACCTGTCTTTAATCCAAAAACAAAGAATATCATAAATCCGATCATGTCCGCGCATACGATGGTCGATCCGACGGGTGTGCCATACAGGATAGACACCAGGATGCCGATCAATGTACATACGACCGAGAAAACGGCCGAGCAGATCGTAACGGACATGAAACTCTTGAATACACGCATCGCAGCCAGTGCCGGGAAAATGATCAGCGCCGATACCAAAAGCGATCCGACCAGTTTCATGGAAACCACGATGATCACCGCAATGATGACCGCGATAAACAGGTTCATCTCATTCGTGCGTGCACCGGCGGCTTTTGCAAAATTCTCATCAAACGTAACCGAGAAGATACGGTTGTAAAAAAGAATAAACAGGACGACTACAACGCCTGAAAGGATCGAGCAAAGCAGCAGATCCGTACGACTTAAGGTCAGGATCGCAGTCGAGCCGAACAAACTGGTGCAGACATCGCCGCTGACATTGACCGAATTCGAAGAAAGGTTCATGACCATATAACCGATGGCCATCGTACCTACCGATACCATCGCGACCGCAGCGTCGCCTTTGATTTTTTTGCTGCTTCCTGTCCAGAGGAGCAGGATCGCCGAGATCACAGTCACGGGAAGTACCAGAAGCATCTCCTGCGTCAACCCGAGGACCGTGGCCACCGACATGGCGCCAAACGCGACATGAGATAAACCGTCACCGATAAAGGAAAACCGTTTCAAGACCAGTGTTACACCCAGAAGTGATGAACACAGGGCGATCAGTACGCCGACGATCAATGCATAACGGACGAACGGATAGGAAAAATACATTTGAAGTTTATCAAAGATCTCGCTCATTTCAAAACCTCCTCTTCCATCTCCGCAGTCTCAGCCGATTCATCATCCAGATAGCGCTTTCCGATCTTCGACGCGCGGTACTCTTCGGTCGTTCCGAAGAATACCTCCTGCCCCAGATGCAGAATATGGGAAGCATATTTTGCCGCCATATGAATGTCATGCGTGATCATCAGGATCGTGGTACCTTCCGCGTTCAACTGCGCGATCAGACGGTACATCTCGATGGTCACCTTCGGGTCGAGGCCTGCCACCGGCTCATCCAGGAACAGCATCCGCTCGGTCGCGCACAATGCACGCGCCAGCAAAACGCGCTGCTGCTGGCCTCCGGACAGTTCGCGATAGCAACGTTTCGCCAAATGATCAACGCCCATGCGTTCCATGTTGGTCTGCGCCAGTTCCTTCAACCGCTTCGGATAGAAGGCATGCATCCCCAGTTTGGACTGGCATCCGGACAGAACGACCTCGCGGACCGATGCCGGGAAATCTCTCTGGACCACGGTCTGCTGCGGCAGATAGCCGAGCTGGTTCGCCGTCAGGCCATCGCCATATAAAACGGAACCTGCCAGCGGCTTCTGAAGTCGCAGGATCGTACGCATCAACGTGGATTTACCCGCGCCATTCTCACCGACGATGCAAAGATAATCGCCCTCGTTGACGTCAAAATTCAGATCTGAGATCAATATTTGATTTTCATATCCTAGGGCCAAGCCCCTGCAGATCAGTTCTGCGCGCTTCGCGATCTCTTCTGCCATATCCTTACTCCTATCCGAAATATCGTATTATTTCAATGCTTCTCTAAGGACCTCAAGATTCGACTGCATGATCGAATAATAGGTCGTGCCGTTTTGGGCTTCTTTCGCTGTCGTTCCCTGCATGGAATTCAGGGAAACGATCTTAATGTCATCGCTGTTCTTTGCAGTCTTAACAACGGTCTCGGCGATCTTATGGCCCTTACCTTCAATGGTAAACACCGTATGAAGGCCCAGTTCGTCGACCTTACCGGCCAGAAAAGCTATCGTTTCAAAACTTGCTTCCGTCTCTGCGCTACAGCCTACAAAAGCGGCATAATAGGCGAGTTCATAGTCATCGACCATATAACGGAACGGGAAACGGTCACCAAACAGCATCGTCTTCTTTGTACCTGCCGATACAGCTGCTTTGTATTCTCCATCCAGTGCTGCAAGTTTGTCAACGTAAGCGTTTGTATTCGTTTTGTAAACTTCGGCATTCTCCGGATCCAGTTTTTCCATCGCATCACCGATCGCTTTTACGAAGATCTGCGCGTTGCGAAGCGACAGCCAAACGTGCTCGTCGATCTCCTCTTCCTCATCCTCATGATCATGGTCGTGCTCGTCGCCATCTTCATGATCGTGGTCATGGTCGTGCTCGTCACCATCTTCATGATCGTGATCGTGCTCCATGCCCTCTACGACTTCTTCGGTTTTTGCTTTATCGCCGAGAGTTCCCACAAGGTTGATCACCTTCATGTTTTTATTTTTCGCCTGCTCCAGCACATCATGGACCCATTCGTCCGACTCGCCGCCGACATATACAAACAGATCGCACGTCGAGATCTTCGTGATATCCTCCACGCTCGGCTGATAGCTGTGCAGGTCGGTTCCCTTTGACATCAAAAAGGTCAGGTCGATCTTATCTTCCTTGCCTTTAATGACTTCCTTCACCCAGTCATATTCCGGGAAAATGGTCGTCACAACGCTGAGTTTCTTACCCTCACCGGCTTTCGTCGGGTCGGTGTTTTTGTTATCGGAACATGCGCAGAGGCTGCCCAGAACCAGCAGGGCCGCGAGCGCAAGCATAATTATTCTTTTCATTTTGTTTTCTCCTGTGAATTCATTGATCTTCCGTTTTCGTTTTATAAGCGGAACCTCAAGTATCCAGGCGAACCTTACGTGCGACGGGTGTATCCGCGCTGCTCATCCGTTCACGGACCGGAGCGCACATAGCGACCAGTACAGCAAGAAATACGACCAGAGCCGCGCAAGCCAGCTCGGGCAATGCACCGAAGATGTTCTTCTGTGTCGTCTCCAGCATGGCGCAGATCGGACACTCTTCCCCTTCGCAGGCATGCATCCGCTCCGTTACCAGGAAGAACCCGGAAAACAGCAGAGCCGCAGCCAGAACGACCCAAACCAGTCTCTTATATTCAATTGGCTTATTTCTAAAACCAAACATGTTACTCTTACTCTTTCTTTGCTTTATTCGCGCACTCCTCGCACAATCCGTAAAACACGGTCCGCGTCGAATCGATAGCGAACCCGTGGTGCTCCAGGATGTGGTGCTCGAAGAGTTCGATCTCCTCGCACTTCAGATGGATCAGTTTTCCGCACTCGGTGCATTTCAGATGATAGCACATCCGATGCCCCGCATGGTCATGAGCCTCATCATATTCAAAGCAGGCGCTGGACGATTCATCGAATACGTATTTCTTGATCACGCCCTCTTTTACCAGCGAATCCAACTGCCGGTAAACCGTGGTCGTGCCGATGGCCTCGCCCTTATTCTTGAAGTAATCACAAACATCATAGGCAGTGAAATGCTTGCCGGTGTTCTCTTTCAGAAACTCCTGCATCTGCTCGCGCTGCCGTGTTTTATACTTCACTTTCGTAGTCGTCATACTCATTTCCTCATGTTTTTAGCGGGCAATGCATACCTTCCTCCCCAATTTGAAAATCATTGCCAAAAGTGATTATACTCGCACTCACCCGGAAAGTCAATACGAAAATGAAATTCATTTTCAAAAGTTTGAAGGACAAAAATCGGCGGCAAATGTTTCCATCTGCCGCCGTGATTCGCTATATAACTTTAAGAATTAAAACTGAGGCATTGATCCATCCAATTTGAATGTCCGTGCCGGTCCTCCGAAGGAGGCGAAACTTGCGGTCGCGTCTTCGAAATACAGCACTTCCATGTTGTCGTCATCTTCGTTGTAGGACGCACGCAGGTTCGGGTATGCTTCGAGCATCTTCACCTTCACATCTCTGCTGTCATCGCGGATAAGTTTGCCTGCGATGCGTACCCAGCGGCCCTCACCAAACGCACAGATCTCGACGTTTGGGTTCTTCTGGATCTGCTTCGATACATCCTTACTCTTTCCGGTCAGGATGCAGAGCTTACCGTTAATGATCTCAGCGGTACCGAAGGGACGCACGCGTGCCTGCTCGCCGTCCACCGTCGCCAGGTAGTAGGTTCCGCAATCCTTCAGGAAACCGCATACCATCTGCAGCGGATTAAACTGCTGCCGCTCCATCTTGAGGCCGACCACCTGGAAATCCTCTTCCGGATAGTTCGGTTCGAAACGGTCAATGTCCTTCGGGTCCACAACGACCTCGAGCACCTTATAATATGCTTCCTTCGGCTCGCATTTGCCGTGGAACAACAGCGGATAACTGGTTTCTCTGCGGAAACCGGACAGCCAGCTGTTTTCATCCAGCAGATTCCAGAAGGTAACGGATGTAACATTCGCCTTACCACTCTTCTTCGCCTCGACCAGGATCTTGAACAGTTCCTGATAACGCATCGCCAATGCGTGCATGGACTCCTCGGAAGGATCCGCGTTGTGCATGTCGAGCTCGGTCACGTGGATCTGCAGACCCAGAGCGCCGTACATTTCGAGTGCCTTCTTATAGTCGTTGAAATCCGGATGATCCATGAGCAGGTGGGACTGCATACCCATACCATCGATCAGGCCCTTCTCTTTCAGCGGTTCCAGAATGTATTCAAGGATCAAGTCGCGCTTCCAGTCCAGCGCGGTCTCATAATCGTTGTAGAACAGTGCTACGCCAGGCGCCGCGTACTTTCTGGCAAATGTAAATGCCTTCTCCACGAAATCACGTCCCACCGTACGAAGCCACAGCGACTGACGGAAATCCCCGTCGTCGATAGCTTCATTGACCACGTCCCAAGCGTAGATCACGCCGGGATAATTCGTCTGAACATAGTCCAGAACGCCGTGGATATAGTTCTCCAGACGGGCCAGCATGGTCTTACGGGTCGCAAGGCCTGCGTTCTCGTTGTAACCACGATAGAAGAACCACTTCGGGGTCTGGTTGTGCCATACCAATGTGTGGCCACGCAGAGCCACACCGCTCTCCTTCGCAAGTTCCAGATACGGGATGGCATTTTCAAAGGTCAGAGCCGGACTCAGATCATACTTCTCCGGGTCTTTCTTACATGCCTCGGTATCGATGAAGTACATCGGCTTCATATCGTTTTCCGCGGTAAAACTGCTGTACTGAGCCTTCATAAGCTCAACATGTGCCTTTGTATGGATGTTCCAACGGGACATCGCAACGCCGACTTTAAAATACGGTTCAAAAGCTGTCTTAAGATTCATAACATTTTCTCTCCTCAATTTAATATTTTTCTCGATTGAAACAGTTATCTTAAGATTAACAACGATTCCGTTTTTTGTCAAGGTAATTCGCGTTTTGCTTCTCTCAATAATTGCGAAGTTTAACTTCTGGAACATCAATACTCGTAGCACAAAAAACAAAGATCCGGACGTAGTGTCCGGACCCTCGTCGAATATTAACATGAATGGATCAATCTTCAGTAAACAATGCGGTCGAATAATAACGGTCGCCGCTGTCAGGAAGCAGGGCTACGATCACCTTGCCCTTATTCTCGGGACGCTTTGCGAGTTCGATCGCGCCGTAGAGAGATGCGCCGGAGGAAATACCTACGGAGATACCCTCCTTCTTCGCCAGCAGTTTCGCCGTGGCAAATGCTGCCTCGTTCGGAGCCTTGATGATCTCATCGTAGATCTTCGTGTTCAATACATCCGGAACGAAGCCTGCGCCGATGCCCTGGATCTTATGCGCGCCAGCCTTACCCTCGGAAAGCACGGGGGATGTCTCCGGCTCGAGCGCAACGACCTTCACGTCCGGATTCTGGGACTTCAGGAACTCACCGGTACCTGTCAGTGTACCGCCGGTGCCAACGCCTGCGATAAAGATATCTACCTTACCATCTGTATCCTTCCAGATCTCGGGACCGGTAGTCGCTCTGTGGATCGCGGGGTTTGCGGGGTTCACAAACTGTCCGGGAATAAAGCTTCCGGGTGTCTCCTTTGCCAACTCCTCAG
>JAFYGB010000054.1 GCA_017543445.1 Lachnospiraceae bacterium | reverse complement strand
GTCATGACGCCGAGTTCCACGAGGTAGGGCACGGGCGTGCCTTCCGGGAGAATGTAAGCTTTCGTTTTATTATGTGCAAGGGACTGCGGAGCATTGGCCGCCGCATTGATCATGCCCGAAGCGTCCGGTTTGCGCTGCTTCGTCTTAATGGTCACGGTCCCTTTCTTACTGATCAGGATGGTGTGGGTGCGCGTCTTCTCGGTGATCTCGGCCTGCTGGAAGGTCTCGGTGAGTTCCTGCTCCAGGTAGGTGACCGCCTCGTCAAAGCTCATGTTTGAGTGGAAGACCTGCTTGCCGCAGAAGCGCTCCGCCTGGATCGTCAGGGCCCCTTTGAGCAGAATCGGGCGCAGCTTCGCCTTCGTCACCTCGAGCGGTTTGCGGGAATGACTGAGTATAAGGGAGACGAATGTATTCGGCGTGATCGCCTCTGATAAAAGATCGTGCAGTTTTGTATCCATAATGATCCATAAGGACAGGAGGGAAGAAAACCTGTCGAATTCTCAAACTACGCGCATATAATATTGAATCCCTATGCGCTGCTCCGAAAAATATTATGCCTTTTTTTGGAGGATTTGTCAACATTGCCGACAGGGTACACCAACCCGGGACCTGAGAATCCCCGTCTTGACATGTTTCCGGAATAGAGTTATAATACTGTACAGAAAGATGTACAGAAATACGTACAGAAATACGTACAGAATGTTGCACATTGAAAGGAGGCTGAATATGGTAGCAGTTAATTACACAACGATCCGCAATAACCTCAAAAACTACTGCGATAAAGCTACAGAGGAGAATGAAACCGTAATCGTTACGAGAAAAAACGATAAAAATGTAGTCCTTATGAGTTTGACCCGATATAATGAGATGATCAAAGCCGTGAAGAATGCGGAATATCTCCGAATGATCGAAGAGAGCATAGCACAATTTGAGAAAGGAAAGGCAGTGCAACATGAGCTGATCGAGGTAGGGGAGGATGATTAAACTATGGAGTGACAGAGCATGGGCGGATTATCTCTATTGGCAATCGACAGATAAGAAGATACTGAAGAAGATCAATGAACTAATAAAAGATATAGAACGCAATGGCCATTATGAGGAATAAGAAGTGAAGCGTTTATATGCTCCACTTCTTTTTTTAAATTTCCCTCTTGACATATCGAAACGAGGTTGTATAATTGTATACAATCATACAATGATACAATCCGAGCATCCTTGTGTGAGGTTAGAGAGTATTTCTGGAGGCAAACGGAATGAGTGATACGAAGACGATCAATTTGAGCCCTAAGACGAACCTGCTGGAGCAGGACCTGTACGATTATGAATTGCATGATGTAGATCAGCCGGAGTTGTTCCGCGAGATCTTTTCTTATGGTGAGGTACCGAAGGTTTCCTATAACTACCGCCATGTGCCTATGGCGATGCCGGAGGAGATCTTCATCACCGATACATCGTTCCGCGACGGCCAGCAGTCCCGCGAGCCGTACACGACGAAGCAGATGGTTGACTTATATAAGATGCTGAACCGCCTCGGCGGTCCGAAGGGCATCATCCGCCAGACCGAGTTCTTTGTATATTCGAAGAAGGACCGCGACGCACTGCAGCAGTGCATGGACCTCGGTTATAAATTTCCCGAGATCACGACATGGATCCGTGCGACGAAGAGCGATTTCGACCTGGTGAAGGATCTGGGCGTGAAGGAGACCGGTATTCTGGTCAGCTGCTCGGACTATCATATTTTTGAGAAGATGGGACTGACCCGTGCCCAGGCGATGGATAAATACCTCGGCATCGTTTCGGATGCGATCGAGGCAGGCCTCCGTCCGCGTTGCCACTTCGAGGACATTACCCGTGCGGACTTCTACGGTTTTGTAGTTCCGTTCGCGACGGCGCTGATGAAGCTGTCCCGCCAGAGCGGCATTCCGGTGAAGATTCGTGCGTGCGACACCATGGGCTACGGCGTGTCCTACCCCGGCGTTTCATTGCCCAGAAGTGTTCCGGGCATCATCTATGGCCTGCAGCACTATGCGGGCGTGCCCAGCGACATGCTGGAGTGGCACGGCCACAACGATTTTTATAAGGGTGTGATCAATGCTTCCACCGCCTGGCTGTACGGCGCGGGCGCGGTAAACTGCTCCCTGCTCGGTATCGGCGAGCGTACGGGCAATGTTCCGCTCGAGGCGATGGTATTTGAATATGCTTCCCTGCGCGGCTCTCTTGACGGTATGGACCCGACAGCCATCACCGATATCGCAGAGTACTACGCGAATGAGATCGGATATCAGATCCCGCCGATGACGCCTTT
>JAFYGB010000053.1 GCA_017543445.1 Lachnospiraceae bacterium | reverse complement strand
GTTAAGTATTACCTAACAACTACATAAGGGATTTAGGTGACGTCGAGCCGGGGTTCTTGTTTTTGATCGCCTACCGGGGCGGCAATTCGAACAATTCGTCTCAGGTCGGCTCTTGGTTGACAATACAGCCCCTTCATGCGGCGACGCATGATTGAACTCCGAATAACGGGGAAAGTCTAAACCGCAAGGCATGATAACCCCGTGGCGGAATATCCGCCCGAACGACTGACAAGGAGCTTCTCTTCCAGAGAAGATGATACAGTCTATACCTCTCATAAATATCGGGAAACCGAAGGTACTGATAGACCTTAACCTGAACAACACCGCTTCGAACACGAACTGGAACATCGGCGCCGCGCATTCTTGAGTCGGATTCGAAAGATTATTAGCAGTAATAAATGTCACCTATCTTCCTCTCCCCTTGGAGAAAATTGCGTCGCGGAAGGCCCTGTGAGTAGCACGTCGAAAATGGGGTGAGACGATAAGAAGGGATGTGATTTGGATGAAATCATATAACCACTTATACGAAGAATATATATCCGACGAAAACTTCCCATTAGCAGTACGCAATGCCACCCTGCACAAGAGCGGCAACAAACGGAAATACCGCAAGGCAAAGTACCTCAGAGAGCATCAGGACGAACTGAAGCCCGAGCTGATGGACTATGCGGCGAACTTTTATAATGACGAACATTTTCCACAGACAATCTATGACGGCGTGAGGAGAAAGCAGAGAACCATCATCGTACCGACCATGCGCGAGCAGGTTATTCACCACATGGTTATCAATGTATTAAAGCCGATCTTTATGCGCTCCATGTACGAGTGCTCCTACGGATCCATACCTGGCAGAGGTGCGACACGCGGAATATACAAGCTGCACGGCGCGAAGGCTCGCGGCAAGAAGAGATCCAAACGGAGGAAGTGCACAAGAGGCGGCAAGGAGGACATCGAGAGCTTTATCAAGTGGCATCCGAAGGACTGCAAATACTGCATGAAACTGGATATCCACAAGTATTTCGAGAGCATACCGCACGAAATCCTGAAGGACAAATTCAGAAAGCTCATTCACGATGAACGGTTTCTGAATATCCTGCTGACCATCGTGGACGCAAACGGGCAGGACAGGGGTATCCCGATCGGATTCTATACCAGCCAGTGGTTTGCAAACTTCTACCTGACGGAATTCGACCATTATGTGAAGGAAGTCCTTGGCGCGAAGGCTTACTACCGGTATATGGACGATATGGTTTTCTTCGACAGCAACAAGCGCAGGCTGCGTAGGATGCTTTACGAGATCAATACATTCCTGCGGGATCGCCTCGGGCTGGAGCTGAACCCGAAGTGGCAAATCTTCCTGTTCCACTACATCAAGAACGACGGCACGGAAGTCGGTCGCTTCCTGGACTTCATGGGCTTCCGGTTCTATCGCAACCGGACAACGCTGCGGCGAACGCTCATGCTCCGGGCGACACGCAAAGCCAGAAAACTGGCAAAGAAGAAACGAAAGACCATTCATGATTGTCGGCAGATGTTGTCCTACAAAGGATGGATATCTGCTACGGATACCTACGGAATGTATAAGAAATGGATCAAACCGTTTGTTTCGTTTCGGTATCTGAGGAAATATGAGAGCGCATACTCAAAACGAAAATCGGAGGTAAAACAAAATGTGGTACAAGAACGAAAATGGCAGTCTGGACAAACCGGCTGCGCTGGACACGGAATCCAGCAAGATCTACGCCTTTGTTCGTAAAAACTTCGAACGGGTAGAAGGCACAGAAGAAATCCCCGCCCACTGGCAGTGGATGGAATTAAAGATTCTGAAGGAGAACATGTCCGCCTATAAACAGACGGAAACCAATGCCGCCAATATCGACTACATCGCCATGATGGCTGACATTGAGATCCCGACCGAAGAGGAGGAAGAATAATATGAGTCCGAAATTCAAGAAGGTCAAGAATTATTATGACGCAGGCCTGTGGAACAAGACGATGGTTGCCAATGCTGTGGTCAAGGGATGGATCACGGCTGCGGAATACGAACTGATCGTGGGAGAACCCTATGAGGGATGACGCCCTGGTCATGGCGCTGTTCGACTGCATTGAGCGGCTCATGGCATTGCTAAAGGAGACCCGCGCAAAAGAACAGGCGCAGGAGATTTACGATGAGTTCTTTGGGAACTGAACCAATATATGGGCGGGACGTAATTGTCACGCTCTTTTTTATCCCCTCTGGATGGAGGTGAGGCAATCGTGACGTTTGCGGAAATTCTGATAATGGGTATCTCTATCGGAATTCTCATAACCATTGTAGTTGTTATGTACCGTGCCATCAAGGATGAAAAAGACGAATGGGAGGAGTGGTAAACAATGGCAACAACGAGGGACAAATTTGTTAACAAGTGCGAAGACATTGTTGTCGCCAAGCCTGTGTACAAGAACGGCGCATCGAGCACGAGCGAGTGCGACTGTATCGGCATGGTAAAATATGGTCTTCGCCAGAACGGCGTCAACTTCTCGACGAGCGGCACGAACTATTCGTTCCGGCATCATGTAGATAACATCCGGTCGATCCATTCGGCGAGCGACCTGAAGTTTGGCGACGTCGTATTCAAGGCGTATGAACCCGGGCAGTCCGGTTGGAACCTTCCGGCGAAGTATCAGCAGGGCGGCAGCGAGTACAACGGCGACCTGAATGACTACTATCATATCGGCGTCGTGAAGAGCGTGAACCCGCTGGAGATCATCCACATGACTTCGCCGACCGCCAAGCGCGATACGAAGATCGGAACATGGGGATACGCGGCGAGCCTGAAGAGCCAGTACGTTGAGGACGCACCAAGCCCGGAACCTCCGGGACCGGAACCCGGACAGCAGGCGACGGTGTATGCCGAGAATGGGAAGCCGGTGAAGCTTCGCGCCAAGCCGAGCACAAACTGTGGTTTGTATGACGAGCTGCCGGTGGGAACGGTGGTGGATGTCGTGTCGGTACGGTCGGATGGATGGACATGTGTGAATTATAAGAATCGCCACGAGTGGTATATCATGACGTCCTTCCTTCGGTTCCAGGAGAATAACCCGGACGATGGCGGCGACGACGGCGACGATGAGCCGTATGTCGAGTACGTGTCGATCACGATCGATGACATTACCATCGAGGAGGCCGAGGCGCTACGCGACGAATACCCGCAGGCGATCATCACGGTCGGGTAAGGGGTGAGACCGATGGGCGAAATATCAAAGGCAGTCGGCGACTGGATCGTGAACAACGTCGGCTGGTCTGTTCTTATTGTATTGTTTTTATTTTGTACTTTCTTTGAATTCTCGAAGATCAAGCTCAACCCGATCTCGGCGCTGTGCCGGCGGATCGGCAACGGGTTTACAGCAGGCCTGAAAAAGTACATCGATGAGCTAAAAGCGGACACAAATAAACAGATCGCCGCGCTTGACGAGAAAACGAGCAAGAAGCTCGACGAGCTACAGGCCGGATCGCAGGAGAACTGCCACAAGATGCAGGCGAAGCTCGACGAGGTTGAGTACAAGCTGATGAGCGTCGAGGAGCGCCAGGACAGACAGGCGGCTTCGCGGATCAAGTCACATGTGTTCAACTTCTCGAAGGAATGCTACGCCGAGGTGTTGCATACGCCGGGTGACTTCGAGAACCTGATCAAGGAGAATGAGGAGTACGAGAAACTGGTGGCTAAACATGGCTGGAAAAACGATGTGTACAAGGCGGAGTTTGAGTACATCATGCGGGTGTACCAGAAATGCAAGGACGAGCACAAGTTCCAGCCGACGGATATCTGACAGGAGGTGAGCGCTGATGGCAACGAGCAAACAGACGAAGCGTAAACTGCCGAGCAAGGCTGAACTCGCGGTGAAATATATCCAGTTCAGCAAGAAGCTGACGGTCTACGTGATGGCTTTCTGGGGCGTATATCGTCTGGCACAACTTGCTGTCGTCGTGGTTCGCCCTGATATAGCTGATACGCTCGTGAAGTTTGCATCCGGTGTTGACACCGTAGCGATAGCGTTTGGACTCTCATATACAGCGAATTCGATTTCGGAGAAGGGGTTCCAGATGCACAAGGACGTGCAGAAGTACATGTACCTTGGCGCGGAGGCGGCTGAAGAGAAGAAGGAAGCGAGCGTATCAAATAACGGATAAAGGAGATTGGTAATATGACAATTGATCTGACTCAAATTATTCTTGCGGTAATTACCCTGCTGTTTGGCCTGGTGGTTCGGTATGTGATCCCAAGTATCAAGGCCAAGACGAATGCTGACCAGATGGAGCTGATCCGGGCGGCTGTGAAGAGCGCGGTGTATGCGGTGGAGCAGCTGTATAAGTCCAAGCCTGGGCAGGAGAAGAAGCAGATGGTACTAGAGATGCTTCGTAATCAGGGATTCGACTTGGATGATGTCGAGGTTGAACAGACAATCTCGACGCTAGTGGAGGAATTTGTAAAATTGCTCAATATAGAACAGCGCGAGCATTTGAACGAATAAAAAAAAATAGCCCCGTCGGAAATGAATCCGGCGGGGCATTCTTTTTTTTGCTCAAATATCGATGTAACCTTTGATGAGGAATTTGACCAGTCCACCTATTATTATAATAGGAAAGGACAGGATACCGAGAAGGAACGGGGCTGATACCAAGAGGATGGGTAAAAATAATTCGTTGTCCATGGCGATTTCTCCTTTCAAATCTTCACAGTTTTATTACCCACATACTACCCACAATGAAACATACAAGCCTTGTGAATCAATGACCAATACTTCCCCTGCTAAGGGAGTAGACTGGGATAACCAGTGCGAGGGTTCGACCCCCTCCTTCTCCGTACCTAGCCCTTGAATCTCAACAGGTTCAGGGGTTTTTACTTTTTGGCTCAATATACAAAAAGTTACGCTGAGTTACGGAAAATCACGCCTTACTACCCACACTACTACCC
>JAFYGB010000052.1 GCA_017543445.1 Lachnospiraceae bacterium | reverse complement strand
GATGACGGGCGATCTTTGATCGACGGCATCGGACTGCAGGCGCACTTGTTTACGGCGGATGATGTGGAGACGTACCTTAAGGGTGTGGATACATTGGCCGCGACCGGATTGAAGTTGGAACTGACCGAGGTGGACGTGGGCCTTGGCAAATACGAGGGCGCGCTTTCGAACACCGACGAGAACCTGAAGATGCAGGGGCGGTATTGTTACGAGCTGTTCCAGGGTCTGTTCGAACGCGCGGACGCGGGCACGATCCGCATGGACGCGGTAACGTTCTGGGGCTTCTCGGACGGCTTCTCGTGGCGCCGCGAGTACAGCCCGCAGCTCTACGACCGCGACCTGGATCCGAAGTACGCCCTCTACGGCGTCATGCAGATCAAAGAATACGCCGGCTACGACCCCGCCGAATAATGTGTCAAACAGAACCATCCCTGTTGCAGGTCATTGACCTGCAACGAAGACACACTGGCGGGGTCGTAGCTCGGGGTGGGGAGCGAGAGAGTTTGAGGAATGATAAGAACTTTGCCTGGAGGGGTGTGGTGTGAGGACGACGAATTTTAATGTTGTGAATTATTGCGTGGCTTGCCGGGCGAGGTGTCGGTATTGTCTGCTTTCGTCGTGTAATCGTGCGACGGGGGTGGAATATGCGCGTGGGAAGCAGTTCGCGCGGCGTGTGATCGAGGAGCTTCGAGAGACACGGCCGGACATTGCGGCGAATTACTACATCGGATATTGTATGGATACGCCGTATTTGGAGGATCTCTTGGTGTTTTCTCGGGAAATGAATTTGCCGGCCGCGCGTTTTTTGCAGATGAACGGGTTTGGTGTTCGGAAGGAAGAAGAGTGGGCGTCTTTGATGCATATGATTAAGGCGGCGGGCGTGGAGATGCTCGACCTGACCTTCTTCGGATCGCCGCAGTTCCATGATGCATTTGCCGGAAGGATCGGGGATTTTGCGATCTGTGAAGCTATGCTTCGGGCGGCTGTCGCCGCCGATCTCGCGGTCAATGTGAGCATTCCGCTGCTTCGAGATAATCTTACGCAGCTATCGGAACTAATGAACAGACTGGAAGGAGCCGGTCGGGCGCAGTCTGGGGCTGGTGTTGACGCCCTCGGAGATGGAATTATTTGAGAAAATGAGCGCTGGAGAACTCCTCGCGTTTGTGGAAGAAAAAGATGATCGATTTCGCGCTTCGTTGCCGCCCGTGCGGGAGCTGGTGGCACTCTACGGACAGCCGAAAAACACGCAACTGTACCGCTACCGCGATCTGATCCACAGATGGGAGCAAAGGTATGCGACCGAGCACGGCCTGTACGACATGAACGACGAGTCGCACCACTTCAGCAACCCAATATATTGAATTTGACAATGCGTGAATGGGTCAAACGGAACCGTCCCCACTGACACATCGACAAATGGTGGATGTGACAAACGGAACCGTCCCCATTGTCACCTCGAAAAGGAGGATGAATTGTTATGTTGCCTGTGATCAAGCAGAAGAGTAGAGAGATAGGTAAGGTGGTGCGAAGGGAGGATGTGCTAGTCCTTCGCGCGGACTATGGGACGCTGTACCTGGAGCCGAAGTCGGAGCGGATCGTACATGTGACGTACGCGCCGGAGGAGGTGTCCGGGAAGGAGCGGCCGGGCGTGGTCTGCAAGGAGACGTTTGGTGAGTGGAGTTTCCGGGAGACGGAGGAGCGGATCGTGATGATCCTGCCGAGGGTCACCGTGAGCGTGAAGAGAAAGAGCGGCGCGGTGTCGTTTTTCACGCCTGAGGGGAAGCTTCTGTTCGCGGAGCGAAACAGTGAGTCGAAGGAGTTCGAGCAGTTCGAGACCTATCGGCTGGCGGACGTTGAGCAGAAGACGCGGATCGTTGAGACCGCGGATGGTAAGAAGGAGATCCTCGAGGATCCGCTGAAGATCCCGACGGGGCCGTCCTACCATATCCGCTGGCATTTTATGCCGGCCAATGAGGCACTTTATGGCCTGGGCCAGCAGGAGAAGGGCTTCGGCTCCCTGCGCGGGCGGACGCTGTACATCCATCAGGCGAACCGCAAGATCGCCATTCCGATGTTCGTTTCAACGGCGGGCTACGGCATATTGACCGACACGTACAGCCCGTTCATTTTCCACGACGACAAAGATGGGGCCTACCTCTACCTCGAGGCAGACCGCGAATTGACCTATTACTTCATCGCAGGCACCATGAACGAGGCGGTGGCGGGCTACCGTTTCCTGACCGGTAAGGCGTCCATGCTGCCGAAGTGGGCCTATGGCTACGTTCAGTCGATGGAGCGTTACGAGAACCAGGACGAGCTCCTGGAGACCGCGCAGAAGTCGCGCGAGCTCGGCGTTGGCATGGACTGCATCGTGCAGGACTGGTTCACGTGGCCGGACGGCGAGTGGGGCCAGAAATCCTATGACGCGTCCCGCTACCCGGATCCCGTCACCATGATCAACAAATTGCACGAGCAGCATGTGCATTACATGATCTCCATCTGGCCGACCATGGCCGAAGGTACGCCGGACAATGCGGAATTTGCCGCGAAAGGATTGCTGCTGCCGGCATGCACGGCCTACGATCCTTTTAAGAAGGAGGCGCGGGATCTGTATTTCGATCAGCTGAAGCGGACGCACTATTCGTACGGGACGGACGCCTGGTGGTGTGACAGTAGCGAGCCGTTCACGCCGGAGTGGAGCCGCCTCATGCGCATGGAGGAGAGTGAGAACTACCGCGAATTCTGCACGGAGGCGGGACTTCGCATGTCCTACGAATACGCGAACGCATTTCCCCTGTACCATGCGATGGGCATCTACGAGGGGCAGCGCGGGGCAATGCAGGAGCACCCGGAGGTGCCGGAGAAGCGTGTCTGCAACCTGACGCGTAGCGCCTACACCGGGCAGCAGCGCTACGGCACGATTATGTGGTCGGGCGACACGTCCGCCAGCTGGGAGACCTACCGCAACCAGATCGCGATCGGCCTGCATTTCTGCGCGTCCGGTCTGCCGTACTGGACCATGGACATTGGTGCGTTCTTCGTGAAGCGCGGCCTGAACTGGTACTGGGACGGGGACTATGACCAGGCGCTCGACGACAACGGTTACTGCGAGCTCTACACGCGCTGGTTCCAGTTCGCGGCCTTCCTGCCCATGTTCCGCGCACACGGCACGGACTGCCGGCGCGAGATCTGGAATTTCAAAGGCGAATTCTACGATGCGTTGATGAAGGCGAACCGCCTGCGCTACCAGCTGATGCCGTACATTTATTCGGAGGCAGGGCGTGTGTGGCTGCAGGATCGCTCCATGATCCGCTTCCTCGCGTTTGATTTCCCGGAGGATACGCAGACATGGGAGATCACCGACCAGTTCCTGTTCGGCGAGTCGATGATGGTCTGCCCGGTCATTCGCCCGATGTATTTTGACAAGGAGAATAAGACATTGTGTAACGTGGCGAAGACCCGCGAGGTCTACTTCCCGAAGGGTTGCGACTGGTACGATTTCGAGACCGGCCAGAAGTACGAGGGCGGCACCACGGCGACCGTGAACGCACCGCTTCCTCGCATTCCGGTCTTCGTGAAGGACGGCAGCATCATCCCGATGCGCGCGGCGGCGCTTTCGACCGAAGAGCAGACGGACGAGATCATTTACCGCCGTTTCGGGGACAATGCACGCTACGAAATGTACGACGATGCCGGTGACGGCTACGCGTACGAACGCGGCGAATACACGTTGAAAGTGATCGAGTGAGAGTATGGATAATCAAATGGAATGGAGCCGGGCGCGCGACGAACTGGCGAGGACACTCGTGGCGATGGGGCACCCTGTAGAATTTGCCGATGCATTTGCCAAACAGCTCGGAAGCCCGAAGGCCATCCGGCGGATGACGTCGTACTTGCGCGAGGCGAAGCCGCGCACCATCGAGGAGATCGTAGACGAGATGCTCGCGATCTCCTCGGAGATCGACGCCTGGCGGGATAAGAAAGAGTCCGAGCAGGCCAATGCAAGCTACACCGCATATTTGAACCGAAAGCGGAACGAATGAAGGCGGCGGGACATAGTGAAAGGCCGGGGCGGTGAGCCGCCCCGGCCTTTGCTTGTCCAATCGTTTCTATGAAACTACTTCACGCCTATGTATGGTTGTATTTTCTCGATCGTTTTCTCGTCCGCATTTGCCAAATACTGCAGTTTCGACGCGAAGTCTTCGGCGAAGTAGGCGATCAGTCCCGGCAGGCTGCCATCCGGGAAGAAGGGTTGCAGCTGCTGCAGGGCGGCGCAGAATGCGGCTGCCTGCTCGGCCTTTTCTTCGACGGAGCCGTCTGTGCAGAACCAGAGTTCTTTGGATTTCTTATTCAGGGCCAGCTGCGGCAGCAGGCTGATGTCCGGCATGGTCTCCCCACGTTCCCATTTGCTGACGGCAACCGCAGACACGTGCAGGATCTCCGCCAACTGCTCCTGCGTGACGCCTTTTTCGCCGCGCCGACGCTTGATATTCTCACCGATTCGTATTTCCATAGTTCATTCTCCTTATGTTGGTTCGCGTAAAACGATGTCCCGGTAACAGGCCTGTACCTTCCTTACACCTCCATTATAGCGGATCCCGCGGAAAATGAAAGATAACAAACGGCAAGAAGTGGTTAACTGAGGGTTAAAATATTAACTTCGCAGAAATTTAGAGTTTTTTCTGCATCCACAGGAGGTCGTACCATCGGTCGAATTTCTTACCGACGCCTTTCATGTGTGCGACTTTCTCATATCCTTCTTTCATGTGGAATTTATAACTGTCGTGCGACAGATATTCGTCTTCCTCTTCGGAAAAAGCAGCGCCGGCCAGGAGGTTGATGATTCCGCAGTTTTTAAGGCGCTCCTCCAACTCGCGGTATAAGCGTGAGCCTATGCCTTTTCTGCGGTGGTCGTGGTCCACGTAGATGGAAGTCGCTACGGTCCAGGAGTAGGCTTCGCGGACGCTGTAGGCACTCGCATAAACATAGCCGACCACTTCGTGATCCTCCTCGCAAACCAGGTAGGGAAATTTTCCACTGATGTTGCGTATCCTCTCTGCAAATTCGTCGGCGGTCGGAGCCTCATATTCAAAGGAAACAGCCGTGTTTCGTACGTAATAAGAATAGATCTCTGCCAGCCGTGCGGCGTCTTCCAGACGAACGTCACGGATCGTATATTCACTCATTTTCGAAATCTCCCTTCGTCAGCTTAGTTTATGCCTCGTTCTGCGATGATCTCCTCCAAAATATCGACTGCATGAGCGACCATCTTCGGGCACAGTTCCGTAAAAAGTTTGGTGTCACGTGCGTGCTGGATGCCTTCCTTCGTTCGTATGTCGCAACCCAGGATCGTGTTGCATATGTAGGAGCCGCACTTCTCGGCAAATCGCTTCATCATATCATCGTTCACTTCGTTGGACAGCTGACGGCTGGCTGTGTCTTCTTTGTCGTACTGACCGTATAAAAGTCCCAACACCATAAGTGCGCCCGTGCAGGCGCCGCAAACTTCGCCCTGTCGCATACCTGAACCAAAGCAGCCTCCGAGCTTCAGCGCCTGTTTCTCCGTTATCCCGCCTAAGTCCGCATAAGCTGCCAGAACCGCCTGAGAGCAATGAAAATGCTGGGCAAATATCTGTAAGGCCTTTTCTTTTCGAGTCATTTCCCTGCACCTGCCTTTCTTTTTGCTTGGATCGCGACTGCGATCCCCTGGGTGTTGCTGATATATGCATTGCATATTAGCATATACATCGATGCGTGTCAACAAGAATTTGACGGATTTTACATCCGAAAGGACGGCCATAATTCTGAACACTTAAAATTCTTATAAACATCGTATGGACAGATGGGGGCCCGCGTGTTATAGTAAGGCAATATATTTTCGAAAGGGGGATCTCATATGAAGTTCCAGGAAAGGATCATTACTCTAAAGGATGGAAGGACTTGTGTTTTGCGACCGGCGACACCGGACGATGCACCGGAGATGCTCGTGTGGTTGAAGAAAACTGCAGAGGAGACTGAATTCTTGCTTCGCTATCCGGATGAAGAGAAGATCACATTAGAGGAAGAGGTAGAGATTCTCCGAAAAAAATACGAGGACCCGTATGCGATCTTTATGCTTGCTGTCGTTGATGGCAAGATCGCGGGAAACTGCGGCGTAGCCGGCATTGGTTATAAGCGGAAGTTCCGCCACCGCTGCTCGATGGGCATTGCCCTCTATAAAGAGTTCTGGGGCCTGGGGATCGGGACTGCCCTGATCGAGTACCAGACGGAACTCGCGAAGCAGATCGGCTGGCGGCAGCTCGAACTGGAAGTGGTCGCGGACAATGTACGTGCGCGTGCGCTCTACAAGAAGAGAGGCTTCGTTGAGACAGGTCGTCACCCCGACGCCATGCTGTTTGACGACGGAACATTCCATGACGAGATCCTGATGTATAAGTTGTTGAACGAGTGAGGAGAACGACTATGAAACTTGAATATAGAAAAATGACTCTGGACGACCTGGATGAATTCATCCGGCTGCGTATCAACCAGCTTCGCGAGGAAGGCGCGACCGAGGATATCGATCTGAAGCCCGCCTTGCTGGACTATTATCACAGGCATATGGCGGACGGGACCTTCGTGTCCTGGCTGGCGGTGGACGGCGATAAGATCGTCGGCACCAGCGGCATGTCGTTCGTGGAGAAGCCGCCGTATTTTAGCTGCCCGAGCGGGCGGCTCGGTCTGCTTTCGAGCATGTTCACCGACCCGAATTATCGTCGCATGGGCATCGCGAAGGGGCTTTTGTCCCGCGTGGTCGAGGAGGCGAGAAACTATGGCTGCGGCGCCGTGCAGATCACCGCGTCTGACATGGGCGTGCTGCTGTACACCGACTTCGGTTTCGTGAAAAACGGCAACTTTATGCAGTATAAACTGTAAGCGGAGGCGGAAAATGGAGCTACGGAAGATCAATACGAAAGACGCGATTGCAGAGTGGGAATACATCACAAATCTTCCGGCGGATGAGAATGGTTTGACGAACCCGTACCATGGTGTCTCCTATGAGGAATTTACCGAGAAGGTGCTGCCGCTCCTGATCTCCTATGAGAACCCTGTCGGTATGCCGGACTGGTTCGTTCCGGAGACTTATTACTATCTGTGGGACGGCGATCGCCTGGTCGGCGAGTTCCGCATTCGCCACCACCTGACACCGGCGCTGCGCGACGGCGCGGGGCACATCGGCTACAGCATTGCCAGCGACGAACGCGGGAAAGGTTACGGCACCGAGGGGCTGCGGCTGACACTGCTGATCGCCCGCGAGATCGTGCCCGAGGACGAGATCTACCTGCGCGTGAATAAGGACAATGTCGCGTCGCAGAAGGTGATGCTCAACAATGGCGGCCGCATCGTCGGCGAGGATGAAGGACACTACTTCGTGCGGATCGCGAAGTGAATATTTGGAGGATCTGATCGCGAAACTGGAACTGTTTTGCGAGGGGCAGAAGGAGGAAACGGTATGAATGTGACAATGCGAAGAATAACTCTCGAGGATGTGCCGGAGGTGACAGAGCTGATCCATAAGACGATCCGGATATCCAACAGCAAGGATTATTCGCCGGACTTGGTCGAGGCTATGGTGCAGGCGCATTCGCCGGAGTTCATTCAGCGCCGGATGGGCTGGACGCATTTTTATGTGGCTCTGGATGGGGAAATGATCATCGGTTGTGGCGCGATCGCGCCTTTTTTCGACGGGGAGATCGAGAGCAGTCTCTTTACGATCTTCGTGTTGCCGGAGTACCAGGGGCACGGCGTCGGACGGACCATCATCCAGACGCTGGAGAACGACGAGTATTTCCTGCGTGCCCTGCGCATCGAGATCCCGGCGTCAATCACCGGCGTGCCGTTCTACCTGAAGATGGGATACACGTACAAAAACGGGATAAAAGAGCCGGACGGCGAACACATTGTCCGCATGGAAAAACGGCGTGGAAACTATATAAAGTGGCTTAGAAGCAAGGTCGGACACGGGAAGGTCATCCTGACATTTGCTGGCGGCTGCATCTTCAATGAGAAGGGCGAGGTGCTCTTACAGCGGCGCGGCGACAGCAACAAATGGGGCTTCCCGGGCGGAGCGTTGGAGATCGGTGAGACGCCGCAGACGGCGGCTGTGCGCGAGGCGAAAGAGGAGACCGGCCTGGATGTCGAGGTGGGTCGCGTGATCGGCGTCTACAACGACCTGGATATCCGCTATCCCAGCGGCGACCGCGCGCAGAGCGTCGTGATTGCGTTCGAACTCAAGGCCGTCGGCGGCGAGCTCTTCTGCGACCAGGAGGAGACACTCGAACTGCGCTACTTCTCTAAAGACGAGAAGCCGGAACTGTTCACCAAGTCCCACGAAGACCTGTGGAAGGACATATTTGAACAATGATATATCCAGCCCGTTTGGTTCGGAAACGACCAAACGGGCTGTTGTTTTATGGTTGCGAAATCTTTTTTTAGGGGTTATAATAAACATGACATACTGTTGTCGTGTTTCGTTTGTTAGGATAATTGTGTAAGGTCAATAATGTAAGCTTGCGATGAGGAGGATGCATGAAGATCGATCGGTTGATCGGCATATTGTCGGTGCTCTTACAGGAAGAGAAGACGACGGCGCCGGAGCTGGCGGAGCAGTTCGTGGTCTCGAAGCGGACCATTAACCGCGACATCGAGGCGCTGTGTCTGGCGGGGATCCCCATTGAGACGACGCAGGGGGTCGGCGGCGGCATTCGTATCATGAGCGGATATCGCATGGACCGGACCATCCTGACATCGCGGGATATGCAGATGATCCTGGCGGGTCTGCGAAGCCTGGACAGCGTGAGTGGTAGTCGTTACTACGGGCAGTTGATGGAGAAGATCCAAACCGGGTCTTCCGAGTTCGTCAGCGGTCGTGACTCCATCCTGATCGACCTGTCCTCCTGGTATCGCGATACATTGGCCCCGAAGATCGAGACCATCCAGAGTGCCATCGAGAACCGCCGCCTGCTTTCGTTTCGATATTACGGGCCGACGGGAGAGAGCGACCGTGTGATCGAACCGTACTACGTCGTGTTTAAGTGGTCCAGCTGGTACGTCTGGGGCTGGTGCACGAAGCGCGAGGATTTCCGCATGTTCAAACTGAACCGTATGGACCGCGTGCTGGAGACCGGGGAGACATTTGCCGCGCGGAGTGTTCCGACGCTGGATCTCTCGACGGAGACGATCTTTCCGAAGAACATCCGGGTGAAGGCGCTCTTTACACAGGATGTGAAGTGGCGCCTGGTCGAGGAGTACGGGCCGAACTGCTTCACGGAAACGGAGGACGGGAAACTTCTGTTCACGACGGATTACACCGACATCGAGAATCTGGTCACGTGGATATTGACCTTCGGCGACCAGGCGGAACTTTTAGAGCCGCCGGAAGCCAGAGAGAGGATCGCACAGATCGTGCGGAATATGACGACAGTTTATGAGGAGAAAAGTGAATTATGAGATTAGATGGATTTGGACTTTTAGTTGAAGATATGGGGCGGATGATCCGCTTTTACCGGGATGTTCTGGGATTTGAGATCCGCGAACCCGAGGATACGTCGAACGTATATCTGGTGAAGGATGGAACGCTGTTTTTGCTCTATGGCCGCAGCGACTTTGAGAAGATGACAAATCGTCGATATGAGTACGTCAAGGGCTTAAACGGACACGCGGAGATCGCTCTGTATGTCGATACGTTTGAAGAGGTAGACGCTGCCTTTAAGAATGCGGTGGAACACGGCGCAACGCCGGTCCTGGAACCGGAGTTGGAACCCTGGGGCCAGAGAACTTGCTATATCGCCGATCCGGAAGGAAACCTGATCGAGATCGGATCCTGGAATAAGCCGTACGAAGAGAAGGACGCAGGAAGAGTATAGAGGAGAATGCCATGCATTTTGTGGATGCAAAGGGAATATTGACCGGTGGCGGCGGCCACTACGGGATGAATATCTATCGCGGGTGCACACACGGCTGTATCTATTGTGATAGTCGCAGCAAGTGTTATCAGT
>JAFYGB010000051.1 GCA_017543445.1 Lachnospiraceae bacterium | reverse complement strand
GAAGGACCGTCGCCGGCAGAACGGCGACGCCGTCCGCCTCCATCGCCATACGGATGCCGTCCGCCGTAAGGGAGACGGTCATGTACTTCATGATCGGCATGTAGGCTTCGATCACCGTTTCAAAGGTGTCGTAGAGATCATTGACCGAGGAAAGCGGAAAGTCCGTGTACTCCTCGCCGACAGCCGCGGCCTTTACGCCGCAGCAATTCAAGAAACGCGCCGACTCCTGCAAGGCCAGGAACAGTTCCCGGTTCTTCTTCGGAAGGTTCGTCCCGGACAACAGAAGGAGGTTACTCTTTCGCTTCGACCAGGCGTTCAGCACGCAACACTGCGCCAGTTTATTCGGAAAATCAGCATCCTCCGGCCCCACGCTCGAAAGCATCTCCTCGATCCAGTCCTGCTTCGGGCGGATAGCGGCCGCGATTCTTTGGTAGATCGCGCTTTCCGCGTCCAGACGGGTCTTCTTTTCTTTCAGTTTGTTTTCGACCTCGATCAGCTCATTCTCCTGGCTTAGGATCTCATTGGCCGACTCCAGACGACGGTTTTCTTTATGCAGCTGTGTTTCATCTTCCGTCCAAAACGCATAACCTGCGCCCAGCTCCATTCCACACAGTTTCGTATCTTCATTCAGGTATACAGGGGCTTCGATCGAAGCACGGAGCGCGTCCTCCGAGGCATTTATGGACAATGCTGTTTGAAATACGTGTTTGATCGAACGATCCGTGATCAGAACCGGCTGGTTCAGCCCGGCGAAGAAGCCGAAATAGTTTTCATTATATAAGATCAGGCGGCTTCGGATGCAGACCTCGAAGATCGCCAGCATACCGAAGATGCGTAGCTCCGGTGAATTATAGAAACGCGGAAGATTAAACGGCTCCGCAACGAAGAAGAGGAGCAGCTCCAGAAAGATCCAGATAGACAGGACCATCAGAATATATGCCAGGATCTTTCGGGGCCGTCTTCGGGTGATACGGATCAGAATCATCAGTCCCCATAACGGGATACAGATCATCCATGCGTAGAGGAGATAGCAACCCCAGCCGTAAGAATAGGTTCCCATCTTCGTGGTGAAATCCGCCATGTTCCCCTTGGGAATATATACCCAACTGTGGAAATCGTTCGTCATGGCCATAAGGATCAGAAGGATCGCCGGAATCAGCATCAATGCTTCTCTTCCGCTTTTTTCGGTTTCATTTCCCCGTTGCGCCCGCATCGCGGTCATCAGAAACAGGACCGGGATCAGAGTCATCGGAATCCAGTACGAATAGTCTAAATAGCGGCTGACCGCGACTGCGCCCGCGACCGCGCGGTATTTATAGGTACGCACCAACAGATTAAACAGCATCCCCACGCCCGCCGCCAGAATGTAGGTGCGGGAACGCGTCGGCAGCAGCCGAAGGCGGACCGAATTCATCCAGAACATGAGCAGGCCCACATAAATCGCGAAATTCAGACAAAACATCGTTGACGAGAGCAGGGCGATGTGTACCCGCGTCAGCATATTGCAGATTCCGGCCAGCAGAAAAAACGTGACATACCGACTCGTGATCTGATGTCGTCGCATGATTCCTAACATAGTCCTGCTCCTTTCCGATGTATTTAAAATCATTGTAGCATAGCCGCCCGCAAATAACAACAGCGGCGCGCACCGTCCATCGATGCGCGCCGCCGTTCTATATTCGTCTGTTTGTTACTCAGTACGAGATCACTTAACGGTAAGTACCGCCGCACTGGAGTAGGTCTTCTGTCCATTTGCATCCGTTACGACACAGCGGAACTGCCAGCCGTTTAAGCCCTTCAACACGGATACGTACAGATTTCTCGTCTTCGCGCCGGGCTGGCTGGAATTCGTCCATGTAGACGAGGAATTCTTACGGGACTGCCACTGATAGGTCAGTACTCCCGTTCCCGTCGCCGCTACCGAAAACTTCGCGGTATTTCCTGCCTTCACGCTCACATTCTGAGGTTGTGTCGTGATCTTCGGAACGATCGACAACGTAGCCGCGTTGGAGTAATTCTTCCGTCCGGATCCGTCCGTAACGATACAACGGAACTGCCAGCCGTTTAAGCCCGCTTGGGTCGCCACCGAAAGCGTCTTCGTCTTCGCGCCGGTCTGACCGGAATTCGACCATTCGGACGAAGAATTCTTACGGGACTGCCACTGGTAGGTCAATGTCCCTGTTCCGGTCGCTGCCACGGTAAATGTTGCGGTCGTGCCGGCGGTCACACTCTTATTTGCCGGCTGCGTAGAAATATACGGTGTGATCGTAAGTGTCGCTGCATTCGTGTATGCCTTCTGGCCGTGACCATCCGTAACAACGCAGCGGAACTGCCAGCCATTCAGGCCGTTTTGGGTCTTGACCGAGAGTGTCTTTGTTTTCGCACCCGGCTGTCCGGAATTCGCCCATGCGGACGAAGAATTCTTGCGGGACTGCCACTGATAGGTAAGCGTTCCCACTCCGCTCGCCGCCACGCGGAATGTCGCGGTCGAATCCGGTGGTGCAGTCACACTCGTCGTCTGTGTCTTGATCTTCGGGATGACTGCCAGCGTAACGGTGGTGGAATAGGCTCTCTGTCCGTTCGAACTCGTCACCACACAACGGAACTGCAGACTGCTCATGTCTTCATTCGTGGAAACGGTCAATGTCTTCGTCTTCGCGCCCGGCTATCCGGAGTTCGTCCAGGCATACGACGCGTTCTTGCGGTATTGCCACTGATAGGAAAGGGTGCCCTTACCGGATGCTTCGGCCGTAAATGTCACCTTCGTTCCGGCCGTCACGCTACGGCTCGTTGGCTGCTTCGTAAAGGAAATTCCGGGAGTCGCAAGCGTCACCTTCTTATCCAACTTATTCACTTCATACATACGCTCGATCATCTCGATGACTTCCGTTTTGGTAGCCTTTCCGAGCGGATCGATCATGCGCTCTTCCTTCGGCGCGCCGGGCTCGCCTTTTCCTTCCATGATGTGCCAGGTAGCCGCCCAGCAGACTGCTTCCCAGTGATCGTAATCCACATCATAGTAATCCATGAAATCATCCGAACGGCCGAAGTCGATGGATCTCTCCCAGGTCTTCATATATTCTGTATAACGCATCAGCATCAGCATGAGATCCTGACGGTTGAGCCACTGACCCACGCCGAAACGGCTGGCTGACATGTACGGGTAGCCGACGCAGATCGCGTTTGCCTCACCCCAGAGTAATGCGTTCGTGTACCACTGGCCGGGTTCTACATCGGTAAAACGGCTCGTAAGACCGCTGACGCTCGGGCTTCCCGCCATCTGATACAAAGTCTGGACCATGGTCTCACGTGTGATCAAGTTCGTTGTATCCAGGTTCGGATCATCCTCGGGGAACGCATCCGAAAGGCCGGGACGGGTCGATTTTTCGCGGATCGTCACATCATTATCCACCCACAGATAGAACTTATTATCACCACCGGTGGAATCATCACCGCCGTAATCGATGTGCCAAGATGTGGAACTATAGTACTCCGCCTTCTGGATGCCTTCATGTAAGGTCTGGATCAGGAACGGGTTATCTCCGATGTTGAGCGTGGTGAAAACATTATACGCCGCATACAGGAAACGAAGCTGCGGGTTATTCGAAACATCCAGCGACGTAAGCGTATTATCCTGGCACTGCAGGATCGTCAGCTTGGGATTATGCGATACATCCAGAGATTTCAGGTTCTCACGATTGTAACTGCAGATCAGTTTCGTAAGTTCCGGATTCTTACTAACATCGACGCTCGTGCAGCCATTTGCCGCACAGTTATAGTACTGCAGACCCGGCATGTTGGTGGTGTCTACATCGCCGAGGTCCGGGTTATCCCAGACATCCAGACGCTTCATCTTCGGATTATTCGAAAGATCGAGCGATTTGAAGTGATTGCGGAATGCATCCAGATGCTGAAGGTTCGGGTTATGGGTAACGTCCAGCGTATTCAGATCACAATCGCCGACCATCAGATGCTCGAGTTTTTTGTTCTGACTTACGTCGATCTTTTTAAGCGGGTTGGAGTTCAGCTCCAGATAGGAGATCTCCTTATTATTCCGAACATTGAACGAGGTCAATTTACAATTATACGCGTAGACCCATTCCAGATCCTGGTTCGGTGTGAAATCCAATGAAGTAAATAAGTTATCCGAGCACCAGATACCGGTCAGCAGTTTATTCTGACTCAGGTCCCAACTGGAGATCTGGTTCTGCATGCAGTAGATACCGCGCAGTTCCTTCAGGTACTCGATACCCTTCAACGACTTGATGCCCATATCGACACACCACAGATTTCTGGCGTAGACGATCTCATCCGAGTCCAGGATCCCGTTCTTATCCCGATCGAAATCGGAAGAAACGACCGCCCGGAAATTCGGATCCGGGAATGTCGTCGAGTTGATCTTTACCGGATCGTAGATCTTACCAAATTCAAAATCGTCCGCAGCATAGACCTTCGCAGGCCCCCCGCCAAACGGAACGACTGTGCTTCCAAACGTCAAAAGCGCCGCCATACAGGCCGCCATGACTCTGGAAAATCTTCCATTTCCTTTTCTCATTTTCTCTTTTCCTCTTTTCTTTTTTTGTTTTCCCTCTGCGTTTTTTCTTTCGCTTCCTATGGCTTATCCCCGACCTTAGGAAGCCGCACACATATCGATATCCTGTTGCACACTTCGACGCGTAAATTTTACCACAAGTCTTTCGGATGTTCCATTCTAAGCCCCTAAACGTCGGCTTTTCCTTGTAAACTACGTGCAAAACGCAAAAAAACGGCCACGACGGATCTCCATCGTGGTCGTTCTTCATCATTTATTAACGGTCAATGTTGCGGCCCTGGAGCCCCAGCTCATTCCGTTTCCATCCGTTACGACGCAGCGGAACTGCCAGCCATTCAGACCTGCGACCGTATCCACTTTAAGTGTTGCTGTCTTCGCGCCCGGCATGCCCGAATTCGACCATGCGGACGAAGCGTTCTTACGCGACTGCCACTGATACGAAAGCGTCGCCTTACCGGTCGCTGCAACGGTAAATGTTGCCTGCTTTCCGGCCTTTACCGAGGTATCCGCCGGCTGCTTCGTGATCTTCGGAACGATCTTTAAGGTAGCCGCTCTCGTACCCCAGCTCATACCATTGCCATCCGTTACAACACAGCGGAACTGCCAGCCGTGCAGGCCGGTGACCGTGGTCACCTGAAGCTTTGCTGTCTTCGCGCCCGGCATACCCGAATTCGACCATGCGGACGAAGCGTTCTTACGTGACTGCCACTGGTACTTCAGCGTTCCTTTGCCGGTCGCCGCCACGGTAAACTCGGCGATATCGCCGACCGGAACCGTCGCATTTGCCGGCTGCTTCGTGATCTTC
>JAFYGB010000050.1 GCA_017543445.1 Lachnospiraceae bacterium | reverse complement strand
TTCTTCTTGATTTAGTGTAAGATTGAGTTGAGCCATGGTGGTTCTCCTTTCGGTATTATGCTTGATCTGGACAATCTACATTATACCTGAAAGCGAACCATTGTGGCTTTCTATTTTTACACCATTATACGGACTTTATCTATTTCGGGAGATTTTGGTGGCCGTTGCCCCAGAGTAGCTCCTAGGAGGCTACCAAAAGGCAACTAAATGAATGACTATGACTGAGTTTGGTGGTAGCAATACTACCTGGTTTCATGCTCACAAGCGTTCGCCGCCATGGTCTAATAATGGCTTTCAGAAGCCCTAAAAAGCGAACAAACCAGCCGATAATCCTGCATTTGTTCGCCATGTAACATTATATGATAGTTGCAACAGGAATTATTTCGAGCGGACATCGCCGGAGGCTACGCTTCCGAAGCTTTTTTTCCTTCCTCCGGGTCATCCTTGCCTTCAGCTTCACTTGCTTCAGCCAGCGCGATCCGTTTGAGGATCGGCTTGCGCATCAGGATGGTGAAGATGAAACTCAGCACGAGTCCCAGCACCATGGAGAGCAGGAATACGACGAAGCCCGGGCCGACGTAAGCCACGCAGGTCAGGAAACTGGGAAATGCAAACGAGTTGCAGTGCGCCTGAACCATGCCGACGATCGCGCCGCCGATGCTTCCGGCCGTGCACGCAGCCAGCATCGGCAGAACGAGCGGGATATTCACGCCATACAGACAGGACTCGGTGACACCGAGCACCGCTGTGACGCCCGCGTTGACGGCGCTCTGACGCTTCTTTTTATTCTTATACAGGGTCGCTACGGCAAATGCTGCGCCGGCCTGGGCGTACACCGCCGCGCCGACGAGCGGCATGATCGTGTCATAGCCGTCGCGGGTAATGTTTGCGATACTGATCGGAACCACGCTCCAATGCGCGCCGACTACGACCATGGGCTGCATGACGAAGCCCATAAAGGCGCCGGCGGCCACAGGACTGCGGTCGTACAGCCATCCGAAGGCCCCCGTCATCGCATCGCCGATCAGCGTTCCGAGCGGACCGAAGACCAGGAAGGTCGCCGGCAGAAGCACCAGACAGCACAGGATGGGCTTCATAAACCCGTGGATCGATTTCGGCAGATACTTATCGCAAGGCTTCTCCAGAACCGGCAGAAGCGCGATCGAAAGCAGGATCGGAATGACCGAACTGTGGTATACGGCCGGAAGCGCCGGGATGCCGAAAAACGTGATCTCGGTCTTCGCCTCATACGCCGTCACGAGATCCGGATAGAGCATCGCCGCCGGGATTAGCATGGAAATGAACGGATCCGCCTTCCATTTCTTGGAAGCGCTGACCGCCAGGAAGAACGGCAGGAAGAAAAACAGGCCGTCCGAGCAGGCGTACAGGAAACGATAGACACCGGAGGTATCGGCGAGGATGCCGGTGTTATTCAAGAGGATCATGGTCCCCTTCAGGATACCGGCGGCCATGACGACATTGATGATTGGCATGAAGACACCGGAGATCTGGTCAATGATAAAACGAGCGAAATTCGGTTTCTTCGAGGTGGTTGAGATGCTCATGATTCCTCCTTTCCATACATAAGGCACATGAATATGATGCCTTGAAATAACTATCTAATAATAGCATAAATGGTATGGTACAACAAGGGCTTTTTCTCG
Source organism: Lachnospiraceae bacterium (assembly GCA_017543445.1). Taxonomy (GTDB): domain Bacteria; phylum Bacillota; class Clostridia; order Lachnospirales; family Lachnospiraceae; genus UBA1201. The sequence goes on along the minus strand of JAFYGB010000050.1, from coordinate 15,119 downwards.
AAGAGCTATTGACATTTGTATTTATATGTGCTATACTACAACTAGTTTTTTGAAGAAAGTAACTATTGATACAATTTCATAATTTCAGGAGGTATTATCATGAAAAAGAAGGCTTTATAGCTATTGCTTATTACTATGCTGACCGTCATTTCTGCCATTTCCGTTGCTGCAAAAAGCAGTGAAGAAACAGGTTCTATTTCAGGTTATGGAGTGACATTCCGAAATGAAATTTCAGCATCTTTGCTCAATGGAAACGCATCTACATCAGTGGGGTATCCCACTATGCAGGCGTATGTTGATGCAGATTTTTATTGGATCGATGTTGTGACAGGTGAGCGGGGAATATGTCAAAAAGCAGCGGGACATGATGGAGGCGTCACAGCCCTGGCTGATTCCTTGGCAGATACGAATAAAATATATTACAAAGTGATTTCCTATCACAGTGCTCAGTTTGGCGGCATGTCTCTGACGTGTCCGGAACTCACCACAACGATACCGTAAGAGTTAGGATCAATAGAATGGTGTGAGAGGAGAACGTATGCAACTGAAAAAATCGTGCCTTAGTTTGCTTAGTCTGGTGCTTCTTTTGGTTCTTCCGGCATGCAAAAGCGAAACGGATCAGGGGGCTTCTTCGGATGCCCCCGTTATTACAACAGATGTGGCTTCTTCCATAGAAGGTGGTCATTCCTCAATCGTGCGTCCTTCAGATTCCGGTATTATTCTTCAGTCGAGTTCTGCTGCCGAGGAACTCCCTACAATAGAGGAAGACTTGTCGCTACCTTGTGTTAAGTGGGCGGTCCATTTTTCTTCGCAGATTCCTGTGGAAGCCCAGCTGAAAGTTAAAAAAATACTTCAGGAAAAAGAGGTCGGATTTCGAATAGAGTTTTCTTCTGCGCCTTACGACACGGGGGAAGAATATGCGGCCTGGCTTGCAAAACAAAAAGCCATGAATTCAGCACCTGATATTCTTTCTTCATCTGCATGGGATCATGGATCGATCGACGCAGCTGCTTTTGTAAAAGATCAGTTTCTGCCGCTCTCGATACACCTGAAAACAGAGGAGTGGACCTCACTGCGGGAGGCTTATGCCCCTGTCGAATGGGAAAAAACATCTGTAGATGGTGATATATATGTACTTCCTAGGCGACCGGGGAAAGAGCTGGACAGCAGTGTCTACCTTTATATTAGCGACAACTATCTGAAGTTTTTTGATGAATCGTTTGACGGGACATATGCGACGTTACGTGCAATATATGATAAAATCGGTGATGACGGATTGAACATTGCTTTATTTGGGGCCTTTACTACAGCGTTTCCGGCCATGTATGGCGGATATCAAAGGGTGCTTCAGGCTCCATATCATGCGCCTTCGGATAAGTTCACGGATATATTGGCATTACAGGAAACAAAAGACTTTTTTCAATGATCCATCGGGATATGCAAAAAGGGATCCTGGCAAAGATCGAAGACGAAAAAGATATTAACGAGCATACATTTGCATATATCCGCGTTGGAAAAGGGCCGGAAATTGAAGGATATACCGAAAGAATTATAAAACGGGATTCGTTTGTTACGATGACAGCCTGCTCATATGGGGTATTGCGGGATGCTCCGCAGAAAGATCTCGCTGTTCAGGTTTTGGCTGAATGCTACTCAGATCCGAGAATAGCTTCCCTGCTGACCTGGGGATATGAAGATGCCGATAAATGGGACGGATTATCTGAATTCGTTCCAATCCAGCAAAATAACCGGCTTTATTCCGGCGCTGTCGGATGAGCAGCTTCAGGAATTGCGCAGTTATTCAGCGAGTATTGATAGCTTATACACCAAGTTACGGATCGTTAGAAACAATGAGACAATACTTAATCCGGACTACGATTCTTTTCTGGATACTTTATTTGATAAGCGTAAGGATCATGAGGCTTTATTTGATGAACTTAATCGACAATTGGAGAGTTGGAAAGAAAAAAACAAGCAGTAAGCTTCTACGCCATATGATTAAAAAAACGAACATAATATCTGTGATCACAGTTCTTTTGCTGGTCGTCTTCCTGTATGGCTGCCGCAATCCGGATGATCCGGATAGATTAACCAGTGCATTCGCCGGAGAGGCAAACCCGGAGAGCACAAATGAGACGGAAAGCGGGCGCACAGTACGGGAAGATACGCCGTTGGATCCGTTTGTATGTGCCGAATTCGTGGGAAAAGGCTTTTTAACGGAGAAGTATGCGTTATATCATGACGATAATAGCCGGCTGAGATTGTTTGATGTTGCGAGTAAGCAGGATCTGGTGTATTGCTTTGATCCGGGGTGTGAGCATGAACCGGCAAAACGATCTATTACCGGAGATATAATCGAAGAAGGTTGTGTTGCTTATGATTTTTCTTCAAATCCGGTTTTGATCCGTGGGGAGAAATGTTTCTTCCTGAGAGAAGGGGAGATAGTCAAGTCCGATCATCAAGGTGCCAACCGAGTTACGATCGGAAAGATCCCGGCATATATAATGACTCCCGATAAGGTATTCTATTCAAAGGATTCCGTTTATCTTACGTATTCGATCGGCTACGAAATGACGGAAGTGAAAAATGACGACGGTGACAGCCGATGGATTTTCGGAGATCTCAAGGATACTGACACATGCGGTTTGGTAAGAATTGATCTTTCGGATGGAAAGGTTACAGAAGTCTTTCAGTATGAAGAATATGATTCAATGATTTTCGATTATGATATTCGGGGGGATCATCTGTATTTTGATTTTTTCTATGCGGATACACCGTATGTTTCCTATAATCTGGAAACATATGGTCCGTCGGGTAAGATCCCGGAAGGCCTTACGAAAGAGAATTATTCGGTTGAGTGGCCGAAGCATTTATGGATGGATGTTTATGATTACAACATGGTTACCGGAGAACTTCGCTTAATTCTGAAGAAAAAACAAGCCGGAACAGTTGAGTTTTGTGATTCTTTCTTTGCTTATTCGGAAGGACCGGGCATAACAACTGAACTCTTTCGATATGATGGCGAATTCTTTCGAAAACTTGACTTTGCCATGGGTAAAGGGATTCGCAGCGATCAACATCTGGTTTGCAATGCAACGGATGCCAGAGATGTCTATATGCTGATCGATGAGAATTCCGGTGATATAATTCGAAAAACAACGATTCCGATAACAAAAGTAGTTCCTGAGGTTTTTGTCGGAGAAAGTTGTTATTGTATCCTTTCCAGCGAGGGCAGCTGGGGGTGCGGTTACATTTCCTCAGGAGATTTTTGGAATGGTGAGTATAAAAAAGCGATACCATTTCAAACTGAAAAAAATAAAAAAAGTCCTTGACATTCGAAATTGTTCGTGCTATCATACTTGGGTGTGAGCCAAAAAGCTTGCCGTAAGCCGAAGACAGCAGGTGCTGTAAAGCGTAAGGATAAAACGCCTGCCGAGGATGTCATATTAGATTTATTCTATTACTATGATATTTCACCTCATGTCCGACGGCATGAGGTTTTTTTCGGCCATACGATCACCAAAAGGAGGTATAGTCATGGCAAAGGTTGAGTTAAAGCAGCCGATCGTTGAGGAGATCAAAGGTCTTCTGGACGGTGCAGCATCTCTGGTGCTTGTAGACTACCGTGGTTTGACAGTTGAGCAGGACACAAAGCTCCGTAAGACTCTGCGTGACAACAACGTTTCTTATAAGGTTTATAAGAACACGCTGGTTAAGTTCGCAGTAGCAGGAACCGAGTTCGAGCAGCTGGCAAAGCATCTGGAAGGACCTACCGCAGTTGCTGTAAGCAAGGATGACGCGACCGCTCCTGCAAAGTTTTTAGTAGAGTTCGCAAAGACAGCTCCCGCTCTTGAGTTAAAGGGTGGTATCGTAGAAGGTGCTTACTATGATGTTAAGGGCCTGACCGCTGTCGCTGCAGTTCCTTCGAAGAACGAACTTCTCGGAAAACTGTTGGGAAGCATCCAGTCACCTATTTCCAATTTCGCCCGCGTTCTCAAGCAGATCGCTGAGAAGGACGAAGCAGTCGCATAATCGTTTCGCGACAAACAATCAATTATTAATCATTTAAATTATTATGGAGGATTATCATGGCAAAGTTAACAACTGCTGAGTTTATCGAGGCAATTAAAGAGTTATCCGTACTGGAACTGAATGAGCTTGTAAAGGCTTGCGAAGAGGAGTTTGGTGTTTCTGCAGCTGCAGGTGTAGTTGTAGCAGCAGCAGGTCCTGCAGCAGCAGCTGAGGAAGAGAAGACCGAGTTCGACGTTGAGCTCACTGAGGTTGGCGCTGAGAAGGTTAAGGTTATCAAGGTTGTTCGTGAGATCACTGGTCTGGGTCTCAAGGAAGCTAAGGATCTTGTAGAAGCAGCTCCGAAGGTACTGAAGGAAGGCGCTTCTAAGGCTGAGGCTGAAGAGATCAAGAAGAAGGTTGAGGAAGTTGGCGCTAAGGTTACTCTTAAGTAATCTGCCGGCGTTTACCGATTCGGATCATACATGGGACGTATCCATTGCGGATGCGTCCCGTTTTTTTGTCCTGGACACTCGATTTTCCTTGATTTTTTCGCGTGCTTGCGATATGATGAAACGGATTGTGGAAGTCATGCGGAGCATACATTGCCCGCAGAAAGATTACATATATATTCAGGAGGACCGATCATGGATTACGCAGCAGAATCGCTGAAGATGCATTATGAACTGAAGGGTAAGATCGAAGTCACAGCCAGAGCGGCTGTAGATTCAAAGGAGGCACTCAGCCTCGCATATACGCCGGGCGTTGCACAGCCTTGCCTGGTGATCAAAGACGACGTGAATAAGAGTTATGAACTGACCCGCCGCTGGAATACGGTTGCCGTAGTTACGGACGGAACCGCGGTTCTGGGCCTCGGCGACATCGGTCCCGAAGCCGGCATGCCGGTCATGGAGGGAAAATGCGTGCTGTTTAAAGCGTTCGGCGATGTTGACGCATTTCCGCTTTGCATCCGTTCGAAGAACGTCGACGATATCGTTAATACGGTAGCCCTTCTGGCAGGAAGCTTCGGCGGCGTAAACCTGGAGGATATTTCCGCACCCAGATGCTTCGAGATCGAGAAGAAGCTGAAGGAGCGTTGTGACATCCCGATCTTCCATGACGACCAGCACGGTACGGCTGTTATCACGCTCGCCGGCCTGATCAATGCACTGAAGGTCGTAGGAAAGAAGATCGAGGACATCAAGATCGTCACATCCGGAGCAGGCGCTGCCGGTATCGCGATCATCAAACTGCTCATGTCCATGGGGCTTAAGAACGTTATCATGACGGACCGTCAGGGCGCCATCTATGAGGGACGTGAGGGCTTGAACGACATTAAGAAGGAAATGGCGGCCATCACCAATTTCAACAAGGAAAAGGGTAAACTGGCCGATGTTATTAAGGGTGCCGACGTGTTTATCGGAGTTTCCGCTCCCGGAACTCTGACCGGCGACATGATCCGCACCATGGCAAAGGATCCTATCATCTTTGCTTGTGCGAACCCGACACCGGAGATCTTCCCGGAGGAAGCGATCGCTGCAGGCGCTGCCGTTGTATCCACCGGCCGTTCGGACTATCCGAACCAGGTCAATAACGTACTTTGCTTCCCGGGTATCTTCCGTGGAGCCCTCGATGTTCGCGCATCCGATATCAACGATGAGATGAAGATCGCCGCAGCATACGCGCTGGCGGGCCTAGTAAGCGATGAGGAGCTGAGCCCCTCGTACATCCTGCCCGCGGCCTTCGATCCGCGTGTAAAGGACGCCGTAGCGGCAGCAGCACGTGAGGCAGCCATCAAGAGCGGCGTAGCTCGTTGCGAGTACAAAGGCTGAAACGAATGAAATCATATAGCCGGGAGTGTCATTCTATGACACCCCCGGTTTTTCTTTTTTGATGGTTACGACATAGGCGAAGCTTGACGTTGCCAATGTCGTAAATGGCCGGCCGGATTTCGTCGGAACACGACATGAGCGCAGCATTGTCCCACATGTATTGCCAAGATATGCGATGTTTGATATAATTTTCAAAGATACTGTTAACGGAAAATGTTCAGAAAGGCCAACAAAATGCGAGCACTTGAATACGAGATTCAGACAGAACGTTTACTTCTTCGGCCGATAACAGTGGAAGATGCAGACGCTGTATGGAAGTGGGTCAGCGATGAGCGCGTGGCCAGATATATGGTTTATCCGACATACAGAGATAAAGAAAGACTGATCGAATGGCTCCGCTCCATTGAGGTTTTCGACGGAGAGTTCGAAAAACTGGACGGCACCTGCAAGATGATCAGTGATTTGGAGGATGACCGGATGGATATCATAACCCATTATGATCGTTTGATTGAGGAAGACAATGATCCTTTCCGGGATCCGCCGGCCTGGCAAAAATAAATGGCAGCATGGGAGGGACAGGTATTCCTGGACCTGTTGGACGGATACACCGAAGAAGAACATAGAGGAGCGTATGGATAATAATATTATTGAAAACTTTATAAGAAAGCAGAAGGTTGCTTTTATCTGTTCTATTGATGAAACTGGATTTCCAAATGTAAAAGCGATGCTGAAGCCAAGAAAGATGGAAGGCTTACATAGTTTTTATTTTTCGACAAATACATCTTCAATGAGAGTAAGGCAGTATTTGAATAATCCTAATGCCTGTATTTACTTCTATCATAAAGGATTAATTAAGTATGTGGGCGTTATGCTGAAAGGCAAAATGGAAGTACTGACTGACCAAGAGACAAAAGATATGATCTGGCGTAAAGGCGACACAATGTTCTATAAGGGCGGGGTTACTGATCCGGATTATTGTGTCTTGAAGTTTACCGCTGAAGCTGGAAGATATTATTGTGACTTGAAGACGGAAAGTTTCACGATAGAATAGCGGTTTATCCCGAAATATATCTGGCTATGGAGGACGTACAGAAAGATGAAATATACGATCACACGAATCAAAGGCGGAACGGATAACTGTTATATCATTTCTAACGGTGATAACACTATTCTTTTTGATACTGCAAGTGGTAAAAATCTTCAAAAGGTGAAAGATGAATGCAGCAAGTACAATATGAAGCTGATCGTCCTTTCACACCCGCATTTCGATCACGCGGAGAATGCTGAAGAGTTGTCAAAGTATTTCAATATTCCTGTTGCATATAATGAACAAGACGACAATATTTTTGATGACTATCGATCACAGCCCCTAAAATCGCATGGACTGGTGGGATTTATTGTACTTAAGATGTCTTTAAGGGCCCTGGCAAATACTAAGGTTACGCGACCTGTAAATAAGTTCTTTGTAAAGGAAGGCGACACGCTGGGGGATTATGGATTTCCGGATATAAAGGTAGTTGAGCTGCCCGGCCATTCGAAGGGATCGATCGGGCTTCTGGTATCGGATGATGCGTTTCTTGTAGGAGATGCTCTGGATAACTGGATAAAACCCGGAGTGGGACATCTTTATACTGACATAGAATCACTGAAAAAGTCTGCTGAAAAGATACGTTCTTATGGCAAAAGAACATATTATTACGGCCATGGAAAACCTACGGAGAAAAAAAGATGAAACGCATATATTTTTGGGAACCATGGTTTTTCTTTTTTTTCGGATTGTTCCATATGCACAGGATATGGGCAATTATTGACCGGGAGTCATATGCTTCTTTTTGGATGGGAATTATGGAGAAGAAGGGAGTGTCGTACTTCCTGATCATGGGAATTCTGGCCGGCCTCTGTGTTCTTGGAATTATTACATTTATACGAGAACGGAAGGCTAATTACCTGTGGCGTTGGATCTATATTTTTGGTGGCACATATGTTTTATTTGATCTCTTTGCGATAGCTATTGGGTTGGGAGTATGGCAGAAACTTTTGGAGGCCATGTTCGATATCACATCCCCATATTGGAACATTGTCTGGGGGTTCTTTATATTTCTTGGAACTGCGGTGTTTGTGCTTGGAATCAAGTTAATGCTTAAGATGAAAAAATAGTACGATAAATTGACGATCGAACTAGGACTGCAGAAAATGATGGAGATAGATGGGTAAAGTCCTTTTTGTTGGTTTTAAGGGGAAGAATAATGCATCCGGCAAACTGGCGGCAGCATGCTCGCCAGAACATTTGCTATTGACTAATTCATTTGCGGGCCTTAGGAAAGATATTGATCTAGCCGGTGATGGATATGATCATGTCATACTGTTTGGCGTAGATAAGACTTTGACTTCAATGGTAAGAATCGAGATATCAGATGCTCCCCTAAACAGTCTTTGTAATGAAGCATATTGGCAGGCGCTTACGAAATATGACGGAAGAGCGGTATTTATTCATATTTCGACGACTAAAAATGCGGATGAGAAATATATTAATAAACTGAAGTCGGTATTTGAATAATTGAAGATGTAATTAACTTCAAATTAATCCGGACAGGTTGTTAGGAGGGGCAGAGGTATATGTCAGAATTTAAGGATAAGGTCGTGGTCATCACCGGCGGAGAAAACGGCATCGGAAAATGTATTGTCGAAGAGTTTAACAGGCAGGGAGCGATCGTAGAGGTCATAGATAAGGCTCCCGGAGAGCATTATATTGGTGATATTTCGGATAAAAATGTTCTGGAGGACTTTGCGGACCGGGTGATAAAAAAGCATGGCCGTGTAGATATACTGATCAATAATGCGCTGCCGGTCATGAAAGGCATCGACGAGTGTTCCTATGAAGAGTTCCAATATGCGCTGGCAGTCGGTGTAACGGCTCCGTTTTATCTGTCAAAACTGTTTGTGCGGTATTTTGCCGAGGGAGCTTCGATCATTAATATTTCATCGTCCAGAGACAGAATGAGCCAGCCACAGACCGAGAGTTATACGGCAGCAAAAGGCGGAATATCGGCTCTTACGCACGCCCTGGCAGTAAGTCTGTCCGGAAAGGTACGGGTGAATTCGATTTCTCCGGGATGGATCGATACCTCGTATAAAGTATATGAAGGCCCGAATGCCATTCAACAGCCGGCTGGAAGAGTCGGAAATCCGATGGATATCGCAAATACGGTTTTGTTTCTATCTTCCGGGAAGGCGGGCTTCATCACGGGTGAAAACATCTGTGTGGACGGAGGCATGACAAAAGTCATGGTCTACCATGGAGATAACGGTTGGAAACTGGAATTATAAGTGATTAAATTATTCTATGAAAGATGAAAAGGAGGCTTTTTTATGACATTTGCAGTAAGGTATTACACCAAAACCGGAAACACGAAAAGACTTGCAGAGGCGATCGCCAAAGAGTTAGGCGTAGAGGCGCTTCCCATCAGCGAACCGGTCAATGAGGCAGTGGACTATCTGTTCCTCGGAAATTCATACTATGCCTTCACGATCGATCCGGAAGTAAAGGCATTTGTTGCGTCCCTTGATAAAACGAAGATCGGAAAGATCGTCAATTTCGGATCTGCTGCGATGCTCAACTCGACCTACAAGAAGGTGAAGAAAGTAGCTGATAAAATCGGGATTCCCATGGACGGGAAAGAGTTCCATTGCAAAGGTGAGTTTAAGGGCATTCATAAGGGCAGACCGAATGAGGAGGATATCGCTGCCGCAGCAGAGTTTGCGAGACAATACATTTAGTACCTTTTAAAAGCCCCGAGGCCATGCCTCGGGGCTTTACTTATTTATGCTTGTGTATCACTTTCGAGCATGTTTTCGATCACTTTCTGAACATAAGCACCGGCATGTTTGCGGTCTTCCTTTTCCAGTTCGGACAGGAGGATGGGCTCGCCAAAACGGAAGGTGACCTTCGCCCGGCGCATCCACGGCAAATGATTTTCAAAAAGGTTCGCTGTATTTGAGATCGCGACCGGGATGATCGGACAGCCGGACTTTTCGGCGATCTTCAGTGCGCCTTCCTTAAACGGAAGCAGGCCTTCCTCCGGCGTTTTGTTGCGGGTGCCTTCCGGGAAGATCCACATGGAAATACCCTGGTTCTTTACATAGTCGATGCCTTGCAGGATGGTCTTCAGGCCCTCTTTGATGTTTTCACGGTCCAGGAAGAGGCAGTAGAGCAGCTTCATCCAATGGCGCAGGAGCGGGACTTTGAGCATTTCCTTCTTAGCTACAAAGCCGCAGCGACCTTTTACCAGGCGGTAGCCGATGATGATATCGAAAAAACTCTGGTGGTTCGCTACGTACAGGACCGGCTTGTCGTCGGGGATGTTCTCGCGACCGATGACGGTCTTCTTAGCACCGGCAAAGAAGCAGATCAGGCCGAAAGCGCCCTGCACCAGCTTCAGTGCGATCTTATCCTTCAGCGGTTTGTTGAACAGACCGATGAGAAACAGGAAGAACGAAACGATGATGCCCAGTACCAGAAATACGATGGCAACGATCAGACTTAATAATGTGCGCATGATGATGGTGACTCCTTACTTTTTCTTCCGGGAAGAAGCATTTTCTTTCGCAGTACTGACTTCGGTTTCTGGCGGTAGGGTATCGATTTCGACTTTCGTGCTTTCGGTATTGGCGCATTCAATGTCCGTACTTTCCACATCGCTCGGATCTGCTTCTTCCGTATAGCGTCCGAACAGCTTCGTCATGGTCTTCAGATAGGCCGCCAGCCCGGAATTAAAATGTTCCCCGCGCACGCGGAAGGTCCAGTTGCCGGAAGGCGTGGAAGGCGTATTCATGCGGCAGTCGCTGCCGAAACCCAGCAGATCCTGCATCGGATAGATGGCGTACTGCGCAATAGAACTCATGGCGCAGCGGATCATATCCCAGTGGATGTTGTTGCCGTCGGTATTTAAGTACAGGCGGACACGATCCTTTAACTTCTCGGGCAGGGACATATACCAGCCGAGGGTCGTGTCGTTGTCGTGGGTACCGGTGTAGCAGATGCACTGCGTCGTCGTAAAACGGAAGGGCAGGAGATCATTGTCCGCGGGATCGTTGAACGCGAACTGCAGGACCTTCATGCCCGGGAACTGCAGCGTGTCGCGAAGTTTCGTGACTTCGGGGGTAATGATGCCCAGGTCTTCTGCGATGATGGGGAGGTCGTCGCCCAGCTTCTTTGCGATCGCATGGAAGAGCGAGGTGCCGGGACCCGGAAGCCATTCACCTTGGATCGCGGTCTTCTCGCCGTAGGGGATGGCCCAATAGGACTCAAAACCGCGGAAATGGTCGATACGGAGCATGTCGAAACGTTCGAGCTGCTTCTGGATGCGCTGGATCCACCAGGCATAGCCGGTCTTCTTGTGGTAGTCCCAATTGTAGAGAGGATTGCCCCAGAGCTGGCCGGTCTCGGAAAAATAATCCGGCGGAACACCCGCTACGACCGACGGGTAGCCGTCGGAGGTCAGACAGAAAAGTTCGGGGTGCGCCCACATTTCGGCGCTGTCGAGCGAAACGAAGATCGGGATGTCGCCGACGATGCGGATGCCGCGGGCATTCGCGTAGGCTTTCACGCGGTCCCACTGGATCGTGAACAAAAACTGCAAAAAGCGGTAATAATCGACCTCGTCCTTATGGGAGCGAAGCAGGGACGACTTTTTACGCGCGGTCGGATTACGAAGTTCCGGCGCCCATTCCAGGAAGCAGACGCCGTCCTGCATATCTTTGCAGACCATAAACAGGGCATAGTCGTTCAGCCAGTCCTTCTCGCGTTCGCAAAAGTCTTCGAATTCCGCCTTCAAGGCGGCGTCATTGGTCTCTTTAAAATGCTCATACGCACGATGGAAGATCATGTTTTTGTAGTACAGAACGTAACCATAGTCCACGGCGTCATCGGAGAAGTTCGGAAGCGGCTGCAGGTCCTGCTTCAGGAGCAGACCCTGGGCCAGAAGAACTTCGGGACTGATAAACAGAGGCTGTCCGGCAAATGCGGAAAAACTCTGGTAGGGGGAGTCGCCGTAGCCCGTGGGGCCGAACGGCAACACCTGCCAGATGCTCTGGCCGGACTCCTTTAGAAAATCGATAAAATCATAAGCGCCGGATCCGAAATCACCGATGCCGTATTTGGACGGTAACGATGAGGGATGCAGGAGCACACCCGCATAGCGTGGTAACATAGTTTCGGTAGCCATAGATACTCCATTCTGCCGCCAAACCGAAGCATCGGTCGCGGCATTTCGACATAAATGGCCTGCCCGTCAGACCTACGGCAGAACCTAGTAACATAATAATGGAAAACGCGCCGAAATTCAATTGTTTTTTGACGGGCGAAGGGTTGCATTTTTCACCGATTTCGCATAGAATCAAAGGAGCACCTTTTAAGCCCTCGGGGGGTGGTGTGAGAAAGGGTTGGAACTTATGTACGATCGAAAGATGTTATTTCGAACAACGATCGCCATGGCGTGGCCGGCGATGCTGGAGTCGTTCTTTGTGGCCTTTATCGGCATGGTGGACTCCTATATGGTCAGCTCGCTGGGGTCGGAGGCAGTCGCTTCCGTCGGCCTGACGCAGCAACCGAAGATGGTCGGTCTGGCACTGTTTATGGCGATCAATGTTTCATTGTCCGCGTTGGTCGCGCGGCGTAAAGGTGAGCAGCGCAGGCGCGAGGCCAATGAGATCCTGGTGACCGCACTGTTCCTGATCGTTATTTCGGCGATCGTCGTGGGAGCGCTGATGTCGATCTTCGCGTCGCCGATCATCCATCTGTCGGGCTCGAAGCCGGAGACCCATGATCGCGCCGTTGCGTATTTTCGCATCATCATGAGCTGCATGGTCTTCAACTGCATCCAGATGGGCGTCAACGCGGCTCAGCGTGGCGCGGGTAATACCCGCATTACCATGCGCACGAACATCACCGCGAACCTGGTCAATGTCTGTGCGAACTATCTGCTGATCAACGGACATTTCGGCTTCCCTGCGCTTGGCGTACAGGGTGCGGCGATCGCGACCGTGCTCGGCACCGTAGTTGCGAGCGTCATGAGCGTTCTGTCGATCATGAAATCGGATGTGTTCGTCAGCATTCCGTACGTTATCAAAGAAAAGATCCGCGCTTCAAAGGCAGCGCTTGTTTCTGTCGTTCGCGTGGGCTACAGTGTGTTTTTCGAGCAGCTGCTCATGCGCGTGGGTTTTATGCTCACCTCCATGATGGCGGCGCGGCAGGGTACGAATCCATTTGCAGCGCATAACGTGTCCATGAACGTCATGGGTCTGTCTTTTTCCTTCGGAGATGGACTCCAGGCGACTGCGGTCGCCTTGATCGGACGCAGCCTGGGCCAGAAGGAACCGGAGCTCGCGAAAGCCTACGGCGGCATGTGCCGGCGCATCGGTTTCGCCATCTCGTTGTTCCTCTCGGCGCTGTATTTCTTCGGTGCCCGGATCTTCATGCAGATGTTCTTCCCGACGAGTCCGGATTTTCCGCAAAACCCGGAGATCGTCGAATATGGCGTTTCCATCCTGCGACTGTTGATCTTCATCGTGATCTTCCAGGTATCGCAGGTCATCTACATGGGCTGCCTGCGCGGCGCGGGCGACACGGCCTACACCGCGATGGCGTCGACCATCTCGGTCTCCATCATTCGTACCGTATTTGCTTATCTCGGAGCCTATGTTCTGGGCTTCGGTATCGTTGGCGTTTGGTTTGGCGTTCTGGCGGATCAGGTCAGCCGCTTCCTGTTCGGATGGTTGCGGTTCCGTTCCGGAAAATGGACGAAGATCAAGATTTAAGTGTAAAGGGATAGTATGAAAGAGCAGGTTTCAGAAAAGAAAACAGAAGGGATGGCGCATTGCCCGGTCGAGAAGAAGTGCGGCGGTTGCAGTCAGCTGTTTTTGCCGTACGATAAGCAACTGGCGAAGAAGCAGCGCTGGGTCGAGGGACTCCTGTCCGATTTTTGCAAGATCGAACCCATCCTCGGGATGAAAGACCCGCTGCATTACCGGAATAAGGTCAATGCGACCTTTGCCTATACGAAGGATAAGAAGATCATATCCGGGATCTACCAGGAGGGCACGCACCGTGTCGTTCCCGTGGATTCATGCATGATCGAAGATGAGAGGGCAGATGCGATCATTCGGACCATCCGCGGCCTGCTTCCTTCGTTTCGCATCAAGACCTACGATGAGGACACCGGATATGGTCTGCTGCGGCACGTTATGGTGCGCGTCGGCAAGAAGAGCGGCCAGATCATGGTCGTGCTCGTTCTGTCTTCGCCCATCCTGCCTTCGAAGAATAACTTCGTAAAGGCGCTGCGAAAGGAACATCCCGAGATCACTACGGTGATCCTCAATGTGAATGATAAAAAGACGACCATGGTCCTGGGAGAGCGGAATATCACGCTCTACGGACCCGGGTTTATTGAAGATACCCTCGGCGGGCTTACGTTTCGGATCTCGCCGGGTTCCTTCTATCAGGTGAATTCCGTGCAGACGGAGCGCCTGTACGCGACGGCGATCGACTTCGCTGCATTGACCGGGAAGGAAACGATCCTCGACGCCTACTGCGGCATCGGGACCATCGGCCTGTTTGCAGCGTCAAAGGCTGCGCACGTGATCGGCGTGGAATTAAACGGCGCCGCCGTAGCGGACGCTCGGATCAATGCGAAGCGCAACCGCATCGACAACGCGGAGTTCTTCGTGGGCGATGCCGGTGATTTCTGCCGGATGCTGACCGGGTCGACCATGGTGCCGGAGGTAGTATTTATGGATCCGCCCCGCAGCGGAAGCTCTGAGACCTTCATGCGCAGCGTCATCACGATGGCGCCGAAACGGATCGTTTATATTTCATGCAACCCGCAGACATTGGCCAGAGACCTGAAATACCTGACTTCCAAAGGCCAGTACACCGTAAAGCGTTGCGTTCCGGTCGACATGTTCCCCGCAACGGAACACGTGGAAAGTATCGCGCTTTTACAGCGAATGAGCAACACCCGATCGAAAGAAATTACTCTTGATGTTGATATGGAGGATTATCATAGGATTAAGAGTGAAGGGAGATAGTTTTATGGCTGAAAGTCAAAACATTGAATATAAAGAATCCTGGCGGGATGAATACCTGAAGTGGCTTTGCGGTTTTGCCAATGCTCAGGGCGGCACAATTTATATTGGCATTGATGATGCCGGTAATGTTGTCGGTGTGAAGGATATTAAAAAGCTGATGGAAGATATCCCGAATAAGATCCAGTCCGGACTGGG
>JAFYGB010000004.1 GCA_017543445.1 Lachnospiraceae bacterium | reverse complement strand
TTCTCTATTCCACTTGCAACAGTTCCGATAGAGACTATGCTGTTATGAGGAATGCCATCGAAACAGTAACTCCATGTTTCCTCAGTTCCCCAACGAACATTATTGATGACGGGAATGCCATTGATCGAGATCCATCTTCCAAAAGCGCGCATCCTGTACGTGTTATACCGCTTGAGAGGATCAGGAAAATCAGCATTTGTTGAGAAATCTGGAGTTATGATGCCTGAAAAATGACGGATTATATCCAGTGCATCATATGGATAGGCCCATATACCGCTTAATGGCCCGTCGAACTTCGGGTCATCAATATAGAAGTGTACAAAGGCATCTACGTGATAATCAGGTTCTTCTTTGACGTGAAGTTTACAAAGATGTTTAGCTTCAACGTATGAAATGAGTTGCTTGGGGATGCTTGTAGCCGTGCAAGGACAGATTGGCATATCTGAGCCGTAAACAAAATCTGCCCCATCGACCATAAAGGCATTCCACATGTCTGCGCATCCAGGACGTACTTCTGGATGATTTGATTTTTGAATCATAAGGTTTCCCTCCCTCCTTTTTTGAGGAAGGTGATACTACTTTCCGGTAGCAGAATCACAGACATTAGTGTCTGCCAGAGATACCGGAACGTTGGTGATCAGTCAACGCATCTCTGACTGTAACTATTATTGCACAGAAAGAATGCCGATGTAATGGCTGTAACATGGCCAGAACATGGCTGTGAAATGTAAGGAGATAATAGATGCTTTTTTTGGGTTCTTTGTTAAGTATTGTCGTCGAATGTAAGAGTAATTGCACTTCTCAACGAGATATAGTAGCAGCGTTCATCCAATCCTTGGATTCTGATTATCCGGATTATGATAATGAGATGTCCACTAATCTTGCTGGGGGGAAGAAGAACCCGGGAGAAGGGGTTATGAAGGTGTTATCCTATCTCTCTCCAGAAGGTTATCCGAGATTAATAACGTATTTTTCAAGAATGATTATTCCATTAATTAGGGAGAATGATAGAATTACTGTTGCTAAGGCAATAGTATTACTGATAAACGATGATCTTGGGATAAATGATGAAACGGTTGTAGAAGTAATCTCGGAAACTAAAAAGAAGGAACTTTCTATAAATCCAGATGAGCTTGCATCTTTCTTGGCTGGGGTTTTCTTATATACGCTTAAGAATACATCAAATCGACAGAAAAGGGGACTTGCTAAAAAACTGGCTAAACAGTATGTTAAGCGTGCCAGAGAGGAGAAACTACCGACACACGATAATGACGATGTCAAAGCATTACAACAGAAAACAGTCGATCATTCTTCCGTTCGACTGTTTAAAGGAGAACGGTTCTCTTCTGCAGGGGTTGCCATACTATTGGAAGAATGGGATGAGAGTAATAACTTTGATATAGCATTAATTGAAATGTTGACTGGCACAAAGAGTATGGATATATATGAGGACCTGCGTTCACAGGACCTAATTGATATTACATGTGAAAATGGTCTGGTTACTTGTTCTTTTGCTTCCTCATTACGGGATGAAATGGCAACAAATATAGATGAGAGCCATATACGATTTCTGTTCTCGTCCGTATTTACGTCTATATCAGCAGCATCAATACTGGATGTTATGGATGGAAGGACTATGAATAATGCATGTGACTTTCTGTCTTATCTCGGGTGTAATATAGGTGTTTCTTCTAGAATTGATCGTAATAGGTGGGATAGTCTGATTTTTGATTTCTTAAAAACTGCCTTTAGTGAACAAAGATCATTGGAATGTGTGATGAAAAGACTTCCATTTCTAGTTGAGGCAAATCCGGATATCATTCTGGATGTCGTTGAGTTTAGTGTTCATGACTGCAAAAGTGTTTTATATGGTCAGTTGAAAAACAATGAAAAGTCTGATGTTGTGTATGCGTTGGCGTATTCCTTAAGGAAAGCGGCAGCCTACAGAAAGTGCTTTGCTAGAGCTATGAGCATACTATTTGAACTTTCAAACGGAAATAGCATTTTCTTTGATAACATGAGGAGTATTCTTGTTCCTCAGTACATTCAAACAGAAGCCGAGATCAAAAATCAATTGGGAATCATGAGGTACTGCTTTTCGAGAGATGCAGAAGCAGCGTGGAAGCTTTTGCGTAATCTCTTGCCGGGATTTAGTCTGACTACATTGAAAAGAATGAATTTCAAGTATTGTCCAGTTCAATTCAAGGAGTTTTCAATTGGGGAATATCATCAGGTTTTGGATGAATATGTTAATCTGGCCTGCACCAAAATTGAAAACAGGGTTGATCGAGCTGTTGATCTCGTGCGAATATGTCCTTTATTGTCGATTACGTCTGTGAACCGCATAGTAAATGCGGTGATGGAAGAAATATCCCCGTCTGATAACACAGGTGAACTGCTTGGTTTAGCTCAACAGTATATGTCGGATTTCTCTTTTGATGAAGAGAAACGAACAGCACTAAGTACGCTCCAAAAGGTATATGCAGAGAATAAAGAAGAGGTATTGGCACCTGAGGTTTTTAGTTTGTCGAACAGGAAGAGCCGAGATAATAATGCAGAATCCAAGGCTATAGAATACGTCCTGGAAGTGTATGAAAGAGACGGATTTTCTGGGCTTGCGTCCTTCTTCGGTAAAGTCGATGATTTTTCGTTTTATTGTGATATGGTTCGAAAGGCGTTGACTAAAGAAGAATTACGAGACCTGGGTTGTTATTTGATTGAGCATGATATGAAAGGGGAAGCGGGGCTTCTTTTGTCTTCTATTAGTTCATCGGAACTGCTAACTTTACTGGACAGGAATCATCCGAAATACGTGGACTTACTCTGTGCCCATACATGTGACCGCTTTATGATGAACTATGTACAATCTCTGCCGTCCGAGATGAAAAATGAATATTGGGGCAATGTAAGACATGTGGATATTAAGGATTTTGATTCTGTGAGGTTTAAAGACTTATTAGATTGCCTGATAGAATGTAATAACTATAAACTTATATTTCTTTTGGTGTCACTTCGTATAGAAAGCGAAGATGTCGATATTGAACAGGTGGTTAGAATTCTATGGCGATATGATGCTGAAACGGATTGTTCTGGGATTTATCATGATACTGCCACCAGTTACGCCATTTTAGATATTATGTCATATGTAGAAAAGACAGTGCCTGACCGCATTGATTTGCTTGCTGATATAGAGGGAAAGTATATCCGCTTTTTCCGCCCTGGCTCAGAACAAGGACTTAAAAATGTGTGGTATAAGATGGCAAGTTCGCCCCAGTATGTTGAAAGGCTTGTTGAGCATAAACAACAAAAAGAGCAAGAGGGGCTTTTCGATTCTTCGGAGTCACTTCTCTTATACAAATTTAGAACCATTCCCGGAACTAGATTGGATGGGTCATTTGACTTTCGGGATTATTGTGCTTGGTACGAATTTGCAACAAAGTCTGTATTGAGAGATGAGATGTTGAAGATATTTGCTGAGAACTCATATTATGCCGGTATGCTCCAAGGAGATGAATTCTTTATGAACAGAAAAGTGGTAGAGTTTGTGGAACAACATTTTGACAATCATCTATTATCATTATTTGAGATTGAGGCGCTTAATTCCATTGGCCCCATTGATTTATCAACTGGTCTTCATGCATATGATGAGTTCGTTAAGGATTTTGAAAATAAGGCGGAGTGCTGTGAAATAGAAGGTTACTTGAAAGTATCCAAAGTTTTCAGAAGTCTGGCTAAAATGTTGGCTCAACGAACTTAATACTGTAGAACGAATTCATGTTACCATGAATAGGTTTTATAGTTTCATGATCATATTGAGATGGTCTTGACAAATAGTCCCCCCTAGTATATACTGAACATACTGGGAGGGACTATTGGATTCATAAGTCGTTTAAGGAGAAATCTATGACGCAATATATTGTAACGGGGATGACTTGTGCGGCATGTCAGGCCCGTGTGGAGAAGGCGGTCGGGAAGCTTCCCGGGGTCCGAGCCGTGAGCGTTTCGCTTCTCACGAATTCCATGGGAGTCGAGGGCGATGTCAGCGAGGCGGATGTGATCCGGGCGGTGGAAGCAGCCGGCTATGGGGCGAAACTTAAAAGTGGAGCCGAAGTAAAACAGAAGAGCACGTCGGAGAGACTGGCGGCTGAAGAAGAGGCGTTGAAGGATCATGAGACGCCGAAACTGGTGCGGCGCCTGATTTGGTCCATCGGTTTTCTGCTGGTTTTAATGTACCTGTCCATGGGACATAATATGCTGGGACTGCCGGTTCCGAGCTTCCTCGAGCATAACCACCTGGGGCTGGCGTTGACGCAGATGATGCTGGCGTTCGTCGTAATGTTTATCAATCGGGCGTTTTTCATCTCCGGTTTTAGGTCGCTGCTTCATAGAAGTCCGAATATGGACGCTCTGGTGGCGCTGGGCTCGTCCGTATCTTTTGGCTGGTCATTGTATGTGATCTACCGAATGACGGTCATGATCACCCAGGGAACGCCGAACGCGGACCTGATGGATATGTACCACAGTCAGTTGTATTTTGAGTCTGCGGCCATGATCCCTGCGTTGATCACGGTGGGAAAGACACTGGAATCCCTGTCGAAGGGACGGACCACGGATGCGCTGAAGAACCTGATGAAGATGGCGCCGAAGACCGCCACCATCGAGCGCGACGGAGTCGAGATCGAGGTGGGCATCGATGAGGTACAGGCGGGCGATACGTTCGTAGTAAAACCGGGCGAGTCGATCCCCGTCGACGGCGTGATCCTCGAAGGAGAAACTGCGGTCGATGAGTCCGCATTGACCGGGGAATCGATCCCCGTGGATAAAACCGTGGGCGACAGCGTGAGCGCCGCGACGATCAATCAATCCGGGTACTTCAAGGCCCGGGCGAGCCGCGTCGGCGAAGATACAACGTTTTCAAAAATCATACAAATGGTCAGCGACGCTGCGGCCACGAAGGCGCCGATCGCCAGGATCGCAGATAAGGTTTCGGGCATATTCGTTCCCGCGGTGATCGCCATCGCGTTTGTCGTATTCTGCATATGGATGGCGGTCGGAGCAGGAGCCGCAGAGGCCCTGGAGCGGGCCATCAGCGTGCTCGTGATCAGCTGCCCGTGTGCGTTGGGCCTGGCTACGCCGGTCGCGATCATGGTCGGTAACGGCGTGGGCGCGAAAAACGGGATCCTTTTTAAATCGAGCGAGGCGTTGGAAACGGCCGGTAAGGTGCAGATCGTGGCGCTGGATAAGACCGGAACCATTACCGCAGGGCGGCCGGAGGTGACGGATATTCTGCCCGCGGCCGGTGTAACCGATGAGGAGCTGGTGGCGACAGCTTACCAGCTGGAAGTGCGAAGTGAACATCCTCTGGCTAAGGCGGTCGTGGACGCGGTCAATGAACCGCCGTGCCCCGTGCAGCCTGTCGTAAACTGGAAAGCATTGCCCGGGAACGGGATCACCGCGGAACAGGGTGGACAGGCACTATACGCCGGATCGGGTACGTTTATACGAACTGTGTGTACGGTGGAACCGGCGATGGAGCAGAAGGAGCAGAGCCTCGCAGAAGAGGGAAAGACGCCGCTGTTCTTCGCACGGGCGGGAAAACTACTCGGCATCGTTGCGGTCGCGGATGTCATCAAGGAGGACTCCGCGCGGGCCGTGCAGGAACTGCAGAACATGGGCATCGGCGTGGTCATGCTGACCGGTGACAACGAACGGACTGCCCGGGCGATCGGTAAGCAGGCCGGGGTCGATCAGGTCATCGCGGGCGTGCTTCCGGATGGGAAGGAAGCGGTGATACGGAACCTGCAGAAATATGGTAAGGTCGCGATGGTCGGCGACGGGATCAATGACTCCCCTGCGCTTACGCGGGCGGATATCGGAGTCGCGATCGGAGCCGGCGCGGACGTTGCAGTGGACTCGGCGGATGTGGTCCTGATGAATTCAAAACTGACGGACGTATCGGCCGCTGTACGACTCAGCCGCAAGACACTGAAGAACATTTACGAGAACCTGTTCTGGGCATTTGCCTATAACATAATCCTCATCCCCATGGCCGCTGGCATGTACCCCGGGATCCGCATGAACCCGATGTGGGGCGCTGCCGCGATGTCGCTGTCGAGTTTCACCGTGTGTATGAACGCGCTGAGGCTCAACCGGGTGCGGGTGCATGACGCAACGCACGACCGGAAGATGAAGCATCCGGCATCCTTAGGGATGGAAATGAATACCGATATGGACTATAATGATACGGAGGTAAGAACTATGACAAAGACAATGAAGATCGAAGGAATGATGTGCATGCACTGTGAGGCGCGCGTGAAGAAGGCGCTGGAGGCAGTTGCGGGCGTAGAGAGTGCAGTAGCGGACCACAATGCGAAAACGGCCGTCGTTACATTGACCGCGGACGTGGCAGACGACGTGCTGCGCAAGGCGGTGGAAGACCAGGACTACAAGGTCATCTCCGTAGAATAAAGGTGACCGGGTATGGAAGGTAAAAAGAAGATCCGAACGGAAGAACAGAAAAAATCCCTCCTCAACCGCTTAAAACGTCTGGAAGGCCAGATTCGTGGACTGGAGAAGATGGTCGAAGAGGACGCCTACTGCAACGATATCCTGCAACAGTCCATGTCCGCATCATCCGCGATGGATGGCTTCAATCAGGAACTGCTGGGTTACCACGTAAAAGGATGCGTAACGGAAGGCATCAAAAACGGAAACGAAGAGATCGTGGACGAATTATTGAAAACGGTGCGTAAGCTCATGAAATAAGTGGAAGTACATAGTATGGGATTATTTGAGTTATTGTTGCTAGCGGTCGGCCTGGCGATGGATGCATTTGCCGTGTCCATCTGCAAGGGACTGGCAGTGAAAAAGATCACGTTAAAAGAATACCTTTTGTGCGGCATATGGTTCGGTGCTTTTCAGGGACTGATGCCGCTGGCGGGCTATCTGATCGGCTCGCGTTTTGAAGATCTGATCAATACGATCGCGCCGTGGGTGGCGTTCGTCCTGCTCACATTGATCGGGGGCAATATGATCAAAGAGGCCTTCGAAACGGAGGAGGAAGTGAAGCCCGGTTTCGATGTGAAGACGATGTTCATGATGGCCGTCGCGACCAGCATCGACGCGCTGGCGGTTGGTATCACGTTCGTTGCCGTTCCGGTGAAGGTATTTCCGGACGCGGGTTTTGTCAATGTATTGTTTGCGGTCATGGTCATCGCGATCATCACCTGCATCATCTCCATGCTCGGCGTAAAGATCGGCCATATATTTGGGACGCGGTACAAAGCCGGCGCGGAGATCATGGGCGGAACGATCCTGATCTTCATCGGCCTGCGCTCCCTCATCACACATTTGGATCGGTCGCAGGCATTGTCCGACTCCGAAACGATCTTCGGTATGCTGATTCCATTGGCCGGAACGGTTTTGGGAGCGGCGATCGTGTACGCCCGAAAGAACCGGATCACGGAAGATCTGCGGACCATCCTGGCCGGCGGCACAGCCGGTATCATGATCTCGATCGCCGTCTGGGGCATGATCGAGCCCGCCGTGCAGGGAATGCGCGGAAATTTCAAACATGAGATCATTCCGGTCGTTCTGTGCTTCTGCGGCGGCGTGCTGCTCCAGTATCTCGTGGATAGCATCGTACCGCATACACATGCCTACGCCGGGATCACAGAGGGACCGAAGAGCCAGTTGGATCCGGCGGTGAAGATGATGCTGACGGAAGTGATCCACCACATTCCCGAGGGTATCGCGCTGGGCGCGATCTACGCGGGACACTTCCTGAAGACAGAGTGGATCTCGGTCTCCACGGCCCTGGTCTTGGCGATCGCGATCGCCCTGCAGAACATCCCGGAGGCGCTCTTCGTTTCGCTTCCGATCCACGAGAAAGGAACGAATACCGGTAAGGCGTTCTTTATGGGCATCGTTTCGGGCGTGCCGATCCCGCTGCTCGGTATCATCAACGTCATCGTATCCCTGCTCTTCCCGAACATATTGCCCTATGTCATGGCATTTGCCGGAGGAGCGCTGATCTACACCACGATCGAGGAGATACCGCAGCTGGCTTCCCCAAAGGGCAATGATAAAGGCGCGTTTGCCTTCGTGATCGGATTTGCGATCGTAATGCTGATGATATTTATTTGAGAAAAAACAACGTCCCGTTTTCGGACTTTATTTCGGTCCGGAAACGGGACGTTATTTATTTGCGGAATAGGAAGCGGCGCTTACAGGGCGGCTTCAACCGCAGCTCTCACTTCTGCCATATCTACGGTGGGTTCGAACCGCGCGAGGATGTTGCCTTCTCGATCGATCAGGAACTTCGTGAAGTTCCATTTGATATAGGCTTTGTCGCCGAATTTCTTGTTGTTCATATCTGAGAACTTCTTCAACGCCGTGCGCTTTAGGCCCTTGCCGAAGCCGGCAAAAGGCTTTTCCGTGGCCAGCCAGGCAAACAGAGGATCGGCATTTTCCCCATTGACATCGATCTTTTTGAACTGCGGGAATTCGGTGCCGAATTTGAGGGCGCAGAAAGAGTGGATCTCCTCGTCACTTTCGGGAGCCTGGTTCGCAAACTGGTTGCAGGGGAAGTCCAGGATCTCAAAGCCACGTTCTTTCAAGTCGTGGTACATCTCTTCGAGAGGGGTGTAGTGCGGAGTAAAGCCGCAACCGGTGGCTGTGTTGACGATCAGCAGGACCTTTCCTTGATACTCTGACAGACTGACTTCCTGTCCCTTTCTGTCTTTCACTGTAAAATCATATACGGTCTTCATGTGATTCTCCTTTTGTTTTGGTAGTGTTTTCGTTGCGTCGGTTATCCAGTAGTTCGTAGAGCAGGGAATATAACTGCTTTGCTTTTTCCTCCGGGAGGTCAATGCAGCCTGCGACCCGGAGGGGAATGTCCTGCGCCTGTTCCTGCAGGGCTCTGCCTGCGTCCGTCAGTGTGATCTCGACGATGCGGTCATCCGCGCAACTACGGCGCCTCTTCACATAACCGGCTTGCTCCATCTTTTTCAGTAGGGGGGACAGGGTACCATTGTCCAACATCAGCTTCTCACCGATCTCTGTGACAGATAAACCGTCCCGCTCCCAGAGGACCAGAAATACGATATACTGCGTGTAGGTCAGCCCCAAAGGTTTCAGCCAGGGTGTGTAGAGGTTGGTTACTTCCCGCGCCGCCGCATAGAGCGGAAAACAGAGTTGGTTTTCCAGTTTCATGGCTTCATGATAGTCGTATCGCATAATGTCCTCCTGAATATATTTGATACAAATATGTTGTATCATACACAACGGACAATGTCAAGAGTTTTTTTCACGAATTTTCATTGGAAATATACGCTGACGTTATGGTGGTAGCGAAGCATGCGTATACATGTATATCGAAACGTGGTATAATGTTAGCGGAACAGTATGGGTTTGAGCAGATCGGGATGCGGATGTTTTTTGTTTGAGAGGAGGAAAACTGTATTTAACTATTCCCATGTGGAAGCGCTAAAAGGATAAAAGCCTGTAAAATCAAGGCATGCAACACATTTTAACCGAAATGTTAACGTGCGTTGCCGAATTGCAAGGTGTGCTTGGTAGAGTTCTTCGGGCGGATTTGATACGATGGTTTCATCAAAAAAACCAACCCATCAGGAGGTACAAAGATGAAACATCTGATTTTGAATTTGAGTCCGTTGAACGATCGGAGCGACATGACCGGAGTAGAATATACGGTCAAAAAGACACTGGCATTTGCCTTGGTATATATAGTGGGAGCGCTGCTCGGCGAAGCAGTCGTCATCGGAAGCCTGTATGGAATGGGTTATGATCCGCTGAATGGGATCATGCCGGGCGGCATGGCGATGGAACTGTTGATGTATTTCGGTTTCGTATGCTTTGCGGCGGTAGCATTGCTCTACAACCGTTGGATCCAGAAGCAGCAGCTCGGCTTTCTCGGACTGAACGGAAAAGTCTTGGATCATGGTTTTGGTGCAGTGCTTGCTATTCTTTTGATAGCGTTGACACTCGGTCTCGGCGGCCTGTTCGGCGCCGTACGTTTTTCCAGAGTCAATACGGATCCGGATGTGACCGCGCTGTTTCTGTATGCGCTTGCGTTTGTCGTGCAGGGTGCCGCGGAGGAGATCCTCTGCAGAGGTTTTTTGCTTCATTCTTTGAAGCGGAAAGTTTCCCTCCGTATGGCGATCTTCATCAGTTCGACCGTGTTCGTTCTCTTGCATATTAAGAACACGACCATTCTGGATGCGGACATGCCCTACGTTGTGCTTGGCATCGTGAATCTGTATTTGATCAGCTTCGTTTTTGCACTTTTGGTCGAAAAACGGGGAAATCTGTGGATCGCCTGTGGTTTACACAGCGTGTGGAACTTTATTCTGCATACGGTGCTCGGGCTTACATTGTCCGGTAATGAGACCGTGACGACAGGGCTTTTTCAGTTCGACGTGGACGGGGACAATGTTTGGACCGGAGCGGAGTACGGCTTGGAAGCGGGACTTGCGGTAACACTGGTCCTTATGGTTTGTGTCGGGGTGCTGCTCATGTTTTCACGGCAGAAAGGAAAGGATAAGAACAGTGGAATTCAACAATAAACTGTATGAACTTCGGAAACAAAAGGGTTTATCACAGGAAGAACTGGCCAGCCGGTTGAATGTATCGCGCCAGACGGTTTCCAAATGGGAGGTGGGCGACTCAACGCCCGATATGGAGAAACTGATCGCCATGAGCGACCTGTTCGGCGTATCTCTGGATGAACTCGTGCTGGATAAGGCACCGGCACAGCCGACGGCTCCTGTAACTACCTCGAGCGCTCTGTCCGAGGTCAAACAGACCGTCCTGACTGAAGAGAATAAGAAAAAGGCGAAGAAGGGCTTGAAGATCGCGGCGATCATCTTTGCAGTCATACTGGCGATCGATCTGCTCTCTATGATCATATACTTTATCTTCTGGGGCTTTCCGGAGTGACGGGTACCGAACATTTCCCCTGAATCTTTACTCAAAATATCAAGAAAACATGGCGTGACTATGCTATTCTGTAGGTAGATGAGTATTGCATTCGGAAGGAGGCTACCGAAGATGTGGAAAGATATTTCGCCGGTATGGCAGGCAGCGTTTGAGGAGATGTGGGAGTCGTTTCGTGCGGGGAGCACGCCGATCGGGGCGGTGCTGTGCGACGAGGCGGGGGCGATCGTGCTGCGCGATCATAACCGAAACGGGGAAATGCAGACGCTAAACAAACGGATCGCGCATGCGGAAGCGAACCTGCTGAAGCGGTTGGATACGTTGAAGTACGAGCCGCGGATCATGACGCTGTATTCTACGATGGAGCCCTGTCCGATGTGCATGGGCACCATCCTTATGTCGAATATCAAGAAGGTTCGATACGCGGCGGCCGACACGTACTGTGGCATGACACACTTGCTCACGATTGATCCGTATTACATCGATAAACGCGTGGACTGTGTGCATGAGGCCGGGGCTCTCGAACGGGTGCAGCTCACGGTGCAGAGCTATTTTGAACTGCGGTATATCGAGCGGGGAAACAGTGACAAAGTGTTTGCGAAGTTCGCCGAGCATTGCCCGCAGGCGGCGGAAGTGGCGAGACGCCTATATGAAACGAAATGGCTGGATGCGATGGCGCGAAAAGGAACTCCCATCGGGGAGATCTTCGACCACATCCTCCGGGAAATACAGTAATACAATTACGGCCGTCGGGAGCCTCCCGGCGGCCGATTTTCGTGTAGTAAAAACGCGGAAAATAAGGTATAATAGACAGGCAGGATATTGAGTGTGGATGAAGATAGCGAGAGGGGGGATAATATGCCTGCAGATCAGGGTAAAGGTTGGACGTTTAACACCGTGGCGGAGACGTATGAGAAGATCCGGCCGGGGTATCCGGCAGAGTTATACCGCGCGGTGTTTGATTATGTTTCTATAGATGCCACCGCGAGTGCGCTGGAGATCGGTATCGGCGGCGGACAGGCGACACCGCCGGTCCTGCAGACCGGGTGTACATTGACCGCGGTGGAATATGGCGACCAGCTGG
Organism: Lachnospiraceae bacterium; assembly: GCA_017543445.1. Lineage (GTDB taxonomy): Bacteria > Bacillota > Clostridia > Lachnospirales > Lachnospiraceae > UBA1201. Next base: position 11,811 of record JAFYGB010000004.1, on the reverse strand, counting down.
CACAGGTGTGCCGCGAGAAATTCAGGGATTATCCGGGCTTCTCGGTCGTCACGGGAAAATTTGAAGATGTCGACTTGCCGGAGAATGCATTCGACCTGGTGTATTCGGCGTCCGCGTTTCACTGGGTGCCGGAGGAGATCGGCTATAAAAAGGTATATCGGATCTTGAAGCCGGGCGGGGCGTTCGCGCGGTTTGCGAACCATCCCTTCATGGCGAAGGATGATTCCGAACTCTTTGAAGATATCCAGCGTGCGTACGCAAAGTATTATTACACGTTCTATCGGGATAAGGAGCCGCGAAAGCCCGTGGAGTATTCCGAAGAGCAGGCGGCCGCACGGGCCATGCTGGCGGACAAATACGGTTTTACCGATATCAAGTACATGCTCTTCCATAGAGAGCGCGTCCTTACAGCGGCGGAGTACCGCATGCTGATCGGGACGTATTCGGACCATATCACCATCGAGGAGAGCATACGCGAGCGGTTTTTCGACGCGGTTGAAGAGACGATCGAACGCCACGGCGGTACGATCACGATGTTCGATACCATTGACCTTCAGATGGCACGAAAAGGGAAATGAAGCAGGTCAAAAGATGTATTTTCCCTCAAAAACACATAGAATATAAGGGAAAAAGAAAGGAGGTAAGGGAATGAGAGAGTTCAATTACTCGAAGATCCGGGAGAGAACATGGGATTCGGATATCCTGGGACTCGTCGCGGCCATATATAAGGAGGCCGGGAAACAAGAGATGTACCGGAAGCAAAGACCGGAAGAGTTAGAGAAACTGGTCGAGATCGCGAAGATACAGAGCACGGAAGCATCCAATGCCATCGAAGGGATCGTAACGACCAGTACGAGAATACGTCAGTTGGTCGAAGAGAAAACGACGCCGAGGGACCAGAATGAACAGGAGATCGCCGGATACAGAGATGTTCTGGGGATCATCCATGATAACTATGATACCATTCCGATCACGCAGAATTATATACTTCAATTGCATAAGATCCTTTATGGGCACATGAATAATCCGATCGCGGGCAGGACTAAGAACGTCCAAAACTATATCAGTGCGACATATAAGGATGGCCACACGGAGATCCTGTTCACGCCCTTATCGCCTTTTGAGACGCCGATGGCGCTCGACCGGATCTGCGAGGAGTACAATCGGGTGATCGGGAACTGTGAAGTGGAACCTTTGATCGCGGTACCGATCTTCATTCATGATTTTCTGTGCATCCATCCGTTTAATGACGGGAATGGGCGGATGAGCCGCCTCTTGACAACGCTTTTGTTATACAGGGCGGGCTATGATGTCGGACGCTATATTTCCCTGGAGGCACAGATCGCCAAACATAAGGATCTGTACTATGAGGCGTTGCGGGCTTCGCAGGATCATTGGCACGAAGGACTGGATGATCCGCTTCCGTTTATTAAGTACCTGCTCGGGATCATTCTCAGCGCATACAGAGAGCTTTCGGAGCGGTTTGCATTGGTCGAGACGAAGCGGTCTGCATTGGAAATGGTGAGACTGGCCACATAGAGCAGGATCGGACGGTTTCGCAAGCAGGACATTCGGGAATTGTGTCCTTCCCTGGGCTTAAGCTCCGTGGAAGGGGCACTGCGGAAACTGGTCGAACTCGGAGAATTGACCAGAGAAGGCGCCGGAAAGAGTACCGTCTACTATCGTACAAATGGTAAATGAATTCAGTTTAAATAACATAAATCAGGAGGTAACATTATGCCGTTTATTAACGCAAAGATCACCGTCCCTGCGGACAGTGCGAAGAAGGAAACGATCAAATCTCAGCTGGGGAAGCTGATCACTACGCTGAATAAGAGCGAGACCTACCTTATGGTCGGCATCGAGGACAACTACGATCTGTGGCTCGGCGGAAAGAAGCTGGATAAGGGGGCCTATGTTTCGGTCAGCCTGTTCGGAAACGCGCCGAAGTCGGCGTATGATAAGCTGACTGGCCAGATCTGCGACCTGTTTGCGGACGAGCTCGACATCCCGGGCAGCAACGTTTATGTCACCTATCACCCGGTCAGTGACTGGGGCTGGAACGGCGGGAATTTCTAACATGGGCAATGTAGTTCGAAAGCACGTAGTCGTTGCGCCTTACGATGAAGCGTGGGCACAGCGTTTTCAAGAGATTTGCGCAGAGTTACAGGCAGTGCTAGGCGATACCGCCCTGCGGATCGAGCATGTCGGAAGCACTTCGGTTCCGGGGCTGTCGGCGAAACCGATCATCGACATCGACGTTGTGATCGAAGGATACGACAAGCTGAGCGATGCTGTCGAGAAACTGGCGACCATCGGATATCAGCATGAGGGGAATCTGGGCATCCCCGGACGGGAAGCGTTCGGATATGAAGGGAAAGAACACCTGATGCGGCACCACCTCTACGTGTGCCCGCAGGATTCGCCGGAATTGCGGCGGCATCTGGCCTTTCGTGATCATTTGCGCGCGAACCCCGAGGCGGTCCGCGAGTACAGCCGGGTCAAGGAAGAAGGCGCCGCGCTCTATCCATACGACATCGATGGGTACATTGCCCACAAGGCTCCGTTGATCGCGAGAATCTACAAAGAGATCCTCGGGACGGAAGCAGATTCGAAAGGAGAACCTATGAAGGAAGACAAGAAGATCGTAATACGCCCACTGGCACCGGAGCTGGCCGAAGATTATTTTGATTTCTTCGATCACCGGGCGTTCTCGGACGGGTCGCCGTTTTTCCCGTGCTATTGTAACGCGTTCAATATGCCGCAGGAGCAGTTCCAGAAGGACGTATTGGCGAAGGCGAAGGAGTACGGCGGGGCGGACGGCTGGCAGAGGGCTCTGCGTGAGTCCGCGTACCGCATGGTACTGAATGGAGAAATTCAAGGATATCTGGCCTATGATGGAGACCTGGCGATCGGCTGGTGTAATGCCAACGACCGTTTCCGTTACTATCGTGTCGGGGCGTTCGACCTGTCCCACGCGCCGGCGGACGCAGTGCCGGAATATTGCCCGCGAGAAGGGTATATCAAGGCGATCGTATGTTTCGAGATCGCGCCGGAATACCGCGGAATGGGCATCTCGGGCATGCTTTTAGAGCGGGTCATTGCGGATGCGAAACAGGCCGGATATTCGTACGTCGAGGGCTATCCGGAAGATGAGGACGATCCGAAGGGATCGATGGGCTTCACCGGACCGCTGAACCTCTATCGGAAGGCCGGCTTTGAAGAGGTCGAGCATAAAGGCTCGTCCTACATCGTAAGAAAAAAACTGGGTTAATCGTAGCTTAGCATGAGGTGCTGAGAATGAAATTACGGGTCACGCAGAGGTATCTGTGGCTTCCCGTCCATAAAGACGCGAAGGCGCAGAAACTGCATTTTTATGCAGATGGAGAGAAGTTCAATGAACTGGATGTGAAGCTGGACGTTTCGCATCCGGCTCATTTCTTTGCGCTGGATCTGGGACGTTTCCTCGGTCAGGAGATCGAGATTACAGGGGATGCTGCGGAGGATGTGCTCGGGCAGCTTACTTGCCATGAGGACCGTCCGGATACTTCATGCCCGAACCGTCCGCTGCTGCATTTTACGGCGGAGACCGGCTGGATCAACGATCCCAACGGCCTGGTCTATGCGGATGGCGTGTACCACCTGTACTATCAGTGGAACCCTTATGGTACCGAATGGGGCAATATGCACTGGGGCCATGCGGTGAGCCGTGACCTGATCACCTGGGAACACCGACCGGTGGCGCTGGCGCCCGATGAATTCGGGACCGTCTACTCGGGTTGTGGCTGGCAGGACCGAGAAGGTGTGGCCGGTTTCGGTAAGGATGCGCTGTTGTTTTACTACACCGCCGCCGGAGGCAGCAACCAGTGGTCGATCGATCAGGGGAATAAACATACGCAAAGGCTTGCGGTATCGATGGATGGCGGGGAGACGCTGCAGAAAGTCGGGACCGTGATCGATCATATAAAGGGTGAGAACCGCGATCCGAAGGTGTTCTGGCATGCGGAGAGCGGCGCTTATATCCTGGTGCTCTATCTGGACGGGACGGAGTTCGCCATCTTCCGGTCGACGGATCTCGTACATTGGCAGGAGAGCCAGCGGTTTTCCGCCGAGCGGATGTGGGAGTGTCCGGGCTTATTTGCGTTGCCGGTCGAAGGCAAGCCCGGTGAGAAAAAGTGGATATTTTGGTCCGCGGACGGGTATTACCGGATCGGGGACTTTGACGGATATGGATTTCATGCGGAGACGGAAGTGCTCGCAGGATATGATACGAAGCTGGGCTACGCCGCCCAGACATTTGCCGGGGTGGAAGACCGCGTGATCAGTATGACCTGGCTGCGCACCCAGCAGGATGCGGGCGGTTTTCGCGGCATGATGGCGATCCCGACGGAGCTGTCGTTGAAGGACGGTCCGGACGGGCTGCGGCTGTGCTTTTGCCCTGTGCGGGAGTTCCGGGAGCGCTTAACGAAAGTGGGCGAGGTGCCCCTGGTGAACGGCTATGCTGAGGTGCCGCTGGCTTCGGAACCGATGGTCATTGAACTCGAAGTAACAGGTGAAACGCCTGTGCTGATCCGAGTCGGAAATACGAGGATCCACCGCGAGAGTACCGACAAACCGGTCCGGGTCATCATTGACCGCGGAATCGTGGAGTATTTCATAGACGACGGCCGGATCTATGGAGCGTTCGAAGTCGAGGAGGATATCTTGACGACGGAAGTGCACGTGGAGGCGGAATGCGGAAGCGTTGTTCAGTGCTTTCGTTGCAACAAGTGAGGAGCAGGATGAAAGAGGATAAAGAATACGGCCGCTTAGTCGGCGTGAAATATGAATCGAGCGGCGGAAGCATGAATCATCATTCCGAGTTCGACATCGAGGTAAATGCATCGGAGATCGTTTATACGACGTATTATGCGGACTTTTATTTCGATGATCTGGAAGGAGAAGCGGACGAGGGGCGGCTGGCTGAACTGGACGGCGTCGGACGCGTATATCCAAAGGAAGATGAATGGGTCGACGAGGGACTCGTGGAGCGAAGGCACGCGCCGGTGTCCCCAGAACTCTGGCAAGTTTTAGCAGAGGAGTTTGAGTACCTGAAGCCGGAACTAGCGGAGTGCAAAGAGACCACACGGGAGGACGTCTGGAAATGGGAGCATGAAAATGAAGTGCTGGATGGCGGAGACTATGCGTTGCTTCATCTGACTTGGGAGTCGGATGCGGGCATCTATACCGCGCAGTTTCGGATCCCCTCCAGCCGGCGGTGGTCCACGATCCATGAAACGTTGCACGAAATGGTGCGTCCGCTGGGCAGAGACCTGCGCCGCATCGGTGAAAAGCAGCTGGTTGAGATGCTTCTGTCGACGACGCGTTATTCTTACCAGATCACACCGGTCCGCGGAGAAGCATCGTACTACTTCTTTATCCACGATGAAGCTTATAGCGGAAGCAAAAGCAAACGCCTCACACCCGAGCAGTGGTATGTGGTGAGGGACCATTTGAACACACTGGATCTGTCGGAGGTAAAGCAAGGCGCATATAGCGATCGCTACTATCTGAGATTTACATACAACGACCATGAAAGCGGCTTGTATTATTTGATCGATCCGAAAACGGAGGACAGGATACGGGCATTTATTCTCAGTCTGGGGTATTGATATAGGTGTAGAGCCACCAAAACCACTGGAAAATGCGGTTTTGGTGGCTTTTTGTATAAGAACGGGTCGGGACGGAAGTGCACCGGCCACCGAAAGAGGAGAAAAAGCGGTTTTGGTTGCTTTTTCAAAGAAGAATGGGCCGGAGAAGAAAACAGAGCCTGTGAAAAACGCGAGTTCGTTTTTCACAGGCTCTTTCTTTGGGTATCTATGGAAGCGGTTCACACGCTGTGTTTCTTTATGTGTGCTTTGATCGCTTCGAAGGTCGTTTCGCTGATGTAGTGTTCGATGCGGCAGGCGTCTTCGGTCGCCGTGGCTTCGTCAACGCCGAGGTCCATGAATAATTTCGAGAGGACGATATGGCGTTCGTAGATGGTCTTTGCAATCTTCTCGCCGGCCTCGGTCAGTTTGATATATCCGTCCTTATCTTTTACAACCAGTCCGGCATCCTTAAGAAGCCCGAGACCTCTGCTGACAGAGGGTTTCGAGTAGCCCAGATGCTCACCGATGTCAATGCCGCGGACGGCGTTCGATTTCTGCGACAGAACGTAGATCGTTTCCAGATACATTTCCCCTGATTCCAATAGTGACATACGTACGTCTCCCTTCAAATACTTGTTAGCATAAACTTACCACAAAATGGCCGCAGATACAACCATTTTGTAAGAAATTTAAAAAATATGCTTGACAGGTTAGTCGAGGCTAACTATAATATAGCGTGGTTAGACAATGCTAACCATATATTTTTATCGAACGGTTAGCCAAAACTAACCGAGAAAGGCTGGAAAGAAAGCATGATGCCTCTGGTTTATGCAGAAGCCGGAGAGCTGCAGATCATCAAAAAGATCGGCGGAAATCCGGAGGTCAAAAAGCACCTGGAACACTTGGGTTTCAATGTTGGTGGAGAGGTGAGCGTCGTGAGCGCCCTGGGCGAGAACCTGATCGTAAAGGTGAAGGAGAGCCGCGTGGCGGTCAGCGATGAATTGGCTAGGAAAATCATGGTTTGATGCAGAGAGGAGAAAAAATGAAGACGTTGAAAGATGTGAAGATCGGCGAGACAGTTAAGGTTGTTAAGCTTCACGGAGCCGGAGCGGTGAAACGCAGGATCATGGACATGGGGATCACGAAGAATACCGCAGTCTATGTCCGCAAGGTCGCGCCGCTGGGTGACCCGATCGAGGTGATGGTACGGAATTACGAGCTGTCGCTTCGTAAGGCGGACGCGGAAATGATCGAAGTTGAGTAGGAAAGGAAGAAAGAAAAATGGGTATTCGCATAGCACTTGCAGGAAATCCGAACAGTGGTAAGACCACCCTGTTCAACGCCCTCACCGGATCGAACCAGTTCGTAGGTAACTGGCCGGGCGTAACGGTCGAAAAGAAAGAGGGTAAGTTAAAGAAGTTCGATGACGTAACGATCACCGACCTTCCGGGCATCTATTCATTGTCCCCGTATACGTTGGAAGAAGTCGTAGCCAGAAACTACCTCATCGGCGAGCGTCCGGATGCGATCTTAAACATCATCGACGGAACGAACCTGGAGAGAAACCTGTACCTGACGACGCAGCTCACCGAACTGGGCATCCCGGTTGTTGTTGCGATCAACATGATGGATGTTGTGAAGAAGAACGGCGATGAGATCAAGACGGGCGAACTGGCGCGGCAGCTGGGATGTAAGGTCGTTGAGATCTCGGCGCTGAAAGGCGATGGCATCAGGGAGGCCGCGCAGGAAGCGGTCAATGCCGCAAAGGGCGGAAATACCGTTCCGCTGCATACATTCTCCGGGCCGGTCGAACACGCGATCGCGCACATCGAGGAGGCAGTCGTTCACGATATGCCGGAGGAGCAGCAGAGATGGTACGCGATCAAGATCTTCGAGCGCGATGACAAGGTCCTCGAGCAATTGAAGATCGATGAAACGAAGATGAAGCATATTGAGAACGACATCAAAGCGGCGGAGAAGGAGCTCGACGACGACTCCGAGAGCATCATCACAAACGAACGTTACATCTACATCGCAGAAGTGATCAAGGCCTGCTACAAAAAGAAGAACGCAGGAGCATTGACCACCTCGGATAAGATCGATAAGGTCGTTACAAACCGCTGGCTCGGTCTGCCGATCTTTGCGATCGTTATGTTCCTGGTCTACTGGATCGCGATGGTAGGTGTCGGTGTGAAAGGAACGGACTTTACAAATGATAACATTTTCGGCGATGGCTTCCATCTGTTCGGCATGGACGGTGGCTATGGCGAGATCGCCGAGGAGTACGCAGAAGCAGCCGCGATCGTTGATGGTTACGATGCGTATATCGAGGAGAACGGAAGTGCTCCCACCGGTGACTTTACGTACACGCTCGAAGACGAGGAGACGCTGGAGATCACAGAGGAGACCGCGAGTCTTGAAGATTACGAGGCGGCCGTGAAGAAGCTGGAAGAGATCGGCGATGAGCCGGATCCGGCGGACTACGGAACCTGGATCCCGGGTATTCCTGTCCTCGTGGAAAATGCTTTGGATAAGGCAAATGCGGCGGACTGGCTGAAGAGCCTGATCCTGGACGGCATCATCGCCGGTGTCGGCGCCGTCTTAGGTTTCGTTCCGCAGATGCTCGTTTTGTTCCTGATGCTGGCCTTCCTGGAGGCTTGCGGTTACATGGCGCGTATCGCGTTCGTTCTGGACCGTGTATTCCGTAAGTTCGGCCTGTCCGGTAAGTCCTTCATCCCGATGCTGATCGGCGTCGGCTGCGGCGTGCCCGGTATCATGGCGAGCCGTACCATCGAAAACGAAAGAGACCGTCGTATGACGATCATGACCACGACATTCATCCCTTGTAGCGCAAAGATCCCGTTCATCGCGATGATCGCAGGTGCGATCTTCGACGGTTCTGCCTGGATATCGACCTCTGCTTACTTCATCGGTATGGCAGCCATCATCATCTCCGGTATCATGCTGAAGAAGACGAAGATGTTCGCCGGCGATCCGGCTCCCTTCGTTATGGAGCTCCCGGCGTACCACATGCCGACCGTGGGCAATGTCCTTCGTTCCATGTGGGAGCGTGGCTGGTCCTTCATCAAGAAGGCCGGAACCATCATCTTCCTGTCCACCATCGTGATCTGGTTCCTGAGCCGCTTCGGCAACACATCGGACGGCTTCCGTATGCTGGAAGAGGAAGAGTTGGATCAGTCTATCTTAGCTAATATCGGTAATGCGATCGCATGGATCTTCGCACCTTTGGGCTGGGGCAACTGGCAGGCGACCGTGGCTTCGATCACCGGACTCGTGGCTAAGGAGAACATCGTCGGCACCATGGGTATCCTGTATGGCGGCGGCGAGCTGACGGTATGGCAGACATTGGCCGCGGCGTTCACGACCGTGACCGGTTTCTCCTTCCTCGTATTCAACCTGCTCTGTGCACCTTGTTTCGCAGCGATCGGTGCGATCAAGCGGGAAATGAACAACCACAAGTGGACCTGGTTCGCTATCGGCTACCAGTGCGGCTTCGCGTACATCATTGCCCTGATGATCACCCAGATCGGCGGCGCATTTACCGGCGACCTGAATGTCGTAGGCCTGATCGCCTCGATCGCAGCATTCGCGGGCATCGTTTACATGTTGTTTATCAAGAAGTATAAAGAGGCAGATAAACTGACTCAGATCAAATAAAGAGAGGATGGTAGTTCGATGATGGAATGGCTCTTAGCGAATATCGGAACCATCCTGATCACACTGATCCTGATCCTGACAGTGGCCGCCGTCGTGCGGTCACTGATCCGGGATAAAAAGCAAGGAAAATCGATCTGCGGCGGAAACTGCGCACATTGCAAGATGTGCGCAGCCTGCCACAAAGTGCGGGCTGAGGCGAAAAACAAGACGGTATAGGCGCATCGGCGTGGTAAGGATAGGATGAAGATGACGATAGGAAATTCAACGGAAGATTACCTGAAAAGTATCCTGATACTGCAGGTCAAACAAGGGTATGTCCGATCGGTCGACGTGGCAAAAGAACTCGGGGTCACAAAACCCAGCGTTTGCATAGCCATGAAAAAACTGCGTGAAATGAAACTGATCCGCGACGATGATTCCGGCGGCATTCAACTCACGAAGGCGGGCAGGAAGCTGGCGGAAGAAGTGGTGAAAAAGCATACGCTGATCAAGAACTTCCTGATCAGCATCGGGGTCGACGAGGCCACCGCCGCGCAGGAAGCGTGCCAGATCGAACATGCGATCGGGGAAGAGACCTGCAAGCGCCTAGAGCAGTTATATGAACGGGAGCTTACGCAGGGTGGAAACGCCGGAAGCGGCGTTGGAATAGAACAAAAAACTAAAGGAGAAACCGAATATGATGAAATTGGTACTGGTAAGACACGGTGAGAGCGAGTGGAATAAAGAGAACCGCTTCACCGGCTGGACCGATGTGGAACTGAGTGAAAAAGGTGTCGAGGAGGCGGTAAACGCCGGCAAGGCGCTCATGGAGGCAGGCTATGATTTTGATGTCTGCTATACTTCCTACCTGAAGCGTGCGATCCACACGCTGAACACCATCTTAGACACGATGGATCGCGCGTGGCTGCCGGTCTACAAGTCCTGGAAACTGAACGAGCGTCACTACGGCGGTCTGCAGGGCCTGAATAAATCCGAGACGGCCGAGAAGTACGGCGAGGACCAGGTGAAGATCTGGCGCCGTTCCTTCGATGTGAAGCCGCCGGCACTCAGCCGTGACGATGCCCGCTCGGCAGTCAAGCAGGAGATGTACCGCGACGTGGATCCCGCACTCCTCCCGGACAATGAAAGCCTGGAGGCCACCATCGAGCGTGTGGTTCCGTACTTTGAGGAAGTGATCAAGAAGGATATGTTGGCCGGAAAGCGCGTCATCATCGCCGCGCATGGTAATTCCCTGCGTGCGCTGGTGAAGTATTTCGATCAGATGGACAATGACACCATCATCGGCGTAAACATCCCGACCGCGACTCCGCTGGTCTACGAGTTCGACGATGATTTCAAGGTCATCCGGTCCTACTACCTCGGCGATCCCGAAGCTTTGGCGAAGAAGATGGAAGCCGTAGCAAACCAGGGTAAGAAGAAGTAAATCATTTCCCCCTATATGTGAAAGAGGGCCTCTGCGGAGGCCCTTTTTTTGTATGGCACGGAACATGGTTTAAAACTGGAAAAAACCGCCGGAATGGGGTATAATGGACGCGTATATTGACAGAGAAGGATGGGTACGACCTATGGCGAAAAAAGCACTGGTAGTGATCGACATGCAGAATGATTACTTATGGGAGAATAGAAAGAAGATGTTTACCTACGATACCGAGAGCCTGGTGGCCAATGTCAATGAAGCCATTGATTACTATCGGTTTCAGGGCTACGACATCATTTATATCAAGCATATACTGCCGAAGCTTCTGTGGGGCGTCGGTTTCTCGATCCGCGGAACGCAGGGCGCGAAACTGTATCCGGGGGTGAAACTGGTATCTGCGCTGTTCTTTGAGAAGAGCCGCTCGAATACATTTACCGCACGGGAATTCCGAAGGCACGTGAAGGAGCAGGGCTATGAAGAGATGGTCCTGTGCGGCCTGGATGAGTGCGGCTGCGTCGGCGCGACGGCAAAAGGCGCCGTGAAGGCCGGGATCAAGACCTACATGCTGACGGAATGCATCGGCCGGAGATTTCCCGAGGAGAAGGTACAAAAGATGCGCGAGCAGCTGCTTGCGTTGGGAGTAGAATATATTTAAGAGGTTCGCTATGAAGAAGAATGACAGCAAGATCGAAGCGAAAAAAGTGAGAGTGGAGCAGGAACTCGCGGCGCTGAGTGCGATTCCGGATGAGGAGCTCTATGAACGGTTGGATTCCTGCGAAGAAGGCTTGAACCAGGTCCAGGCGAGCGACCGTCTGGAGGAGTACGGAAAGATCTTGAAGGCTGTGTACATCAAGATCAACAAAGAATGGGTCTGAACCCGATATTTACAAGTTAAGGTTTTCGTAAGAATTTGGTAAGACTCTGTTCAAGACTTGTACACAATCCTGTGGTATAACTTAATCAAGGTTTTCGAAGGAACCGACGCAACCAGGATCGCGGCGGGAAGCGAAAACAAAAAAATTACGCGGGCTGAGCCCGCAATACCCTACATTACTTTCACAGGAGGAAACTACGATGAAGAAATTA
>JAFYGB010000049.1 GCA_017543445.1 Lachnospiraceae bacterium | reverse complement strand
TTGAGTACCTTGTGCTCGCGTTTGCATTTGCCGCGTATTCGGTCCTTTTTTCCGCGATCGATCTGGTATGCAGATGGTGGAATAGAAAACATAACAAGTAGAATGGAGACGGAAAATGATGAGTTTTAGTGATGACGACCGTGACCCGCATATCAGCACGCCACTGATCGTATGTATCGTGCTGGCAGCGGTTTTAGTTGCAGGAGCTTTCCTGATACCGATGATCCTGGGAGAACGACCGAAGGATAAGCAGGAGGAGACGACGCTGGCGGCGGTGACTGAGGCCGTACCAGTGACGACTGCTATACCGACCGAAGCGGAAGCTACGGCGGCGCCGGAAACCGAAGAAGTCACCGCGGTGCAGGAGCCCACGACTGCGGAAGCTACGACTGCAGAGCCTACGACCGGAGTTCCGACAACAGAAGAGATCACGACAGAAGAAGATACAACGGCAGGGGAAGAGACCACTGCAAACGAAACAACCACGGAGGATGCTATGGAAAACTACGAGAATTATATGGCCTATGTGCGTAAGCATTTTGTGAGAGAAGTGCCGAAGGAAGTACAGAAGAACGATGCAGGAAAACTCGAGCACATTCAGTACTATTCGAAGAAGGCGGAGAAGGCAAAAGGTGCCTATGTCTGGCTGCCTCCGAACTATTCGCCGGATCAGAAGTACCCGGTATTCTACGTAAATCATGGCATTACGGGTGATGAGAGCTCGATGCTAAAAGGGTTCGCATTGCCGGAGATGGCGTCGAACCTGATCTTAAGTGGTGAGGCAGAACCCATGATCATGGTCTTCACCTTCATGTATACCAACAAAGATAAGGCTAACTGCACGGCGATCACCGCCGAGGAAACGCCGTTCTACGATGCGTTTCTGGATGACCTTACCGATAGCCTGATGCCGTACATCGAGGCGAATTATCCGGTCCTGACCGGTTTTGAGAACACAGCGATCGGTGGTTTCTCCATGGGTGGTCGTGAGTCGCTCTATATCTCCATTATGCGTCCGGACCTGTTCGGTTATGTGGCAGCGTCCTCACCGGCGCCGGGTGTGGTTCCGGGTAAGGATATGTTCATGGTACATGAAGGCTGCATGAGCGAGGACGAATTCAAATTCGCACCGGAGGCAGCACCACATGTGCTCATCGTAGCCGGCGGAACGAAGGATTTTGTGGTCGGAACATTTCCCCAGCAGTATCATGAACTGTTTGCGAAAAACGGCACCGATCATATCTGGTTGAGCGTACCGGAAGGCGGCCATGACGGAAGTGTCGGCATCCCGGTATTCTACAACTTCTTAAAGTGTTTGTTTAAGGCAGGCAAGTGATGCCATAGAGAAAGTGGTCGTTGGAGGGAATGGTTTATGAATTATTTTGCATTGGCACAAGAGACGATGCAGATCACAAAGGACGGACAGTATGAGGTCGGGGGGAAGACCGTACAGCTGACGAAGGATGATATCGAAGAGGTGATCGTATACGATCCGGAGCTCGGAGAGGAGATGTCCCACGTCACAAAACGTGCAAATGGCGCAGGGCGGATCATCGTCACGGGTGAGGATTCGTTTGAGGCTGCAGCGCGGTATAAGAACCCGCTGGTCATGAGTTTTGCAAACGCCCTGCATCCGGGCGGCGGGTTCAAGATGGGCTCGAATGCACAGGAGGAGTCTCTGTGCCGGGCGAGTACCTTGTATGCTTCGATCGCTTCTGAACATGGAAAACTGATGTACGACTATAATGCGAGCCATCCGAGTAAGGTCGCTTCCGACTTTATGCTGCTGTCCCCGAATGTCTGCGTATTTCGCGATCCGCAAGGGGAGCTGCTGGCAAAACCGTATACGGTCGGCGTGATCTCCGTGACGGCTCCGAACCGAGCAGGCGCGGCGTTCCGTGTTCGAAAGGCAACGACCGCCGAAGCGATGGAGGACCGTATCCGCATCATGCTTTCCGTAGCCTACCAGAATAATTATCGGAATCTGGTGCTCGGAGCCTGGGGCTGCGGCGTATTCCGTAATGAAGCAAAAGATGTCGCCGAACACTTCCGTAAGGTGCTGATCGACGAGGGATATGCAAAGTATTTCAACGAGATCTGCTTTGCCATCCATAGAAAGCCGAATAAAAGAGAGAGTAAGAACCAGCGGATCTTCCGACTGGCATTGACCCCGGACGCCGAGCCAGAGCAGAAAACGGAGACAAAAAAGAAGAAGTCCAAACTTCCCGGAAAGATCCATCTGCCGAAGGTACCATCCGTAAAAGCGGCGAAGGAAAAACACGCCGCGAAGGTGGAGAAAAAGGCAGAGAAGAAGGCCGTGAAAAAAGCGGCAAAAGCAGAACGGGCGGAGCACGGCGAGAAGAATAAGAAACTGCGGAAACGTGGGAAGAAAGCGCAGCAGGATAAGAGCCCCGGCGAAATGTAAACACAATTTGTACTAGTTAAGCTAAAAGAAAGAAAAGTTAAATATTTCTAAAATCTAGTCCAAAAACTATTGACACGGCACTTGACTTATGCTACAATTATATCAGAGAAAGAGATGGCCCAGTAGATGAAGGATGAGCAGTTGGTTTGTTATTTGTCTAAGGCTTCGAGAGCAGAAGGCCATCGAGGAACCGCCCCGGATCCGGGACGGTTCCTTTTTTGAAGCATCAGAAACAGATCAGAAACAGTAGACAGTTTCAGCGGAAAATGATATGATAGACAAGGATCGTTTTTGTGTGTTGAAAGTGTCTTGGGTGGGCAGCACCCGGAATAGGAGTGGATCATGAAAATGATACATTGCGCGGATCTGCATCTGGATTCGAAAATGGACGCGAACTTAAGCTCCGAAGCGGCACGGGTTCGGCGTGCGGAGATACTCCAGACCTATCAGGATATGGTCGAATATGCGAAGAAGCATGAGATCGGGACCATCCTGATCGCAGGAGATCTGTTTGATAAGAAGAATATTTCAGCGGCTGCGAAGACGACGGTAAAAAACAGCATAACGCAGAACCCGGAGATCACGTTCTACTATCTGCAGGGAAATCACGACATCGAGAATTTCCTGGATCCGGGGGATGTGCCGGAGAACCTGAAACTGTTTTCCGATGCCTGGACCTATTACGAGCAAGATGGCGTGGTGATCGCAGGAGTAACATTTACCAAGAATAACCACGGTATGCTGTGGAATTCACTGACGCTCGATCGAAGTAAGGTAAATATCGTGATGCTGCACGGCCAGACGGCGGAAGTCGACGGAAAGCCCGGCGACGAGATCGTGAACTTGAAAGCGCTGAAGAACCTGGGGATCGACTATCTGGCTCTGGGACACATCCATTCCTACCGCAAGGAGGCCCTGGATGCGCGCGGCGTGTATTGCTATCCCGGCTGTCTGGAGGGACGCGGGTTCGACGAGTGTGGTGTGCACGGGTTCGTAGTGTTGGATATCGATACGAAGACGGGAAGCATTTCTACGGAGTTTGTTGAGACAGGCCGTCGACGCTTGTATGAAGTGCATGCGGATATTTCGGACTGCATGAACACCGATGAGATCAAGCCTCGGGTGCGGGAAGCATTGGCCGATGCGGGCTGTACGAAGGCGGACTTGGTGAAACTGGTGCTGACCGGTGAGGTGGATGTGGAGTGCGAGATCGAGCCGGAGGCTGTGCTCGCAGCATTTTCCGATGTGTACTTCTTCATGAAGGTGCAGGATCGGACCAGCTTGAAGATCGATCCCGCCATGTATGTGGGAGATGTCTCGCTGAAAGGCGAGTTTGTGCGGCAGGTGCTGGCGGCGCCGGACCTCGATGATGAGGCGAAAAACCGGGCCATCCGCTATGGCATACGCGCACTTCAAAATGAAGAGATATAATTTTTTTTGGGAGGAAATATCATGCGGTTGATCTCATGTCATATCGACAATTTTGGAGCACTGCACGATCGGGACATACAGTTTGATCCCGGGGAAAATGTGATCTTAGAAGATAACGGAAGCGGGAAATCAACATTTGCCGCTTTTCTTCGTGTAATGTTTTTCGGCCTGGAGGGGGATCGGAAACACGACGTTCTGGAGAATGAGCGCAAGCGTTTCCAGCCTTGGCAGGGCGGCGCGTACGGCGGCCGCGTGACCTTTGAGGTCGACGGTAAGGTCTATGAGGCGACGCGGAAGTTCGGCGAGACGGAGAAGAAGGACGTTTTTGAACTCCGTGACGCGAAGACGAACCTGCTTTGCGATGATTTTTCGGAGCGACTGGGTGAGGAACTGTTTAAGATGGACCGCCAGAGTTTTTCGCGTACGATCTATGTCGGGCAGATGGAGATCGAAACGAAGACCACGGACGACATCAATTCGCACATCGGAAATGTCGCGGATGTGCAGAACGATATGAACCATTTCAATGCGGCGGTGAGCATGCTGGACGATCTGGCGAACCAGATGTCTGCGACGCGTAAGACCGGCAGTATAAGTAAGCGCAAGGAAAGGATCAGCCAGATGGAGACGGAACTTCGTTCGTATGATGCCGTCTTGAATTCGATGGAGCAGGCGAAGATCCGCATGGATGAAGCGGACCGCAAGCGCGCCGAACTGGAGATCCGGATCCGAGAAAATGCGGACACGCAGCAGAAACTTGCGGACGAGACGGTCCGTAAAGAGCACGTCCGCCAGGAGCAGGATCTGTCGCAGAAACTGGACGCGGCGGTGCAGAAAGAGCAGGAGCTGCGCGCAGCATTGCCCGCGAAGATCCCGGAGGTCGAGGAGGTCGCCCGGCAGGACGAACTGGCACGGAAACTTTCCGGAGCGTCACGCAGTGTGCGTGAGCACGCGGTGACGGAGGAGCAGGAAGCACGTTGGAATACCTTACACGCGCTATTTGAGGAGCATCCGGTGACGCAGGAGCAGATCCGAGCGTACTCGGAGGAGAGCACGACGCTGGTGCAGACGAAGGCGGGGCTCGGTTCGAAGAACCTGACGGAAGAAGAGAACGAGCGCCTGAAGGTCCTGCATGAACTGTTCGCGAACGACTCGGAGGAGAATACGCCGAAGCAGGCGCGGAACCTACTGCATCAGATCGAGGTGGACCGCGTCAGTCTGCAGCGTGCGTATGACGACTTGAAGCGCAGTCACCAGGATGTAAGCAGTGTGCGCGCGCAGAAGACCGATATCGAACAGCAGATGAAGGAGTACGAGGCGCAGCTGAAGGGCATCGACGAGTACGAGAAGAACCTGCTGCCCCAGGAGAGCAACCTGAAACATTACCTGATCAAAGGTTTCCTGTGTCTGCTCGTTTTGGGATATGTCGCCTACCATTTCATTTTGAAATACATCGAGACGCAGGAAGCAAACTATCGAGTGATCATCCACATCCAGGATGTCTTCGTCCCTGCGGTCGCTATCATCTTGATCATATTTATTCTGGTATATGTTTCGAATCCGGAGCGGAAGGAAGATCCGGCGGAATCCGGACCGCCGCCCGAGACCATGCGTAAGAGTTTCGAGGATCGCCTGGCATCGCTGAACCGCGACCTCGAAAACAAGCGTGCGATCGTGGCGGAGAAGGACGATGTAGTCCTTCGGTGGAAGAATAAGATCGAAGAGGAAATGACGCAACTGAAGTCCTATCTGCGTGTACATGGCGTCGAAAAGGAGTTCGAGAGTGAAGAGACCGGCGAGATCCAAGCCGAACTCGATGAACTGGAAAATGCATATTCCGAATATCGCCGTTTATCGGTGAAACAGGCAGAATTTCCCGAGGAGGATCTGAAGTCGGTGTCATCGCGTATGGATGATATCCGTACGTTCCTGAATGATTATCATTTGCCGATGCAGGACGACACATCAGTTGCTACGCGCCTGCACGAGTTGTCGCAGATGCTTTCCGAATATGAGAAACTTTCGGAGCAGAAGCGTGACTACGAACGGTCACTTCAGGAGCAGAAGGAACTGCAGGCGAAGCTCCGCGGCTTCTTCGATGAGTATGAGATCGCTGGGGTAACGAACCTGCAGGACTACTCGTTTGATGATCTGCGCGATCAGATCCAGGTGTACCGCCGTGCACAGGCGGACGCGGCAAATGCAAAGCGCGAGTTGGAGACGTTCCGTGCGCAGAACTCTACGGAACGCAAGGAAACGGAGAAGACGGAGGACATCGGTTTCACGCGTGAGGATCTGCTCGAGCAGAGAAGCCGACTGGAGGCGGAAAAAGAGAATGCCTCAAAACTGTTTTCCGATTACCGCGAGGAACTGGCGAAGAAGGCAGAGCAGCTCGATGAAATGGATGATATGCGCATCAAACTGGCGGAATTGACCGACGAGCAGGCTGCCGAGAAGATCAAACTGGAGGGCATCCAGAACGCGCGAAAGTACCTCGAGAAGGCGAAGGCGGAGGTGGTTTCCCGTTATTCGGCGCCGATCCTGGCCTCCTTTGAGAAAAACATGAAGCGCATTGACCCGGAGAACCATGCGTCCTATCGCATCGATACGAACATGCAAGTGACCATTGATGCGGAGGGCTTACAGCGCGACAGCAACCTGTTCAGCGCGGGCTACCGCGACCTGATGGGCTTCTGCATGCGCCTGGCCTTCATCGACGCAGTCTTCACCGAAGAGAAGCCGATGCTGATCCTCGACGATCCGTTCACGAATCTCGACGATGAGAAACTGAAGAAAGCTCGCGACCTGGTACGCGAGATCGCAAACGAATATCAGGTGCTGTACTTCACCTGCAGCACTGCCAGACAGTAATAAAAATGTGTCAAAAGGGACGGTTCCTTTTGACACATTTTTTTGCACACGTGACGGGGCCCCCCAACGTGTCAAAATGTGACAATAGGGACGGTTCTAATTGACACATTATCAGATTATTTGTAGTTAGGGGTTATCATAGTGCCCGGGGGCTGTAAAGGCCGAGCCGCCTGCGGCGGTGCTTCGCAGCCTTGACAGCCCCGGGCACTATGATACGTGGTGATCAAGGTGTTGTAAGCCGGCTTACGCCGTTTACAACGGGCAATGTGGGACTGGGTGAAACTGCCTTGAAATTGAGAAGCCCGCCTATAAGAAATTGAGGAGCTATAGGAGGTTAGTTCAACGGATGGAAGTTTGGAGCGCCCGCCTATACGAAATTGAGGAGCTATAGGAGGTTAGTTCAACCGATGGAAGTTTGGAGAGACCGCCTAT
>JAFYGB010000048.1 GCA_017543445.1 Lachnospiraceae bacterium | reverse complement strand
TGAACCAGGTCCAGGCGAGCGACCGTCTGGAGGAGTACGGAAAGATCTTGAAGGCTGTGTACATCAAGATCAACAAAGAGTGGGTCTGAAACCGGATATTTACAAGTTAAGGTTTTCGTAAGAATTTGGTAAGACTCTGTTCAAGACTTAGTCACAAACATGTGGTATAACTTAATCAAGGTTTTCGAAGGAACGCTCGCAGCCAGGATCGCGGCGGGAAGCGAAAACAAAAAAATTACGCGGGCTGAGCCCGCAATACCCTACATTACTTTCACAGGAGGAAACTACGATGAAGAAATTAGTTTTACTTGCAGCTGTTGCTGCAGCAGCATATGCAGTTACCAACAAGGATAAGATCGCAAAGCTTAAGGAGAAGGCTTGCGGTTGTAACGGTGAGTGCGATTGCGACGCTGCAGATGAAGATGCCGACGAGGAGTAATTGGTTTTTACCTTAGTTACTCGATTCATAATAACCCCCATTTTTCAGGTCTCTGCCTCTGGCAGGACCGAATGCCCGAATAGTTCTACACCGATCTGTTCGGACATCCCTGATCTGCGAAAGCAGATCGCCACTTTCTAACCTTTCAAGCAGAAACCGCGATGAAACCTACGTTCGTCGCGGTTTTTGCTTGAATGAGGATAGGATGACAAGATTCTTATTGAAAGTGAACAAGTGAGTTCACCTTAAATTATTCGGATAATTTACAAAACTTTCAGAATTCGCATATTGACTCGCCTAAAAATCTATGCTAATATGCAAATGGGACAGTATAGAACAAGTATGCTGTTACCTAAAAGAATGGGAGGTATACGATATGAAAAATCCGAACCTTACAACTGAGGTAACTCCGTAGTAATCGGAATCTAAAGAATTTGTCATGAAGAGAAGAGAATTGTTTGTCGTTTTTTTGTTTTTTTGATGTTGACGCTAACCTCATGTGGAAAAGGTAAAGAGGACCAGCCCACGGTAGAGCCGAGTGGTAGTTTGGCTACAGAAGAGACATTGATGGTGTCGGATCTGTTTCCGACATCATCAGTTTTGTTTCCCAGTGGTTCTGCGGAACAGGATACATTACTTTCTCTTGTGGAAACTGACTCGGAGCCAGTACAGGTTTCATCATTAGAAGAGGATGATAGTTTACCACATATCGTTTGGGTGCTTACGAATGAGGATACCAGAAAGAGAATAAAGCAATTCATAAGTCAGAAAGGCATTCCATGCCATATTGACTTTATCTCGGCTCCATCTATACGTGGGGAAGATTATAAAGAATGGCTTTCCGAACAAAAAAATGAGAATAATGCGCCAGATATTCTTCCAGCAGGATATGGAAAGAATGGAGAGGCAGGTCCGGTTACTTTTGTAGAGGAGGAGTTTCTTCCCCTCGATTCCTACTGGGATACGGAAGAGGGAAGGATACTTCGTGAATCATACGGTGAAGTCGAATGGGCACAGGCGGCTGTAAACGGATGTATTTATAATACTCCCATTCGTTCTTTTTCTTCGGATACAATGTCGTTTGTGAAAGATACCGGTTCCTATATTTACCTAAATAACCGATACAAAGAATATTTTGAAGGCCTTTCGGATGTTTCATATTATTCACTAAAAAAATCTCTGGAGCTAATTTCTGATTTGAAACCGGTGATAGCGATCGGAACGCTTGATGAGAATGTCTTGTTGGCATTCTTTGGTGGGTACAATCCTTTTTATGTCGGATATTATGATCCACATACAAAAAGAGTATCGAGCCTGATGGAGGAAGAAGAATTAAAGGAATACTTGACTGACTTTTATCAGGATATTAAGAATGGTGTGCTGATGTACGTGGATCATGAGAATGCTGACATATATTCAGAACACGTTTTGGCATATTTACCATTGCATAGGGAAGATCCGCCAGAAGGTTTTACGGAAGTTTTGTTAGCACCAAACTTGTTTTGTACCTATATATCCCCTGGATATGGCATATTGGCAGGCTCCGAAAATGCGGATCTTGCATTCCAGGTTCTCAGTGCGTGCTATTCGGATCCGGCGATGGCATCACTTCTGGCTTCTGGGTATGAAAACGCGGAAAGCTGGATGGAGGTTACGGAATATCTGAATACAATGGAAACGAGTGAATTGACCGGTTTCATTCCACGCTTATCGGATGAGCAAAAACAGACGGTGAGTGCATATGTGAATGATATCTATGATCTGATGCTTCGAATGTTTCAGGATCAGGGTGGAGAACGCACATTGAATCCGAATTACTTAAGTTATGTGGAGCGTTTCTTTGCAAATCCACACGATTACGGAGATGTATTTGATGAACTCAACGCTCAACTGGATGAGTGGTTTTCGGGAAACCATTCGTAAATGGAGGAAAGGATGTTATGGGATTTTTTGACAAATTAAAGGATGCAATGAAACAGGCCACGGAAAATGCGAACCGTAAAAACGAGAGTTCGCAGCCGCAGGCCGCACCGCAGAGCGCACAGCCCGCACATGCGCCGCGTAGAGGAGGTTTGCCTGAAGGGGTGATCATGGCCATGCTGGACGAGCGGAATATGAAACCGATCGTCTACGGGATCGATGAGAATGGTAAAGACCTCATCTTAAGAGTCGGGGGCGCCATTCTTTTTAAGCAGGATCAGCCGGATGATACGGACCATGCAGTCCTTCGAAAGCAGGTTGCAGGCATTGCCCGCGAACATATTGCGGCCGGGATCCAGACCATCGATCCGCAGGACCTGAAATCACTGCTGAAACTGGCGAACCAGCTGAACGGAGAGATCCTCGAGGACCTGAAGAAAAACGGCTTCACCGCGAGTTACAAGCTGCCGCTCATGCTCACGCCTGCGCGGCGTCCGAATCCCGCTCCTGAGGAGACTTCGGAAGAAAATTAAAAAAATTTTAAAAAAACAGTTGACAAAGTCGAAAAGCTGTATTAAAATGTGCTCAATTTGAATGATGTATGGCAAAGGCGCCACGGAGGATATCCGTGGCGCTTTTTGTATTTCATCTTCAAAGGTAGAACACATGAAGAAAGAGGCAGAGAAGATGTGCGTTGTAATGGGAATGAAAAAGCGCAATATCTCCCGCGCAGCATTTGAGAACCACATGAAGGTCACAACTTCCCGCGGTCCGGACGGGATGCGGGTCATGCAGGCGGGCGATGGTTTCCTCGGATTTCAAAGATTGTCCATCATGGGACTGACCGAGGCCGGAATGCAGCCGTTCGAACGAAACGGCAATATCGTCGTATGTAATGGCGAGCTTTACGGTTTCCGAAACCAGAAGGCAAAGCTGATGGAAGCCGGCTACACATTCCAGAGTGACAGTGATTGCGAGATCATTCTTCCGCTGTACGAACTGTACGGACGGAAAATGTTTTCCATGCTGGACGCGGAATACGCCATGATCCTGTACGATGCAAAGGAAAAGGAACTCATCGCGGCACGCGACCCGATCGGTATTCGTCCTTTGTTCTACGGATATGATGAGAGCGGCGACATTTGCTTTGCCAGTGAAGCGAAGAACCTGGTCGGCCTGACCGAGAAGATCATGCCGTTCCCGCCGGGCCACTACTACTACAAGGGCGAGTTCGTTTGTTACAACGATCTGGCGGCGAGAAAGCCGTACGTGGACGATGACCTCGAGACCGTTTGCAAGAACATTCGCGAGAAACTGATCGCAGGCGTGGAAAAACGACTGGATGCGGATGCGAAGATCGGCTTCCTCCTTTCGGGAGGCCTGGACAGTTCCCTGGTATGTGCGATCGCAACGAAGATCCTGGGACACCCGATCGAGACATTTGCCATCGGTATGAACGAGGACGCGATCGACCTGAAGTACGCGAAGGAAGTGGCTGACTACATCGGAAGCAACCATCACGAGATCATCATCAATAAGGACATCGTGCTGGGAGCGCTGAGAGAAGTCATCGCGGCGCTGGGTACCTTCGATATCACGACGATCCGCGCGAGCATGGGTATGTACTTGATCTGCAAGGCGATTCGTGAGACGACGGACATCCGGGTGCTGCTGACCGGCGAGATCTCCGATGAGATCTTCGGTTACAAGTACACCGACTTCGCACCGAATGCGGAAGAGTTCCAGAAGGAAGCCGAGAAGAGGTTGCGGGAACTGTACATGTACGATGTACTTCGCGCCGACCGCTGCATATCGGTCCACTCGATGGAAGCAAGAGTTCCTTTCGGCGATCTGGATTTCGTATCCTACGTGATGAGCATCCCGCCGGAAAAGAAAATGAATGTCTACAACAAAGGAAAATACCTCCTGCGTCATGCGTTCGAAGGCCTGGGTTACCTGCCGCAGAACATCCTGATGCGTGAGAAAGCAGCATTTTCCGATGCGGTCGGACATTCGATGGTAGACTACTTAAAGGCCTACGCCGAAGAAGTCTACAGCGATGAAGTTTTCAAAGAGAAATGTGCGGCTTACGATCACGTACCGCCGTTCACCAAAGAGTCGCTTTTGTATCGCGAGATCTTTGAAGAGTATTATCCCGGTCAGGCAGAGATGATCAAGGATTTCTGGATGCCGAACAAAAACTGGGAGAACTGTGATGTCAACGATCCCTCCGCCCGTGTACTTAAGAACTACGGACAGAGCGGTTGTTAATAAAAAAGGAGGATATCAAAATGGATGTTACCAAGATTTTCGGAAGTATGGTATTTAACGACGATGTGATGAAAGAACGTCTTCCCAAGGATGTGTACCGTGTACTTCACAAGACCATTGATGACGGCGTGCATTTGCAGCTGGACATCGCAAACGTAGTTGCGGAGGCCATGAAGAATTGGGCCATCGAAAAGGGCGCAACGCATTTCACACATTGGTTCCAGCCGATGACCGGTATTACTGCTGAGAAGCATGACGGTTTCATCGCTCCGGAAGGAAACGGACGTGTTTTGATGGAGTTCTCCGGTAAGGAACTCGTTAAGGGCGAGCCCGATGCATCCTCCTTCCCGTCCGGCGGTCTGCGTGCTACCTTCGAGGCGCGTGGTTATACAGCCTGGGACCCGACCAGTTATGCATTTATCAAAGATGACACCCTGTGCATCCCGACCGCTTTCTGTTCCTACAGCGGCGAGGCGCTGGATAAAAAAACACCGCTCCTGCGTTCCATGCAGGCGCTGGATAAGCAGGCCATTCGTATCTTACGTCTGTTCGGTGATACCACCGCAAAGCGTGTTATGACGACCGTCGGACCCGAGCAGGAGTACTTCCTGATCGACTGCAGCGTTTATAAGCGCCGCCCCGACCTGATCTACACCGGACGTACACTGTTCGGCGCGAAGCCGCCGAAGGGCCAGGAGATGGAAGATCACTACTTCGGTATGATCAAGCCCAGAGTTAAGGCTTACATGAAAGAGCTGGATGAGGAACTTTGGAAGCTCGGCATCCTGTCGAAGACCGAGCATAACGAAGTAGCTCCGGCACAGCATGAATTGGCCCCGATCTTCTCGACCACCAACATCGCAACCGATCACAACCAGTTGACGATGGAACTGATGAAGATCGTTGCAGGCAAGCATCACATGGTATGCCTGCTGCATGAGAAGCCTTTCGCAGGTGTAAACGGATCCGGTAAGCATAACAACTGGTCCATGTCGACCGATACCGGAAAGAACCTGCTGGAGCCCGGTGATACGCCGTCCCAGAACGCGCAGTTCCTGCTCTTCCTGATGGCAGTCATCAAGGCAGTCGATGAATATCAGGGTCTGCTCCGTATGTCGGTTGCTTCCGCGGCAAATGATCACCGTCTCGGCGCAAACGAGGCACCGCCCGCGATCATGAGCGTATTCATCGGCGACGAGCTCGATGCGATCCTTAAGTCCATCGAGGAGGGTACCGATTACCATGATCCTGAGAAGAAGCTGATGAGCATCGGCGCATCGGTTCTGCCGCACATCCCTTGCGATACGACAGACCGTAACCGTACTTCACCGGTTGCATTTACCGGTAATAAATTCGAGTTCCGTTCCCTCGGTTCTTCCGCATCGATCTCCGGTCTGAACATCGTTCTGAACACGATCGTTGCACAGACCCTCAGCGAGTACGCAGAGATCCTGGAGAAGGCAGATGACTTCGACGCTACGTTGAACAAGCTCATCCGTGATGAGATCGTGGCACATAAGAGGATCATCTTCAACGGAAACGGTTATTCCGAAGAGTGGGTAAAGGAAGCCGAGAAGAGAGGCTTGCTGAACCTGAAGACAACTCCGGATGCACTCGGATCATTCATCGAGCCGAAGAACATGAAGATCTTCGAGGACCAGGGCGTATATTCCGAGTCCGAGATCAAGGCTCGTTACGAGATCCTGCACGAGAACTATTACAAGACCATCAACATCGAAGCATTGACCATGATCTCCATGGTGAAGAACAACATCACCGGAGCGGTAGCAAGCTACGAAGGACGTCTTGCAGATGTGATCGTTAAGAAGAGCCAGGTATTGACGAAGGATGCCTGCGCATGCGAGGAGACTTTGCTGAAGCATATTTCCCGTCTGGCAGGCAGCCTGCAGTGCAAGCTCGGTAAGTTGGAAGAGGATGTCGCTAAGGAGAAGGAACTGACCGATGTGGTCGCTCTGGCGAAGTATCATCAGGAAGTCATCCTGGCCGACATGGCAGCTCTTCGTGAGGTAGTCGACGAACTCGAGCCGATGATCCCGAGCGACCTGTGGCCGTACCCGACCTACGCTGAGATCCTGTACAGCGTACGGTACCAGCCGGTATAAATTTGACGTTTTTCCTAACCAATCTCTCATAATACGATGCCTCGGGCATCAAAAAAACAAAAAAGGCTTGCATAGCAAACCATAAAACGAAGGTGCAACGGGGCACGTAAGGAACCGGAGCACCTTCGTTTTTGTTTGTTTATGCAAGGAGGAGGCTATTATGGACAGCAGTATTTTAGGTTTGATCGATGAAAAAGTGTTCGGTGTCTGGTTTTTGATCGGCGCCGCCCTCGTGTTCTGGATGCAGGCGGGTTTCGCCATGGTCGAGACCGGTTTCGCCCGTGCGAAGAACGCCGGCAACATCTTGATGAAGAACTTGATGGACTTTTGTATCGGTACCGTAACGTTCATTCTGATCGGTTTCGGTCTGTTCCTGGGTGAAGACGCACTCGCCGGTTTCCTGGGAATGCCGAACTTCGATATCTTTACGGATTATGCTCACTTTGACTGGAGCAACTTCGTATTCAACCTGGTATTTTGTGCTACGACCGCGACGATCGTTTCCGGTGCTATGGCAGAGCGTACCCGTTTCCTTTCGTATTGTGTTTATTCAGCAGTTATCTCCGCAGTGATCTACCCGATCGAAGCGCACTGGACCTGGGGCGGCGGCTGGCTCGCTAAGCTCGGTTTCCATGATTTTGCAGGTTCCAACTGTATCCACATGGTCGGCGGTATCTGCGCCCTGATCGGTGCGATCATGGTAGGTCCCCGTATCGGTAAGTTTGTAAAAGATAAGAGTGGCAAGGTCACGAAGGTCAATGCTTTCCCCGGCCACAACATCACACTCGGCGCTCTGGGTGTATTCATCCTGTGGCTCGGCTGGTATGGTTTCAACGGTGCTGCAGCAACCAGCGTTGAGCAGCTCGGCGCTATCTTCGTAACCACTACGATCGCTCCTGCGGTAGCAACGGTCGTATGTATGATCTTCACCTGGATCCATTATGGTAAGCCCGATGTTTCCATGTGTCTCAACGCATCTCTCGCAGGTCTGGTAGCGATCACCGCTCCCTGTGATGTAGTTGACGCAGCCGGCGCTTCCATTATCGGTGCGATCTCCGGTCTCGTAGTTATCTTTGGTATCTGGCTTCTGGATCACAAGCTTCACGTGGACGATCCGGTCGGCGCTGTCGGCGTTCACATGTGCAACGGTATCTTCGGTACATTGGCCGTTGGTCTGTTCGCAACGGATACAGCACCTACCTATGCATTGGCCGACTCTGCAGGAAACCCGATGTTGGGTCTCTTCTACGGCGGCGGTTTCAAACTTCTCGGTATCCAGGCTTTGGGTATGCTGGCAACAGCGGCTTGGACAGCGATCACCATCTTTATCACATTTAAGATCATCGATAAGATCTTCGGTCTTCGTGTTACCGAGGAAGAGGAGCTTACCGGTCTCGATATCACTGAGCACGGTCTTGCATCTGCATACTCCGGTTTCTCCATCATGGATGTTACCGGCATGGAGATGTCGGTCAATGAGAACACCGACCTCGGTGTCAGCGATTACGGCGAGGCATCGCAGGCGATGGTCGATGCTGCTGTCAAGGTAAACGCAGCGCCCGTCATGAGCACGGCAACGATGCACAAAGTCGTTATTATTGCAAAGCTGGCTCGTTACGAGCAGTTGAAGAAGGCCCTCAACGATCTCGGTGTTACCGGTATGACGGTCACACAGGTCATGGGCTGCGGTATCCAGAAGGGTGCCGGCGAGAAGTACCGTGGTATTGAAATGGATGCCACCCTGCTTCCGAAGGTTAAGGTCGAAGTCGTAGTCAGCAAGATCCCGGTGGCAGATGTCATCGAGGCTTCGAAGAAGGCGCTTTATACCGGTCACATCGGTGATGGTAAGATCTTCGTATATGGCGTAGAGCAGGTCGTTAAGGTACGTACCGGCGAGGAAGACTTCGCAGCATTACAGGATGTAGAATAAGTTGTAGTTATACGACCTATTACAAACAGGAAAGCATGTCGCGGCGCGGCGTGAAAAGACGAGAAAAATTTAAAAAAATCATTGACACGTATAGTGTGCTGTGCTAAAATGCTTTCTTAGAAAAGCAAAGGCGCTTTGATGGGTGTAACAGCCCTTCAAAG
>JAFYGB010000003.1 GCA_017543445.1 Lachnospiraceae bacterium | reverse complement strand
GAAAAGACCGCCTTTTTCGTTGTTTCCGCCTTTCAGGAGGTCTTTTGAATTTTCGTCTCTCCGAAAAGACCACCTATTTTGCTGTTTCGGCGTTTTAGGAGGTCTTTTCAAATCATCAGGTCCGCTACAACGATTGCTGCTACTGCCTCTGCAACGGGTACGGCTCTCGGTACGATGCAGGGGTCGTGGCGGCCGACGATGGAAAGTTTCTTATCTGCCTGTTCTGAAAACGACACACTCTCCTGCTCTTTAGCGATGGAGGGCGTGGGCTTGATGGCCAGGCGGAAGATCACCGGCATTCCGTTCGTGATGCCGCCCAGGATGCCGCCGGCGTGGTTGGTCTTCGTCACCACCTTACCGTCCTGCATGGTGTATGCGTCATTATTCTGGGAGCCGCGCAGCTGCGTCGCCGCGAAGCCCTCGCCAAACTCGAGTCCTTTTACCGCCGGGATGCCGAAGAGGGCCGCCGCCAGGCGGTTCTCCACACCGTCGAACATGGGGTCGCCCAGGCCCACCGGAAGTCCCGTGATCACACACTCGATCACGCCGCCGACGCTGTCTAAGTCCATGCGCGCCGCGTCGATTGCCTGCTGCATTTTCTCGCCCGCCGCATCCGACAGAACGGGAAATGCCTTATCTCCAACGTAAACTTCAGAAGCATCCGCGATCATCGGATCGATCGGGGTATCACTTACGTCCGCGATCTTCGCAATGTGTGCTGAAATCTTCACACCCAGTGTCTCCAGGTACTGCAGGCAGATGCCGCCTGCGATGCACAGCGGCGCAGTCAACCGGCCCGAAAAATGGCCGCCACCCGCCACGTCCTGGAAGCCGTGATACTTCATCTGCGCGGTATAGTCCGCATGCCCGGGGCGCGGAACATCCCGCAGGTTATCGTAGTCGCCCGAGCGCGTATTGGTATTATGTATGATCGCCGTCAAAGGAGCGCCGCAGGTGACATCGTCCACCAGACCCGCCAGAAACTCCGGCGCGTCGGCCTCCTTCCGCTGTGTCGAAAAACGGTCCCGTCCCGGCGCGCGCCGGCTCATGAACTTAAGCAGCCGCTCCTGATCCACGCGGATCCCGGCCGGCAGCCCGTCCACGGTCACGCCGATCGCCGCCGAATGCGACTGTCCGAACACGGATACCTTAATCTTGTTCCCGAATATCGATGCCATAGAGTGCTCCCCCTTCTTTCAATTCGTCAAAAAACGTGGGAAATGATTTCGCGATGGCGCCTGCGTCTTCGATGCACACCGCCCCGCTACAGATAAATGCGGCCAGGGCTCCCAGCATGACGATCCGGTGGTCATTTTCCGAACACACCGTGCCGCCCGCGAGCGTCCCGTCGCCCCAAACCGTCAGGCTCTCGCCGTCCTGACTCGCCTGACCGCCCAGTGCCGTGATTGCCTGCGTCACGCTCACCAGCCGGTCGGATTCCTTTATCTTCAGTCGCGACGCATTCGTAAAATGTGTCACCCCATGCGCGCCGGCTGCCACGACCGCCATCACCGGAACCAGGTCCGGGATATCCGAAACATCGAGGTCAATGCCTTTTAGCGGCGCATTCTGTCGCACGGTCACGCTCTGCGCCTGCGCATCCACCGTCACCGTCGCGCCGAATTTGCGCAGCACATCAAGGATGCGTTTATCCCCCTGTGCGCTGTCTGCGTCCAGATTTTTGCAGGTCACGCCGCCCTTCGTCAGGGCGCCAAGGGCCAGATACACGGCCGCATTCGACCAGTCGCCCTCCACGCGGATCTGTCTGGACAGGGCGTACTTCTGCCCGCCCGGCACGGCAAATCCATACTCCGTGCGGCGGATCGTGATGCCCGCAGCCTCCAGGACCTTCAGCGTCATCTCCACATAGTCCCGGCTCTCGAGTTTCCCGGTGATGTGGATCTCGCTGTCTTGCTCCACCAACGGCAGAGCGAACAAAAGGCCCGTGATATATTGAGAAGAAACATTGCCCGCGATCGTATAAACGCCGCCGGACAGTTTCCCGTCGATCAAAAACAAAGGAGTTCCCTGCTCGGACAATATACACCCGTGCGCCGTCATCTCTTCGTAAAGTGGCGACAATGGGCGGTCCTTCAGGCGGCCCTCCAAAACAAAGCAGCCCCGACGGCCCAAAGCGCCGACGATGGGCAGCAGAAAACGGAAGGTCGAACCGCTCTCCTGACACAAAAAGCGCGCCCGCCTGCCTTCGGTCTCCGGAGCCAAAAGCTCCGAAACGCAGTCGCGCGTCGCTTCAATGTCTTTTGAAGTCGTCGATATGATGAGATCGGCGCCCTCATTCTTACACAAACGGGTGAGCGCATTTGCCAAAAGGAAGCGATGCGCCATCGATTTCGACGCGATCGCAGTATAGCACGCCACCCCCGCCTGCGGAGTTTCCACCTTCACGCTGATATTCACTGTAAGGCTTCCTCCAATACATTTCGTAAAGTTATGCCACCTTCCTGCGCCTCTCCGACCGCAACGTCGAGGTACTCGCAGGCTCCGATTTCTTTCACAACGATAAAGCGCAGCCTATCGCCAGAGCGCTTTTTATCTGTCGTCATCGTATCATATAATTCATCTGATGTAAAGGAAGTCTTCACAGGCAGACGATAAGCGGCCACGAGGTCGCGGGTCGCTTCGAAGGTTTCCTTCGGCGCCAGTCCCAGACGGAACATCGCGTTCTCGATCAGCACCATGCCGATCGCGACCGCCTGTCCGTGCGTGATCGTAAAGTTCGACGCCTTCTCGATCGCATGTCCGATGGTGTGGCCGAAATTCAGGATCACACGGATGCCCGTATCGCGCTCGTCCTGGTCGACGATGTCGCGCTTGATGGACACGCAGCGCTCGATCACCCGCTCGATCTGCGGGCGGATGGGCGCCTTCAGCCATTCGAATAATTCTTTATCGGCGATGCAGCCGTACTTGATGATCTCGGCGCACCCGTCGTCGTATACGCTTTCGGGCAATGTCTCCAGAGCCTTCGTGTCGCAGAGGACCAAGATGGGCTGATAGAACGCGCCCACGAGATTCTTACCCGCCGGGATGTCGATGCCGGTCTTTCCACCGACGGAGGAATCCACCGCCGCCAACACCGTCGTCGACATCTGCACGAAATCGATACCGCGAAGGTAGGTCGCCGCCGCAAAACCGGTGAGGTCACCGACCACGCCGCCGCCTAAAGCCACCAGCAGATCCGAGCGTGTCACGCGCCGCTCCGCCATGAAATCGAGAAGCGCGAAATACTGCTCACGGCACTTCGACGTCTCCCCGTGCGGGATCACATGCGTCAGCACGTTGTAGCCTGCGGCTTCCAGCGACTGCACCACCTTCGTCAGGTGGAATTTCGCCACATTGTCATCCGTCACGACGACCACGGTCTTGCACGGATGCAAGGCGCGGATCCTCGCGCCGCTCTCGCTGAGCAGCCCCTCGCCGATGACGATATCATAGGTCTTCGATGCATTGACCGTTACTGTTTTCATAAACCCTCCTATCGGGCGAACTTGCCGTCGATCTCCTCTTTGCAATGTTTGCCTTCTGCGAGCAGGTCGTGCAACGTCGCCGCGTCGTTCTGCGCGATGGCGTCACGATATTTCGTGAGGTTGCCGATGATCGTATCCAGCTCCTTCACGAGATTGTCCCCGTTTTCGAGGAAGAGCTCGGTCCACATGTCTTCGTTGAGCCATGCGACACGGGTCAGGTCCTTGTAGCTGCCCGCGGAAAATCCTTTGTGCGAGCGGGCGGTCGGGCTCTTCACGTAGGCGTTGGAGACCACGTGTGCCAGCTGCGAGGTAAATGCGATCATCGCGTCGTGCTGCTGCGGTGTGGAGATCGTGATGCGGCCGAAGCCTGCCGGCTTCAGGAGTTCCTTCACCTTCGAGACCAGTTCCATGTCCGCCGAACCCTCGAAATGCTCGGGGACAATGACCATCGATGCGTCTTTAAACAAGGTCTTTGTACTGTATTTATATCCGGAAAAATGCCGTCCGGCCATGGGATGGCCGCCCAAAAACGTGAAACCGTGCTTCTTCGCGATGGGAAAGCATCGTTCGCAGACGAAGCGCTTAATACCGCAGCCGTCGATCACGATGGCATTCTTCGAAATATGCGGCGCCATCTCCTCCAGGTAGGCAACGGATGCCTCCGGGTACAGCGCGATCAGGATCAGATCGCAGCTTCCGATATTCTCCTTCGTGAGTCTGCCGTCGATCTCCCCGCCCAGCTCGGCGATGCCCAGGATCGCCTCATCGCGGTCGTGCGCCAGAACCTTCCAGCCGCCGTCCGCGTGATATGCTTTTGCAAACGATCCCCCGATCAGTCCCAAACCGACTACGCCAACTGTTTTCATGTCAAATCCTTCCTAGGCCAATGCCTGCTGAACCTTGCGGATTCTGGTGCACACGCGGTCGAACTGATCCGGTGTGATGGACTGCGCACCATCGCTCCATGCGTGCTGCGGGTCGTTGTGTACCTCGATGATCAGACCGTCGGCGCCGGCAGCAACTGCCGCCAGAGACATCGGCTCGACCAGTCTTGCGATACCGGTCGCATGGCTCGGATCTACCACGATGGGCAGATGCGTCAGCTCACGCAGCATCGGAACGGCCGCCAGGTCCAGAACATTTCTCGTGTAGGTATCGAAGGAACGGATACCACGCTCGCAGAGGATGACGTTTTCATTGCCCCCTGCCATGATGTATTCGGCACTCATCAAGAACTCCTTCAGGGTGTTTGCGAGGCCGCGCTTCAGCAGGATGGGCTTATTCGTCTTACCCAGAGCCTTCAGAAGTTCGAAATTCTGCATATTGCGGGCGCCGACCTGGATCAGGTCCACGTTCTCAAACAGCGGCAAATGCTCGGCGTTCATGATCTCGGTAACGATCGGAAGTCCGGTCTTCGCCTTCGCCTGAGCCAGCAGATCCAGTCCCTTCTCGTGCAGGCCCTGGAAGTCGTACGGGCTGGTGCGGGGTTTGAACGCGCCGCCGCGCAGCATCGCCGCGCCGGAAGCCTTCACGCGCTCCGCTACGTAAGTGATCTGCTCCGGCGTCTCGACGGAACACGGTCCCGCGATGATGGCGAAATTGCCCCCGCCGAACTTCACACCGCCGGCCTCCACGATCGTATCCTCAGGATGGAACTTACGGTTCGCCTTCTTAAACGGCTCGCTGATCCGCTTTACACTTTCGATGATGTCGAGGGACTCCACCAGCTCCGCGTCGATGCGGCTGGTATCACCGATCAGACCCAGGATGGTCTGGAATTCACCCTGAGAAACATGGACCTTAACGCCCTGCTCCTCAAACCACTCGATCAATTTTGCACTCTGCTCTCCGGACACACCCGGCTTTAATACTGCTATCATGATAAAACCTCTTTTCTTTTTTTCATTTATACGGTATAAACACCGCGCTGTCGCCGCTTCGCGGCTTTACCAGCGCTCCCTCCTTCGCCGCTCCCGCAGCATTCTGCCGCTTCACGGCTCATGAGGGACGCTCGCCAAGGCCTCGTGCTCGCTCGTGCCAGCACAGCGGCACGTCGGCTTTGGCTCGCTGTTTATACCTGCTCCTCGTAGCTTCCCAAATACTCAAACTCTTCACAGGATGCGGACAGGTTCATCAGCATCTTGGTGAAGTCTTCCGAATACACGGAGGTTTCGAAATCCAGGTAGAACATGAATTCGAAATCCCGTTCGGGAATGGGGCGGCTCTGGATGCGGCTCAGGTTGTAACCTAAGTCCGCAAACTGCTTCAGGATGTGGTACAGGGCGCCCGGCTTATGCGGCAGGACTGCCATCACGCTGGTGCGGTTCGCGCCCGGGAAGATCTGCAGGTGGCGGGCAATGCAGATAAAACGTGTAAAATTGCCCCCGTGATCCTGCACGGATTTCTCCAGACATTCTAGGTGGTAGAGTTCTTCGCAGGCCCGCGTGCACAGGCACGCCACATCGGTCCGCTCCGACTCCTCGACCATCCGCGCCGCCACCGCCGTGTTCTCCACCGCCGTGATCTTCGCGTTCGGGAAACCCTTCAGATACTCAGCGCACTGCAGCAGGGCTTGCTCGTGCGAGAAGATCTCGCGGATCTCATCTCTCTTCGTGCCAGGCTTCACCATCAAGTTGTGGTCCACCTTCACGCGTACGCTGCGTACGATATAAAAGCGATACTTCATCATCAGGTCGTAGACTGCATTGACCTGGCCGGCCGTGGAGTTCTCGATCGGCAACACGCCGTACTCGCACAGGCCCTTATCGATGGCGGAAAAAACGCCCTCGAATGTTTTAAAATACATCTCGTAGGGGCTCGCGAAGAGTTTCTCTGCCGCGATCTGCGAGTTCGCGCCCGCCACGCCCTGGCAGGCTACCGACGCCTTTCGGGGAAATGCGACGGGCTCCTTCGCCAGTGCCGCCTGGATCTTCTCTTCCAGCGTCTTATACTTCACGAGTTTCGCGCCGCCGGCGGCCAGTTGCTCCTGCATGCGGCTCCGCTCCAGGATCAGCCGGTCGATCTCTTTATCCAGATCTTTCAGATCCGATTTGAGCTTCATCATGTCTTCCATGGGATCGTATCCTCTTTCTTTTGTCTCTCAGTTGACGCATGTCTGCGTCGTGACCTCATCCATCAAAAAACCGGTGCTTGCTGTTCGCAAACACCGGTTTCTCTATCCTACAAGGTTCGTATTCTGAGGTTGATGTTTATGCACAGCAAAAGGAACAGGTCTTCTTGGTAAAGCCCTGAAAGTAAAAGTAATATGCATAATACTTTGTCGATGCTAATTGTAACATATTACGGTTTCCTTTGCAAATCCTGCATACCTTTCGCCAGTTTCGCGCGCCCATCGATTTCGGGCACTTCGGCGCTTTACGCTTTTACAGTTTAAAGTGTTGTACCGCCGATGACAGTACTATAACACTTTCACAAACCTCTGTCAATACTTTTTTTCAATTTTTTTATCTCTGAACTCGGCCGGAACCGTCGCCGCCCGCCAGTTTCTTCACTTCATCCACGCTGACCATGTTGTAGTCGCCCTCGATGCTGTGCTTTAAGCAGCTCGCTGCTACGGCAAATTCGATGGTGCTGCGGGAGTCATAACCGTTCAGGCAGGCATAGATCAGGCCGCCGCCGAAGGAGTCGCCGCCGCCCACACGGTCCACAATGTGCATCGCGTAGCTCTTGCTGAAATAATAATCCTCGCCGTCGTACAGCATCGCTGCCCACAGGTTATCATTGGCCGAAATGGAAGTACGAAGGGTGATCGCAACCTTTGTAAATCCGAAACGATCCATCAGCTTCTTCGCAACTTCTTTGTATCCTTCGTGGTTTACCTTACCGGTCGTAACGTCCGTGTTTGTCGCGCGGATGCCGAAAACGTCGCCCGCGTCCTCTTCGTTCGCGATGCAGACGTCCACATACTCGCAGAGACGGCCCATAACCTCACCGGCCTTCTCCTTCGTCCACAGCTTCGCGCGGTAGTTTAAGTCACAGCTGATCGTGATACCGCGGCTCTTTGCTGCCTTGCAGGCTGCCTCGCAGATCTCAGCAACGTTATCACCGAGCGCGGGGGTAATGCCTGTGAAATGGAACCAGTCAACGCCTTCAAAGATCGCGTCCCAGTCGAAATCGGAAAGTTCTGCCTTCGCGATCGCAGAACCTGCGCGGTCGTAGATGACCTTCGAGGGACGCTGGCTCGCGCCCTTCTCCAAAAAGTAGATGCCGACACGGTCGCCGCCGCGTACGATCTTCGTTGTATCTACGCCATATTTGCGAAGCGAGTTCACAGCCGCCTGGCCGATCTCATGCTTCGGTAACTTCGTAACGAAAGCAGCGTCCACGCCATAGTTTGCGAGGGAAACGGCAACATTGGCCTCACCACCGCCGAAGGTAGCGCCCAGAGTATCCGCCTGCACGAAACGATAATAGCCTTCCGGTGCCAGACGCAGCATCAATTCACCAAATGTAACAACTTTCATGATTTAAGCCTCCTGCAATAAATGTACTGCAAATCCTCCAAAGGATTCCTTTAAGTAGATCACCTTCATACGGCCGGTCTTCTCGTCCGTCTTTGCGGTGCTGTAATCAAACTCGATGCCCTGCTTCTCCAGGTGGTAGACCGCACGGTCCACACTCTTTGTGGAGATCGCGATGTGGCCCTTCTCACCGCGGCCGGGCTGCTTCATAACTTCTACGCCCTTACCCGCCATGATGGAGGAATTACCCACCTTTACGCCGAAACCGAAGGCTGCGCCGAAGAGGTTCGCAATCGCGAGGGCAGATGCTTCATCCTCCGCGTTGATGCCGACATGAACGACCTTAAAGCTCAGCATGGTCATCACAGCTTCGCGGGTCTTCTCGCGGATCGTGTCGAAATCGCGGGCTGCCAGCAGATCCTTGCTGACCATCCAACTGCCGCCGCAGGCAATGATCTTAGAAAAT
The DNA here is from genome assembly GCA_017543445.1 of Lachnospiraceae bacterium. GTDB lineage: Bacteria > Bacillota > Clostridia > Lachnospirales > Lachnospiraceae > UBA1201. The sequence continues at coordinate 2,858 of JAFYGB010000003.1, read as the reverse complement.
GCGAGGTAGTCGTTCAGGTTCGCCGCGTTGATGCCGCCGGTCGGCATGAAGCGTACCTTTGTATAAGGAGCGCTCATTGCCTTGATCATAGGAAGGCCGCCCGCTGCTTCTGCAGGGAAGAACTTCACCACGTCCAGACCGAAGGAAAGCGCGGTCTCGATATCGCTCGGGCTCGAACAACCCGGAACGATCGGTATATTTTTCTCCACACAATAAGAGACCACGGTCGGGTTCAGACCGGGGCTTACGATAAATTTTGCGCCTGCAGCTACGGCTGCGTCCACCTGGGCGGGCGTCAGGACCGTGCCGGCTCCTACACACATATCGGGAAATGTCTGGGACAGGATGCGGATGGCTTCCGCTGCCGCTGCCGTACGGAATGTCACTTCAGCACAGTTCAAGCCGCCTTCACGAAGTGCGCGGCCCAACGGCTCGGCATCTTCCGCGTGATCCAACGCGATCACCGGCACGATACCGATTTTTGAGATCTCATCGATGATATTCATTTTTTGTACCTTCTGCTTACAAATGATCTTGAAACGCTCCCGTTTCAATCACACTCATTATAACAATGTCAAACACAAAATGCAACCCATAATTCAAATCTGTTGTTGCACCATTTCACAAAACGTTGTATACTGAATGCATGTAGGTGTCGCTAACCTCGACACTCTCGTAAACGGGTCCTCGGAACGGACCCACCGCTTAAAAATCTAATACAGGAGGGACGGCATCCTAAAGCAGAAGGAGGGGTTGCGAGCAGCCTGTCGCAGCGATGCCGAAGAACAGCATGAAAGAATTTATGGATTCCAACTTTCTACTTTCCAACGAGACCGCAAGGGTCTTATTCTATGAGTATGCCGCAAAAGTTCCCATCATCGATTATCATTGTCACCTCAACCCGGAGGATATCGAAGAGGATCGCACATTTAGCAACATCACCCAGCTTTGGCTGAATGGTGATCACTACAAATGGCGTTTCATGCGTTCCTGCGGTGTCAATGAGCGTCTGATCACCGGTGATGCGTCCGATCACGACAAATTCATTGCTTGGGCTACCGTCCTGGGATGCGCGATCGGCAATCCTTTGTACCACTGGAGCCACCTGGAACTTCGCCGCTACTTCAACTTCAACAAGCCTCTCTCCGAGGATACCGCTGAGGAAGCATGGGAGCACTGCAACCGCATGCTGCAGGATCCGTCCATGTCTGTCCGCAACATCATCAAAAAGTCTCACGTCGAGGTGATCTGCACCACCGACGATCCGGCCGACGATCTCAAGCATCACGCGAAGATCGCGATGGATTCAAGCTTTAATGTTACTGTCCTTCCGGCATGGCGCCCGGACCGCGCAGTGGACATCGAGAAGCCGGATTATATGGAATACCTCGATCAGCTGTCCAGAGCATCGGGCGTACATATCAAGTCCTACTCTACTCTGATCTCGGCTCTGAAGATCCGTATGGAATTCTTCGCACGCCGCGGCTGTAAGGTCAGCGATCACGGCATGTCCTATGTGCCCTATGAGCCCGCTTCTGCGAACGTAGTCGAAGGCATCTTCGTAAAACGCACCCGCGGTGTCCAGCTTACAAAACTTGAGGAAGCGCAGTTTAAGACCGCTCTTCTTTTGGAACTGGGTCGTAACTACAACCGCCTGGGTTGGGTCATGCAGCTCCACTTCGGTGTGAAGCGCGACAACAACACCCGTTTGTTCAACGCCCTCGGCGCGAACGCCGGTTGCGATTGCGCGGATAATTGCACCAGTGCTTCTCAGCTTGCCGATTTCCTGAACGCTCTCGACGAAACCAACGAGCTCCCGAAGACAATCCTGTACAGCCTGAACCCCGCAGATAATCTCATCATCGGTTCCATCATCGGCTGCTTCCAGGAAGGACCTGCCTTCGGTAAGATCCAGCAAGGCAGCGCTTGGTGGTTTAACGATCATAAGAACGGAATGCGCGAGCAGATGCTTTCATTGGCCTCCCAGGGTAACCTGGCCGGCTTCCTGGGCATGCTGACTGACTCCCGCAGCTTCCTTTCCTACACCCGCCACGAATACTTCCGCCGCATCCTCTGCGACATCATCGGAACCATCGTGGAAAATGGAGAGTTCCCCGCCGACCTTGAATTCCTCGGCGGCATCGTAGAAGACATCTCCTACTACAACGCCAAAGAATACTTCGGCTTCTAATACGCCAATAAAAATGTGTCAGTGGGGGCGATTCCATCTGACACATTTTTTTATTGTGAAACCCACCCCGGCATTTCTTTCGTGAAATGCATCCCTTACGGGACAGTTCGTTGCGCTGTGAAAAACTATACCGCACGACTTAAAGCCGAATTTGAGCGGGCCCGCTTCGACAGAGACGAGTTTTCTTGATGAAAACTCGCTCTGCTCGCGCGAAAAGCGATCTCGGAAATCGCTTTTCTCCGCTCATTCGTCTTTTCGCGTGCGGTGTTTTTCTACAGCTCATTCACATGCCCGATCGAGATTGCATTTAACGAAAGTGCCGGGGTGGGGCCAACACAGTTCAAATGTGTCAGATGGAACCGTCCCCATTGTCACATCGGCGCGGCTTAGAGGGGCGTGGGAGGGGTATCACAGTAAAAAGGCCCTGTCAAGGCCGAGCCGCCTACGGCGGTGCTGCGCAGCCTTGACAGGGCCTTTTTTACTGTGATACGTGGTGGCCAAGGTTGATGTAAGGCGGCTTGCGCCGCTTACATCGGCCCGTGATTACTTCTCATTTACCTCCTATACGGCGCTGATTTGCTATAGGATGCTTTTTTCTTCAGCCTCGCCTCGCAGAAACCTCCTATACAACGACCAGCTCGCTATAGGATGCTTTTTTCTTCAGCCT
>JAFYGB010000047.1 GCA_017543445.1 Lachnospiraceae bacterium | reverse complement strand
GTTGCTCTTCGAGCTGTTCAAGGACGAGTCCATGGGGCTCAGGTTCCAGAGCTCGTCATTCATCACGAAGGACCACGGGATGAAGTGGTCGACGTCGTACTGCTTCGGGAGCACGGGGCGGCCGGTGAAGACGTCGCGGACCTCGTGCAGATCTAGGATGCCCTCCCAGAGGTTGCGGACGTGGCCCAGCTTGCGCATCTTCTCATCCATAGGGGCCAATTTGTAGACGAGGCCGGGGACTTCGGGATTGTTGTTCTGGAGCCATTTGACTTTTTCATACTGGATCCATCCTAAGATGGAGACCGTGTTATCCTGGATCATCTTCCGCCACAGAGGGTTGAAGAAGACCTCTTTCTTAAGTTTGCTCGACTCGCCAAGGGTGTACGGCAACGTCGTGATATCGCGGTTTATCCGCTCGATGTAGCGGACCATGCGGCGCTCGCTCTCCCAGTCCGGCGCGTCGCCTTCCCGCGGGAAGAAGCCCGCGAGGGCGCGGTACGGCACCATATTCGTCAGCTGCGTCTTCGCTGCCTTCAGCTGGCTCTCATGCGCACGGATCGCGTTTCGGATCTCGACCTTCGATGCATTGGCCGCGAGGTTGCTTAACTCGGTCAATGTCAGCACGGCGCGTTCGAGGCCGTCTTTGATCTGACCATCCGCCGGCAGGCCGCTCAGGTGAATGTGGAACTCGCGAACCGAATACCAGGCGTTGCAGATCATCTCATTGATCACATCGTCAAACGTGACCGCCTCACGGCCCTCAGAGATGAGCTGAACCAGCGCCTCCAGCCAATAAAACTTATAGCAATAAGAGGGATCCTTCATCATGCGAGAGAAACCCTCTATGTCCAGCGTATTCTTATATTCTCCGTTGATCACCAGACTATAGCCCGGCACAGTCGGATCACCTTGCTTCATGAAACATCACCCCCACACGTACTAGTACTTCGGATGGATCCCTTTCGATACGACCATGATCGCGATAAACACTACGATCGAAGCAACACTGCTCACCAGCTGCGCGACCCGAACGATGTTATTCTTCACCCCACAGATCAGCAAAATACCGGTAACACAACTAACCACCATAAACATCAGCTGCAGATGGTAAAGCCCATACCGATCCCCCACCCCCAGCCGGTCCAGCGGACTCTTATGATATACATGCACACTCCCATCCGCCATATGCGCCCGATCCGTGTACATCTCCATATGCAACACAATATAAAACACGATATTCGCAACGATCGTCGATATTCCCTGTATAAGCCGTAGTATCATTATATTTTCCCCTATTTCACACTAAAATCTCTCCTGTAATTATACCATTCCCACTAGAAATGTGTCAATGGGGACGGTTCTGTTTGACACATTCCACCCGCAAAATGTGCCAATGGGGACGGTTCTGTTTGACACATTCACAATATGTCGCGCCGCCACGGAGCGGTGCTTCCGCGCGATACGATCTCGACCAGGCATTGGAACGAACTGTAGAAAAACACCGCAAGTGAGATGCCGGATGAGGGGAGAAAAGCGATTTCCGAGATCGCTTTTCGCGCGAGCTGAGGGCGTTTTCATCAAGAAAACGACCTCTGTCGAAGCGGGCCCCCTCAAATCCGACATCGAACGAGCGGCATGTTTTTCACAGTGAGCGACCTGACTGGGAGGGATCGCATCACGCGGAAGAACACACCGATCCGTGGCGCAGTCACAACCAAAATGTGTCAAACAGAACCGTCCCCATTTGACACATCAAAAGACTCCCGGTGGATCCCGGGAGTCTTTGTAAACTCAAGTATAAAATACGATGCAATCGGATCAGCCTACGGCGTGCATTCCGATCACTTCAACGTTGCTGTCGACGTACAACTCTTCGAGTAAAGTACAGTTCGTCACATCCAGTTTCGTGAACTTATTCGAACGGCAAGCCAACGAGGTCAATTTTGTGTTTTTGCTTACGTTCAATGCAGTCAGCTGGTTGGAACCGCAGCTCAACTCTACCAGTTTCGTGTTGTTGGTAACATCGAGTTTGGTGAGCTGATTACCGTTGCAGTACAGGTCCTTCAAGTCCTTACAAGCAGTAACATTCAAAGATTTCAGAGCATTGTCCTCAGCATCCAGCAGAACGAGCGCGGAATTAACCGTCAGGGACGTAAGCTGGTTCTTGAAGCAGTAGAGTTCGTGTAACTTCGTGCACGCGCTAACATTCAAAGTCGTGAGCTTGTTGTTGTCGCAGAACAGCTGCTCGAGCGCTTTATTCTTGCTGACATCGAGCTTCGTGAGCGCGTTAAACGAGCAGTTGAAATACTTCAGCGCCGTGTTATTGGTGACATCCAATGCGGTCAGCTGGTTCGAGTCGCAGCAGAAGAAATCCAGCGCCTTGTTTTTGCTGACATCCAGTTTGGTATACTTGTTGTATGAGCACTGGAGGCTTCTAAGCTTTGTATTACCGGTCACATCCAGCGTCGTCATTCCGTTGTTCCAGCAGAACAGGATCTGCAACTCTTTGTTGGTGTGCAGATCCAACGAAGCGATCTTACAGTCGTAGCAATGAAGTGTTGACAGCGATGTGAAGTACTCAACGCCCTTCAAATTCTTGATCGCCAAGCCATTTACATCCATCGTCGTAATCGCCAGCTCGGATACGCCGAGCTTTCCGTCTTTGTTTTTATCATACTTAGAAGAAATCTCACCGCGGAATACGGAATCCGGGAAATTCTTTTCATTGATCGGAATGTTGTACATGGTCAATGTAGCGGCGCGTGTGCCCCAGCTCTTGCCGTTGCCGTCTGTAACAACGCACCGGAACTGCCAGCCCTGCAAACCAACGGCCGACGTCACCTTAAGGGTCTCTGTCTTCGCGCCCGTCTGGCCGGAATTCGACCACGCCGCCGAAGAATTCTTACGCGACTGCCACTGGTAGGTCAGCGTTCCTTTGCCCGTCGCCGAAACCTTAAATGTTGCGGTATTGCCCACTGCCACGTACTGGTCCTGCGGCTGCGAAACGATCTCCGGAACGACGTAAAGCGTCGCTACGTTCGAGGTCGCTTTCTGTCCATTGCCATCGGTCACGATGCAGCGGAACTGCCAGCCGTAGAGGCCGGCGACTACGGATACGGACAATGTCGCTGTCTTCGCTCCGCTCTGGCCGGAGTTCGACCACTCCGACGAAGCATTTTTGCGCGCCTGCCACTGATAGGTCAGGTTCGCCTTACCCGTTGCAGCTACTGTAAATTTCGCCGTCGAACCGCTCGTTGTGGTAACGTTCGTCGGCTGCGTCGTGATCTTCGGGGTAACCGTCAGTTTTACTGTGTTCGAAGTCACTGACGCCCCGGTGGAATCTTTAATGATGCAGCGGAACTGCCAGCCGTTCAGGCCGCCCGAAGTTGCTACCGACAGAGTCGCCGTCTTCGCGCCCGTCTGGCCGGAATTCGACCACGCACTCGAAGCGTCCTTGCGGGACTGCCACTGATAGGTCAATGTACCTTTACCTAAAACAGATACGGTAAACTTCGCGGTGTTTCCGTTCGCTGCCGTCACATTCGTGGGCTGCGCCACGATGCCCAGTTTCGTCATCAACTTCGCTGTGTACGAAGTCGCCGTTGCTCCGTTCGCATCCGTAACGATACAACGGAACTGCCAGCCGTGCAAGCCTGCCGAAACTGCAACGGACAATGTCGCTGTCTTCGCGCCGCTCTGGCCGGAATTCGACCACGACGCCGAAGAATCCTTACGTGATTGCCACTGATACTTCAGCGTACCGGTTCCCGTCGCCGCCACCGTGAACTTCGCCGTGCTACCCGCCTCAGCGAAAACACTCTTCGGCTGTGTTTTGATCGTCACGCCCGCGGCCGCCACCTTCTCACTCAATCCCGCCAGCGGCAACATCACTACGATCATCACCGCACTAAGCAGAACCGCCACGAGTCTTTTTGTTAGCTTGTGTTTCATTTTCATTTCCCTCCATTTTTTTCAGTTTTTAACACTGAACTTGTTCGACTCACTCCCTATTCTACCACATCCCCCGCCGATGTGTCAAAGGGGATGGTTCCCATTGACACATTCTACGGCCGAAGGATCTCCACGCCTTCGTCCGCAACAACTATGATGTCCGTCGGGCAATGCGAAACGTCCAAACGAGTCAGTTTATTCTTCTTACAAGACAAATAGTGCAAGTTCGGAATATTCGAAACATTCAGTTCCAAAAGTCCGACATCCACACATTCCAAATAGGTCAATGCAGTGTTCTTCGAAAGGTCCAGTCGCTCGATTTCGTTCGAATTACATGTGAGGCTGGTGAGATTCGGAAAATATTCGATACCGGTCAGATCGTGAATATCAAACCCGTGATCCTCATCAATATGCTCTCCCAGTAAGGCATCGTAGCCTTTAAGGCATAGCTGCATCACTTGCACCGCTGCACGCTCGTCTTCCGTAAGTGCTCTGTTACCATCCAGATCGATCTTGTCAAAGATGTAATTTTGAAACTCCGGATCCGGAAAATGCTCCGCATCCAAAAGAATATCATTCGGCCCGATCGAATGCCTGGATTTTCCTTCTATCTCCAGATCGTAATCCGCGCGGACTCTCACCATAGCAGAACAACGCATGACGTCCAGCTTCGTCAATTTATTATTCTCACAATAGATTTTTCCCAGATATTTATCACCAACGGTAAGTCCGGAGTACTCTCCGCCTCGGTACTCTCAGGAACGGGCACATCCACATGCCCCTCGGGCCAGATGATCTCCACGCCTTCGTCCGCCCAAACTTCGATGTCCGGCTTACACCGCGATACATCCACGCAAGTTAACGCATTGTCCTTACACGAAACGTGTCCCAGATTCGGATTATTCGAAACATCCAGTGTCTGAAGCGCATTATCTTCGCATTCCAAATAGACCAATGCCGGGTTTTGGGTAAGATCCAGGCGTTCGATCTGATTCGCTTTACAGTTAAGTATTTGAAGGTACGGAAAATACTCAATTCCGGTCAGATCATGAATACCAAAGCCAATGTAGCTGCCGCCTTGATACGTATAACCATCCATGATGATGGTATAGCTATTCACGTATAGCTCCATTTCTTCTACAGCTTCCCGTTCCTCTTCCGAAAGCGCCCGATTTCCATCCAGGTCATACTCTTCGTATACAAAATCCAGGAAGGCCGGATCCGGAAAATGCGCCGCATCCACGAGGATATCCGACGGGCCGACCGGAGCCATAGTCTTCCCTTCGATCTCCACATCGTAATCCGCACGGACCCGTACCATCGAACCGCAATGACTGACGTCGAGATCCGTCAACTGATTATTTTCGCAATAGATCTTTGACAGAGAAGAACCTGCAACGGCCAGTTCGGTCAATGCATTGTTTTGGCAAAATAAGGACCACAGCTCCCTGTTCTTCGAAGCATCCAAAGTGACCAGCCGGTTATCATTACACGACAAACTGGACAATTTAGTATTATTCGAAACGTCCAGCTTTGTTAACTGATTGTGTTCACAATTGAGTTGATATAGCATAGAATTATTCGCCACATTCAACTCAGTCAGGTTGTTATTGTTACACAGCAGTTCCGAAAGCAGCAAATTACGGGACACGTTTAGACTCGTAAGTTGCGCGTCGGCGCAGATCAACCCGGCTAAATACAGGTTCTCCGACAGATCCAGACTTCCGAGAGGATTGCTGCTGCACTCCAAATGTTGGAGATTCGGAACTTGTTTCATATCCAATGTGGAAATTTTATTATTATTGCAAACCAAGGTACTCAGGTTCGGAACTTTTGACAGGTCCAGTTGATCCAGTTGGTTCCCCATGCAATCCAGTTGCTTCAAGGCCGGATTATCGAGGATCAATTCAGTCATCTGATCGAGTTGGCATTCCAGCCTATACAACTGTTTATTATGTGAAACATCCAAGCGTTTCAAGTCCTGTCTCGCTATTTCCAATTGCAGCAAATCAGGAAAAAACTCAATGCCGGTAAGGTCTTTGACCTCGTATTCTTCAGTAATTTTGATGGTTTGATTTTTGAATTCCGTTAGTTCATAGCTCGAAAGTGCTCCATCACGATCGTCGTCCATATTTTCCGAAATGTACCGACGAAAACCTTCGTCAGGAAAATTCTGCGCATTGATCGCGATGCCGCCATTTTGATAGTCCGGAGTTCTCACCGTTTCTGTACTTTCCGGTTCCTGGCTCTCCTGCACCGACTGGCTATTCTCCTGCATGGTCGCGCTGCTCTCCGGCTCTTCCGACTCGCTCTTACACCCCGGCAGCATCGCCACCACAAGCGCCATGGCGCCGAACACACTGATCAACTTTCGCCTTCTCATACTAACCTCCAAAATGTGTCAAACAGAACCGTCCTTGTTACAGGTTTTGACCTGCAACGGTTGACACATTATTCTGCGCGGATGACTTCGATACTGTCGTCACCGATCTGCGTTTCCCTCAAGTTTGGATTCTTCGACAGATCCAACACCTTCAACTGATTATGATGACACATAAGTTCACCCAAAGCCTCGTTATGACTTACATCCAAGTTTTGTAGATCGTTATGGGAGCAATCCAGCACCCACAGTTTACTGTTCTTTGAAGTATCCAGGCTTTGCAAATGGTTCTCGGCGCAATCCAGCCAAATAAGTTCAGGAAGCCCGCTCAGATCCATTTCCGTCAGGGAATTATTCGAACAATACAAATACTGAAGCTTTGGGTTATTCATTATCAAGGATTGCAGTTCGTTCTTCTCGCACTCGAGCATAAACAACTTCGAGTTCCCGGTCACATCCAGCCGGGTCAATGCATTACGCGTACAATCCAAATTCTTTAGCTGCACGTTCGCTGACACATCCAGTTCGGTCAATGCATTGTCCGAGCAATTCAGATTCATCAGTTCGACATTCTTCGAAATATCCAGCGATGTTAAGTTGCATTGCTTTACATCCAGATTAACGAGGAAAATATTCTTCGAGAGATCCAATTTCGTGATCTCGCCACGGCATTGCAGAAAGTTCAGATAGGAGAAGAATTCAATGCCTGTAAGATCTTTCAAGCCTTCACAATTCATCAGATTCATATGCTGGACGTTGTCGACCTCACTTCTCGACAGTATTCGGTTTTCATCCAGGTCGACATCCGTAAACAGGAATGACCGAAATGCGCCATCCGGAAAATGCTCCACATCCAGAGGTACGACAGCTACATCTCCGTCTGGCTTACCAATGATCTCAACGCCCTCATTCGCGAAGGCTTCGATACTCACATGACACTCGCTCAGATCGATCTTCTCGATCGGATCATCGCTACAATCCAGATTCTTCAACCATTTTTTATCCTTCAGATCCAGTTCATTCAGTTGATTGTTGCTGCAATTCAGATCATGCAGGAAACTGTTTTTCGAAAGGTCTAACTTCGTCAATCCATTGTGCGTGCAGTACAAACTGCTTAATTTCGGATTATTCGAAACGTCCAGTTCGGTAATACGATTATCGGAGCAATTCAGATCCGACAGTACTATCAGATCCTTAAGGATCAGATTTGTAAGTTGATTGTTCGAACAGTTAAATCCTATCAATTGTGCGAGGCCTTCCAAATTCAAATCGTTCAGTTCGTTATCCTTACACAACAATATCTCAAGTTGCGGGTTGCCACTCACATCCAGGCTGGTCAATTTGTTATTATCACAAATCAGTTGGGTCAACATCGGGTTCTTCGATGTGTCGAGCTTCTCGATCATATTATCCGAGCAGTCCAAGTACATCAAATACGGAAAATACTCGATTCCGGTCAGGTCATGAATGTTATACCCCAGACTTCCGATACCGAAAAATCCGATGTTTTCGTCATAAAATGAATAGCCATCCTGCACACTTAATCGTATATTGTTGATTGCACCGATCTCCGCCTCCGAGAGGCCGCCGTTATGGTCAGTATCGAATGTATCCGCTATATAATCCCGAAATGAATCGTCTGGGAAATGCTCAGCATCCACTGGAATATCCCCAGGGGCCATCGGTTTAACACGCTTTCCCTCGAGTATGACATCCGGGTCCAATTTCACTACGACCATAGCGCCGCAACGACTCACATCCAGAGTAGTCAGCGGGTTATCGCGGCAATCCAACTGATTCAACGGGTTGTGCGACAAATCCAGTTCAGCCAGTTGATTATCCCGACATCGCAATTGGTAGAGATCCCGGTTATTCGACAGGTCCAGATTCTTCAAACGGTTATGATCACAAGACAAATCGTAAAGTTTTACGTTATTCGATGTGTTTAATTCGGTCAATTGATTCGACGAACAGTTTAAGGTAGACAGGACGCAATTCTTAGTTATATCCAGTTGCGTCAGGTAGTTCCCGTTACAGTCGAGCAGTCCCAGGACCAGATTTCGTCCCACATTGAGGCTCGTCAGGCGGTTATCTCTGCAATACAAAGAAGCCAGGGCCAGGTTCATCGACAGATCCAGATTATCGATTTCATTTCTGTTGCAGCTAAGCCCCTGCAGCCCCATGTTCTTCGTAATATTCAAAGTTTTCAGTTTATTGTTATCGCATATCAGAATGGTCAGGGCCTCGTCTTTCGATACGTCGAGTTCTTCCAGTTGATTATTCTGGCAGGCCAATATACTCAACTCAGGATTCGCTGTCGTCAGGCTCGTTAATGCATTGTCCCCGCACCAAAGTTCGATCAATGTTTGATTCCGCGAAACATCCAGACTCGTCAAACGATTGTTACTACAATCCAGCGATATGAGGGACGAAAAGAACTCGATCCCGGTAAGGTCCTTCACGTTTTTACCATCGATCGTGATATAATTGGCCGCAGTTATTTCCTCTTTCGAAAGCGAACCGTTTTTATCGGTATCCAGTTCACGTAATATATACTTCCGGAACGCATTGTCCGGGAAATTTTGCGCACTGATCACGACTTCCCCGTTTACCGAAACCGGGATCCTGCCCTGCTCTGTACTTTCTACTTCCTGCACATACGTGCTGCTCTCCTGCTCGTCCGGATCGCTCTTACACCCCGGCAGCATCGCTGCCGTCAGCGTCAGCGCCCCGAGCACTGCGAAACCTCTACGTTTTCTCATACCTCTCCTGAAAATGTGTCAACCGTTGCAGGTCAAAACCTGCAACAGGGACGGTTCTGTTTGACTCATTCCCCTGCACTTATATACTACCTTTTTTTTGCAAATGGTTACACTTCCCCGTGATTTTTTGCGGGCTATGCACATTCATGCACCAATACAGTGATTATACCATAACGGCAGTCTTTCGCATAGTATGCGAGGGCACCACAAGTTTATACTTTCATTACGGCTTTGTTAAAATTGCCTTAATCCCCGAGAATGTGTCAGTGGAGACGGTTCCATCTGACACATTTTTGTGTCAAATAGAACCGTCCCCATTGACACTTATTTCTTCGCCTTCTTAGCAGGCTTTTTCACTTCTTTCTTCTCCGGCTTATTCTCTTCCTTCTTCACCGGCTTCTTTACCATCGGCTTTTTCTCAGACTTCTCAGCCTTCTCAGCCTTCTCGGCCTTCTCCGTCTTCTCCTTCGGCAGTTCCTTCAGAAGCTCCTCCTTATAGTTCGCGAAGGTCGCCAGTCGCTCGGGCGTTACCTCCGGGAAGCGGGGATCCATCTCCTTCAGCGTCGCCAGGATGATCTCCGACACCGCGTAGCGCATATACCACTTATGATCTGCGGGCACAACGTACCACGGGCAATGCTTCGTTGACGTCGCATTGATGGCGCTTTCGAACGCCTCCTGGTACGCATCCCAGTACGCACGCTCCTCGTAGTCGCTGCCGCTGAACTTCCAGTTCTTCTCCGGCTCCTCGATACGCGACAGGAACCGCCGCGCCTGCTCATCCTTCGACACATTCAAGAAAATCTTCACCGTGCGCACGTTGTTGTGGTACAGGTACTCCTCGAAATTACGAATGTCTTCGTAGCGGTTTTCGATCACCTGATCGAGGTCAATGCGGCGTGCATTGGCCTGGCTGCGGTAGAGTTCGCGCACCTTACCGATCAGCACGTCCTCATAATGCGAGCGGTTGAAGATCGCGATCTCGCCCTTCGCCGGCGTCTTCGACGCCACGCGCCACAGGAAATCGTGCGCCAGCTCGTCCGAGCTCGGCGCCTTGAAGGCTACCTCATGCACACCATGCGGTGAAAGTGCGGACAATACCGCGCGGATGGTGCCATCCTTACCAGCTGCATCCATCGCCTGGAACAGGAAGATCACGCCTTCCTTCTTCTCCGCGTAGAGTTTCTCCTGCAACTTGTCGATCTCCTCGATGTTCTTCGCGAGCTTCGCCTCCGCATCCTTGCGGTCTACGCACAAACTCGTCTCATCCGTCGAGCATTTGCCAATATTAAACTTCTTCGAACCATCGTAAACGTATTTCTTAAATGCCATATGAATACCTCCATATATGTTTATTTCGAACTTTCCAACCGAAAATCGTTTCTATCCCTCTATCTTACTACAGCTCAATAAACGAATCCCCCCGCTGCATCGCCTCACTGATCTTCTTCAGCGCCTCCACCGCGGCCTCCTCCGTCTCGAACGAGTACAGCGGCTCCCACGACGAGATGCGCGTCTGCACGATCAACGTCCGCCCGTCGACCTTCAGACCGCCGTAGCAGTTGAGCTGCTTCTTCTTATCCGGGCTCAGCACTCGCGTCACCGGCCAGCCCTGTACGACCGTTCCGTCCTTCTTCACAAACGTATGGTCCGCCATGAACTGCTCCCAGCCCTCGACGAAGCTCTCGGGAAATGAACCCATCACGGCCTCATCCACCGCCTCTTCGATCCCGCCGACCAGCTCCTCGAGCGCGTCCTTTATCTCCTCAAACATATCACGAATTGAATCGTCCTGCATAATTATTCCTCCTGTTATTTCGCGGTCAATGCTTCCTCCAGGCCGCTTTGACCTAACTATTCTCCTTTACTCTCACTCATTATAGTACCCGCACTCGTTTCGCTCGGGCGCCTCGCTCCCCGACGTATACCGAGCGCGAAACTCCATGTTGATCTCACGGATCTCCTTCTTCCCGTCGATGTAATCCTGGTACATCTCGGCCAATCCGGCCATGCATCCGTCGCAGGATCCGCTGATATTCCCTAGCGACTCCTCCACGATCTGCTCCCGCTCCTCGCGAGTAGTATCTGCAATCAAATACGATCTCATATTCTTCCTCCTTGTGTGGCTCTATTCTTCCGTTTCATAGCGGGCAATGTTTGTCGTCTCTACGCACACGCTTCAGCCTGCTTTATGATACCTATAGTATAAATGATATCACCCTCAACTACAAGACTATTTACCCCTCCTAATCATCTTCTTCCTCGTCCATCTCCTCGAATATTTCGTCGAGGAAGTCATCGAACTCCTCCATCCTCTCGATGCTGTCAACTGCCTTTACCTCTTCAAATTCTAAAAAGCCTTCCAACAGATCCAAAAACTCCAGTTCGTCCATGCCGTTCTCCTTTCGGTTGATTGTAATTTGCCAGACTGCCAGTGGTGCCCGCCTATATATAACCACCAGCCGACCGCCCCCCTCCTTTTATATCGCAAAAGGGGTGGGTATACTGGAATTCCACTTCACTCTTTACCCTAGGATACATCCAGATGTGTACAATAAAAGCACCGCATTGAATCATGATTCAATGCGGTGCTCCTGTTTTGTTAAGTATTATTTTTTTAGTTCCAATTTATATTTTTGTTCGAAAGTATCTCGAATGCTATTCATAAGAGGTTCATACGAAGAGGGGAACAATATACCAACTATCACATAATCACCACTAACGCAAATTTTTTGACCTGGTTCATAATGCTGCCCTTCTCCGTCCCTTAGGTCACGGCCTTGAACGACATTCCACTTCCACTCATAAGGAGGATCAACAACGATACCAGGGTCAGGTAATACGATTATATCTCCTTCATAAACCTCAATTACCTTTCTCCGCTCCCCATTTCCATATAGAAATATAATCTGAAAAGTCTGTTTCTTACGCCACTGCGCATAAAGAGTTTGATGTGCGGCAACCGTCACCTTTGTGGAAGGAGTTATCAACTTACCACCATTCGCCGCGGTATACCAACCGAGAAACTCGTAACCTTCTCTGGTCGGCGTTTCCATGGTCCCATACTTTTTGCTGTAGGTGACCATTTTATAGTCCACCTTATTGCCACCTTGACTGTTGAATGTGATCTTGTAGGTGTTATAGGTATAATGAGCATATAACATCAAGATAGGTACCGTAATCTTTGTATTACTCGTGACCCTGATTCCACTCTTTGCCTCGGTATACCATCCAGCAAATGACATTCCTTTCGGTGCAGTAGGAACATTCGGAAGTGTGCCAATGGTATTACCGACCGTTCCTGACTTATTTGATATTCTTCCTGAGCCTCCATTAACATTAAACATTATGACAGCGGCTTTTGATGTCCCTTTTTGAGTAATTCGAACCGTAAAGGTTTTCGCTCCATCGAAAAACACAACATCGTCCTTACGAGAAGATGTTGACGCATTCTTCGAAGTTATGAGTTTGTAGTTTGAGCCAGACCCACTACAACTGATCCAAGACGGCTTACCCATAAGTCTCGTGTTGGCATTCGCCCCGGACAATGTCAGATTAATGGTCTCGCCACCTGCGGACGCAGTATATTCCTTCGTCTTATTTGCGGTAACAGTCAATTGGGCCGCCTCAACCTCATTCGGAATAAACAAAATGAATGCGAAAAACAAAGCAAATAAGAAACCCCTAGTTCTTCGTTTATGCAATAATCCCTTCATTTTCATTATCTCCCTCACATTTTTTTCTCTTGTTTTAACCGTGTGCATTCGGACTGATAACTACGCTTGAATTATAGCACAGAACACATGTCAGAGCAATATCTCATGTCGGGAAAATGCACAAACCTGGTTAATCCACTTCCGCCGTGAAGGCGCTCAAAATTGCCATCAGTTCCCGGGGCAATCTCCTCTCGCACTCGCTTTTCATCTGCTCCGGCACGCCGTAGCAAGCCTCGGCGAGGGAACCCGCGATGCAGGTCAGGGTGTCACAGTCGCCCCCTAGGGAAACGGCAGTTCGGATGACGTCTTCAAAGGAGTCGCCTTCAAAAAATGCGTTAAATGCTTCAGGGACGGTCTCCTGGCAGCTTTCAACATGATGGTAGGTCGGACGGATCTCATCGCAAGTACGTGAAAGATCGTAGTCGAACTCCGCAATGATGTAATCCTTCACTTCCGCTTTCGTGCTTCCGTTACGCAGCAGGTAGATCGCCGCAGCAACAGACTCCGCGCCCTTGACACCTTCCGGGTGGTTGTGCGTGACCTCTGCGGACCAACGCGCCACTTCGCGCGTTCGCTCGAGGGTGTCGAAAAACCAACCGACAGCACTCACACGCATGGCAGAACCATTGCCCCAGCTGTTATAGGGCTGCGGATCGGACGCACGAAGCCAGTCAGCAAAACGCCCGCCATACTCGCCCGCAGCGTATCTCCGGCCAATGTCTTGCATGCATTCCACAAAAGCTTTCTTCATGGTCGCCTCATCAGCATCACGCCCGACCTGCAACAAGGCGCGCGCCACCGCCAGCGTCATCGCTGTATCATCCGTATAGTGCACACGCGGGTTAAACAGCTCAAATTCCTTCGTTTTCTTTCCCTGATCGAACTCATAAGGGGCACCGATCATATCTCCTAAAATCGCTCCATACATAGGCGATATCTCCTTCACTGTTTTGGTACAAATCGTATCTGGAGTGTCATCCCCATCGCATCTGCTAACCGCTTCAATAATGCTATGGTCGGATTTCTGGTTCCCTTCTCCAGTCTGCTAATATCTGCCTGACTTATCCCGCTCAACTCAGAAAGCTGTACTTGCGACAAACCAGCGTGAATTCTGGCATTCAAAAGCGCCCTCGTTACTTCGATTTCAGGTTGAACCGCATCGTATTCGGTTTTAAACGCAGGATCACACATTAGTTCCTCCGTAAGTTTCTGCAAATCACTCATAGGTCCCAACCTCCTTACGTGAATAGTAATCTTTTCTTCTCTCCTTGGCAATGCTGATTTCGTTCCTCGGAGTCTTTTGTTGTTTCTTCACAAAGCCATTAGTGGCGATAATAATCCTATCGTTATCAAAAAAATAGAGGATTCTTACAATCTGATTCTTCCCGGATATACGCAATTCAAAAATCCCATCAGAAAGATGTTTACTCAGTGGTTCACGAGCCTCATGGCCATACTCCTCCAACAAATGAAGATAAGCCACGACTCGAGCTTTTAAAACAACATCTAATGATCTGATGAAGTCTGCAAGCGGTTTTCGTCCGCTTACGGTCTTATAAAAGTCCACCCTATATTTCATTCGCCCTCCATTATGTCATATATAACATATTCTTTTAAACTTGTCAATAGCTCCGCCCATATAAAGTCGTTTCACGGCTCAGTAGTTGCACATGTTGTATAAAAAAAGAACCATATTGACCTTTCAGTCAATATGGTTCTCATTATTCCGACTCTGCAGAGTCTCAAATAATCTATAATACTCCATGCAATTCTCCTGGAATGGTTGATTGATTTACCAACACTACCATTTTAGGTTCTTTCTCATGAATTGTCAACGTCAGATGAACACCTTCCGCCCATAATCTTTTTATGACTCTTCTACTTCTTGTGTAGTATATGCTTCTTTCCCTTCTTCGGCGGCATGCCATTCATTGGTATATGTGATCATTAGAGACTCCTTGAACATAGGCCCGGTCACAGAGTAGATATACTTCTTGAAGGAATGATCGGCGCTGAAACGGCCAACGTCGCGTTTTTCGATTACGATCTTCATGTCCGCGACCGCATCACTGCCGTACTTCTCAGTCAGATACTCCATGACGTACGGTTCGATATCTTTATTCGCCCGGCGCGCGCGCGAGATCGGGTCAGCAACAACCCCGCCGACGATCAAAAGAATGATCATTACACCGAGGACTACTAACACACGCTTTTTATTTCTGCTGTGGACCAGATAATAGATCTGATAGACAAAAGCAGGCACTGTGAGAATGCGCATCAAACCCAGTAAACCATTATTTGACGCCATAAAGGGTATCATGGAACTATAATACCACAATATTACTGCATCACTGCCATAAATAATATTGCTTCCCTGCCAACCAATGAGCAACCCATCAGGACTCATTCCGACCAGAATTGACGTAACTAGCGGTGTAAAACTGGCTATAAAGATAAGTGCCCGTTTTATTTCACGGAAACTCGGTTTTCTCTTTTCGTTCGTCTCTTCCATTTCGACCTCCCTCTCATCTTCGAATGGATGTTTCAAAATCTCCTATTATTCGAGGCCGACGTAGCCGCAGGCTTCGATCATGGTCTGGCCTTCCTGTGTAAGCAGCCAATCCACGAGTTTTTTAACGTTCGGGTTCGTCTCGTCTTTACGATACACGACGTAGAAATTCGTGCTGATCGGGTACGAGCCGTTGCGAATGTTTTCTGCAATCGGGTAGACGCCATCGACCGCAAGCATCTTCACGTTTTCATCTGCGACCATGCCAGCCAGGTAGAACCGGAACGAGTAACCAATGGATGCGCCGAAGATCGCGAGCGGATGCCGCTTCGTCAGCATGTCATTTTCCATGAACTGCTCCATCATGGTCTGGCTGCCGGAACCCTTTATCCGCGTCACCTGGTTGATGCGCTTATTGGGGCCGCCGACTTCCTTCCAGTTGTTGATCTCCCCGCGGTAGATACTGCGGATCTGGTCAATGCTCAAACCATCCACGGGGTTCTTTTTATTCACGAAGAACACGAAGGCTTCCTTACCGATGGGCACGACCTCCAGCTCAATGCCGCGGTCCTTCGCGTCCTGCAGCTGCTCCTTCGACGGATGTGCTGTGAAGAACAGATCCACCGTTCCATCCAGAAGTGCGTTGTATCCGCGGATCGTGTTCTGATACTGCATCACACTGTCCTCGGCGAAGTTTTCGCCGTATTTGTTGTCGTCTGAGAACGCGCCGCCTTCGTAGGTGACCGTCCCCGCCGGGTAGCAATTCTCGATCACGGACGCGTAGACCGGGACTAAAGCGGCCGCACCATCAAGCACGGGCAGGTCGTCATCTTTGGAAAATGTCAGCGACGAGCCGGTGCGTGCCAGATCCGAACCACTCTCAAACGGCAAATATCTGCCTACATCGATCATCTTCATCTGGCTCGTCCCGCTGAAGTTGTTCGCAAGGCGCTGGGTAATCGACACATACAAAAAAACATTGACCGCGACAAAAAACAGAGCCGTGGCCAGGAGGATCCATACTCTCTTCATGGCCACCACTCCCTCGCGATGAACTGAATGATCGACGCGTTCGGATACGCACGGACGATGTAAAACAGATGCAGCGCCGTGACGAGCAGACCCACCACGACGATCGCGATCAAAAGCCGGAAAAATCTCTTATCACTCATATCACATACCCGCCATTCCGGACATCATCAAGAGCATCAACGCAGTAAAGCCCAAGACATATACAACACAAAGCGTTATACCGATAATAAGCAGGATGCGCAAGCCTGAATTCGGTTCACAGCCTGCACGCTTCGCCCAAGTGCGATCACGCCCATACAAAATAGCAATAATGATGGTGAACACGATCGTTACCGGAAACATAATAAGAATAATATCGACTATGTTCATGATCCTCTCCTATGCCCTCTCACATTCGTTTACATGTTGTACATAAAGTAAGTAATACTACAAAAGCGACAACACCGATCATCACTAGTGCAATATAAACATTGCCAGATAGCAATAATACTTCAACCCCACAGCACAAAGGGCAAAAATGATAATGCTGATGATCATAAACACTATAAACCCCAAACGCATCTTTCGGCCCTCATCTTTCGCCTTCCTTTTCTCAACAAAAAAATAATGTAGGCCCAAATACAACATAAAGATAGCGAACGATACGATTCCCAGTCCAAATAGCAGTATACCAAATAATAACAATATATCCATGGCCACATATCCCTCACATACAATCATTTACATGATGTTTATGACTACAGTCAGCAAGACCTCAAAAGCGACAACACCAATTTCCTTCGCTATCATAATACCACAATTGTATGGAGCCTGGCAACCTGCTTCTACTCGATCCACCCCCACAGCACGGCGCCGCCCATCCGGATCGTTTCGCCGCACACGCGCACACTGGCATTGCCCGCGTCATCCGTATAACGGAACAAATCATTCTCGACGGTAAATCCCACACTCTTATACTTACGGGTCAGTTCATCCTCCTGCTCCGACAGCACGATCAGTGGCCGCGCACCCACTGGCGACACCATGATTCGAATGCACTCCTCTGTTACGAAGAGAATGTAGAGTCCCAGTAAGAGCCCTAGGGTGATAGCAATACACTTCCCGATTCTCTTAGTTATCTTCATGTTAGTTCCTCCTGATAAGCAGAAAAGCTTAGTTTTTTTCCTAGAGAACGTCCGTCGCAACAAAAAAGCAACCCTGCGTGTCCGCAGGGTCGCTCGATCTTCACTTTTACTCTTCATCCTCTGAATCTTCCTCATACTTTCTTCAAAGCCAGTTCGACGACGAAGCCGCCGTCGTTGTAATATTCCATTCCACCGCCTTGATGTTCCATATAGTGATTTACCAGGTACATGCCGAGGCCATAGCCCTGCTTGCCGGCAGCGTTCGTTCCTCGGTGGTATTTTTCGGTCAGCAACGGCAGTTCAGACTCGGGTACACCGGGTCCTGCGTCGCGGATCGTGATCTTAATGTAATTTCCTTCGATTTCGGCAAAGGAAACGTGGATGTCGGTTCCTGCGTATTTGCAGGAGTTTCCTACGATGTTGTCAATGACCTGCTCCATGCGGATGCGGTCGAAGTACAACAAACATTCCGGAATATGATTTTCCAGAATAATGTTTCCGTAGTCTTTCAAGCCGCGAAAGTAGCCTTCGATGATACTCGATGGGTTCTCGACCGGCTCGATCTTTATCTCCTCCATGTCGTCCAATGTAGCACGGAAGACGCCGCCCACAAGCTCGTTGATAATATCGGTCTTGTTGTAAATGAAACCGACTTTCTCCAGGTTGTTTCGGAGAGTCTCGAGATATAATTCTTTACTCGCAATGTCTTCTGCCTCTGTGCTATCCGCACGGTTCGAGGCCTTAGATGCTGCTGACTTCAATCTCGTCAAGTCATTCTCACATTTCTCGATCTCGGTGCGGAATTTGAGGTCCAGAACTTCACAAGTCGCACGTATCGTGGCCACGGGTGTCTTCAGGTCGTGGCTCAGCTCTGCCACCATCTCCTGCTTTGCTTTTTCCGCCGCAAGTTCCCGCTCTTTCGAGGCCTTCAATGCACCCCGCATACGGTCGAAACTCTCCGTAAAATTCCCGAAGAGATTCCCGCGATGGATCGGCAACGCAACGTCGAGGTTTCCCTTCGAGATCTCCGCCGCAAAGGACTCCATTTCCCGCACAGGCTTCACCTGAAAACGGTAGACCAGGAAGATCAACAAGTTTCCCAAAAGGACGACAGCACCCCAGAATAAAGTGAGCAGGCGAAGTGTCATCTCTCGATTCTGAAACACTTCCTCACGGATGCTGTCCCATGTCTTTTTGTACACAGCAAGTTCTGCATCCGAATATGACACGGTGGGCGCCAATCCGGGCTCCGTCTTATGATACCAAAGGATCAGGGCGCCCAGTGCCGCCAGCATGAGAATATTAAAGAGGATCGTAATGTTTCGTATGGCTTTCATAAGGTCGTTTAACTTTTGATGAGGTCATATTCCTCGGTTGATACTTTCAGATTTCAAGCATGTAGCCCGTGCCCCAGAAGGTTTTGATGATCTCCGGATGGTTGGGGTCGCGCTCGATTTTTTCACGAAGTTTGCGAATGTGAACGTTTAATGTGCCATCCCCGTAGAAACTGTCACCCCACACTTCGTCGAAGAGCTGCCCCTTCGTGACAATGGTGTTTCGATGCTGGTAGAGAACGTTCAGAAGGGCAAATTCCTTCGCTTTTAGGGGGATGCTCTTGCCATTCAAGATCACCGACATCGTTGAGACATCCAGACGCAGGTTCGGTGAGGCGGGTGTTTCCGCTACATTGGTTTTCGATATACCTGATGTTTCATCCGTCGTGGTGTTTCCTGCTCCCGTTGCTTCCACGGCCTTCACACTTGCATTTGCCGAAGTCTCCGAGAGCTTGCGGATCTTCTCCACGCGCTTCAGGTTTATCTTCACCTTTGCCAGAAGGATCGACAAACTGTAGGGCTTTTTAATATAGTCATCGCCCCCGATGCTTAGGGCCACCAGGACATCATCATCGCTCTGGCGGGCGCTGATGAACAGGATCGGAAGCTGATAATCCTCGCGGATCTTGCGGCAGATCTCGAAGCCCGAGCCATCCTTCAGATTGATGTCCAGCAGGATGAGGTCCGCCTCGTTCTCTTTAAAGAATTCATAGCAAAGCGCGGCGGACTCAACGTACGCCGTCTTTACCTCAAACATTTCAAAATACTCCGCGGTCATCTTCGCGAGCTCAACTTCGTCATCCACGATCAGACAATTATAATGCATGCCCGACTCCTTTATATCGACTTTGTACCTAAACCGAGCCCCATCGCCCGATTTAGGTACAAATCTTCCGTTTCGGAGGCCACAGCCTCCATTTAGTTCAATTATAATACAATTTGTGAAAAGTGTCGACCGTTAAACTCAGTCTTCCGTGATCATCTCAACGGGTTTCAGTTTCCGGACCCGCATACCTGCGAGCGCCGACGTCAGCACAGCAAAGATCGTGATGCCGGCGATGGTGATCAGCATATAAATGGTCGAGATTTTGAAACATACTTTGCAGATACCAAACGAACTGAATACCACCGTGGTTCCAAACGCTCCGATAAAGGGAGCGATCACGGCTCCGAGGATGGCACCAACCAGAATAGCCGGAAGGTTGGTAAGCATGATCTGAAAGAGTAATCCCCGGGATGTCTCGCCCAACGCCTTGCTGATGCCCATGCTACGCCACTCACGGCTGATCTTAGCACGGATGACCAGAGACTCTACGAAAATCACAACCACTACCGCCATTACCAGTATGACTGCACAGATCGACTTCATCGTATCCGACAATGTCTGTACCGTCGCGTTGATCGCCTTTGAGGTGTCTACGCACTCCAGTTTGACCCCCTTCTCCTTACCGATCTGATCCATTCTCTCTTTCAATACTTCATAATCGCAGCCTTCTTTGCCTGTCACAAAGTAGATGTAATGGAACTGAGCGTCGGTCAGTTTTTCAGCGCCTGCCAACGAAGTCATGATCGTCCGGCCATACTGCTCCATTCTCTGGTTGAGGCCGGTGACCAGAAACTCCGCCTTTTTGCCTGCGTTTTCCAGTGTTACGACGTCGCCGGGGTGGATCCCCATGTCATCCGCGATCGCAATTGTGACCAGGATCTCATTGTCCTCGGTAGGCATGCGGCCCTCGATCACGTTGGTGTTGATGGTCTGGCTGCGGTCGTCGATCGCATATGTTGAGTATTTCTTTGTCTTTCCGTTAAATTCGAGATTGAAATCGAAACTCACTCTGGCATATGCGCGGTCCACTTCGGGCAATGCTCGTATGTCATCAATGATCGTGTTGTCGCCGGTTACGCCGATGGTTCCTAACTCAAAACCGAACATTCGGATCATATTGTCCGGGTCTTCGCCGAAATTCTGGACCATACCGAAGCCGACAACAGAGAACATGGACAAAAGCAGGATGATCAGCACCATCAGACCATTCCTTATACGACCACCTACCATATCTTTCAGGGACAATACCAGCGATACAGGCAAGGGCGTCTTTTCGAACGGGAAATAATTCTTTCGATAGTTGTGGGTGTTAATGCCACCACGAAGCGCATCGAGCACCGTGATACGGTTGTATTTGCGGCCGATAAGCCAGGTCGCTATGAGAACCACTGCCACCAGTGCGACAAATGTCCGCACTGCTACACGGATGTTCAGCGGCTGGTTCCAGGAGAGACCAACAACGGAGCTTAAGATGGTGCCGAATGTGTTGAACATGAGCATCGCCACGGCGAGGCCCAGCACCACTCCGAGGATGGTCACGGAGGCCATCTGCAGGAGCAACGCCCCCTTGAGCTGTGCTACAGTGTAACCACTCGCCTCCAGGATTCCCGTGTTTTTCATGTTTCTGCGAATGAAGTTGCTGATGCTGAATGCGATGATGATCAGCGCGATCACCAGCACCAGGATGGCAAATATCAGCACCACCGCCATAACGATCGTAGGCAGGATACCGTCGCCGCTACGCATCATTTCCCAGTTGAGCAACATGTACGAAGTATTGTACGGTGTCTTATCGTCCGGGTGTGCCTCTTTCCATTCGGTAGATGCCTCTTTGTACGCTGTGTCGATCTCTTTTTCTACCTCATCCAGGTCGATCCCTCTCTTCTCGATCGCCTCCATGTCGACCTTGCCTTTGTAAAAATACCCTTGGTAGAGCACACTTTCTCTTTCGGCCATTGTGTCGATCATGGTTTTCGATATATACACGCTGTGAGTAGAAATATTGAGCGTTGAGCAGAAGTACGGATCTTCCACGAAGCCGGCAACACGGAAGCGATAGACATTGTCCTCGACTTTAAGTTCCATGGTATCGCCGATCGCAAACACGCCTTTCTGATTAAACGGAAGCAGGATGTCATCTTCCGCATATTCAACGTCCGGAATACCAACGTTTAAAAGTTCGGACTGTTCTTTAATATCGTGGATATAGAATTCAAACGTGGTGAACTCATCATCTTTTGTATTACGATAATCTGCATTAAGGTCAGCGACCGGCGTCTTTTCATACTTCACAAAATCCGGATACTCGGAAAATGCTTTTTCTGCGGCGTACTCTGCCTTTTCGTTGTCATGGTTCCAAAAGAGGATCTCGGGACCATTCACCTGTTTAAAACTTTCGTCCAACAGGCGGCCCAGACCCGACAGTGCCGAGGCGCAGATGAAGATCAGGAAGGCCGACAGAAACGTCAAAATCAGGAAGGTGATCATGTCGCCCTTCTGCCTTTTTATGTTGTTTTTAGCGATTTTAAATAATTTGTACATGATGCTTGCTCCTGTGTTTGATTACCAGCCCTGCTCCTGAAGGAAGTCTTTCAACTTTCTGTGACGTTCGAGAGCCTTTTCCTGCTGCGGGTTCGTCTCGTCCTTGTAGTCGCCTACGTACGGCCCGAGGTCGCATTCATCGGAGATCACGCCATCCGAAAGGTAGATGATGCGATTGCCGCGTTCGGCTGCTTTGATGGTGTGTGTGACCATCACGATGCTCTGTCCGCTCGAATTCAAATCGCTCAAAATGTTGAGAACATTGATCGTGTTCTGGGAGTTCAAGGCGCCGGTCGGCTCATCGGCAAACAGAACCTCCGGGTCGTTGATCACGCCACGAACCACAGCGACACGCTGCTGCTGGCCACCCGAAAGCTGCGTCGGAAACTTCTTGTAATCCTGCTCCTCGATCTCGACGCGGCCGAGCAGGTCCTTCGCCTTCTGCGCCAAGGCCTTGCGGTCCTTATTCTTCAGAAGGCCGCTGATCATAACATTGTCCAGTGCGGACAGCGAGTCGTTCAGGTAATTCTGCTGGAATACGAAACCTGCATGATCTCTGCGAAATACCGCAAGCTTATCATTGCTGTATTTCGAGATCTCCGTGCCCGACTTCGATGCGTTCTCCTTCGCACTTTCGAAAGTCTTGTCGCCCGATTTCGCCTTGCGGGCGGTGTTCTCGACGTAGTAGGTTACCGTACCAAGCGACGGTCGGTCCATACCGGACAGTGCGTAGAGCAAGGTGCTCTTACCGGAACCCGAATTCCCCATAACGACCGTAAAGTCGCCCTTATAAACATTCAAGTTCAAGTTCTTTAGTACGTGCTGCTGCACGGTTTCGTTGGAATATGTCTTACACAGATCCTTCGCTGTGAGGATGATTTCTTTACTCATGTTGACTCCTTAAAGTTGTTATTGCTGGAGCGCGTCCGCCCGACCTATACTCGCAAACGAAAAGACTTCCTCGTCGTTTGCTGATCTTACTATACAACAAACGAATTTGGAAGTCTTAACCTGTCTCTTTTACGTTTCTTAACTGATCCTTAAATCGTAAGAAAGGCGGTTTTCCTTGATTCTGTACCCCAGGCAGACAGAACAGCAGCTATGGGATACGGATTGCTCTCAATTGGATTTTGGGGATATCTTAATCCTGTACCCCAAGCAGTTAGAAAAACAACTATAGGATACAAACTACCCTCAGCCAGTTTTTTCGCAACTTCTAGTTTAGTACCCCAGACGGCTAGAACAGCGTCTACAGGGTACAAACTGCTTCAGAGCCAGATTTTCAACTATACTCAAGTTTTATGCTAAGTTTCCGGGCAGTCTCCACCCAAAAAGCTTGCCGAAACCCCTACATCTCCCCCATCGCGTGCTTTGCGGCGATCATGCCGAAGGTGTAGCAGCGGCCCAGTGACAGGCCGGTCTGGTGGAAGGGATAGTCGGCGCCACCGTAGAAGGGGCCGCCGAGGTTGCCG
The DNA here is from genome assembly GCA_017543445.1 of Lachnospiraceae bacterium. GTDB lineage: Bacteria > Bacillota > Clostridia > Lachnospirales > Lachnospiraceae > UBA1201. The sequence goes on along the minus strand of JAFYGB010000047.1, from coordinate 8,574 downwards.
GCGCAGTACAGGCCGGGGATTGGGTTGCCGGAAGCGTCCAGAGCCTGGGCGTTTTCGTTGACGATCACTCCTGAAACCTCTGCAGATACCCGTATATGCTTCCTAGCGCCCCAAAACGGCGCTTTTTCTATCTTGTGCATATATTTACCGGGTTTACCGAAATCCGTGTCACAGCCCGCCTCACAGAGCGAATTATAGCGATCGATGGAGGCCTTCATGGTCTCAAAAGGAAGACCCAGTTCCTCCGCCAACTGCTCCAAGGTATCGCAGCAGTGCAAGTCGATCAAATTCTTGAAGACGCCCTGCGGGTTCTCCACCGCACCGGGGATGAATTTCTTCATAACCTGGGGCGGTACCTTACCGCTAACGAAAGACTCATCTGGCCATGTCATATAGCTGTCGTCGTAGATGGTGCAGTACCACCCCTTCGAACCGCTCTCCTTATGGTCTGCGTCGAGCATGGTTCCCTTATAGGACGGCTGGTATTTCAGCAGGTTTCCCATGTAAACGAAACCGGTGTACTCATTCGTGAAACGTTCGCCGTTCATGTTCAGGTACAGGAACGGTTCTTCCCACATGAGCGCGGAGTCGAAATCATGCATCATCTTCGTGTGTCCGAGGGGCTCTATCTGCGCGCCCGCGCTGATCGCGAGAATGTGTCCGTCACCCGTCTTTCCGAATTGCTTCTTGTCGAATCGGTCAATGTCCGGGCACCACCGTTTTACCATGGCGGCGTTGTTTGTATAATCGCCAGTTGCCAGGATGACTGCCTTCTTTGCGTTGAAGCGGATGTAGTCGCCCTCTGGGCTACGGCCGATCACGCCGACCACCCGCTCGCCTTCTTTCACAAGCTGTACGGCCGGAGTGGAAAAAAATGTCTCCAGGTTCGGATGCTTTGCCTTCACATTATCCAGGATATTCTTCAGCGCATTGCCCACGTTCAGAGGCTTCGGGCCGACCCACGGCGCCCAGAAATAGCAATGGTCGTCGCCATATTCGTAACTATTCTCACGGTCACGCCAGGTGCCTGTGAAATCGCCGCTTGTGCTGATGAAAGCGCACAGTTTGTCGCCATCGTTCAGGAGCTTCGCGCTCTCGGTGTTGCTGTCGACCTTGCTTCCGTCGCCGTACTCCGTCTCCGTGGTGAAGCCTCCGCGGTTCCAGAACCACATCATGGCCTCCTCCGAATGGTCGGCGTACGCGCGCAACTGCTTCACGTCCGCGCGCCAGTCGCACAGACCGTTCGTATGGTGGATCCACTTTGCGATGCCGGCCTCCGTCGAGCGAGACTTGATGATCGCCGATCCGCAGTTGCCCTGCGACACTACGTGGGACTCCTTCTGGAGCAATGCGACATGCGCGCCGAGTTCGGCCGCCCAGCCTGCTGCGGGCACACCCGCTGCACCGGCTCCGACGACCACGATATCAAACTCGCGAACGATCGTCGGGCGGATCTCCTCGAGCTCGCAGGCCGAAGCCGCCACCTCGCTCTCACTCAGTCCCTCCGGGATATAATTGTTGTTCATTGGTTTCATACTCCTTCCTCAATATGTCTATTTACATGCACACTTTCAAAACCGTCGATTCGGAAGCAACGTGCTATGTTATCTTTTTTGTGTTCTCACACTTCCACATTCACGATCTTCATATACCGGCTCAGTGCATACTCACCGTCGTGGCATTCGCCGGGGAAGTAAACGCTCATGTTGCCGCCTCTCGTAACGCGGGTAACGCCGCCCTGAACAAATAGAGCAGCCAGGTCCGCACGGTCTTCCTCCGGGCAGATCAGGCCGGCGGTCTGCAGATAATAGCGGCCCTTATACAACATCTTCCCGACCCGTTCGCGTGGGAGCGGTTTCACCAGAACGTTGCACATCATCGGAGACAGCGCCAGCTCACTGTCATCGGACAGGATCAGACTACAGCGTCGGCCGCGAAGCACGTGGTCTTCCCGGCTTTCGGTGCCCATGATCCGCTTCAGGCTCTGGGTGTACGCAACCAACGTGTCCCGTGCACGGATACCGATCTCGTCGGAGGCATTTTCATTTGCCGCCTTCTCGAGGAACGGCAGGAACCGTTCGGCAAATGCGCGCACCTGCCCCATGTCATCGGTGTCCACGTAGATGACCTGGCAGCTGCTGCACAGAAGCTGCTTCGTGAACGCGATGTGCTTCGCCAGCGCCGTAAGCTCGTCGTCGGCATTCGGGACCTCGGTGAGATTCGACACATAGCAGAACCCGAGTTTCTGGCCCCACTCGATGAGCTTCGCTCCCGTCGGAGCGAGCTGCCGCACGGCACTGATCGCCATGTCGCTGCCCCAGACGCTGATGGCATTACTCAGCTGCGCCATCTTCTGCATTCCCTGGATATCCGTCGAAGCCGTGTCGAAAACATAAATGTATTCACTCAACTCGGGACGATATTCGATAAGTTGCTGGATCAGTTTCAGGGATAATCCATTATCCGCCGAAGGCAATTTCAGGATGTTGATATTCCCCGTCAGCAGACCCTCCACCAGCGAGTACGCCGGCAGGAAGTCCATGTTCCCCGCGGAAATGTGGAACAGCACACCCAGCGGCACCTTCTTCACGCGGATCTGCGAGAAGCCCTCGATGGGTTCGGTCTCGTATTCCTTCGTGCTGCCGAGCTCCGTGTCAAGTTTCAGATGCAGATGCTCTTTCGAAAGGAGCGTCGCCGCCTGGCCTTTGTAGGTCTCCACGATATCCTTCGGAAAGGACGTGAGCAGGTCGTCAAACCGTCCCGCAAGCAGATCCTCGCGCAGGCATTCCACCGCCTCGATCACGACTTCCGGGGACAATGTCTTACTTAAGAGCGCAGGGATCTTCTTCCGCAGTTGCGAAAGAAGCCGGTTCTGCTCCGAACTTTCATAGGTTTTACCATCAAAAAGAATCATACCTGCACCCCCTTCAGTATGTCGGCTGCGCCGGCAGCGCAGGTCTTGATGTCGTCCGGTGCCACGCGCCCGACGATCTCCAGATACGGGGATTTTACACCACACGGGCAATGCGAGCCGTCGTGCAGGATCCCCAGGTCGTCCGTCATGATCGACAGGATGGGGGTAGCCTTACAGATCGGCGTGATCAGGTTCACGAGCCCGAGTTGCCCCATCGGCAGCGGCTCCAGCGTGTCCGCGTCGCGGATCACGACTTTGCTGTACACCGGCACGTGGAAATGGTGACACGCACAATCCGTGTACAGGATCGGGTGCTCGACAGCGCCGAAGAATTCCACGATATTCTCCTCATCGATATTCAATGTCTTCTTCGCCAATTTGTAGAATGTCTCCTTATCGACAGCCTCTTGGTAGAACTGCTTCCAACCACCGCCTAGCAGGATCATGGAGTCCTTCGGGAGTTTGAAGGAAAGTCCCCGCTCCTCCAGGATACGGAACAGGAAAAATGTGTATGACGGGAAGCCCATAAATCGCACGGGCGCCTTTCCTTTTTCGTATTTTCCGAGTGCTTTTACGATGCTGTCAAAGTCGGGCTTGTAGCCTTCCGGCGTATGTTTCAGAATGAATTTGCGGCTGATGGCAGGCGCCAGGAACGTCGTCAGATACGCCGTCTTCGTCACCGCAGTTTTGTTCGAACGATGGGGCTTATATCCCATCACGATGTATCGGCAAGGTGTTGCCGACATGATCTTGTGATAGCGCGTGACCTTCACGGACATGCGAAGCGCCGCCTTCAGCGCCGCGGGCTCAAAACGGATGTGGCTCATGCGGCCGCTGGTCCCGGACGAGGTCGCCATCACAACGTAGCGGCCCGAGCGGAAATCGTGCTGCTTCATCAGCATGGTCGGAATGACCGGGATATCCTCCGGCTTGTGAATGTCCGCAGAAGAATGAACGCCAAGCCCCACGCAGATCTTCCGGTAGTCTTCACAATGTGTGATCAGATGATCGAAGTTTTCTTTGCAAGCGTTTAAGAACAATTCGTCTTTCTTGCAGTCATACGGGTCCTTACACGCAAACAGCCTCCCCAGATAATTCATGTCTCCTCCTTTTGTCATTTCCACTATTCTAGTTTCTTGGTATTTTCTCTCTGCACATCTGTGTAGTATTGTACCATACTTTCAACGATATTTGTGGAAAACATTCGGAAATGCGGAAACAAAAAAGACCGATCCTGCGACCGGTCTTTAGATGTTTTATAATGTCAACTTTAAATTTTCAGGTTCAGACCCTTCGCTTCGTCACAGCCGAGCACGATATTCATGCACTGCATAGCAGCGCCGGAGGCACCTTTACCCAGGTTGTCGAACTGCGAAGTCAGCAGAATGCGGTCTTCATTGCCCGTGATGTAAATCTTCAGGCCGTCGAAGCCGGACAGCTGGTTGCCGGAGATAAATCCGGTCGATGCGATCGCGTCATCGGCGTCCGCCACGGTGACGAACTTCTGCCCTTTGTAGAATTCCTTGAAGTATTCGCGTACGCCTTCGACAGTCGCGCCCTTCAGCAGGTCGGTATAAAGCGGCACAGTAACCACCATTCCACTGTAGTAATCATCTACGATCGGGGAGAACAGCGGCAGGCGGGTAAGACCTGCGATCTTCTTCATCTCTTTCAGGTGCTTATGCTGCTGCGTGAGCGCGTATTCGCGCGGTGCAAACAGATCCTGTGCCTTATCTTCCGCTTCGTATGCTGCGATCATCTTCTTTCCGCCGCCCGAATAACCGGTCAGGGAAAATGCACTCACGGGATAATCCGCAGGCATGAGTCCGCCCGCTACCATCGGGTAAACGAGGGAAATGAAACCGGTCGCGTGGCAGCCGGGTACAGCGATGCGCTTGCCATTCTTAATGGCCGCATGGTGATCGCTGGAGAGTTCCGGGAAACCGTAAGCCCAGCCTTCGTTCGTACGATGTGCGGTCGAAGTATCGATAATGACCACGTGATCATTGTCAATGAGGGAAACTGATTCCATCGCCGCTGCATCCGGCAGGCAGAGGAAGGTAATATCGGATGAATTGATCAGGCGCTTCCGCTCCTCGGGATCCTTACGAAGCTCTGCACTAATAGTCAAAAGCTCGATATCGTCTCTCTGTGAAAACCGTTCGTGGATCCGAAGTCCTGTAGTTCCTTCGCTTCCGTCGATAAATACTTTCGTCTTCATAACGTTCTCCTTAACTCTCACGAATTATGGTGCGCTTTTGCGCACTTTATGCATTGTATCATATGTCGACCGTTCTCGCAAGGTCGACTATTTTCCTGCTTCCGCCGGCGCTTCCTGTTTCTTTTTGAAGATCAGGGAGGGCAATTTCAGAAGGAAGGCCACGACGGCGGCGCAGATCACACCGACCAGGAGTTCCTCCAAGAACAAAAACAAAACCTGCCTGTTTGAAAGTGCAACCCCAGCGACCTTGCAACGATATATCCTTCGCTCCGTGATCTGCAGGATGACCACATGGTGTACCAAAAAGTAGATGTACGAATATTTACACAGGAAGGTCACGGCCTTCATGGGCTTCTTTGCTTTTTCAAATACCGGTTCCAAACGCAGGAAGACCAGATAGATCGCCAGGTTCAACACAACGATGGAAGTGCTTAATTCGATGGGAAGCTTCACCGGACAAAAGATGAAGGTCAGGACGACGGCCAATGCGGGCCAGAAGGTCCAGCGCGGGGTCTCCTTGATCACCAAAGCGAGGAACATTCCCAGGATGAAATCGTAGATCTTGATAAAGAAATTACAGAATGGCACTTCCGCCAGGATGCGGAACAGCGGGATCTTGCTGTAGAACACCACCATAAGAACGAAGTAAACCGTCGAGATCCCGAGCGTCAGCCACTTACGCTTAAGCATCGCCTTACGAAGCAGCGGGAACAGGATGTACATGAGCACCAGGCAGCCCAGGAACCATTCCCCGATTCCATACATCAGGTGCATGTCGCCGAAGAAACGGGTGTAAGCATTCCCCCCCATGAATGTCATCAGGTAGGTGTCCATGCCGGACAGTATGGCAAATGGACGCAGGATCGTCATGTGCTGCGGTAAAAGATCGCCGATGCTCTGTCCCCGATGGACCTGAAGAAATGCCAGGAAGGCAAAATAGAGGACGTTTACCAGATAATACGGAATCAGGATCTTTATCAGACGGCGCTTATAAAACTGCCCCGCTTTGAAATTACCTTTTTGGGAGGAAAGCATCAGACCGGCGCCGGATAGCATGAAGAAAAGGCCGACTCCGACGGTGGCGATGTGCGCGTTTTTATTCTCAAAGAACGGCTGCAGCGAACCATACTGCCGGGCTCCGGTAGAATGCAAGGCAACCAACATATGATAAAAAACGATGAGTAACATGGAGATCACACGAATGACGTCCATGTAGCAGTATTTTTTCTTCAAGGCATTCCTCTTTCCAAACTACTGTTCACAATATTCTATGGCATATCCCATTTGCACTATTATATAACATAATCGTCGTTTTTGCTATACGATTCTCTCCCGCGGTTTCTGCCGCCGCCCTGCCTCAAAAATCCATCAGCAGGCCATGTCGTACCAGCGGAACATGACATACCCGAGGCCCATGAGAAGCGTGCCCCAAATACTCACATATTCGATGGTCGGCCACAGAAGGATGAAAGCCGGAATGAGACCGACGAGGGAAAGGATCCTGCGGAAGGACGCTGTGTATCTGCCACCCACAAATGCATTGGATGCGATGCAAACGAATAAGAGAATGGTCCACAGATCCATGCCTTCGGAAAAAAGTTCTAGGGAGAAATTGGCAAATATACCCCAGGCAGCCGTAGCGACTGCCAGCGGGACTAAGCGCAATGCGACATCTTTCAGTTTGGTGACTTCCGGAGAACCGATCAACAGGGCGCACATCCACGAATCGGGCTCGCCGGCCTGCGGCTTCGTATCCTGCTCCAGGTCAGCCTCAGTGGGATCTTTCGTCTCAGGTTTTGTTTCGAAGCCCGACTTAGGTTTGGCTAAGAATAGCCTCACGATCGCCTTCAGGATCTGCAAGAGCCCGTAGCCCAGGACACAAGCCGTCCCAAACGGGCGGATACCGCTGGAGATCATTTTCCAGATGCACAGAGGAACTCCGGCCTCAAAGGCAACAGTCCCGATCAGCACAGGGATCGCATAGCGCTCGAGATAGGCATAACGGCTCCCATCTGAGATCGCATAGGCTTTCATCCAAAGCACTTCGAGATCCAATATGCCTCCGAAAATGTACACAACAAGAGCGCCCAAGCCGATCTCCTTCCATATGCACAGGAGTATCACGCATTCGGCGCCACTAACCAGCCCGCTCAGAAGATCGAGCACGAGTTTTCGTTCGCATCCAGCTATCCTACGAGTTTTACATTTAAATATATATTGCACGAGCGTTTTCAGAAGGAGCGTCGCCGTGATCAGCACCGCCGCCTCAAACACCACATGATCCGAGCCATTCGAAGAAAGTTTCGCGACAAACACGCTGGCGAGCACCAGGGGAAGCGCGCTTACGAGAAACAGAAGGAGTCGTGCTTTGATCCTCGTGCCCGGGGTCGCATCCCCACGTGTCTGAGCGGCTGTCGCCTGCTCGACCTCCTCTGGCAGCTCTGCGCGGACATAGATCCCGTCATAGGACTCGTTGCGCGCATCATGCACACGGTCCGGGTCCGCATTTTCCTTACTGTTGAACAGCCTGCGGATGGCCCAGCGATCCGGTGAGAAGAACAAACGGATCGATCGGAATATACAACCCAGAAAATGAAGGATCACGACCGGTATGATAATGATCAATAAGATGATGGCTTCAAATAGATTATTCGGCCCGGATAAATACATATGTTATTCCCATTCGATCTTCCCTTCGGTGATCAGCTTCAAAAAGATATCCGCTACGTTTGGACCGAATTGTTTCCCCTTGTTTTTTTCAATTTCTGCCAAGATCTGTTCCCGACTCAATTTCTTACGGTAGACACGGTTCGAGTTCATGGCGTCAAACGAATCCGCCACGCAGATCATGCGCGCGATCAGCGGAGTATCCTCACATGCCGAACAGGACGGCGTATTCGATCCGTCCTGTCGCCACATCAATTATGCTTTATTTTTCGTAACTGCGCAAGATGAAAATGTCCGTTTTTTAAAACATTGGCCGAGAATTCAGTCTTTTTTCTCACACAGCTCACATACGACACCTTTGGGCGTCTTATACAGCACCTTACCCTTAGCTTTCTTTCCGATCCGGTCGTACAGACGGCCGGCGCTCATGCTGTCCCCCAGCACCGTGTACGTGCTGTTCGCGACGTAGCCGACCTTACCCATGCCTTTCAGCTCGACACGGATCGCCTCTTTGTCGTAGTCATTATCGGGCTCTTTCACCAGTTTGACTTTCATTCCCTTCTTCAGGAAATTATCTCCAAAGTAGTGCTGCAGCCCCGTAATGGTAAAGTATATTCCTTTCATGCTAAATCTTGTATGATATTTACGAAGCAGTAAATCATACATTCCTTTCTCTTTTATACTGTGCCATAATACATTCAGATGCTGTGGACTTTTGATTGCTATTCTGTAGCTCAGACTACTTAACAGGAGTGTATTGCCGCTACATTAT
>JAFYGB010000046.1 GCA_017543445.1 Lachnospiraceae bacterium | reverse complement strand
GAGAAATTCGCCGCGGCGGACTTCGACGAACTGTGCAAAGACATCCATTCGACAGGCTTCTTCCGCAATAAGGCGGCAAATATCATCGCCTGCGCGAACCAGCTTTTGGAGCGTTATGGTGGCGTAGTGCCGGACACCATTGAGGAGCTGACGGCTCTGGCCGGCGTGGGACGCAAGACGGCCAATGTCATCCTGGGCAACATTTATCACAAGCCATCCGTCGTTGTCGACACACACGTAAAGCGCATTTCCCGCAAACTCGGGTTCACGAAGGAGAGCGATCCGGAGAAGATCGAATACGATTTGATGAAGGTCCTCCCAGAGGATCATTGGATCCTCTATAACATCCACATCATCCGACTCGGGCGCACGATCTGTACGGCGAGATCACCGAAATGTGAGGAATGTTTTTTGAATCCCTATTGTGTGACGCGAAAATAAGTGCTATAATACCCTAGATGTAGTGTCAGAAGTATGCCCTCGCGCATATTTCGGTTTCTGCCGAGCCCGAAACAGCAGGCGGCAGGTGACCAAAGCACTGCAGGCGGCATCCGGAAGAGGCCGAAGAAAAACTATAAGGCAGGTGTCAGCAAAATGGCTCAACAGAAGAAAAGAGAGACCAAACAAGAGAAAAGACGCAGGATCATCGCGGCGATCATCGCGATCATTCTGATCCTCGGTATGGTCATCGGTATGATCGTTCCCGGCTTCGGATTATGATTCGGGCGTGGTTGTATTTGATCATGCACATAGGTATTGGTGTAAAGGGGTTTATGATGTAAATAGCAGCATTGTGCTGTGGGAGGTATTATGAAAAAATCAAAAGGATCACTTTTATGGATTTCGTTGACAGTGATGCTTGTTGTGTTGCTGGCAGGATTACTTCCGACGAAGGCTTTCGCAGATGAGGCGACCGTTCCGGAGGGAGTATATCTGGACGACATCGCGATCGGCGGCATGACTCGTGAACAGGTGGAGGCAGCGGTCGACGAGCGCATCCAGAAGTTAGGCCAGGTGCCGCTGCGTGTCAACGTAGCGAATAAGGCTATCGATATCGCATTGGCAGATATCGGTATCTACTGGAGCAATCGTGCCGACGTCCTGGAGAAGGCTTTCTCCCTGAAGACGAAGGGAAGCATGATCAGCCAGTATAAGATGAAAAAAGATCTGGAGCATTCCAACATGACGCTTTCGATCGAAACCGATGTGAACCGGGAACTGCTGAAGGTATTCCTGTTTGACTTCGTTTCCCGCCTCGAGAGCACTGCGGTAAATGCTTCCGTTGCCAGAGAAAACGGCACGTTCGTAGTTAAGGGCGGCCATGCCGGTATCACGGTCGATAAGGACGCGACGTATAACGATCTGTCCGAGGCGGTTCTTACGGCAAGCCAGACAGGCATTAAGGAAGGCGCAGTGATCGTGAACGCCGTTTATAAGAAGGTCGAGCCGGCAGTTTCGGCGTCGTACTTCGATGGCTTCGGCGCACTGCTCGGTGAGGGCGTTACGCAGTTCAATGCTTCGATGAAAGACCGTTCGGTAAATGTCTCCCTGGCGACGAAGAAGTTCAACGGCGTCATCATTTACCCTGGCGAATCATTGTCCGCACTGTCCATCATGCGTCCGGTAACTCTGGATGCCGGTTATAAGAAGGCTCCGACCTATGCAGGCGGTGACGTTGTCGATGAGATCGGCGGCGGTATCTGTCAGGTTGCGACAACATTGTACAACGCGGCGCTGAACGCAGAGCTCGGCATCGTATATCGTAAGGCACACTCCCGTATGCCTTCGTATGTACCGGCCGGACTGGACGCCATGGTCTACTCCCAGGGTAATAGCGACTTCGTTATTCAGAATAACTACAGCCGTCCCGTCTATATCGAAACGATCGTTACGACCTCCGGCAGCATAGGCGAGATTCGCTTCCGCATCTTCGGAGTTGAGGAGCGTGAGGCCGGACGTACCATTTCGTACGAGTCAAAACTGATCAAGGATGCATGTTCGTTCCCGGCAGAGGGTGCGGATCCGTCCGAGTATTTCCGACTGACCTATGATGACAAAATGCCTACGATCGAGGAGGCTATGCAGACCGGTAAGGAATACGCTGAGCAGACCGGTAGTTTCTACCCGGTCGTAAAGGCAGACGTTTATAAGGTCGAGTATAAGAACGGCCAGGAAGTAAAACGTACACGTATCTATACAACAACATATAAAAATGCCGGTAAGGGGTATATCTCCGGAGTTTTCAAGGTAAATCCGGATACATATATCCGTGCGATCGAGTTTAACTTCAAGATGCTCGAAGAAGGTAAGCAGCCGATCATCCACTGGGCTTCCCATAAGATGGATGAGGAGAAGAATAAGCCGACCACGACGGAGAAGCCGTCAACCGAGGCTCCGACCGAAGAGTCGACCGAGGCTCCTACAAAGAAGCCTACAGAGGCGCCGACCGAGGCTCCTACCGAGAAGCCTACCCCTGCACCTACGGAGCCGCCGACAGAGGCGCCGACCGAGAAACCTACCCCGGCACCTACGGAGCCGCCGACACAGGCACCTACCAATCCGCCGACACAGGCTCCGACACAGGCGCCTACAGATCCGCCCGCTCCGCCGACTGAGGAGTTATCCTCGCACGACGGTCTGGGTGATGAATAATCACAAACGAAAAGAGAGAGACGAATGAAAACATGTATTCGATTTACGTGGCTTTTGGCAATCATCCTCTTGTTGTTTGTTAAGCCCGTATATGCAGATCCGGATGCACCGGATGCGACCGCGGCGCCTGCGGATATCGTAGGCGCTCCCGCGGAAGGTCCCGGGGCAGAGGAGGCAGAAACAGAAGAGGCGGTGGATGGGACCACAGCGGAAGGGGAGACCGGCTAGCCGGAAGACGCTTACGGCGAGTTTGAACTTCCTGAAGGCGAGAAGATCCCGGCCGGCGTTTTTCTGGATGATATCGAGATCGGCGGTCTGACCGCTGAAGAAGTCGACGCTTTGGTTGAAGCGCGACTGGAAGAATTAGGCGAGAAGAAGTTACGCCTTTCAACACCGAAGACTTTTGTACAGATCACACTCGGTGAGCTCGGACTCTACTGGAGCAACCGCTCACAGGTCTATAAAGAGGCCAGTTCCTTAGTGAACCCCGGCAGCCTGGTGACGCAGTACAAAGCAAAAAAAGATCTGGAATTTTCGAGCATGACGCTTTCTTTGGAAACCAAGGTCGACAAAGAGCGTCTCACTTCGTTTTTACTGGATCATATGGAAGAGTTGAACTGTGAACCGAAGAATGCTTATGCCAGACGGTTTGCAAACCAATTCACCATCATCGACGGAACGGATGGCATCGCGATCAGCGAGGACGCCACATACAACGAGATCCTGTCCGCGATCAAAAACCTTAACTCCGAGATCGGAGACGCCCGCATCCTGAAGGTCGAGGCCGTCGGCAACACGACGAAGCCGGAATACTACAAGGATATTTTTGAAGGCTTTGGCGATCTGCTCGGAGAATATTCCACAAAATATTCGACCTCGGCGTCCGAGCGTACGGTGAATGTTACGATCGCGACGACGAAGTTCAACGGACTGACCATTTACCCCGGACAGGAGATCTCCGCGTTGGAGATCATGCGCCCGGTCACCACGGAGGGCGGCTACCGAAAGGCTCCGACTTACACATCCAGTGGTGTCGAGGATGAGACGGGTGGTGGTATCTGTCAGGTTGCTACGACTCTGTATAATGCGCTCCTGCAGGCGGAGATTGAGGTGACCTACCGCAAGAACCACTCACGTACACCGACCTATGTTCCGCTGTCTCAGGATGCCATGGTCTATTCGGCCGGAAACAGTGATTTCCGTTTCCGCAACAACTTAGATCACCCGATCTACATCGAGAGTTTCGTAGATAACTCGACGAACCCCGGTAAGACCGTATTCCGCATCTACGGTGTGGAATATCGTCCGTCGAACCGTACAGTCGAGTATAAGGCGGAACTGATCTCTTATAGTATTCCCGGAGAAGGCGCTTCTCCGTACGAGTACTATCAGCTGAAGAGCGACTCTTCATTGACCCCGTTCGGCGAGGTAAATGGAGATCCGACGAAAGTCTATGCGGATTTCGTATCCAGTTTCTACCCGGCGGCGGTAGCGAAACTTCATAAGATCGTCTATATCGATGGTCAGGAAGTAAGCAATACCGTCATCAACTCCAGTAACTACACGAATAAGTCGGCGGGCCATGTATCCGGAACTTACATCACGGGTGTGTATAAGGCGCATCCCGAGACCATCATCGAGGCCATCGAATACGACGTGACCTACCTGCTTGAAGGTAAGGAGCCGAAGATCACATGGGCGGAGCGTCCGTATGTTCCTCCGACGACACAGGCCCCGGAGACCACGACGGAGAAGGAAACAAAAGAGACGAAGCCGGAAGACGAGACAGAGCCCACGAAGGCTGAGCCCACGAAGGCAGAGCCTACAAAGGCTGAGCCTACGAAGGCTGAGCCGGAGAAAAAGCCTACGGAGCCGAAGCCTCCGGAGGATGACGACAGAGAGTAACGAATATGAAAGGGGGTGCCTCGGATGCGACCCGGAAAGGTTCCCTACAACACCTTCGTTCGAAGTATTGATAAGACCATAACCCCGCGGCAGCCGTTCGTGCTGCGCGGGGTGGGTATGGGTCACGACAGCTCCGCGTTTGACGTAAGTCAGGACGGAGCGCTTGTTGTTTCTCAGACCCTGTGCCTGCATGCGGATCTGGCGCTTGCGAATAGCGCCTGGCTGGCTGTGGATTTTTACCGCACGGTGAATGATCTCTACTGCACCGGCGCGCAGCCGAAGGCACTTACTGCAGCCTTCCTCCTTCCAGACAGTTGCGAAGAGGAAGACTTCCGAAAACTGGTCCTTACATTGGAGCAGTTCTGTGAGAAAGAGAGTATGGAATACGCCGGGGGCGACACGAAGATCGTGGACGCCGCCACCATAGGAAGACCGGTGATCACATTGACCGCATACGGGACACGTGAGAGCTGGACTACATCCAACGCGACGTATTCCAAAGAAGCCCGCAAGACAGCCGAGGCGTTCTTCAAGCCGAAAGGCGGCGAGAGCCTGCTGATGGCGGGATATGCCGGAGACTCCGGCGTGGCGCTGGCATCATTATCCTGTGAGGCCAGACTGGCACAGCGCTATTCCGGATCGGTCCTTACGACAGCACGAGCCTGCCTCACGGATCTTTCGGCAGCGAGGGCGTTGCATGTCGCCCGTCGGCATGGCATAATGGCCATGCACAACATTTCCTCCGACGGAGTGTTCGGAGCGCTGTGGGAGATGGCGGACGGCGCAGGCTTAGGCCTGACGGCGGACCTTCGAGCCATCCCGGTCCTGCAGCAAAGCATTGAAATAGCAGACTATTTGGAACTGAACCCGTATCGGATGGAGGCGTGCGCGTCGTTGCTGATGGCATGCGATCCTGAAGAGGTGGACGCAGTCATTAATGAACTCCACGCGCAGGGCATCCCTGCGGCGTGCATCGGCCGCTTTCATCAAAAAGGCGAGAGCGTGGCGCGGATCCTTAAAAACGAGGATGAGGAGCGTTACATCGACCGCCCCGGCGGCGACGAACTGCAAGCCTTTCTGGCGCGACAGAACTGACGCGCCATGAGGTTCAGACCGATTCTATAGAAGACGGAAAGTGAGGAAACACATGAGAGAAAAGATTTTATCCGTAATGGAGAAGAACAGCCGCATCGATCTGCACGACCTGGCACTGATGCTCGGCACCGATGAGGTAACCGTGGCCAATGAGATCGCCGACATGGAGAAGGAGCACATCATCTGCGGCTACCATACATTGATCAATTGGGACAATACTTCCGACGAGAAGGTTATCGCCCTGATCGAAGTGAAGGTCACCCCGCAGCGTGGCATGGGCTTTGACAAACTGGCAGAGCGCATCTACAAATTCAGCGAGGTCGAGGCGGTTTACCTGATGTCCGGGGCGTTTGATTTCACCGTGATCATCGAAGAGAAGACCATGCGGGCTGTCGCCCAGTTTGTATCCGATAAACTGGCGCCGATGGAGGCGGTCATGAGCACAGCGACGCATTTTGTTCTCAAAAAATACAAAGACCACGGTACCGTTCTGGTAGGTGAGTCGAACGACGAAAGGATGTTGATCACACCATGAGAAACCCATTATCCGATAAAGTTCTGGACATCAAGCCTTCGGGCATCCGGAAGTTTTTTGATATCGTAAGCGAGATGAAGGATGCTATCTCCTTAGGTGTCGGTGAGCCCGACTTCGATACACCCTGGCACATCCGCGAAGAAGGCATTTACTCCCTGGAGAAGGGACGCACGGTCTACACGTCGAATTCCGGCCTTATGGAACTGCGTAAGGAGATCGTGAACTATTTGAACCGCAAGGTAAACGTAAACTATGATCCGCGTCACGAGGTGCTGATCACGGTCGGCGGTAGTGAAGCGATCGACCTGGCGCTGCGCGCTATGCTCAACCCCGGTGACGAGGTGCTGATCCCGCAGCCTTGCTATGTTTCGTACCTGCCCTGCTGCCAGCTGGCAGACGGCGTGCCGGTATTCATCAACCTGAAAGAGGAGAACCAGTTCCGCCTGACTGCGCAGGAACTGCGTGATGCCATCACACCGAAGTCGAAGATTTTGGTGCTGCCGTTCCCGAATAATCCGACTGGCGCCATCATGACCCGCGAGGACCTCGAGGCGATCGCTGAAGTGATCATCGAGAAGGATCTCTTCGTTATCTCGGATGAGATCTATTCGGAGCTGACCTACCTCGGTGAGCATGTTTCCATCGCATCATTGCCCGGCATGCGCGAGCGTACCATTCTGATCAATGGTTTCTCGAAAGCCTATGCGATGACCGGTTGGCGTTTAGGATATGCGGCAGGTCCGCAGTACATCCTGGAGCAGATGACGAAGATCCACCAGTTCGCTATCATGTGCGCACCGACCACCAGCCAGTATGCGGCGATCGAGGCGTTGAAGAACGGCGACGAGGATGTTGCGCGCATGCGTGACGCTTACGATCAGCGCCGCCACTTTGTACTGAGCCGTTTGCACGAGATGGGTCTGCAGTGCTTCGAGCCTTTTGGAGCATTCTATGCATTTCCCAGCATTGCCCGCTTCGGCCTGAGCAGCGATGAGTTCGCGACCCGCTTCCTGAAGGAAGAGAAGGTAGCCATCGTGCCCGGAACGGCGTTTGGAGACTGTGGAGAGGGCTTTTTGCGTTTGTCCTACGCATATTCCATCGAGAACCTGAAAGAGGCTCTGGGGCGCTTAGAACGCTTTGTACAGCGTCTGGAGCAGGAGCAGAGGTAGGAAAGTATGAACATCGTACTTTTGGAGCCGGAGATACCCGCCAACACGGGCAATATCGGCCGGACCTGTGTCGCGACGGACACGCATCTGCACCTGATCCGTCCGTTAGGTTTCTCGCTCGACGAGAAGCACCTGCGTCGCGCCGGTATGGACTATTGGAAGGACCTGAAACTCTCGGTCTACGACAGTTTTGATGACTTCCTCGCTCAGAATCCTGGCGCGCGCATCTACATGGCGACTACGAAGGCACATCAGGTCTATACGGAGCCGGACTACGGGCCGGATGACTATATCATGTTTGGTAAGGAGAGCGCCGGTATTCCGGAGGAGATCCTCGTAAACTACGAGGCGACCTGCATCCGCATCCCCATGGTCGGGGACATCCGGTCGCTCAACCTGGCCAACAGTGTGGCCATCGTCCTCTACGAGGCACTGCGCAAACAGAACTTCTGCGGACTGAATGAGACCGGGCAGTTACACCGACTGCACTGGAAGTCCGAAAGTGAATAAAGCATTAATGGGAGCCACCCGGCTTCGAGGTGGCAGGTGTTTTCAGTAGTCCCATGGCGTGGCATAGCCTTGCCATGGGGCTTTTTGCACTTTTAATAATTTTAGCGAGGAAACTACCGAGGCAGATATCCCCCCTGTGGTCACGAATGGCACGCCCATTGATGCAAATCATTTTCCGGATGAGATATTCCGAAAGTATGTATTGGATTCCATAGACTATGATAAAGATGCCGTTCTTTCGGAAGAGGAAGCAAACAGTGTTACGGATATTGATCTGATGATCGAGACGAGCTTGAGCCCGGACGGGTCATTGGCTTCTTTGCAAGGGATGGGTATCTCGGATGTTACCGGTATAGAGTTCTTCCCGAAACTTTATCGATTGTATTGCAGGGGGAATTCAATAATACGACTCGATGCCCAGGCAAACCCTGACTTGGATGATCTGGAGGTGGACTACGGAGTGACTGTTGTCCGTTCCAGCATCGTTGTTCAACCGGATGCGGAGGGTATCAAATTGACTCCGCAGAACTTCCCAGATATGGTATTCCGGGATTACGTCAGCAGACATTTCGATGAGAATAAAGATGGTGCGCTGAATGAGGCAGAAATCGCCAAAGTAGAAGAGATCCATCTCGTATATAACACAATGCAGAACCTAAAGGGAGTAGAGTACTTTACGGAGTTAAAGAGACTGCGCTGTCGGAACAACGAATTGAAATCGTTGGATGTAAGGGCGAACCTGAAACTCGAGGAACTGGACTGCTCATATAACTCTATAAGCAGATTGGATATCAGCGCGCATACGGCGTTGGAAGTACTGGAAGTCAACGGAAATGAGATATCTTCGCTGGATGTCAGCCAGTGTCCGAAACTTTGGCGCTTGGATTGCATGGAGAATCATTTGACACGACTGGACGTAAGTCAAAACCCCGAACTTCTCCAGCTGGCGGTCGCTCAAAACCCGATGAGCCTTTTGGACGTGACGAATAACACGAAACTGGAATGGCTGGTACTGGGCGATGTTGACGCGATCGGCTACGGCGAAAATGTTACGGTCCAGAAATATGATTAAGAGGTACAGGTTTGGGAAGCGTGATGGCTTTCAAGAAACTTGAAAAAAAATTAATAAAACACCTGTAAGGTTTTACCTGCGAACTTCGTCTTTATAGGTGAAAGGCTTGTTGCAAAGACCGATCAGCAAGTGCCCGAAGGCACAAAAACCAGACGAAGGAGTTTATCGGCATGATGGAAGATGGTAAGATCATCGAGCTATACTTTGAGCGAGACGAGCGCGCGCTTGCGGAGACGTCCGACAAATACGGAAACTATTGCCGGAGTATAGCACGGAATATTATGAATGATGATGAGGCAGCGAAGGAATGCTTCAACGATACATTGTTTCGCACCTGGAACGCCATTCCCCCGCAGAAGCCGAACTGCCTGTCGTCGTTCCTGGGAAAGATCACGCGTAACCTTTCCCTGACACGTTTGCGAGCGGACAATGCGGCAAAGCGCGGCGGCGGTGAGGCCGTAGCGGCTATCGACGAATTGGAAGAATGTGTAACGGATAACACCCAGAAGAAAGAGGAGCAGATCGTGGATGACATGGTCATCCGGGAAGTGATCAACCGTTTTCTCGCCGGATTGTCCGAGCAGAACCGTCGGATCTTCGTCCGCCGGTACTGGTATTTCAGTTCGGTGAAAGACATCGCTACGATCTACGATCTGTCTGAGGGCAGCGTTATGACGAGCCTATCCCGTTCCAGAGCGAAACTGAAAGAAGCATTAGAGAAAGCAGGTGTTGTATTATGAGTAAAAAAGAGGAGAAAGATCGTTTGGCGGATCTGCTCGGCGAGATTGATGATAAATTCATCCGCGACGCCGCAGTGTCAGACGAGGAATTCGCAAAACTGAAAGAGCAGCGTGGCTCATCGCCCGTTGTTAAGAATACCAAAGAAGAAGACGCGAAGTCGGCAGGACCGTTCTTAGTGGGAGCGGGCTCCGATGAGTTCGAGGTAGAGCGTGCGGTACGTACGAAGAAGAATACGAAGACTGCAACGATCATCCGCATCGCAGCGAGCATGTCGCTGGTAGCGGCTGCGGCGATCTTGTTTATCTTCTTCTGGAACCCCGACCGTGGCGTAACCCCGGCCGCATCTTCCGAAGTAGCATCCAGTTCCCTTGCGGGCAATGATAACCGCTCGACCGAAGTAGCGCCGACCGAAGCTACGCCGACGGAAGTCGCTCAGGTCGAACCCGATACGAAGCAGGAAGTGACCGAAGCGCCTACCCAATCCCCGTTTACCGGAAAGGTGATCACCTTCGGTAAGTATGAGCAGGACGACGACGAAACGAATGGTCCCGAGGACATCAACTGGCTCGTTCTGGAAGAAAAGAACGGAATGTACTTAGTCATCAGTGAGCAGATCCTGGAATTCCGTACTTACGATGACGGAACCCATCAGACCTGGGCTGACAGCACGCTCAGAAAATGGCTCACCGAAGATTTCGTTGCAAAAGCATTTTCCGAAGAGGAAAGAGCGAAGATCGTGCCCATGAAGCTGACTACTTCGACTCCGTCCTACTTCGACATTGAGAATGTTACGGACAGCGTGGAGACTGTATTCCTTCTTTCCTACGGTGAGATGATGCAGTATCAGGTGGCTGAGACACACTGTACGTTTTATGCCGTTACATCGCCCATGAGAAACGACCTCCCTTATAGTTGGGTCATGGATGCTCCCGATCCGACCATGATGAACTGGTGGGTGCGCACGAACGGCGGTAACCAAGGTGAAGTAGTTCGCGGTTATGGTATGGTACCTACCGATGTCAGCGGAGAAACGGTTACAAACATCGGAACCAATGACAGAGGCGGCATTCGTCCTGCTATGTGGATCGACATCACAGGCAAGACCCTTGAGGAACGCTCGAAGCTGGGTGATACTAAGGCAGAGCCTGAGACGGTAGTAGAGCACAGACCGGAAGACGATCTTAAGCCCGGCGAGACGATGCCGGAGATCCCCGAAATTCAGCCTCGTCCGGAAAACCCCGATGAGGAGCCCACGCCGATAGAGGAGCCGAAGCCCGGAGTGGAAGAACCTGAAGTGGGAGGACCTGAACCGATCCTGGAAGAGGAGCCGTACGGCCTGGAGATCACCGACGAACCCGTTGTGATCGGAACCGAAGCACCGTAAGGTCGCATTTAAACATATCCTTCAAAAACGACAGGGACTGCTGAAACAAGCAGTCCCTGTTTTTGCGTAAATATGGTATAATATAAGCGTGTATGTATTGTAAGGTTTCGCTACGGAAGCGGTGTAGATCATCCGCCGGTAAAAGAAAAAGCTTTGGCGACCGCATGGCGGCTGCCAAAGCTTTTTTATTCTTCTTTTCTACCGGGCTGCAGGGAGAACACGAATTCGGTGCCAACGCCTTCGGTACTGATGACGTCGATGTTCTCCTTATGCGCGGTGATGATATCTTTTGTGATCGAAAGGCCTAGGCCAGTGCCTTTTTTATCCTTGCCCCGGGAGGCGTCGGACTTATAGAAACGTTCCCAGATCTTCGGCAGGCTTTCGGCGGGGATGCCGACGCCCTGATCCTTGATCGAGATAAATGCTTTTTCATGCCGCATGTAGGCGGAGATGAAGATGACCGAGCCGGAATTCGAAAACTTGATCGCATTGTCGATCAGGTTGTAGAGGACCTGCTGGATCTTCTCGACGTCCGCATATACATAAAACGTGGACGAGGGAAATGTCAGATCGAAGGTGATGCCTCGGTCGTTGCATCGTTTTTCGAACGTTGCCAGGACCTTCTTGATGCTGTGCAGGATGTCGAAGGTCGAGTACGTGAGCAGGGCACCGGATTTATCGATGGTGTTCAGGTCCAGGAGGCCTTGCGTCAGTTTATTCAGTCGGTCCGTCTCGTTCAGGACGATCTTCAGGTATTTATCCTGCGCTTCCTTTGGGATGGTGCCGTCGAGGATCGCCTCGATGTAACCTTTGATGGAAGTGAGGGGCGACCGGAAGTCGTGGCTGACGTTCGCGATGAACTTGCGCTGGTCTTCACCATAGGTCTGCAACGAGCTCGCCATGTAGTCGATCGTGTTGGCGATGTCGGTGAGTTCGGTCTTATCTTTCAGTTCGATGCGGTGCGACAGGTTTCCGGCGCGCACCTCGGAGATCCCCTTGCGGATGGCGTTCATTGGCCGGAAGTAGAAGAGTTCGAACAGCAGGAAACTGAGGACGAACATGAACGTGAGGATGATGGACGCTGTGGTGAAACGTCCCATGACCAGGGATACTTCCGTCTCGACCTGCTTGTAATCGGCGTGGCCGATGATGTAACCGGCACGCGTGAAACCATTCGTGACGGGCGCGTAGCGGCTGATATAGTTCGTGGGAAATGTGTCGTAGAACGTGCCGAAGAAGATGCCGGCGGAGTCGCTGTCGGCCGGATCGAAGGCGGACAATGCGTTCAAACTGCGCTTCTTATTCGTGTTGATCAGGATCATACCATCAGTCGACATGAGCCAGAATTCGTTGCCGCTGACTTCGGCGACGAGGTCGAAAGTGGAAGCGTTTCCGGCCAGGACCTGCATCGGGTCGGCGCCGGTGTCGGTGCGCGCCAGATTTGCTAAGTAGTTCACCTGGTCGTAGAGCTGCTGCTGCAGTTCTTTACGAAAATGGTCGGTGATCATCTTCCGGCCGAAGGTCCCCATCAGGATGAAACCGACGGCGGCGATGATCACATATGCAATTATAAATCGTGTAAATAAAGATCGCCGCATGGAAAACTCCTGTTGGGTTCAGATCGATCATGGGCCGAAGACACCGGATGATCGTGGTTGAAAGTTACCGGGTCAACGGGTCTCGAACTTATAGCCGATGCCCCACACCGTGGAGAGCGCCCATTTTTCGTGGTCGTTGATCTTCTCACGGATACGCTTGATGTGGACGTCGACAGTACGCGTATCGCCGACATATTCATAGCCCCAGATGTGGTCCAGAAGCTGCTCACGCGTGAATACCTGGTTCGGCGAAGAAGCCAAAAAGTACAACAGTTCGATCTCCTTCGGCGGCATGTCGATATTCTTTCCACGGTAAATGACGGAGTAGTTCGTCAGGTTGACGATCAAGCCCGGGTATTCGACGTATTCGCCCTTCTGCGCGTTCGGGTTCGTGTCTGCATTTGCCGGCGCAACACGCCGCAAAACGGCCTTTACACGCGCAACGAGCTCCTTAGAATCGAAAGGCTTGATCATGTAGTCGTCCGCGCCGAGCTCGAGGCCCAGGACCTTATCGAAGACCTCACCTTTTGCGGAAAGCATGATGATCGGGGTCTGCGAGGTCTTGCGGATCTCGCGGCACACCTGATAGCCGTCCATGCCGGGCAGCATCAGATCCAGCAAAATGATCTGCGGTGTGAAATCGTGGAACGCGTCCAGCGCGTCCTGTCCGTCGTGCACGATCTTCGTTTCGAAGCACTCCTTGATCAAATACAGGGAGATGAGTTCTGCGATGTTCTCGTCATCGTCCACGATCAATACTCTTTGTTTATCAGCCATGTTCCTTCCTCCGTTGTGTTATCGTTCCTTAAATACGACGATGGTGACGCCCGAGTCGCCCTCGCCATACTCGCCTAAGTGGAATTCCTTCACGTATTTCAGTTTCCGCAGCTTCTGGTGCACGCCGTTTCGCAGTGCGCCCGTGCCGCGGCCGTGGACCACGCGCACCTTCTCTAAGTGGGCCAGGTAGGCGTCGTCTAAGTATTTCTCCATTTCGGGCAATGCTTCGTCCACCGTCTTTCCGATGAGATTGATCTCGGGGGAAATGACGGCCGATTTCGACATTTTGATCTTACCCATGCCGCCGATGGCGGACTGGTTCACCGTGACGCCGGGCTCGTCCGGCAGGAGGGATACGTCCTTAAGGTTCACGAGGGAACGCAGGATGCCCATCTGTGCGTAGAAGTCGCCCTTCGCATTCGGCAGTGTGCTCACGGTACCCTTTAAGTTCAGGGAGTGCACCAGGATGCGGTCGCCGATCTTCAGATCGGAAGCGGAGAGCGCTTTCGCTGCGTTCTTCTTCGGCTCGACCTTATTCTTCGAGCCTTGGGATACCTTATCCAGGCGCTCGCGCACCTTCGTGCGGTCCTCCTCCATCGAGCGGATCTGCGCGCCGCCCGCGCTCTTTTTATTCAGGTCGCGGATGGTCTCATCCACGAAATTCTTCGTATCCTGCAGCATGGACTGCGCTTTCTGCCGCGCGTCCTCCAAGATTTTCTCCTTCTGGGCGGCCAGTTTCTCCTGCTGCGCAGTGAGTGCGTCGCGCTCCCGCGTCAGGTCGGCTTTCAGCGCTTCGACTTCCGCCTGCCTGCGCTCGATCTCGACCCGCGCGTGCTCCAGTTCGCTGACGATGTCCTCGAAGGACTTTGCGTCGGAACTCAAGTGCTTCTTCGCGTCATCGATGATGTAGTCCGGGATGCCCAGTTTACTCGAAATGGCAAATGCATTACTCTTTCCAGGGATGCCGACCAGAAGCCGGTAGGTCGGGCGGAGCGTCGCAACGTCGAACTCGCAGCTCGCATTTTCCACGCCGTCCGTCGACAGGGCGTAGACCTTCAGTTCGCTGTAATGCGTGGTCGCCAGCGTCCGAACCTTCATGTTGTGCAGGAAGTTCAGGATGGAGATGGCGAGCGCCGCGCCCTCGGTCGGGTCAGTGCCTGCGCCCAGCTCGTCGAAGAGGACCAGGGTTTCGGAATCTGCCTGCTCCAGGATCGGTGCGATATTCTTAATGTGCGAGGAAAATGTACTGAGGCTCTGCTCGATGCTCTGTTCGTCGCCGATGTCCGCGAAGACTTCGCGGAATACCGCCAGTTTCGAGTGGTCGAAGGCGGGTATGAACAGGCCGGCCTGGCCCATGAGTGTACATAATCCGACGGTTTTCAGGGTGACCGTCTTACCACCGGTGTTCGGACCGGTGATGACCAGGAGGTCGTAGTCCTGTCCCAGCGTGATATCGATAGGCACGACGACGTCTGCCGGAATGAGCGGGTGGCGCGCCTTTTTCAGGGCGATGATGCCGTCCGTGTTGAAATCTGGTTCGGTGCCATTGTAACTGCGCGCAAAGGTCGCTCTCGCAAAGATGTGGTCGAGTTCGGTGAGAGTCCGGAAGTCATTCTCGATCGCATCGGCCTCGGGGGCGCACAGGTTGGAGAGGGTCGCCAGGACCTTCTCGATCTCTTTCTGTTCTTCGATTTCCAGCTCACGCAGGTCGTTATTCAGTTTCACGACGGCGCTCGGCTCGATGAAGATGGTGGAGCCGCTGGCGCTCTGATCGTGAACCATGCCGGAGACTTGGGATTTGTATTCCGCCTTTACAGGGATGCAGTAGCGTCCGTCGCGCATAGTCACGACCGCATCCTGCAGGAGGGTGCGCTGCGATTGCAGCATGGAAGCCAGCTGCGAACTGATCCGCTGCTTCGTGACCGCCAGTTTCCGGCGTACATTCTGCAGGCCGGCGCTCGCATCGTCCGCGATCTCTTCTTCGGAGAGGATGCAGCGGTCGATCTCGCGGCCGATCTGGGTCAGCGGTGCCAGGCTTACGAAGCGCTCGTCCAGCGAATCGTAGTCTTCCTCAGCAACGTCGCGCACGCCGTAGGAGCGCGCCCGTGCGGTCGCTTTCAGAAGGGAGGAAATGTTCAACAGTTCGATGATGCTGAGGCCGCTGCCTAAAGACAGGCGCCTAAGCGAGGGGATGACGTCGCGTGTGCCTGAAAAGCTCGGATTTCCCTTGCGGAAGCAGCGGGAAACGGCATCGGACGTCTCTTTTTGAAGTTGCCGGATCGTTTCGAGATCATCGGTCGGTTTTAATTCTTCGCAGAGCTTGCGGCCCGAAGGGGTCGTGGCGTGCTCCGCGAGCATCGCGATGATCTTATTATATTCTAAGACCCGGAGGGATTTATCGTTCATAGTGTTCTTCTATACCTTCGTCAACGCGGTAAATGCGTTTCTTTCTGTGTAACTTGTATGGTTTCCGATTTGCTGATCTTCGTTTTTTTCGGGATACAGGACCCGATTATTCTTTTTTTGTGCCGCGCGGACCGGCGACTGTTCCGTAAGCACATACCATACCGAGTTTATTATATCATAAGTCCCGACGTAGTAAAAGCGTGAAATCGTAAATTGACATTTTGGTATTTTCAAATCCGGGAAAATCGAGTATAATAGATGGTACTACACATAAAGTCACAGTCTCATTCATAGTACATTTCATTAGTACAGATTACGAAAGTATAGTTTGGATTACGAGGATCAGCATGGCGGATAAAAGAGACGATGAGATGAAAAATACAAATACCGCCCCAGGCGAGGAAGGTTCGCAAAAGGGCGGTGAGCAGCCATATATTCGTGAGAAGATCGTGAAGCCGAAACGACGTTCCCGCTTCCTGGCAGTTGCCATCGGAGGCTTTTTCGGCGCGGTTTTATTCGGTCTGATCGCATGTTTTTCGTTTGTCTGGATCTACCCGTACATATCGAAGATGCATGGCGATGATGTGGTCGAGACGACGACCGCAGAGCGGATCACTCTGCCTACGCATAGCGAGGAGGAGATAACGACTTCGGAAGAAACGCCCCCGTCTGAAACCGAAGAGGTTTCTACGCAGGAGAGCACGGAAGAAACGCAGCCGGAGTCCGAAGGCGCGCTGCTGCCGGTCGATAAAGAATGGATCGAGAGAAGCATTGACCGTAAGATCAGCGATATCAAGGTCGATGTGAAGGACATTGAGAACTACGCACGTGAGATCCAGAAGATCTACCAGAATGTAGAGAAAAGTCTCGTGACCATTATGCCGAAGGCTTCCGTGGATCCGGTATTTCCGTCGGATCAGGGCGCTATGTCCGGCATCCTGTTCTCACACCTCGACAGCGTTCGCACTGTCTTCATACTGACGAACTACGAAGCGGCGGCGATCCAGGATCCGGTCGTTCGTTTTTCGGGACAGAGTGAATATGTTCCGGCGCAGTTACGCGGCACGGATTCGATCATGGGCATGGCGGTCTTCTGCGTACAGTTTGACGAAAAACAAGAGGAACTGTATAAGTCGCTGAATTGCATCGAACTGGGAAATACATACCAGATCCGAGCCGGCAGTCCGGTCATCGCGGTCGGTGCTCCGTTTGGCTCCTGCGGGACCATGAGTTACGGTTCTGTTGTGGAGATGCGCTACGATCAGATGGCGGCGGATACGGCATTCCGTATGTATTATACGAACATGAGCGCCCCGGAGGGCGGCACGGGTTTCTTAGTAAATCTGAGCGGTCAGTTGATCGGTCTGATCAATTCCCGATATAAAGACCCGGTCATGCAGGGCTACATCGCGGCTGTCGCGACGGAGGAACTGACCGGCATCATGACGAACATGGCGAATATGGAAGCCACCAGTTATTTCGGCATTGTCGGGCAGAATATCACGCAGAGCATTTCCAAGGCGGCCGACATGCCGGAGGGCATCTACGTGTCGTCGGTACAGCCGGACAGTCCGGCCTACCAGGCGGGCATCATGAATGGCGACATCATTACGAACATCAGCTCAAAGAGCGTCACACGTATGGCGCAGCTGAAAGAAGTCCTGACGACGCAGGGCCGGCATTTGCCGGGTGAGACCGTACGCGTGACCGTGATGCGTCTGGGACGGGACGGATATAGTCAGGTTCAGATATCCGTGACGCTTGGAGTTCGCCAATAAAACAGGGTGGCAGGACGACCTGCCTTAGAAAGAGAAAACTATGTATTTTATCGAGACACTGAAAGACGGAGATCATGTTTCCGGCGTATACTTCTGCAAGAGTAAGCAGATGCTGACCGGAAAGTCAAAGAAACCTTACTGCAGCCTGGTGCTGCAGGATAAGACCGGGACCCTGGATGCTAAGATCTGGGATTTCACCGGCGGCATCGAGGACTTCGAAAACCTCGATTTCATCTTCGTCGAGGGTGACATCACGACGTATAACGGAAACTTGCAGTGTGCGCTGCGCCGTGTGCGTGTGGCAGATGAGGGCGAGTACGTTCTGAAGGATTATCTGCCGGTTTCCGCTAAGGATAACGACCAGATGTACGCGGAGCTCTGCGCTCTGATCGACAGTGTGAAGGAGCCGCATTTGCAGGCGCTTCTTAAGAATATTCTGGTGGAGGATGAACGCGTCGTGAAGGCGTTCCGCCGCCATTCCGCCGCGAAGAGTGTGCATCACAGCTTCATCGGCGGCTTGCTGGAGCACACGGTCTCCGTGACGAAACTGTGTGACTTCTATTCGAAGATCTATCCGTTTTTAAACCGCGACTTGCTGGTTTCGGCGGCGATGCTGCATGACATCGGAAAACTCTGGGAGATCTCGGATTTTCCGGCGAATGATTACACGGACGACGGCCAGCTTCTGGGACACATCGTCATGGGTTACGAACTGGTCGGGAAGCGGATCGCGCTGATCCCGGACTTCCCGAAGAAGACGGCGTCCGAATTGCGCCACTGCATTTTGGCGCACCACGGTGAGTTTGAGTTCGGTTCGCCGAAGAAACCGGAACTGATCGAGGCCATGGCATTGCACATGGCGGATAATACGGACGCGAAACTGGAAACCTTTTTGGAGGCGTTGGACGCGCAGAAAGCAAACAACGACTGGTTGGGCTTCAATCGCTTCCTCGACGCGAACATTCGCCGGACGACACCGCTGAATTCGTGATCCACGAAAGGCCTACATGAATAAGAATGATAGAATCGAGGTCGCCATCACGGATATGAGCGACCAGGGAGAAGGCATAGGAAAAACCCGGGAAGGCGGTTTTACGTTTTTTGTGAAGGACGCCATTGTGGGGGATTTTGTGCGCGCTGTCGTCACGAAAGTGATGAAGAACTACGGCTATGCGAAGATGATCGAGGTAATTACACCTTCGCCGTATCGCGTACCCGCCCGCTGCCCGATCGCGCGCGCCTGCGGGGGCTGCCAGTTCCAGGAGATCGACTATGCCAAACAACTGCAACTGAAACGTGAGACAGTTATCCGTAAATTGCGCCATATTGGCCATATAGCGGCTTTTGGAGATGACACGGAGGAATTCTCATCCGAGGGTAAAAACCCGGTCTACGTGGCTCCTACGCTCGGTATGGACGATCCGTGGCGCTACCGCAATAAGACGCAGCTGCCCATCGGCTACGATCGGGAGAAGAAACTCGTGGCGGGCTTCTATGCCGGCCGCACCCACGTGATCATTGCCCACGAAGACTGTCTTCTCGCAGACGCGGAAAATGCTTCGATCGCGCGCATCGTGCTTTCGCATATGCGCCGATATAACATCCCGGCGTACGACGAGAATTCACGTACCGGACTGGTGAGACACCTGCTGATCCGTCATGGGCACACGACCGGGCAGTGGATGGTCTGCATCATCATCAACGGGCGCGTGAAGGACCTCCTGCACGCGGATGAACTCGTGGCTGCCCTGAAGGAGCAGCCGGGCATGGCGAGCATTTCCGTCAACATCAACTCGAAGAATACAAACGTGATCCTGGGAGAGGAGACGCATCTTCTCTTCGGGACTCCGTACATCGAAGATACTATCGGGCCGCTTACGTTTCGCATTGGCCCGCACTCGTTCTTCCAGGTGAACCCTGTGCAGACCGAGAAACTCTACGGTACGGCGCTGGAATATGCCGGACTGACCGGAAACGAGGTCGTGTGGGACCTCTACTGTGGCATCGGGACCATCTCCCTCTTCCTGGCGCAGAAAGCGAAGCAGGTCTACGGCGTGGAGATCGTGCCGCAAGCCATCGAGAACGCGAAGGATAACGCGATCTTAAACAACCTGACGAATACCGAGTTCATGGTCAGAAGCGCCGAGGATATTGCACCGTTGCTTACGAAGCGTCCTGAGGCGAAGCCGGGCGTGATCGTCGTCGAT
Source organism: Lachnospiraceae bacterium (assembly GCA_017543445.1). Taxonomy (GTDB): domain Bacteria; phylum Bacillota; class Clostridia; order Lachnospirales; family Lachnospiraceae; genus UBA1201. Next base: position 353 of record JAFYGB010000046.1, on the reverse strand, counting down.
CCGCCACGCAAAGGATGCGACGAGAAACTTCTGTCGACGATGCTGGCGCTCGCGCCGCAGCGCATCGTCTACGTCAGCTGCGACCCCGCGACATTGGCCCGCGACTTGGCGATCCTTTTGGAGAGCGGAGCCTATCGGCTCGAAAAAGTCCAACCCGTGGATATGTTCCCCATGGCCGGGCATGTGGAGACTGTGTGCCTCTTGAGCAACCGAAAACCAGATACGAAAGTAAGGATCGATGTTGATCTGGAAGATTACTACCGTATCAAGGATTCTAAGAAGAATCAGGACTGAAAATAAAACACCGAACTAAGAGCGCAAGCTGCTGATGCAAACAAGCATTGGCAGCTTAT
>JAFYGB010000045.1 GCA_017543445.1 Lachnospiraceae bacterium | reverse complement strand
GTTATTGTTAAACTTAACGTTCACCGTTTGTGCAGCCGCCTGCGTAACACGAAGTGTGTAGGTCGGTCCACTGTTTCCGTTCTGGAAAACAACATCGCCGGATCTGGATGATGCTGATGTGTTCTTGCTGACCGTTACGGTCCTTCCGGATACGGAGATCCAGGACGGCTTTCCTCTGAGAACAGGATTGCTCGCACCAGTCAAGTTTACCGTGATGGTATTGCCGGCTGCCGCAACGGATTGCGTCTTTGTCGATCCCTTTGCGATCGTTACCGAGACAGCCGCTTCAACTGAGTCAGGAACGAATAAAATCGCCGCCAACATAACCGCGAGCAGGATTCTAAACCTCGTAGATTTTTAATAAATCCCTTCATTTTCCCTCCTAAAAGTAGTATGAATTTATTAAATAGAATACACTCCCGCCTCTTTGTCGCGACTCAAAAACAAATAGAACGTTCATGTATACTACTTTCGATCTTAATGCACACGTCGTCATTATAACACAGAACTCCTAGGATGGCAAGAAAATATTGTCCTGCAAAATCTTGGCGTTTCAAACAGATAAAAGGGCAAAAAAAGACTGCCCCTTTACGGAAGCAGTCATTTATTAATCATTTGGTTCATAGAAATAGTATCTATTCTCTGCTCAAGCTTTGTAACAATTCGTGAAATTCCGGATAGATTTTTTTCACGATCACGGGACGTCCGTCCGGGTCAATAAAGCAATGCGTGGAATCCCCCTTCGCGCACAACTCTCCCGTCTCCTTGTTATAAAACTCGTACCCTACATGAAGGCGAATGCCGGTAAACTCGATGATCCTCGTATGCATTTCCACGATATCGTCGTAATGCATGCTCCGCATATATTTACAGTTCACGTCGACCACAGGGGAAATGAGCCCGTTTTTTTCAAGCATGTCGAAGGGCCAGCCGATCTCTTTCAGTAAGGCTGTGCGGGCCTCTTCCATCCAGCGGATATAATTCGAATGATGTACGACCTTCATCTGGTCGGTCTCATAATAATGTACCATGTGTTCGTAAGTAAAGATCTTCATTTTAATTTCCTCAACGGTTTCTTAATTTCCGCAGCAATTCCTCAAAATATTCCGGAAGCGCGGATTCAAACTCCATATATTCACCGGTCCTCGGATGGATGAAACCGAGTTTATATGCATGGAGTACCTGACCTTCCAGACCTTTGAACGGACATTTTTCCGGTCCGTAAACATCATCACCGACCAGCGGATGATGGATGGATGACATATGAACGCGGATCTGGTGTGTGCGCCCAGTCTCTAAGCGGCATTCGATCCAAGTATAATCGCCAAAACGTTCCTTTACCATATAGTGGGTGATGGCTTCCTTTCCACCGGGGACGATAGCCATTTTCTTACGATCTTTCGGCGACCGCCCCAGAGGCGCATCAACCGTACCATCTTCCTTCACATCCCCGTAAACCAATGCATAGTAACGGCGTGTGATGGAGTGCTCAGACAGTTGCTTAGCGATCGCCTGATGAGCTGCATCGTTCTTACACGCGATCAGAATCCCGGTCGTATTTCGGTCGATACGATGCACGATACCCGGCCGCAAAACGCCGTTGATCCCAGACAGATGGTCTTTACAATGAAACATCAAAGCATTGACCAGTGTATCCGTGTAGTGGCCGGGAGCCGGATGAACGACCATATCTTTCGGCTTATCGATCAGAATTACGTCGTCATCTTCATACACGATATTCAAAGGGATATCTTGTGCAGGAATATCTGGCACAACAGGGTCCGGTACGTCCATCAACAGGACGTCCCCTTCCACGGTAATATAACTCGGCTTTTGATATTTTCCGTTTACCATAATACGTTTATCAACGATCAAGTTCTTTATAAACGTACGTGAAAAGTTCTCGTTAAGAAGAGCCAGACATTTGTCCAGCCTTTCCTCACTGTTCTCTTCGGTTACGGTATAAACGAGTTCACTCATATCTTCGTCTCGGAATCAGTCCCGCTTTCTTTTGTATCTTTTTCTGTGGTTTCCTTTGGTTTACGCAGGTTATACATTTCAAAATCCTCATCCTTATACAGGAAGAAAAAGAGGAATACCAACATAAAACAAGATAACGTAACATATATGTCTGCCACATTGAAAACCGGAAAATCGATCGGTTCAAAATAGATCATATCGATAACGTAACCACGAACGATACGGTCGTAGCAGTTTCCGATCGCACCCGCGGTCAATGTAACGGCCACACCGAAGATCGGTAAATAATGCTTGGTGCAAGGTGTGCGCAAAAACACAAACACCACCACGCCCAAAAGGATCACGGTAATGATATAAAAGATGATGAACTGCCCCTGCATCATGCCGAATGCACTTCCGCGGTTTTCTACGTACGTTAATGAAAGCACATTTCGTATAAGGGAAATGGGCTGCTTATTATGTATATGTATATTGGTCAGGTGCTTCGTCCATTGATCCAGAAAGACCAGGATACCGAAAGCAACCAGGCAGATCACCAAAACGATACGACGATCCATCGGTTTCTGAGGAGCTTTCTTACCCTGAGGAAGGACGAGCCTGCCTTTGATTTCCTCGCTCATATTAATACCTTAATTATCATAGATTTGTAATCGCACCATTTGCCTGTCTTTTTTGGACTTACCGAGAACCTCCGTAAAACGAAAGCGCCCGAAACCTCGTACTGAAACGATGTCTCCTTCTTTGATCAGTAGATCCGGCCGCATCGTAAGACGGGAATTCACAAACACTCTCTTTGCTGGAAACAGCGCCGTCATCTTCGATCTGGACTCGGAAAATGCAGCAGCGACCAGAGCATCTAGACGCAGCGATGCCACACTCGCCTTAACTACGCGAAATACAGGCTGATAAGAAACGATAAGGTCCACAGGTGCCGGTTCACACACAACAGACGTATGTTTCATTCGATCCACTCCATCAATGATGAGCGAAGCGATCTCCTCGGAGATCACGAATACCAGAATGCTCCCCAAAGCATCATTCAAAAACAGAATGTCACCGATACAGGAACGATCGATATTCAGTCCCATCAATGTGCCGAGGACGTCACGATGCGACAGTTTCTCGGCAAAACGTCCATTCTTCGGGCGGATCGTAATCATAGAAAAAGGGGGCGCAGTATCTTCAAAATACTGAGCACCCCTCGGATAAAAACAGGCCACTCTTCGTTCGGCAAATTCATGTCCGCCATCCATCTTAACATCCACACCCGCAAAGGCCTGGACATCTTCCGCGATCAGCGACTGTTCAGCCAGATTAAGGAACCGACTGAACATCGGCACCGATCTCTGCTCGCAACGATCTGCCAAATCCATCAAATGACGTTTTGTAAGAAGTAATTCCGCTGTGTCATCCGCGGGATTATGTCTTGAATCAATACTCATTATAACGGGTCGTGCGGAAACTGCTTGTAGAAGTCTCCAAGCCCTTAGCGTCGCCCTTGAAATCACCGGAGAGCTGAACATGGATCGGGCTGAATACGAAAATACTGCTTGCGATCGTATCGAGATTGCATCCCATGCAATAACTTGCGCCGGAAATGTAATCGAATACATGCTGTGCAAGTTCGTTATTCAAACCATCGAGATTCAAGATAACAGTCTTGCCTTCCTTAAGTGCGTCGATCGCTGCTTTTGCATCTTCGTCATTCTTCGGCTTGATCAAACTGATCTCGTTCACATTCATGTTACGAGGATTCAATTTTGCTACACCTCCTGTTGAAACCTGACGAGGTCCGAAACTACGAGGAGCAGGCTCTGCTTCTTTAGCCTTTCTGGAGTAATCGGTCGTTGAATATGACTTAGCAGGCGCCTCATCCAGCTCGTCTTCCTCTTCGGAATACTTTTCCTTCTTCTTGCGGAAAAATCTCGGCTTCTTGCTTGTCGCGAATTCCTCTTCCTCTTCTTCCAACTCATCTTCAAAGTCATCATCGTCAAAATCATCGTAATCCGAGTCCGGATTGATCTTGAAAATGTTCTTGAAGTTGAAACTCTCCATAAATCCCATAGTTTTTCTCCCTCCGAATAATTATAAATCTATGTATGGTCCTTAGTATAAGTCTACAGATCAGTTTTCGTTCATTTTGGTATAGTCCCGCTCACCGAAGATCCCGGTTCCGACACGCACCATGGTCGCTCCTTCTTCGACTGCGACCTCGAAATCGTTTGTCATTCCCATGGACAAAACATCCATACATACATTATGTGCTTTTTTCGACTGATTGTCAAGGAAAACTTTGCGCAAATCTTGAAAAATTTTACGATTTTCTTCGGGGTTTTCCACATAAGGAGCGATCGTCATCAGCCCTCTTATACGAAGGCTGGAAAAAGCGGCGATCTTGTCGATCATTTCGGGGACCTGTTCGAGGGAGATTCCGAACTTTGTCTCCTCATTTGCGACGTTCACTTCCAGCAAGATATCGACCGTTACACCCTTCTTTTTTGCCTCTTTATCGATCTCAGCCGCTAAGCGCTCCGAATCTACAGAATGTATAAGGGAGGGCTGTTTTTGCCCTATTATATACTTTACCTTGTTTCGCTGCAAATGTCCGATCAGGTGCCATTCGGTGTCTTCGGGCATCTGAGGTATCTTATCGCAGAGCTCCTGAACTTTGTTTTCACCCAATATTCTCTGCCCTGCATCATACGCCTCTCTCAGCATGCTTACAGGCTTAGTTTTGCTGACCGCGATAAGGGTTATTTCCGAGGGATTTCGGCCGCTTTTAATAGCAGATTTTTCGATCCTCTGTTTTATATCATATAAGTTTTCTTTAACACTAATCATTAGTAGACGAAATCTCCTTCTTCGTACTCTGCTGCATTCATGGAAATGCGCTCATATTCCTTCACAGTGAAGGGTGCCTGTTTATCGATGATGTAATAACCATCCCCGGTCGTATAGATGATCTCGATCGGTTTAAAAACGGTATATCCACGGTCAATATTATAAACGCCTTTGATCTTAGTGGTATTATACAGGCGATATCTAAGATTTACCGTCGATGTACTCTCCTGGGAAGAATCATAAGGGATGTCCTCATCCGGCTTATAATACAACTCATCTCCGCTTTCGATATCGGATGCAGAAATAACGTATTCATCCTCCGTTGACTTGATAATGGACACCTGACGCTTCGAAAGATTACCGGTATCGGTATATACCATCATGTAAGGGGTGGATTTGGAAGTATTCACGTAATCCTTCGGGACGGAGAAGTATTCTTTTTCCGTCACGGCAGATTTCGGGATCTTATAACCGGAAATATTACTATCCGCGATCTGGATATCTACAAAACGCAAATTCAGGAATGGATAACCATTGCCCGAAAAATCGACTTTAGCATATCGCTTTTTATCCGCACCGGAGAAGTGCGAATATGCGCCCTCCAGCGTAACGCCCTCTTCTTTGAAGATGATCGTGATCTTCTGACTCAGGAAATACTGAAGTTTATCCTCTTCCTCCAGAGGAAAGATCACAGAAAATGCATCGGAGTTAACGATACGATATAAAGGAGCGTCCTTCTCAACATGCGAGCCGGCCGCGATCTTCTTTAATTCATACTTGGATCGGTTGAACAGGCTTTCATTGATCTCTTCCTGTTTCAAGGATACGTAATTATCGAAACTGAACATTACGATGCCCGGTACCGTACAACGGATCGCTTCAAAGACCGACTCACCTTTTGCATTCTTCGAGATCTGGTTGTATACATCGGTATTCAGCAGATCCATCAGGTCTGTGGTGATGTCGTATTTTCCGTAGTATAGGCGAGAATAATCATTGACATCAAAGTTCTGATTAAACTGGGCCAATACCGACTGGAAGCCTTTTAATGTGTCATCGGAAAGGTCATTATTCCCGTGTTCCTTCAGTTCCTCCTCCATGCGTTTGAAGAAGTCACCTTTCGCGTCCATCGTACAAACGATCGACGAGGCTCCGATACGCTCTCCGTTTTTGGTGTAGTAATTCATGTAACCGTCCATCGGACTATTCACGACCGTCTCATCACGAAGGATGACCGCTGTGTAAACATTCGACGTACTGTTGCTGCCGCTGATCACCTGATACGAAGAGACCGCGCGTCGATCATTCAGACGAAAGATCGAGATAACAAAGTATAACACGCAGATAGCCAAGGCGATCAAAGCCCAATACGGAAGGTACATGTCATTTTTCATGGCCCTCTGGCTGCGTAGATCGTTTTTTGAGTGTCGGATATGATGCTCGGATCGACGGCTCACGGCTTCGACCTCCTTTCTTAAAGACTCCTATCCTTTAGAAAAAGGGCTGCGATAACGCACCCCTTTAACCATTAACGTTTATTACAGTGACAATGTTACGAATTGTTTAATATACTCCGGCAGATCCGCTTCATCCAAAGAAATGGAAAGGACGAATGAAACATGGAATTTTTCACTCATGGAATACAGAGTACTGATGGCTTCGGAAAGACGACTCAAATCGTTTTCAAGTTTCGAAATGGTGAGGAAACTGTCAAAATAAATCTTATCCAGGTCGTAATCCTGTGCGATCAGACCGGATACAAATCCGATAAACGACTCATAAGAAGAAACCGGATAACTGTAAACATTGATAAGTCGGATCTGATTATTCAACTCATACATATGTTTGGTGGATTTATCCACGTAGCAGATGGTTCCGCGCGTTTCTTCCATCGCTTGATTTGCCTTCTCAAGAAGGTATTTTGTCTTCCCTTTTCCTTTTCTACCGGTTATAATTTCAATCATGTGCTAGTCCTCCGTTTTCGTTTATTTTGAATTCAACTTTCACGTCTCAACCATGGTTTAATTATACATCAAACCGGCTCTGAATGCAACACAAAAAGACAAAAAGAATCGGCTTTCTCAATAGATGGCCGGAATGTGCAAAACCAGATTCTGCATCTGCTCATAGCAATGCTCATACGATGTGCAGCCGGCCAAAAGCGCTAAATACATCGTCCCGTAATAGTCACGGAATACGCAGCATATCTGGGAAGGAGTACAGGAACTCGGCTCGCATATGCCGCCGACGAGATCGAGGTACAAGTGTTCGGGAAGCGTGTAGTTCTCTTCCGTATTATAGTAGGGAAGCGACGCATTCCAGTTCACACTCAATGGTGCATTCTTACTGCTTTGATAGGTGCAGTAATAGACCGGTTTCGAGATGATCTCGGTGAATTCCGGATACTTTTCAAGCATTTCCCGTGTGACTGTGAATACATCAAGCAGGGTCGTCTCCTGCTTTGATCCACTCACGGGATAGCCGTAAATATTTGAAAATTCGGTGGATTTCAGATTCAGTTCATCGGAAAGCTCGTTCATCTCTTTAACAAAGGAAGAGATACTTCCTCCGGGATGTCCCAGGGCTAATGCGATCACCGCATCGTTTGCACAGTACATCAAGGAAGCATACAGAAGATCCTCGAGCTTATATGTCTCGTCTTTTTGAAATTTACAGCGAACTAGGTTACTGCTTAAATTATACGTGTCCTGAGAGATCGATACGGAACGACTCAGGTCCTCTTCTTCGCTGAATACGACATAAGCGGCAAAGAGTTTCGTGAAATTACCGGCAGGGATCGCGGTAAGGGATTGCTTGCTAAGCAGCACTTCGCCACTGGTAAGATTTACTAAAAGCGCCTGTCCTGCAGTGATATCCGTCAGATCATACTCACTGTCGTCTTTGATCACGATCGTATTATCGGCTACGCCATCCAATCGTTTGATCGGTTTATCGATATCATTCGTATACACCGCTTCTGCTGAGGCGTCCGCATCTTTTGTGTAGCCCATAGGCTGATAGGGTTTCATGATATTATCACTCTTCGCACAGGCAGTTACAGAAAAGCAGAGCAAACATGCGGCCAGCACAATTGAAACCTTTTTGTACACGGGCTGTATGCAGTTTCGCATCATTTGTACGCCTCCCTCCAGTCCAGATCGCCGCGTTCCAGCGCTTTGATCAGGAGTTCGGCCGTCGCCAGGTTTGTAGCCAATGGAATGCTGTGGACATCACACAAAGCAATCACGGCATGCGCATCCGGCTCGCCTCTCTTTGCACTCAGCGGATCACGTAAGAAGATTACCATATCGATCGCATTATTCTCGATCATGGCTCCGAGCTGAGTCTCGCCGCCCAGGTGGCCCGCGTTGAATTTATTGACCGTCAGTCCGGAAGCATTTTCGATCAACTGACCAGTCGTCGCAGTTGCGTATAAGGTATGCTTACTCAGTATACCGCGGTACGCGATACACAGGTTCTGCATCAATACTTTCTTAGCATCATGCGCGATAAATCCTATGTTCATGTTCTCTCCTTTACAGATCACTGAAAATGCTTTCTTTCTTTTCCTTCTTCTTGCGTTGCAGACCTACATTCAAAACGAGGCCCAGCAACATGAAACTACTGATGATCGAACTGAGACCATAACTTACAAACGGCAAAGGTAATCCGGTATTGGGCATAAGCCAGAGATTTACCGCTACATGGATAAACGTCTGGTAGGTGAAGAAACTGGCCACGCCTACGCAGATCAGACGGCCTCCCAGACTGTCGGCATTCTTCGCCAGGATCATGATCTCTATGATCAATGTGATAAACAGTCCCAGAATGATCATGCAGCCGACAAAGCCCAGCTCCTCTCCTGCAATGGTGAAGATAAAGTCGGTCTGTGCCTCGGACAGATAGTTACCATTTTTTACCGACTCAAAACTGGTCGTATTTAGGCCCTTTCCCCAAAAGCCGCCGCTACCGATCGCCATGACCGCATTTTCCTGTTGATAGATCTTATCCTGGTATTTCTGCGGATCGACGAACGAAAGGATACGGTTTACCTGGTACTGTTTCAGGAACAGATTATCGCCATTCAGCAGCGAATAGATGAACCAAATGCTTGCAGGAACGACTACGGCCAATGCGATCGCGATGATCCTATAGCTGAGTTTCGCAACATAGATCATGGTCAGGATAGCCATCGTACATAGGATCGTCGTCGAAAGATCCGGCTGGATCACGATCAGCAGCAATTGTGGCGCGATAAGAGCCAGGATCATGCCCCAGGTCAGCGGAGAATTCACATGTTTTTTACGATAATTCAATACAGCCGCAAGGTTCAGTATGATCGCTATCTTCGAAAACTCGGAAGGCTGTACACGGCCGATTATGGGAAGGTCGACCCAACGTTTTGCGCCAAGTGTCGTGTTTCCGAAAAAACGGACCATCAATAGTAAAACCACACTGGTTATAAAAACGACCGGCCATGCTTTGAAAAACAGATTGTAATCGATCAGCATCATAACGGTCATCGCGATCATGCCGACAACGATACCGAAGATCTGTCTTTGCGGCATGCTTTGGTAGTCGATATTATCTTTCGTAGCGCTGCGGATCAAAAGGAAGCCGATAGCGCAAAGCAGGATAACGATGATGATGATACGAACGTTCAAGTTCTTCAGGTTATACTTTTTGAACATACTGCCTCCTTTCCGTCATATTCGTTACGATCCTGTGCGAACGTAGATACTGCTTGATTATTTACTCTCTTCGGATGCATCGCTATTCGATGCATCTGCCTTACTTTGCGGAGCGATATCTTTCATCAAAAAATCCGCGATCTTTCGGAACGTTTTACCGCTGCCGTGTTTCCGGCGAGAAGAAAATTGACCGAGATTATTTTCCTGTGCGATCTTTACTTCCATAGGAAATACACCGATCAAGTTCGCGTGTAAGGCTTCTTCGATCTCATTGCTCGACATGCAGGCGTGCTTGCGGATCAGTTTCTTCTGCACCATATTGATCACCAGATCGATGGAATGCATATTCTCCGCTTCCAATATTCCGATCACGCGGTCTGCGTCGCGAACCGAAGTACGGTCGGGTGTCGTAACGACCAGGGCCCGGTCTGCCAGCGTTGCAGCTTCAATAAAACCGTTATCGATCCCGGCCGGACAGTCGAGAAGGATCACATCCGATAACGGACGCAGCTTATTCAACGCCTCCGACAGTTTCGCTTTGGTCAATGCACTCTTCGACCGCGTCTGTGCCGCAGCGACTAAATACAGATTCGGTGCATCCTTGATCGCGACCATCGCCTGATCCGGCTCACAGCGCTCCTCTGCGATATCCATAAGATTGTTGATGATCGGAATATCCGTCCCCATATGCAGGTCCAGATTACGTAAGCCGGTATCCAGATCGATCACGATCGTCTTGGCTTTTAACTGTGATAAGGCATATCCAATGTTTGCACACAAAGTCGTTTTTCCGACTCCGCCTTTTCCGGATGTTATAGCAATTACAACGCTCACGATCCATACCTCCTTTGTATATCAGTCTCCGACATCGCCGTTGTTACTGTTCGAAGCACCACGGCTGATCACCTCTTCGAGCGTGATCTCTTTATAATAGTATTCATAGATATTCCGTACCAGCATAGCGGTATATGCGGATGTATAACCGTTTCGGATCGAAGCCGTTACAGCGATCTCCGGGTTATCATAGGGTGCATAACTAACGAAATGTGCGTGGTTCGGGCGATGTGTATCTTCCTGCGCGGAACCGGTCTTACCGGCGATATCGATATCCGATGTTTTAAAATACAGATTTACAGTACCTTCGCGAACAACGGAACGCATGCCTTCCTGTACCGTACGGAATGTTTCCTGGGAAACGCCTTCGATCTTCTGGACTTCGGGCGTGTAATCCGTGATCGTTCTTCCATCTGCATCTGCAACACGATCGATCAAAGACAGAGAATAGAGATTACCGCTGCTGGCGATCGCAGTTACATAACGAGCCAGCTGGACCGTTGTATAGTTGTTGGTACCCTGTCCGATGGCTGACAGAACGGGAAATGCATCGGAAACCATCGGGTTCGTCTCATCCAGCTCAATACCGGACAGTGAACCGAAGCCGAACTTCTCGGCGTACGTCTTTAACCTTGCAAGGCCCAGACTTTCGTTATAATTTCCGGAAGCGTCCATACTCAGGCGGTAACCCACTTCGTAGAAATAGTAGTTACAGGAGTTCGCCAGACCGCCGACCAGGTTCAACGGACCATGGGTCGTCACGCCATCGGTACGGAAGATCCAGCATCGAGGCGAAGGTGTTACATTATCATAGATACCGAGACATTCGATCAACTCATCGCGGGTGATGACCTTTTCCTCCAGACCCGCGATCGATGTCAGCATCTTATAAGTGGAACCCGGTGAGGTACGGGACTGGGTCGCATAGTTATACAAAGGATTCGATGCGTCGTTCAGCAATGCGCTGTAGTAGGATGCATCGACCGTACCGGAAAAACGGTTGATGTCGTATCCGGGGTAAGAAACGATAGCCAATACTTCGCCTGTCTTAACATCGGTTACGACAGAGGATGCATTACAAGGATCCAAGGCCAGCTGCGCCGGTGTGATCTTAATATCCTTAATGCATTTGCGCATGAATTCGTACGTCTGTTGTGCGCCGGAGCGCTTCAGCAACTGGATGCTCTCTGCGTCCGGTTCCAGTACTTTCTGTGAATATAACGCCAGGCAGATCTGCGAACCTGAGATCACTTCATCTCGGATCAGGTTCTTATAGATTCGCTTGGAGAAATCTTCGTAATCCTCCAGTTTCGAGAACAGTTCATTCAGGATCATATCATAGACTGCATCTCCGTTGACATACTTACCGAGATCGGAAAATGCGGAAGTATTGATCCATTCATTTGCGATGGCTGCATAAATGAAGTCATGCAGTGACAGCTCACCGGAAATAAACTGCTTATATTTTGGATGATTGTTCGCAATACGATCGGTCTGTATGATCTTCGTCTCTTCGCTCAAATACTTATAGATGAGCATCATGTAATCGCGCAAGGTCTCATCGAGATCGTTCAGTTTTTTATGCTGGTCAGCGGATAGCTGTTCCTTGACCGAAGCAACGACTTTTGCATATTCGGCTTTATACGCGTTAAAGATCTCTTTTTCTTCCTCTCCGGCGTCCGGATCAGCGAAATGCTGCGTAGAAAGAACGTTGTTGTTGATCAATTGAAAATAGACTGTCTTGATGGGAATCACGACATCATCGGAAGAAAGCTCGCTGGTGTCTACATCCTCAAATACCAATTTATCCCAGATAACGGAAGCAAGCGTCTGTTCCAGAATATGATAGCAGGCGATCGTCAGATCGTGGTCGATGGTCAGATAAACATCCTGTCCTACTTGCGCAGGTTCTTCGCTGATGACTTCGATGACTTTTCCGGCAGCATCCAAATACATGGACCGTTCGCCTTTTGTTCCTTTCAGCGAAAGCTCCATTAATTCTTCGATACCGCTTCGTCCGATGATATCTCCGTACTCGTAGTTCGGATCTTTTAACTGTAATTCTGCCAGCTGGTCGGTGCTGGCTTTACCGGTATAACCGATGATATGGGCGAAATACTGTCCGTCCGGATATTCGCGCACATACTCCTCTTCCACATCTACGCCGATGATCTCGTCGGCATGTTCCAAAACGCTGGAGACCGTGTGATCCTTAACGTTACTGGACACCACGATGGATTTATACTTCGTATAACGCATGTTGTATAAAGCCCAGCGGATATTCAGCATCTTCAGTTTAACTGCCGGCGATACCTGAATCGGCTGGTTTTCTTCATCCACCCAGCGCTCAAAATAGAATTTCTTCTCGAGCATCTTCACGACTTCGTCGGCAGAAATATCGGAAGGATACTTCCCGGCTGCATCATCCAGCTGCGAGGTGTTCTGCAAACCATAGACATCACGAAGCAAACGCAGTCTCTGCGTTTCCGAAGATGAAGTATATGTATAGATCTCGCCCTCCTTATCCGAGCCGGAAAGGCCGAGCGACAAATAGGTCTCAAATGATTCATTACAGGAGTCCAGCAAAGTCACCAGATCGTATACCCACTGGTTCTTTTGGGCCTGTTTAACATAAGCGCCGGTATCCTTCAAAGTAACGGAATATACCAAGTTGTTTTTCGCCAGGATAACGCCGTTTCGGTCGTATATATTTCCTCGGGTGCTCTTCGTTGTGATCGTGTTCAGGGATTTTTGGATATAATTATCCATATGTTCCTTTTGCTCCACGATCTGGAGTCGGAACAATCGTGTGATCAACACTATGAATAACAATAAGTAGATCAACATAACGGGGAACAGGCGCGACCGGAAAAACCGCTGCATGATCTCCTTGCAGATCTTCAGTATCTCCTTAAACAAACTTCAAAGCACTCCTTTTCTCGTTGTCTTCCAACAGGTTATTCCCGTAATACAGCAAACCAAACAGAATAACGGAAACAACAATGGTAAATACAACTTCCGGGAAAATGATATTCTTAAAATACGACCCGAAATTCAGGCGGTTGCGAACGAGGAACCGGAATATGTATATATACGAATGGTAGAACAGTTCGCTGAAAAAAGATATCAATATCGGTACCAGCGGTACATCCGTCGAAAGACGCTGATAAGTCAGTCCCGTAAGGAAACCGATAACGATATAGATCAGGGAAGAAAAACCGATGTACTGGCCCAGAATGACGTCCATGATAAGGCCGCCAAAGAAACCGGTAAGCATACCATTCACGCTTCCGCGGAGCAGGCCGGCCGAAAATGTATAGATCAGTATTAAGTTCGGCGAAGCATTCAAGTAAGGGATCCGATTCAGGACACTGACTTGAAGGATGATGAGCAATCCCATCAACAAGCTCTGCAAAAGGATGCGTTTCATAAGTTACTCTCCCATCGGAAAATGGTTTACTGCTTCCGCTTCATGATCACCATGACGTTCTCAATGTTCTCGAAGTCAACGGCAGGGATCAGATAACCGGACATCGTCATGTTATTCGGATCGGTCTGGAGCAGAACAGCGTAGCCGATGGTCAGGTCCGGCAGATACTTACTGCTCGTAGGTGAAGTAATGATCTCGTCGTATTCACGGATATCGGCATCTTTCTTCATGTACATCAGGCGGATATACCCTTCCGACATCGCGTCGATATCGCCCATGACCATACAGGAGTCACGTGAAGTTCGTCCGATGGCACTGACGTTCATCTGGTCATCCAGGATCGAAGTCACGACGGCGTAATCCGGTCCTACCTGCGTAACGATACCGGCCAAACCGCCGGCAGCAATAACGTTCATATCCTTCTCGATTCCATCATTACTGCCGCGGTTGATCGTGAATTTGGAAAACCAGTTTCCGTTTTCCTTTGCGATGACCTTCGCTCCTACCATCGGATAGGAAGAAAATTCATCTTTGATCTGAAGCAGCGACTTCATCTCGTTCAACGAGTAATAGTCGCTCTGATATTTCTTGAGTTGTTCGAGAAGCAATCGATTCTCTTCTTCCAGTTGTTCGATCTTCGCCTGCAGTTCTTCCTTATCCGCATTCAATTTACGTTTCTCGGAAAAATGATCTCCGATCCCCGTGATCGCATTCGAGATCGGCGAGAACAACTTTGAGACCGCGGTCTTATAGACCCCGATCGTGTCGCCTCTCGAATACGTGATGACCAAAGAGACCAGGCAAACGATGGTCAAGATCAACAATATGTATTTAATTGAAAAAAGGAAATCGAATCTTCTCTTTTTCATTTGAAAACTCCGTGTTCTTTCAGGCTGTAAAAAGTATTTCCGCCGATAACGATATGATCCAACAGACAAACGCCCAGGTTCTTCCCGGCTTCCAGTGTACGCATGGTCAGATTGATATCTTCATCGCTGGGCGTACAGTCACCGCTCGGGTGATTATGTACCAGCACGATACTTACAGCCCCGTGTTTTATGGCCGACAGGTAGATCTCCCTCGGAGAAACGAGGGAAGAATTCACTGTGCCTTGGGAAATCATTTCCCGTGCAAGCAAATGGTTCTTCGTATCCAGGCAGGTCAGCCAGACTTGTTCGACCGGGCAATACGCCAAATCTGCCTGATACAGTGTTGCAATGGAATCAGGATCGGAATAAACCTGTTTTGCAGCGTCATTCTTACTGTTTATGATCCGACGGACCAACTCCGCCATACTGAGCAGCTGGGTGGCCTTAACCTTACCGATGCCGCGAATGGCGATGAGGTTGTGGTACGATACATTCATCAGTCCGCCAACGCCATGGACCTCGGGAAGTTCCAGTATCTCCCGTGCCAATTCCAGCGAGTTCTTGGTTTGATCTCCCGAACGCAACAGGATCGCAAGCAATTCCACTTCGGTAAGTGCATTCGCGCCCAAAGCTTCGAATTTATCATACGGGCGCTGGTCGATCGGAATCTCTTTCATAGCGAGATGTCTCATATTACTCCTTCTGCTCTGGAGGGAATAAAATGGTCGTTCAGCAGTTCTAATTTTATCATATTTCGAGGTCAATGTATAGTGGCATTTATTGCCCCTCATATTTCGACAGATCGTAGATCAAGCCTTATCCTTCAAATACTTCCGCACTTCTTCGAGTGCCTTCAAGGCACCGAGTTTTGCATGATCGAAGGTCAGTCCGCCCTGAAAATATACCGTATAAGGCGGTTTCATCGGTCCATCCGCAGAAAGCTCTATGGAGGATCCGGAAACGAAGGCTCCGGCCGCCATGATCACCTGTGCGTCATAGCCAGGCATATCCCAAGGCTCCGGTGTAACGTAACTGTCTACGGGAGCCGCCGCCTGGATACCGCGGCAGAACGCGCATACTCCTTCCGGATCGTTGAATGTCACCGTCTGGATCAGATCGTAGCGCTCTTCCGACGATGCGGGAAATACGGAGTAGCCTTGATCCTCGAAGAGTTTCGCAAGGAAGATGGCACCCTTTACCGCTCCGGCCGTGACCGTAGGAGACAGGAAAAAGCCCTGATAGAAGCTTCGGATCGTTCCTAAGTTCGGGCCGACTTCCTTACCCAGTCCGGGACTGGTCATGCGGTTTGAGCACATCTCGATGTATTTCTTTTTCCCGGCAATATAGCCGCCGACAGGAGCCAGGCCGCCGCCGGGATTTTTGATTAGTGAACCGATGATCAGGTCCGCTCCCACGTCGCTCGGTTCCCGAAGTTCAGTGAACTCTCCGTAGCAGTTATCGACCATAATAATGGCCTGCGGATGCACACGACGTACGACATTGACCATCTGCTCGATGTCGGCCGTGGAAAATGTTTTCCGTGTCTCATATCCTTTTGATCGCTGCAGATATACGACCTTCGGATGCTGCGCAGCCGCCTGCTCGATGGCCGGCAGATCCAGCTCACCATCTTCGTTCAGGTCGACCTGCTTATAAGTCACACCGAAATCGCGTAAGGAACCGTCCGCCTGCCGGAATATGCCGATCACATCATCCAATGTGTCATAGGGTTTCCCTGCGACCGAAAGAAGGACGTCCCCCGGGCGTAAAACGCCGAATAAGGCCACTGTAAGCGCGTGTGTGCCCGAAATGAGCTGCGGACGCACAACTGCGTCTTCTGTATGAAAAGTTCCCGCATAGACGCGTTCCAGCTTATCTCGGCCCTCGTCGTTGTATCCGTAACCGGTCGTTGCCAAAAGATCACTCTCGCCTACATGGCATTCCTGCATGGCAGCAAGCACTTTCATCTGGTTGTATTCCGCGATGCGGTCGATCCTTTCGAACCGTTCCTTCAGCGCATCCAGTGCACGCAGGCCGCTCTCATATGTTTCTCGGGAAATACCAAGTCTTTCATACATCGCGACCAGATCCTGATCATTCAAAAATTTATCCAAAACTGATCTCCTAATCCAATATCGTTCGAACATGTCCGTCGATCTCGTCGAGCAAACGTTCGATCTCTTTTTTCTCTTCCTCTTTGGAAGGACAATTCTTCTTATCCAGCCAGATCACTTCTTTTTCACGGCGAAACCACGTGAGTTGTCGCTTAGCAAAGTGTCTGGTATCGCGTTTAATGCGGTAAATGGCCTCTTCTTCGGAGATTTCACCATTCAGGTGATCCAGATACTCTTTGTAACCTAAACCCTGCATAGAAACCAGATCACGCGTATATCCCATGCTTCGCAAGCGTTCCACTTCTGTCTTCAAGCCTGCCTGAACCATCGCATCCACACGCTTCTCGATCCGGTCATATAAGACCGCCCGATCCATGTTCAGAACGAAATAGCAGAAATCGTAGGGCGAATCTTTCGCCTTCTGTTCCTCGTTGTGTTCCGAGATCGGTTTTTGGTTCTGCTCGTAAAACTCGAGTGCACGGATCACACGCTTGACATTGTTCGGGTGTATGATCTCTGCGCTTTCGGGGTCCACCGCACGCAGTTTATCATGCAGAGCTTCCGGACCGATCTCCTGCGCGAGCGCTTCCAGGCGGCTGCGGACCGCATTGTCATCGCTCTCCTCAGTAAACTCCGCATCGTACAGCAAAGCACGGATGTAGAAGCCCGTGCCGCCGACTACGAGCGGGATCTTTCCGCGTTCATAGATCTCGTCGATGGCCTGCTTCGCCATCTGCACGAAGCGATATACGGAAAAATCCTCTTCCGGCATAAGGACGTCGATCAGATGATGTCGGACGCCCCGCATTTCTTCGGCCGTGATCTTCGCGGAGCCGATATCCATATATTTATATACTTGCATCGAATCCGCGCTGATGATCTCGCACCCGTAACGCTCTGCGATCTTCAGAGATAACTCTGTCTTTCCCGCAGCGGTGGGGCCGGTCAGCACGATCAAAGGCTTCTTCTTCATCATATCTTTCGTGAAAACTTTCGCTCCAATTCATATTTGGACATGGAGATCAATGTCGGTCTTCCATGTGGGCACATATAGGGATTGTCCAGTTTCAATAAGTCGTCGACCAGTTTATCGGCCTCGGCAAATGAGATCTTCATGTCTCCCTTGATCGCTGCCTTGCAGGCCATGGTTGCCAGTTTCGTGATAAACAGGCCGAACGCCATGGATTTCGCATCTTCTTCAGTACGCAGCGGCGCGTAGGTCATCAATTCGTCGAGGATCGAGATGAACAGTTCCTGTTGATCTAAGTTGTACAAGTTCGAAGGAACTGCACGGATCGCGTACGCATCGGCTCCGAATTCCTCGATCTCGTATCCGAAGTGCTCGAAATACGACATGTAGTTCTCCAGGCACTGTTGTTCGCGATGCGAAAGATGCAAAACGATCGGCGGGCTGACATACTGGGACTCTGCCTGCTTCTCTTTAAAGAACTTCACGTTCTTTTCGTAGAGGACCTTCTCGTGTGCAGCATGCTGGTCCATGATCAGCAGCTTATCTTCAAACTGGATCAGCCAGTAGGTTTCGAATATTTGTCCGATCAGCTGATGCTTCGACTTTAATTCCTTGCGGAGAAGTTCGTCGTTAAATAAGTTGACCTGCTCCTCATCTTTGGTTTCGACCGCCTTCGTCGTATAAGGCGTGGTCGTTTCTGCAATAATGTTCGGAACCACAGGTGAATCTGTTTTGGTTTCCGTCTGTACTTCCGACTCCGCCATCGTAACCGCAGCAGGTATATTCTTCTCGAACTTCGGAAGTTCGTCTGCTTCCTCTGATACAAGGAAAGGATCGCCCTTTAACGATGGCTGCGTCTCTTTTGCAGGAGCTGCTCCTTCATACGCTGCAATCGTTTTCTTCAGATCCTCCGAAGAGGAACGAAGATCCGAGGTAACATACTCCGGACGCGTACTCTGTGCATGCTGACGGTTCACGATCTCGCGCGCCTTCATAAAAGGCTCCGGAGCCGGTGTGGCCTGCTTCGGTTTTTCTTCGACTTCCTCTTCGTCCGTATCCAGGATAAGATTCTGCCGTTTTAAGCGGGCAATGATCGCATCCCGCACTAGGTGGAACACCTCATCCTCATTGCGGAAACGTAGTTCCATCTTCGCCGGATGGACATTCACGTCGATCAGTTCCGGCGCTACTTCGATATTCAGGCAAACGATCGGATATCTGTGCTGCATCAGGAAGCCCCGATAGCCTTCTTCGATCGCTGCCGCGATGATCTTACTCTTTACATATCGGCCGTTGATGAAATAATACTCCATGTCGCGGTTTCCACGCGAACGACTCGGTTTAGCGATGAAACCGGTGAGTTTCAACCGATCCTCAACGGTCGACTCCGGCAGTTCCAGAAAATCAGCAACTTCAGAACGGCCGAACACGCTGTAGCAGGCGTCCGCCGGTTTGCCGCTGCCGTTGGTATATAACTTGCTCTGCCCGTTTACGATCAACTGGAAAGAAATATCCGGATGAGAAAGCGCAATGCTCTCCATGATCGCTGAAATATATCCCGCTTCAGTCTGCGCCGATTTTAAGAATTTGCGACGGGCAGGTGTGTTAAAGAAGATGTTACGAACGAAAAACGTCGTACCGGTAGGTGCGCCCACGTCACGCATGGACTTCTCCTGACCACCCTCGATCGTATACATGGTTCCGGAGATCGCATCCGCGGTCTTCGTCATCAGTTCGACCTGGCAGACAGCCGCTATACTCGACAACGCCTCACCGCGAAATCCGAGTGAAGAAACCGTAAGCAGATCCAGCGCAGAACGTATCTTGCTGGTCGTATGCGGCAGAAAGGCGATCTTGATATCGTCTTTTTCGATACCGCTTCCGTTATCTGTGATACGGATCAGCGACATGCCGCCCTCTTTGATCTCAACGGTAACAGAAGTCGCTTTCGCGTCGATCGCATTTTCCACGAGTTCCTTTACGATTGAGGCCGGACGATCGATCACCTCGCCCGCAGCGATCTGGTTGATCGTTTCCTGTGAAAGTGCTTGTATCTTACCCATGCCGCACCTCCTATATCCGGTTCTTCAGTTTGTTCTGAAGATTACACAATGCGTTAAACGCGTCACGTGGTGTCATATTATCCGTATCCATCTCGAGGATCTCTTTTATGATCTCGTCTTCCTGAACGGTATCGAACAGTGTCAGCTGATTCGAATCCACATCATCCTCTTTCGGGATCCGCTTCTTCTCTTTGATGCCTAGACCGGCCTGCGCGATCTCTTTTGCACGGATCGCGATATCATTGTCCGTGAGTTCTTCGACCAGCTCTTTCGCACGGCGAATGACTGCGTCCGGAACACCGGCGAGTTTTGCGACCTGGATACCATAACTCTTATCTGCGCCTCCCTTAATGATCTTACGGAGGAAAACGATATCATCGCCCTGTTCTTTCACGGCGATGCAATAGTTCGTCACGCCGCCGAGCGCACCTTCGAGTTCGGTCAATTCATGATAATGCGTTGCGAACAATGTCTTCGCTCCCAGCAGTTTCGTGTCACTGATGTATTCGACCACTGCCCATGCGATGCTCATGCCATCGTAAGTCGAAGTACCACGCCCGATCTCATCCAGCACGATAAGGCTGTTCCTCGTCGCATTACGCAGGATGTTTGACACCTCGTTCATCTCGACCATAAAGGTACTCTGGCCGCTGGCCAGATCGTCACTCGCACCGACACGCGTGAAGATGCGGTCGCACAAACCGATATCCGCCGACGAAGCAGGCACGAACGAACCGATCTGCGCCATCAGCGTGATCAGCGCCACCTGCCGCATATACGTGGATTTACCGGCCATATTCGGTCCCGTGATGATCGCGATGCGATTGTTATGATTATCGAGGAGAACGTCATTCTCCACAAACATTTTATCCGACATCATCTTTTCAACGACCGGATGGCGGCCGCCCTTGATGTCGATCAAGCCCTTTTCATTGATCTTCGGGCGAATGTAATTGGATTGCTGAGCGACCGTCGCCAGGGAAGCGATCACATCGGTGATCGCGATCGTCTGAGCCGTCGCCTGGATACGCTCCACCATAGATGCGATATGGTCGCGCACCTGACAGAACAGCTCATATTCCAGAGAAATAAGTTTATCTTCGGCTCCCAGGATGGAATTCTCCAGTTCCTTCAGCTTCGGTGTTGTGAACCTCTCACCATTCGTTAACGTCTGCTTTCGGATGAAGTAATCCGGAACCATATTCAAATACGAATTCGTAACTTCAAAATAATAGCCGAATACTTTGTTGAACTTGATACGCAGGTTCTTGATGCCAGTGGCTTCGCGCTCCTTCGCTTCCAGCTCGGCCAGCCAGTCCTTACCTTCCGTTTTCGACAAACGTAAAGTATCGACTTCTTCGGAAAAGCCCTCGCGGATGATACCGCCCTCACGCACGGAGATCGGCGGTTCTTCGCAGATGGCGCGCTCGACCAGATCCTTCAGGTCCTGCAAGTCGTCAAAGTTCTCCGCCATTTCCTTAAACAGTTCACTCGAACGTTGCGACAATAGGTCATGGATATAAGGCAAGGTGGATAAGGACTGCAAAAATGCGAGCAGGTCGCGCGGATTCGCCGTCTTATAACTGATACGTCCGAGCAGTCGCTCCAGATCGTAGATTGGGTTTAAGTACTCACGGATCTCTTCGCGGTCAATGTAATTCATGACCAGTTCTTCGACTGCATCCTGACGCTTGCGGATCGCCTGCGCAGATAAAAGCGGCAGCTCGATATAGCGGCGCAGCAGACGTGCGCCCATAGCGGTCTTCGTTTTATCCAGAACCCAGAGCAACGTGCCTCTCTTTTGTTTTTCACGCAGTGTTTCTACGAGTTCGAGGTTACGACGTGTGGACGTGTCCAGCAGCATATAACCGCCAGTCGTATACGGCCGAATATGCGTGATATGCTCCATGTGGTTCTTCTGCGTGTCATATAAATACAAAAGAAGCACGCCGCTGGCGATCATTCCGCTGTCATATCCGGACAGGCCCAAAGCATCCAGAGAAGCAACATGAAAATGCTCCAGCAGCGTGGATCTGCAGCGATGTTCATCATAATAGGCCACATCCAAAGCGCTGATCGCAACATGCATGCGACCTTTCAGCGCTTCAAAGTCAAAGTTCGCCATCAAAAACGGCTCGTTACAAATGATCTCCGAAGGGTTGAATTTGCAGATCTCGTCCATCAATTCATTTTCAGATCCGATTTCGGTCATCGAAAAATCACCGGTCGAAACATCGGAAACCGCAAGCCCGAAATTACGATCTGTGTAAAAGATAGACATGATGTAGTTATTCTTCGTTTCATCCAGTGCCTGGGCGCTTAAGATCGTGCCCGGCGTAACAACGCGGATGACCTCACGCGGTACTAAGCCCTTCGCGAGTTTCGGGTCGATCATCTGCTCCGCGATGGCGACCTTAAAGCCCTCGGATACCAGTTTGTTGACATAAGACTCAGCAGCATGGAACGGAACGCCGCACATCGGTGCACGTTCTTCCATACCACAGTCCCTGCCGGTCAATGTGATCTCCAGAACTTTCGACGCTGTCAGGGCATCATCAAAGAACATTTCGTAAAAATCGCCGAGGCGATAGAACAAAATGCAATCACTGTACTTTTTCTTGGTTTCGATATATTGCTCCATCATCGGAGACAGTTTGGAAACCGGTGTCATGAAATACCTCCAGATCTACCCGCGCCTTCTACGCTAAGGTCCCGAAATAATAGAACCCCTTCGCTTCAGTGATATGCACGGGAACGATGCGTCCGTAAAGCTCTTTTGAGCCTTCGAAATGCACCATCGTATTGTTGCTCATGCGGCCGGTGGCCATCATTTTCCCATCTTCTTCGGAAACCGTTTCGACCAAAACGTCGACGCACTTTCCGACATCCTTCTTACACTGCTCGGCGGCGATGGTTTGTACCGTTTCGAGCAGCCGATCAAAACGCTTTTGAACTACATCCTTCGGGATCTGATCCTCAAACATAGCCGCCGGCGTTCCGGTCCGTTTCGAATATATGAATGTAAACGCACTGTCGTAACGAATGCGTTCAACGACTTCCATGGTCTCTTCGAAATCCTCGTCCGTCTCGCCCGGGAAACCGACGATGATATCGGTCGTCAAAGCGATATCGGGGATCTCGCGGCGGATCTTCTCCGCCAGATCGATATAATGCTCCTTCGTGTATCTGCGGTTCATTCGTTTAAGAACGGCAGAACTTCCGGATTGCAGCGGCAAATGCAGGTGGCGGCAGATCTTTTTGGAATTCTTCATGACTTTGATGAGTTCATCCGAAAGATCCTTCGGATGGGAAGTCATAAAGCGGATCCGCTGAAGGCCCGGGATCTCCTCGACCTTCTGAAGCAACTCGGCAAATGTCATCGGAGTCTCGAGGTTTTTCCCGTAGGAATTGACATTCTGCCCTAACAGCATGACCTCAACAACACCGTCTTCGACCAGCCTGCGGATCTCATCCAGAATCTCCTCCGGCGCACGGGATTTCTCGCGTCCGCGAACGTAGGGAACGATACAATATGTGCAAAAATTATTACAACCGTACATGATATTGACACCCGATTTAAACGGATATACGCGCTTCGCCGGCAGATCCTCCACGATCATGGTCGTGTCTTCCCAGATCTCAACGACCGGCTTTTTATTCGTCAAACGATTATACAGAAGCTCCGGCAACTTAAAGTTATTATGCGTGCCGAAGATGATGTCAACGAACCGGTAACTCTTTTTGATCTTCTCGACAACGGTCTCTTCCTGCATCATGCATCCGCAAAGGGCAATGATCATATCCGGATTCTGCTTCTTCTTACTTCCCAGAACGCCCAGACGACCGTAAACCTTCAGGTTCGCATTTTCACGGATGGTGCAGGTATTGTAGATTACGAAGTCGGCATTCATTTCATCATCCGTTTCGACGTATCCGCACTCCAAAAGGACTCCGAGGAGTTTCTCC
Organism: Lachnospiraceae bacterium; assembly: GCA_017543445.1. GTDB lineage: Bacteria > Bacillota > Clostridia > Lachnospirales > Lachnospiraceae > UBA1201. The sequence goes on along the minus strand of JAFYGB010000045.1, from coordinate 102,671 downwards.
GAGTCTTTTGCGTTCATCTGGCATCCTACGCACAAATGGTAGGCTTTCAGAGGACGTCCCAATTCTTCTTGTTTCTGCTTTACGAGTTTGCGAATCTGCGCCATATAGTAAAACTGGCGCTCCGGTTCATTTTCCGGAACGACCGGCAGATTTTCATAGGTGGATAGATCTCTTTCATTCAGCATGGGATGACCTCATTACAACGTTTTAATAATATACATTTTGTCGCATTTCGCGTCATGATCTTCCCTCGGTATATCGGGAAGGATCTGAAAATCGTACGCCATAGCGACCGTAGTGAAGGGAGCGTCTGAAACATAACGGTCGTAAAAGCCGCCGCCATATCCCAAACGATATCCTTCCTCGGAAAATGCAAGCCCGGGGACCAACATCAGCGCATCCTTATACTCCTCGGCGAAAATATCCCGATAGTCGATCTTCGCTTTTACATATCCACAGATGATCTCTTCCCACTCAGGGCGACCCAAAACCAAGGTTTTCTCCGGGATGATGCGAGGCTCAGGAATGTGATACTTACTTTCTGTCAGTTCCGACAGGTCGGATACTTCGACAAACACCATGACTCCATTCGGAAAGGTCTTCGGCAAAAAGACCGGCACCCCTTTCCTAAGGGCGATCTCGATGGTGCCGCGAGTCGGCGCTTCCCGCTCGATATCGATATACGAAAACAATGCGGTTGGCTTTTGTATGCGGTTCGTATCATCTCCGTCTATGTTATCGCATATCTTGCGAAACCAATCCAGGACCTGAAGACGGTATTTAACGTGATCCGCCTCTGAGATACCGGCGCGAAGCGTCTTCATCTGCCCGCGCAGGATCTTCTTATCTTCGACGATCGTGCTCATCTCAACACTCTCCGTCGACAGCCTTTGGCTCTTCCTGAATCCCGTATTTTTCATCGTGACGTTTCTTAACGTCGATCACAGTGCCATCGGGCTGTACGATCTTGATCGTTTCAAGCTGCGCACGAAGATTATCACGGTAGGCCTGGATATATTCCTTACGAAGGATATCCCTCTCTTCCGTCTCTTCGGGTGTCAAACCGATCGTCTTGTATTTATGCGCCAGTTCATTGATCCGGCGTATCTTCTTTTCATCCATTTTTGTTTCTCTACCTCATTTATCTTGTGATCAGATTGATATCCTGCATCGTCTGGCTGATGCATTTGAGCGACTCGCTCTTCAGCTTAGACACCAGCTTAACGGAAGGATACTGATAGATCTCATAGGTCTTCTGTGCCGTGATCAAGCCCTTCTTGCCGATTTGAAGGACGATATAATCGTGAACGATGTCAACGATCTCGGAATCCTTCGGCAAACGCAGCAGGATCTCCTTATTCTTCACATCCAGGATCTCCAACAACTTCGACGTATAGTGTGCCACACAAGGGCGGCCTGCCAGACTGAAAAACGACGACGTCTGTTCCTTACCGGATGCATTTTCCTTACGGACTACTATGACTTCTTTCGTAGAAAACTGATAGAATACCGTGTCGACGGAATTATCAAAGAGCCGCACCTTCGTGTAGATGAGATATTTCCCGTGTTTTTTCACGTTGATAATGCTCTCCTCGTAATACACGCTGTCGATCAACTCGCGCGTCAGCCCTTTGCTGCCGATAATGATATCCGAAATAAACTGCGAGATCGTGACCAGGCACAATTCTTCCTGCGCGGCCTCATTCTTCGTAAGGCGCTCCTTACTCTCGCCCGGGCCGAATACAGAATACCCGATTTTCAGCGAACATACATTGTTCACGATGGGCAGGACCTGCTGCAGGCCGTATTTCTCAATATTTTCCAGAAGGATCTGATGCTTCTTTGCCGCCGCTATGTCGTACAGGAAAGAAGCAAACTCGTAATAACCGGACTGCCCCGAAGCCAACTCTTTCAGATACTCGAACTGCATGATGAAATAGTTCTCATTCAGTACGTATACAGAAAGATGCTTCGAAGTGATGTATTCTTTTAAATTGTCCTCGTAACGATATACCTCGCTGCAAGTCATGTCCTTCGCGTTGTAGCGGAACAACGTAAACGTAGCGTTCGGATAATGATCGAAATTGATCGTGAAGAAGTACAAAAACGGGCAATTCTTTTCGGCAAATGAAAACCGAGCCACCTCGTACTTCGATACGTCAGGAAGGATCTCCTCACGGACGTTACGTTTTACATTATATGTGTAGTAGTAGATTCGATTGAACGGGACGATACCAGTGCCGATGTTGGTCGTGATCTTCTCACGATCGATCAAAAGCAGCCACTCTTCATCGAGACTTCGGCAATCCATATCGGTTTTGTTGGGTATTATACGTATATCCATACCGCATTTTCCTTTCGGTCATATCTTCATGAGTGATCATCCGATAAGCAATCCATGATATCGAAATCGGGATCTTTATGCGACAGGAACAGGGTTCCGATCTGATCACCGTTCAATATATTCAGGAGTTTTTCCACGTGATTTGCGTTGGTGATGATCATGTCTGCACCGGAACCGGTCGCAATGCGGGCGGCGACCATCTTCGCCTTCATTCCGCCGGTGCCTACGTCACTGCTGGACGTGGATTTACCCATCTTCATGTAGGCTTCATTCACGTAAGGAACGATATCGATAAACTCGGCTTCGGGATTCGTCCGCGGATCATCGGTGTACATGCCGTCCTGGTCAGTCAGCAGGATCAAGAGATCCGCATGGATCAGGGCCGCAACGATCGCCGAAAGGCGGTCATTGTCACCAAACTGGATCTCGTACGTGGAAACGGTGTCATTCTCGTTAACGACCGGGATAACACCCATGTGGAGCAGCTCCTCAAAGGTGTTTTGAGCCAGTTTACGGTTCAGGTCATTCGTCATAGTACTCTTTGTCATGAGTATCTGCGCCGTCTTCTGATTATACTCCGAGAACAGTCTCTGATAGGTCATCATCAGCTGGGCCTGACCGATGGCGGCCAATGCCTGACGCTGGCTGAGGGTCTCGGGCTTGATGCCCATGGACTTACGGCCGACGGCGATCGCCCCGGAAGAAACCAGAACGACGTCCTTACCCATGCCGCGGATGTCGGCGAGCGTACGCACTAACTGCTCCATCTTGTTGTAGTTGATGTCGCCCGTCTCCGGATGCGTTAAGGAGGACGATCCGATCTTGATGACGATTCTCTTTTTATCTTTTAACAGTTCTCGGTTGTTCATTTCTAAAACTCCTGAAATTCCATCTGATTATTTATTCTCGATCGTTTGCAGCACTTCACGGATGATCCGATCCGCACAACGCAGTCCATCGATCGCGGCGGACGTGATGCCGCCGGCATATCCGGCGCCTTCACCGCAGGGATACAGTCCCGCAAAACTACTCTGCAGGCTATCCGGATCTCGTAGGATCCGCACCGGTGAAGAAGTCCGGCTTTCGATCGCACATACGATCGCATCCGGGCGTGTAAATCCCGGCAATTTTCGATCAAACTCGGGCAATGCTTCCCGGATCGCCTCACGGACGAAAACCGGAAGTACATCGTCCAATTCTGTGAAGTGATAGCCACCCTTTGTCATAGGTCTCATCGTCTCTTCTCCGGTTGCTTCCACGTCCTGTTTTACAGGTTCGGCTTGCATAAAATCCCCCATTCGCTGCGTCGGGATCGCGCCGTGACCGACGCGAAACGCTTTTCTCTCCAGATCCTCCTGGAAATCAACGCCGGACAGGACTTCCTTCGAAGGAAAGTCCGAAGGTTCCACATTACAGACGATCGCACTGTTCGCAACACCACTGTCGCGCGCATGGTCACTCATACCATTGATGGCCAGGCGACCCGGTTGTGAAGAAGCATTGACCACATATCCTCCGGGACACATACAAAATGAGTAAACGCTACGCGAAGTGTCGCCCGCACCGACTTGTGCGGTCAATTTGTACGAAGCCGGCGGCAGATCATAATGCTCGTCAGCATCTTTATACTGGTCTTTGTCTATCATTCTCTGCGGATGCATCACCCGAACGCCGACGGCAAATGGTTTCGCTTCCATCGGGATTTCATGTGAATGCAATACGCGAAACGTATCGCGAGCACTGTGACCAGTTGCTAAGATGCAACGGTCCAGAGCCATTGTTTCACCGTCTGCCAGTTTCAGATCGGTAAGTCTTCCCTCACGGAAAGAAAAATCATCCACGCGTGTTTGGAACCGTACATCAGCGCCTTGCGCCTGTATGCATTTACGCATACGCACGATCACATCGCGCAGGCAGTCCGTGCCGACATGCGGCATCGAACTGATCATTATATCTTCCGGGGCGCCGAAGGAAACCAAGGTCTCCAGAACGTACCGGTGATAATCTTTATTGGATTTGATGAGGGTATTGAGTTTTCCGTCGGAAAATGTTCCGGCGCCGCCCTCACCGAAAGAAACGTTGCACTCGGGATCTGGATACATCTCCTCTTCCGGAAGCGAACCATAGGATTCCGTACGTTTCCAGAAATTTCGGACGGTTTCGGTCCGCTCTTCCATGCATTGGCCACGTTCCAGAATGACGGGACGCAGGCCTGCCATAGATAACAGGTAAGAAGCAAATAATCCTGCGGGTCCGAAGCCTACGACAGCGATCTTCGGAATCGATCCGGCGTGACTTTCTTCATCCTGAAGTAATGTGCGCAGGCGTTTGGCGTCCTCTTCGAAGAGATAATTCTCATCGCTCTCTGCCAAATACGAAATGTCCGCGCCGAGCTTTCGGTTTCGTGAGGCGCGTTCCGCTTGTTTCTGCTGCTTCTGAGAATCCCATCCATCGAAAAACAAAGCGACTTCATAGACATATGCTACATCGGCGCCGCCTTTGCGACGTGCATCAAGGGATCTGCGACGTAACCGATAGGAACTGTATTTCGTCTGAAATGCTTTCGCACAGATCTGCGACAGTTTCTGTTCGAGTTCCTCTTTGCTATGGCTGACCGGCATCTTCACTTGTTTAAGAAGGATCATCGTTTCATCCCCTCTCGCGCTTTCGTGCATGCTTCGGCTGCAGACTGGCCGGCGATGGCACCGCCGGTAAATGCAAACTGCAGATTATATCCGCCGCAATCGCCGTAAACATCCAACAGTTCACCCGCGAAATATAAGCCGGGTCGAAGTTTTGATTCCATGGTTTGGGGGGATACTTCCGAAAGTGAAACACCTCCGCTGCTGACTTGCGCCTGATCAAATCCCATGGTATCCAAAACGGTAAATGTCATGTGTTTGAAACAGTCGAATGCTTTCGCAAAGGAAGCATCGTCCAGTTTCGCCATCGGAGTATTTCGGTCCGAAGAACGGTAAAATGCTTCGACCATTTTAGTCGGAAAGATCCGGGACAGTTGCTCTTGTAAGGTGCGCTTCCCGAAGCAAGCCTTCCATTCAGAGAATGCTTGCTTCGCCTCTTCTGCCCCCATGTCCGGGGCTGCATCGATCTGAATGTTGACATTTTTCTTCTGTGCCAGTTTTACCGCCGCGATACCGGAGATCTGAAACACCGGGATACCGCTGACGCCGTAGGCCGTCAGAAGGATCTCACCTCGCTCGGATGCAACTGATACACCATCTACCAATAATGTGATCGATGCATCGGTCAAACGAACACCCGACCAGACGGAAAAATCGGTTCCTGCAGGTTCCAATTTCAATGGACATAAGGCAGGCAAAGGTTCGACGATCGTATGGCCGAAGTTCTTCGCATAGTAATAACCGCTTCCATCGCTCCCAAGTTTTGGAGAAGCGCTGCCACCCATCGCCAGGATCACGGCATCTGCATAATAACTACTTCCGGAACGAAGCAGCACACGAAATCCGCCGTTCTCGCGAGTCAATGTTCGCATGCGATCCTTCAGGATGATTTCCACATGCAAACGCTGCAACTCTTCTTCCAGACATGCAACGACGGTCGCAGCGCTTTCATTGACCGGATAATAATATCCGCCGTGACGCTCGATGGACATAAGGCCAAGTTCCCGAAAGAAATCGAGAAGGAAGGTATCCTCTTTGTGCGCCAGCACCTCAGATATCCATGAAGGATCCCCGGAGGTGTGAAAATGCCGATAGTCCTGATCCCGGTTGTAGAAGTTACATTTTCCGTTACCCGTCGCATAGATCTTGCGGCCTAATTTGTCGTTTCCTTCGATCAGGATAACCCGTTCGCCGAATCTTGCAGCAAAAATCGCAGCGGTCATGCCGGCCGCCGAGCCGCCGATCACACATATCGTCGGAACAAGCTTAGGATCCACTCCCATGGGTACCTCCTCTCCTGGTAAAAACGGCAACTAAGCCACATTTGAGTATACCACAAAACCCGCGAGATGTAAACATCATGCGCGGGTCTCGGATTTTGCCATTTGTTTCATCTGGCGTGCATTTTCCAGCACCAGGTCGTTGATCTCTTTGCCTCCTAACATACGTGCAAGCTCTTTAATGCTGGCCTCTTCATCCAACATGTAGATATCCGTATGTGTGCTCGTCTGGTCGGTATCCTTCTCGATCAGGAAGTGCGTGTCGGCCATCGAAACGATCTGCGGCAAATGGCTGATGCAGATGACCTGACGGTCCTTCGATATCTTTCCCAGAAGTTCTGCGACTTTTTGTGCAGTTCGTCCGCTGATACCGGTATCGATCTCATCAAAAATGAGTGTATCTACATCGTCGGTACGCGCCATGATCGATTTGATCGCAAGCATGATACGCGAAAGTTCACCACCGGAGGCGATCTGTTCTAAGGGCCGGATCGGCGAACCGGGATTCGTCGAGATCAGAAAACTCACATCATCGGTCCCATTCGCACTAAAATGCTCCGCCTTCTCAAAGGAAACCTCAAATTCAACGGTCAGAAAATTCAGTCCGACCAGGCTCTCTTTCAGTTCCTTCTCGAAACTTTTGGCGTATTTCTTTCTCAATTTTGTCAACGCATCACAAGCCACGGTCAGATCATTTTCCAAGCGCTGCTTCTGTGCGGTCAATGTATTCTTTCTCTCTTCGTAATTCCGCAAAAACGTTAACCGTTCTTCGCAGGATGCCCGATGTGCCATGATCTCGTCGTAAGTATTACCATACTTCCGCTTCATATCATGGAGCAGGTCCAAACGTCCCTGCAGTTCGTTGAGCAGTTCCTCATCCTGTGAAATCCCGGAAAGGTAAGCGTTCACGTCCAAAGAAACGTCGCGGATCAGGCTTTCCAGATCCATCAGTTCATCGCGGATCGGCCCCAGCCCGTCATCCAGCGTTACCAGGTGGGAAATGACTTTTAATGAGCGTTCAACAGCTTCTGACGCCGATGTGCGGGAAGCATTGATCTCGTCGTAGATCTCCGAAAGGCCTTGCACCAAGGACGCCGCAGACGAAGCCTTCTTAAACTGCGCCATCAGGTCTTCTTCCTCACCGGGAATCAGATGGGCAGCGTCGATCTCAGAGAGTTCATACTCACAGAAATCCATCTCACGGAAACGCTTCGTGTCGTCTAGGTCCATCTCCGACAAATCGTGCAGTGTCTTCTGGTACGTACGGTATAATTCAGCGACCTTTTGTTTAGATTCAGCGATCTCCGCCTTACCGAATTCATCCAAGATCTCGAGGTGCTTCGCTTTCTTCAGCAAAGACTGATGCTCATGCTGTCCGTGCAGGTCCAGAAGCCGATCTGTGATATCACGAAGATCCGAAGCCGAGATCGTTTCCCCGTTGATCCTGCAAACGGACTTCGTTCCCGTGATCTTGCGGCTGATCAGTAATTCCCCGTCCTCCGGGACATCGATCTGCTTCTCCTCTAGGAGTGAAACAAAGGAATCATCCATCCGGTCCAGTGTGAATCCCAGTTCAATAAACCCGCTCTTTTGCGGATCTTTTAATATATCTTTCGGCAATTTGCCGCCCAGCGCGATCGATACCGAACCGATGATCACCGATTTTCCGGCGCCGGTCTCACCGGACAGAATATTCAGTCCCGGTGTAAAGCCGATATCGATCTCGTCGATCAGTGCGACATTTGCAATATGCAGTGAATGTAACATGCGCCCTCCTATGCCATGGCTGTTTTAATAATGTCCTGAATACGCTTTTGCAGTAAGATGGCTTCTTCATTCGTTTTTGCAACACAGAAGATCGTGTCGTCGCCGGCGATGGAGCCGACGATCTCTTTGTAATGCAGGGAATCCAGCGCTGCGGCTACAGCCATCGCCATACCCGGTGCCGTCTTGATGACCAGGATGTTCTGCGCGACATCCGCGTGGGAAAATCCTTCAGTCAACACACGAAGAAGACGCCGCATGCTGTCCGGCATCTTCTTGAAATCCTCTGTATTCTCGTAATATAAGCGGCTCTCATCCAGCTTATAAACGCTTTTTTTGCCCTTCTCGGACACCTTGTTCAAATTGAGCTTTTGCAGATCGCGCGAAACCGTAGCCTGAGTGACCGAAAAGCCTTCGTTTTGAAGGTATAAAACGATCTCTTCCTGCGTTTGAGCCGGTCCTGACGAAAGCAGTTCCAGTATTTTCTTCTGACGCGCATTCTCTTTCATGCTGATCTCCTATTGCATCTTCTTTCTGAGAAGTTCGATAAAACTGGTCTGTGATAATTTGATCAAACGAGTCGGCCGTTCAAAACGAGATACCCGGATCACATCGTCCTCGTTCAGATCCACGATATGGTTTCCGTCATATGCAAGCACGCAGCCTTCCTTCGAAGACGCGCTCGTCGAAGGTTTGATCCGCATCTCGATCGTACTAAAGGCGTCAATAATGACGCAGCGTGCATTAAGCGCATGGGCGCAGATCGGCGTCATGACCATCAGTTGTGCGGTCGGAACTACGAGCGGGCCACCTGCCGACAGGTTGTATGCAGTCGAACCGGTCGCCGTCGAAAAGATCATGCCATCGGCCCGATAATTCATCAAATAAGCGCCATTGACATATACGTCAAAATCGATCACATGCATATGTCCCACACGATTTAAAACGATATCATTCAGGGCAATGTCTTTCATGACCTCTTTGCCGTCATGCAGGATAACGCCCTGGATCAGCATCCGCTCTTCGATCTCATAGTCATCCTTCAGTAAACGATCCAAGGATGGAAACACGCGGTCCTTATCGATCTCTGCCAGAAAGCCCAGATGCCCCAAGTTCACACCCATGACAGGTATGTCACGAAGATACATGTCACGTGCCGCCTGGATCAAGGTGCCGTCTCCGCCGAGTGTGATCAAGCAATCCGTGTCCTCAGGCAGTGAAGCCTTATTCTTCTGACGCTCTTCATAGCTGGCCGGCATGTCGTATACGAAACACTTTGCATCATGTTCCAGCAGATAGGTACGGATCGCATCCGTGATATTACCGTCAACATCCTTAGAACGATTGACGAACAGTCCGAAATTCTTCACAACAGTTCTCCTTATTTACAAATCAAAAGCGTGGTGAGCTTCGTTCACGACACGATCCAGAACTTCGATCGAGTCAGCGCCTTTTGCGCCCTTCTTCAGGTGAAACAGAAACTCTGTATTTCCATCACCGCCGAGCACGGGCGAGTACGTGGCAGTGAGAAATTCGGGTCTTATATCTTCGGGCATGCCCCGAAGGAAATTATAGATATTTATCAAAACATCCAGATGGGTGTTTCGATCGCGGACAATGCCTTTCTTTCCTACGGCAGCCGGCCCCGCTTCAAACTGCGGCTTCACCAGGCATACCAGTTCTCCTTCTTCGGAAAGCGTTGAACAAACCGGGATCAATAGTTTCGTGATCGAAATAAAAGAAACATCCACCGCGGCAAAATTCGGTTTTTCATGATCCGAATATCCGGGAAGGCGGTCCGGCGAAAGGTCTTTCACATTAAAGCCTTCCATCGAGCACACCGCAGGGTTTTCGCGAAGGCGCATATCCAACTGGTCATGCCCCGAATCGATCGCGTATACGAACGATGCACCCTCCTGAAGCATGCAGTCCGTAAAGCCTCCCGTCGAAGCGCCGATATCCAGGCAGACACGTCCGTTAAGGTCGATTCCAAAGGTATCGATCGCTTTCTTCAGTTTCATACCGCCACGGCTTACATAAGGGATCTCATCCCGATCCAGCTGGATATCACTGTTTTCGGTAACAAAGGCCCCGGGCTTCGTAGTCAAAACGCCATCGACCGTACATGCTCCGTTTTTAATGAGTTCCTGTGCACGCGGCCGGGAACTGACCCTGCCAGTCTCGACTAAGAATACGTCCAGGCGTTTCTTCTCACTCATGCTCTTCCTTCAAACCTTTCAGCGCTTTTCCAGCTTCTTCATAAATGTGGTCCGCATTCAGTCCGAGTTCTTTCATCAAGACATCGGGACATCCATGCGGGATAAAACGATCCGGAACGGCAAATATCCGGACCTTTGCACGGGAACGCAATTCCATGAGGTAAGCGGCGATCTGCTCACCGATTCCACCCTTTTTCACATTTTCCTCAAGGGTAAATATATTCTTGTAATTCTTCAAAGATTTGATACATTCCAGATCCAAGGGTTTTGCAAATCGAAGGTTGATCACGGTAACGTCCGCTCCTTCGCTCTCCAGTCGTTCCGCCACTTCCATGGCGACCTTCGTCATGGAACCGATCGCAACGAGAGCCAGTGTGTTCTCTTTGGATTGTTTCATGATTTCCGCCTTACCGTAAACGATCTTGGAATTATAACTCTTATATTCAAGCAATGCCTCTCCACGCGGATAACGAATGGCCAGAGGGCCCTCGAACGTGTGGGAGAAACGGAACATCTGCGCAAACTCGTATGCATTCTTCGGAGCCATGACCGTCAGGTTCGGGATCGAAGTCAAATAGGACAGATCGAATATACCCTGATGTGTCTCGCCGTCCTTCCCGACGATACCTGCACGGTCGACTGCAAAAGTGACCGGGAGGTTTTGCATGCAGACATCATGCAAGATGGAATCGTACGCTCTCTGCAAGAAAGACGAATAGATCGCAACATAGGGTTTCATCCCGGCGACCGCAAGTCCTGCAGCAAATGTCACTGCATGTGCCTCAGCGATACCGACATCAAAGAAACGATTCGGGAAATGTCTGGAAAACCGCGACAGGCCGGTCCCATCCGCCATGGCTGCCGTGATCGCGACCACACGATTGTTCTGTTTACCCAGCTGCATCATGCAATCGGAAAACAGTTTGGTGTAAGTAAAGTTCTCCTGTTTACGAAGCAGTTTTCCGGTCTGCGGATCGAAGGGATCGACCCCGTGGAACTTTCCCGGATTTGCCTCTGCAAATGGATAACCTTTTCCTTTTTTCGTAAGTACGTGTAGCAAAACAGGGCCTTTCGCCTGCTTTGCGCTGCGAAACGCCTTGATCAACTGGTTCGTATTATGACCGTCAAACGGTCCTAAATACGTTATATCCATGTCCTCAAACATCATGCCGTCACGAACGACAAACTGTTTGATACTGTCTTTTGCAGTGGAGATCACATCGTGGATATCCTCACCGGAAGGGATCCTGCGCAGGTTCCCCGTAATGCTCTCTTTAATACCGGTGTAGATCTTCGACGTTCGCATCTTTCCGAGGAAATTGCTGACACCGCCAACATTTTCCGAGATGGACATCGTATTATCGTTCAAAACGATGATGAAATTCCCCTTGACAGCCGAGGCATTATTCAACGCCTCAAATGCCAGGCCTCCGGTCAATGCACCATCACCGATCACAGAGATCACGTGATAGTCCTCCCCCAGAAGGTCGCGGGCCTGCGCCATACCGATGCCGGCAGAGATCGACGTCGAACTGTGTCCGGTATCAAAGGCGTCGCACGGACTCTCCTTACGCTTCGGGAACCCGCTCATACCGCCGCGGGAACGCAGGTTCTTAAAGCCTTCCTTGCGACCGGTCAGGATTTTATGCGTGTAAGACTGATGTCCCACGTCCCAGATCACCTTATCACGGGTCAGATCAAAGGAAAGATGGATCGCCATGGTCAGTTCCACGGCACCCAAATTAGACGAAAGATGCCCGCCTGTGCGGCTGACATTTTCGATCAGAAAATCCCGTATCTCCCTGGCCAATACTTTATAATTCTTCGGAGATATCTTTTGGATGTCATTCGGTTTTTTGATCAATTCCAAATACATGCAAACACCTCCGAACCTATTTCTCCCTAGCGATCATGGAAGTAAACAGCGCTTTTAACGTATCGGAGTCACCCGGAAGTTCCTCAAGCATACGGATCGCTTCCGTGGTCAGTCTCTCCACGTCCTCCTGTGCTTTCTTCATTCCATACAAGGATACATAGGTCGTCTTGTTGTTTTTCTCGTCACTGTGCAGCGGCTTTCCGATGGTCGCTTCATCACCGGTAACATCCAGGATGTCATCGCGGATCTGGAACGCCACGCCGACATTCTCCGCGATCTTTCGGCAGGTCTCCACCTCTTTTAAGGACGCGCCGCCCAAAACGGCTCCAATCATCATCGCGGACTCCAAAAGCGCACCTGTCTTCAAGCGGAAGACAAAATCCAATTCTTCCGCAGACATGGGGCGTCCGGTCAATTCCACATCTACCGTCTGGCCACCGATCATTCCATAGATGCCGGTCTTATTTGCCAAAATGTGGATTGCCTTACACAGGCGCTCCGGATTCTTCGTTTTTGCATAGGCGGAAGAAGCCACTTCGAACGCATAGATCATCAAAGCGTCACCGGCCAAAACTCCGGTGGCTTCACTCTCGTATTTCGCCCAGGTGGTCAGCTTTCCGCGGCGAAAGCGGTCATTATCCATACAAGGAAGGTCGTCATGGACCAGGCTGGAAGAATGGATCATCTCCAGAGCTACCATCATCGCCTTCAGATCCGGCGTGATCGGTCCATCACAAAACAGGCGGTAGGTCTCATGCATGATCAAGGGACGCAAACGCTTACCGCCGGCCAAAATACTGTAATTCAATGCTTCGAGGATCGTCTTCTGGAAACCCTTCTCCTTCGGAAGAAACTCCCGGATCATCTCCTCGATATATTCGATATCTAAGCTCATTTTATCATTCTCCGAACGAGTTATTTCCGGTCTCTTCTTCCGGATGGTCCTGAAGCACGCGTACTTTATTCTCGATCTCAGTGATCTGTGCCGCGCATTCTTTGATCAGCTTCATGCCTTTCTCGTATTCGGCAAAGGATTGCTCCAGCGAATCGGTCTCACTCATCCGTTTCGTGATCGCATCCAGTTCATTCAAGGTTTCCTGTATCGTCATTCTGACTGCTCCTCTTCGTCTCACGGACCTCTGCCCGTGCCGTACCATCGACAAAATATAACTTCACCGTATCTCCGGCCTGTATTCGATCGATGCTTTTGATCCCGTGCCCGTTTTTATCTGCAGCATAGGTATAACCGGCCGACATCTTCTTCAGAGGAGAAGCCTCATCCAATGTACGGATCCGGATCGACAAACGATTCTTCACATTCTCTAAGGAATGCGTCATCTGTGTATGTATCTTTTCTTCTTTTCGCTTAAGGTCCTGCGAAGTCTGCAGGAGTATCGCGTTCATCTTCTGATCCAGCATCTCCCGAATGTGGTTTAGCCTGTCCTTACGCCGCTCCAGAGTCTTCCCGGGATGCAACGCCTTCAGACTTAAAAGCTTCTCATTCAGGCTATGTTTATATCGATCGATGGTCTTCTCCATTGTAATATCCATGTCGTGTCGGTAACCTTCGAGCAGATCCATGAATTCACGGAAATCGAATACGGCGAGTTCCGCCGCAGCCGAAGGCGTCGGTGCACGTAGATCCGCAACGAAATCAGCGATCGTATAATCGGTCTGATGACCCACCGCGGATATGATCGGCGTCTGTGCTGCAAATATCGCATCCGCTACCACGATTTCATTAAACGCCCACAGATCTTCGATGGAACCGCCGCCGCGTCCGACGACGATACAGTCCATCCCCATCGTATCCAGCATCCGGATCCCGCGGGCAATGCTTTGCGCCGCCCCGTCCCCCTGCACCAAAGCCGGAAACAGGAATAATTCCACATGTGGATTCCGCCGGGTAGCGATCTGGATGATATCCTGAACAGCAGCGCCGGTCTGTGCCGTCACGATGCCGACCTTGCGGCAATACTTCGGGATCGGCTTTTTGTAGATCTCCGAAAACATGCCCATTTCTTCGAGCTGCTCTTTGATATCAAGATACCGCTGGTACAGGTCGCCCTGCCCGTCAAACTCGATGCTGTCCGCATACAGGCTGTATTTGCCGTCTCTTTCGTAAACATTGACCGAGCCGGTCACTTTTACATTCTGACCATCACGCAGTTGGAATTTCAGCCCCGGGCGACGGCTCGCAAACATAATACAGGAAAGAGCAGAAATACCCGAACCATAGGAAGAAGCGCCGGCTTCAAAGCCCGCGCCGGATATACTTCCCTCTTTCAATGTAAAATAGATGTGCCCCGAGGAATGATACTTACAGTTCGAGATCTCTCCGCGAACACAAAGGCGGGACAAAATGACGTCGCCGCGAAACATGTTCTTGATGTAACTATTTACCTGGGATACACTGTATACGTTTTGCTGCATACGTTATTCTGTCTCCGGTACTGCCTTATGAAGAACACCGTTAACGAATTTGTAGGAATCATCGCCGCCGAAACGCTTCGCTAATTCGACTGCTTCATTGATCGCTACTTTCACCGGAATGTTGTCGTCAAAACGGATCTCGTAGATCGCGAGACGCAGGATCGAAAGATCCACCTTACTTACACGCTCCATCTTCCAGCCTGTGGACAGGAACCCCTTAAGTAACTCGTCGATCTCCGGCAAATGCGCACGAATGTCGTTAAAGCGCTGTGCAACTGTTTCAAATTCATCTTCGGTAAGATCCGGAAGATCCTCTTCATCGATACGCCACCAATGCACTTTTTCAATGACCGGCTCCGAAGTCTCGGTTTCTTCCTGCTTCTTCACTTTCTTCTTCTCTGCCGGCTGCAGGTACAACTGCAGCTGACGATCCACCTCTTCGGGATCCGAATAGAATCCCAGATGGAACAATAGATTGAAAAGGTGCGTTCTGAGAATAGTTGCTTTCATGGTCAACGTACTCCTTACGATAATTCCATACCGCAGACGGATACATCCACCGCCTGTACGTTCATTCCGGTCATGTTGGTGATCGATGTCTTAACGCGCTCCTGCACCTCAGCGCACACTTCAGGCGCTACGTAGCCGTACTTGATCACGATACGTACACGAATACGTACCGTACCGTCCTTGATATTCAGGATGATGCACTTTGCAAGGTTCTTCTTACTGAGCTTCTCGATCAGTTCATGGCCGGTGTTTCCCCAAAGGGAATCCACGCCTTCAACTTCCTCTGCCGCGATTGCCGCGATCATGGCGATGACGTCATTCGCCATCTTCACCTCCGCGATCTTCGCGTCTTCGGGTGACTTATAAATACTGCTGTTCAATTCAACGGGCATAACCGTCCTCCTGTTTATTCCTCGTCCTCGGAATCCGTAACCTCGGGCTCTTCTTCCGGAACATTACCGGCTTTCTTATCCTCGAGATCCTTCTTGAATGTATCAATGTTATGATAATGATCACGAATGGTCTCGCACAGAGAGATTAAATCTTCGGAAACGATCTCTCCTTCTTCGAAACGATCCCAAACGTACTGACCGATCTCAAGCATAGTAGCCTTGATCGCCTTCTCTTCGGTCGAGATCTTTCCCTTAACCTTTACACTTTCAACGGTATCGGAAGTCTTCTTTCCGACTGATTTAGCAAGATTAACTGCACCTTCTTTGATCGAATTAAAATCCATGGTAATACCTCCGTTTCTTTGGTTTCCGTGATATACACGGGGTCAATGGGTGTTTCAACTGACTCCATTATAATGGATTTGAAACGTAAAATCAAATGAAAAATCTATTTTACCGCCTGGATGCCGGAAACGTCCATATTCGTGATGATCAGGTGTTCGGCTTCGCGGTCGTTGCGGCTTTTGACATTATACAGGTAGTGGTTTTGGAAACGCAGTATGTTGAAGCCTTCACTGTACAGATTGTATATGAACTCGGTGTTCTTGATCACGAGCAGGAACTGCGCCTTCGTCTTTCGAAGAACGGTCGCGAGACGCTCATGGTCGGCCTTTGTAAAAGCTTTGCCCTCGTAGTCGGAAAACTCGGTGTCATAAGGCGGATCCAGGAACATAAAATCATCCTCTGCCGGGGAAATGCGCTCGATGAAACTCTCAAAATCCTGACAGTAGACCGCCGTCTTCTCAAACACATCTGTGACTTCCCGGGAGAACAAATACTCGATCTTCTGCCGGAAGTTCTTCTTGTTGTAAGAGATACCGCCATACGGGATGTTAAACTCACCCTTCGCGTTATAACGGAACATGGAACCGTAGCAATATTCGCGGATGAAATAGAAATTCGCGCAGCGATAGGACATCGACTCGCGAGCGCCGCGATTCAGGGAAAGATCGTTGTACACATTGCGGAAATACATATAGTATCCGCTGGTAAGTCCCGTGATCAGGTTATCTTCCACGTCCTCCTGCGACATCGGCGACTTTTTATAGTTTGCCGCCAGGCGAATGATCTTATCCGTCATGTAGTAAACGAGCGTATCGAAGAAAAGATCGAGATCCGGTACCAAGCGCTTGGTAAAGCCGGCGGCGATATCGTCCGCCATCAGATAGATCAGGCCATGAACGGCTTCCGTCAGTTTTTCTTTATCGGTGTTCAGGTTGATCTGCTCGAAAAACAACTGGTATAGATCCTCGTAATGCTGCATCGCGACCGTCTGAATATTCCGGAATGAATTATCATACGAAAGCAGATACTGATAGAGCGCTTCGTCACGGTCCCGTAGCAAAATATAGAAATCCATCAAGGATTCAGACACATCGTTGATCAGCGCACGTTTCGGGGATAGTTCGAAAAACAAGGCGCCGCCGCCGAAAAACGGTTCGATGTAACGATCGAACTGAGGAATAAGATGCATGAATTGTTCCAGCTCGGAGCCCTTACCGCCCGGCCATTTGATCAGAGGTTTCGGCACTTTTCGTCCTTTCTGCTTCTAGTATACGAACGGCCGTCCGCTCGTGTCGTAGATCTCAGAAGCATCAAATAAGAATTTTAAGATCGTTTTGTTGTTTTTCATGTCGTTGTACAGGCGAGCACCCGTAACATCGATCCAACCCATCCGGTAATAATTTTCCGTAACCTGCACCCAATAGGGCTCCTGCACGTTGATGAGACTGCAATAATAGTGATAGCCCTTACTCTTAAGGTACTCGTATTTATCTCCGGAATAGAGTTTCCAGCCGGTATCTTTACCGGTCGGCCATACATAGATATCGGCCTCTCCGAGCAGAACGCCTGCGGTCTTCTGCCAGTTTAAGAAATCCACCTTGAAATCGCTGATACTAAAGTCATTGATCACCTTGTTGTAGTAACTGCCGTTGGCGATCTCATAACCATTGTCCTTAAGGTATTTACTGATATTCTGGATCTGCTTGATACCATCCGCATATCCATCCGCCGAAGGATCGGAAATATCATAACCGAAGATGCCGTCCGACGGCGAAATTGCCAGCACGCCGTGGGCGTTGCAGTACGAAAAGTCCGGATGTTCATCAATGAATTCATTCAGGATCGTAATATAGTCGAAAGCACCGTAGGTCGTTCCATCTTCGCTGTCATAACGAGCGGTCAATTGATCCTTTTTAAGCACCAGTCCGGAAGCAAAGCCATCTGAGCTCATGCTTTTATAGAAATTCGGATCCAGCTGAACGAAGACGATGGGCGTTTTATTCTCGGGAATATATAAAGTCTTCTTCGTACGGACCGTCTTCGTCGTTCCATCCTCCTGCGGTTTATCCGTGTATTCGGACAATTGATGCAAGTTCACCAGGATATAGTTGGAGTCATAGAGTTTCTGAAGGATGGCTTTGAATTCTTTTTCTGTCAGGTTATTATTGTTATACTTCTTAGCGGTTTCGTCGCCGTCAAATGCAAAGCGGCTTTCATGCACGATCGCATTGAACGCCAGGCAAGTTACCTTATCGACTTTATTCCAAGTCGGCAGCGAAGTCTTCTCCATGTTCAGATGCTCGACCAGTTCCAGCAGTTCCAAGGTCTCCTTATACTCTGGATCGCTGGTGATGTAGCTGATCGCACCATCATAATCATAACCAAGGATCATTTTATTCGCTTTTTCGATCACCTCGTTGACGTGCTGCTTTCGCTTTGCATTCGTATCGAAAACGGTCGACTCCGGCTCAGGTCCGTCGATTTCCGAAACATCCAGCGTCGGCGTGATATCCGAATGATCTGTCCGTGTCTTGATCGCAAAGAAAATGATCAAGCCGACGATGATCATGAAGGAGGCCACCAGGACCAGGTTCCTTCGGAATATCGTTTTTTCAGTTTTGGTCCATAGCTTTTTATTGCCGTTTTCCATAGTATCTTCCATTCACGCAGTTATTGATGCGTTTTTTAATCTTCGTTATTTTCAGATGCCGGCGGTGGCGGGTCATCTGACGGCGGTTCCGGCGGATCTGGGGGTGCTTCGGTTTCGACATTCTCTGTCACATCCTGCGGTTCCTCATTTGTGATCGGTTCCGTAGCCTCCACCGTCTCATCGGCTCCTGTATCAGTCTCCGCCTCCGGAACCGTTACAGGCTCGACCTCACCATTATCTGGAACTGTGATCATCTCTCCACTGGGCAGGAATGCGTGTGAACCCTTATACAATATACCATCTTTAAAATACGCCATTGGTTTCCGGTCGATAAATACGTCGTCCAGAACTTTAAAACGTTTTTCAAAGAAATCCTCGATGTAATCCAGGTGCTGCTTATAGTTCGTATAAGCAGATACGAAATCCCACTCCCATCCGAGTCTTTCACCCGGCTTTACCCACATAGCAAAGTTGGCATCACCGGCTTTTTCCATCAAATGGCGCATGGTCTTTAACGATTCGGTCGCCGTCTTACGCAAAACGCCGCGAACCTCTTCCCACCGCTTCTGTAGGCGGTCTCGGAACTTCGGATCTTGGACCAGATACGTGCCCCACGTGATCTCGGTATCTGTGAAACCGTTTTGTGAGCATGCCCAGGAATCATATTCCGGTGTAAGGTTACCGACATTACCGAGAGCCAGATCGAAATCCCATACCGGCTGGAAAGTCAGTTTCTGACCGGCTTTCTTTTGGATGAATACACTACGATTGAACGCGCCGTCGCAGTTGTAGGTCAACTCCATGATGATAAACCAGTCGATCAGGGAATCAACGTCAATATAATCCTCATAATTCGACAGATTTACGACGGCTTCATTTGCCGCGATCACATAATCTGAGATGTACTTGTATTGTTGAGGTGTGATCTCTTCGGGTTCAGGGTTTTTGATCGCGATCTCACGAAGCAAGCCTGCATTAAACGCAGACTGCCCCATCCGATAACCGGATTCATAGCCGCGAACTTCGATCAGATAATCCCGGTCGACCTCTGCGGAATGCTTCGTCTGGTTCACACGGCCACTTGCAACTTCGACCTTATCTCCGATACAATACATTCCGATGTATTTTCCGTTATAGATGACCTGTACGGGAAATGTTGTCGGCGTAAAGTCAAAATTCATATTCCGAGCCAGTTCAAACGAGATATAGTTTCGCGACATGGACGGATCGAAATAATTCGCCAGCATGACCCAGTCACGATTCGAAGGCAAGCCAAGAATGCTTACCTTTTGGTCGAATTTGATGTTAAAAGGTTTCTTATCCTTCTTCCAGGTGCTGTGCCCGCGTCCCTTGATCTGCATGGTCATTTCAGGGATCGAATCGATTCCGGGGACATTATCTGCATCCATGGAGAATGTACCGGTTATATATTTTGACTTGCTGGAAACCATTTTTCCGTTCGAAGTCGTGATATAAACGACCGGAACATTGTAACTTTCATACGTAGCGGTCAATTGATAACTATGGCTTTCGCCCTTTAGGTTCGTGACTTTACAAATGGTCGTTTTAAACAAGTCCACGGTGCCATCTGCGTTTAATCCTTCACCGGAAAGCTCGAAGTTTCCATTCGCGGTGATATCAAGACGCGCTTTCGTCGTTCCCGCCATTTCGATATCGATCGGGATGGCGACTTTGAACGCATTTCCGCTTTGCTCATATTTAAGCTCTCTCTTGATAAAGGAGTTCTGAGACGGAAGCAAAGAAACACTGGTAAGTTCTACGCCGGAAGCGCCGCCGACCGCATAGTTCCCGGCGATCGTTTCATCGTTCCATTTAGTCGCATTGGTATTCAGAGCGATAAACTGCCCGGTCACGCCATTACCCTTCCAGACGATCTCACACGCAGGAAGTTTATAAAGCTCGTGGATATCATAGGACGAAGAAGCACCCTCGATATGAACGACCGTCCCCTCCGGGAGTTTAAATTCCTGATTGAGTTTCTTTAACTGATCGTTATTCTGGATATAACAGGAACTGCGGGGCTTGCATGAATAAGCAAGTGCATAGTTCGCAGTTACATTCTCCTTCACCCGGAAGCGGAACTCCTTCTTCTCTCCGGCCTTTATCGTAAAGGTTTTCTCGGAAGGTGTCGCCGAGGTAGAAGGATCAAAATAGATCTCACAGGTCTCTTTGGAATCGTTGTAGAATACGAGGCGGTTATACTGTCCGCCGAACAGTCGCAGGGGCGTTCTGCCGGAAACATAGGCATCCGAAAACAACGACATGGAATAATCCAGCTCGTCTTCATCCTCTGCATGCGAAAAAGCCGCCCACACTCCCTTTCGTTCGTGTGGCCAGTCGACTTTTCGCTCTTCATTTGTATTTTCTTCGGTTTCGTCTGTTTCCTCTGTAGTATTCTCCTCGGTGTCTGCCTGTGTATCAGGCGCTTCCGCATATTCGGAAACTGATTCTGTTACTTTCTCGGTATCATCGACCGTATCCGCCGAAAACTCCGATGTAGTTACAGCATCTGTCGCCTCCGCAGTAGAATCGTTCAGAGAGATCACTGCCTTCGTCTCCTCGTTCCCGCCAAAAGGCAGGATGCCTGCCTTTGCAGCGAAAAACAAAACAGCTCCGATGGCAACGAGGCCGGTTACAGCCAGGCTTATGATCAGGACCATCAACCGTGTGTGTTTCTTTTTCATCTTTTGACCTGTATCGTTTGCTTATTTGTCGGCTTCTTTGAAACCGCGGATCTCGACATATGCCGCGATCACATCTACACAGGTATCGATCCCGAGGACACCACTGTCCAGGATCAGGTCATAGTTATCCATGTCGGCCCATTTCTTACCGGTGTAGTAATTGTAGTAATCCGACCGCTGTTTATCGGTCTTCTTCATGATCTTCTCGATCTCTTTGTTGGTATCCACGCCCAGGCGTTCTTTCAGACGCAGCATACGCGGAACGCGATCCGCATTAATGAAAATGCGGGCTACCTTCGGGTGATCCTTCAAAACAACATCCGCGCAACGGCCAATGATGATGCAGGACTCCTGCTCCGCCAGTTTCTGAATGACCTGTGACTGGAACATGAACAGATTATCATCCGAAAGGATATTTCCATCCACCGACGGGGAAGAGATCTTCGGAGACATCGACTTCATGATCTTATACAGGATCTTATCGCCGGCGCGCTCATCCGCTACATGGAAGTAACTCTCCTTGATACCGCTCTCATCGGCGACCATCTGGAGGATCTCTTTGTCATAATACGGAATGCCAAGTTTCTGGGACAGTTTCTTTGCTACTTCTCCGCCGCCGGAACCATACTTACGACCGAGTGTAATGACATAATGTTGTTGCTTCTTCATAGCTTATCCTCCTTCTACAGATCTCTGTGGTATTCCCTATAGAAATACTCAATATCAAAATACGTTTCCTCGTCGCTTTCGGAAACGAGCTTCCAGCCGTCTTCTTCCTTCAGTTCCGGGAAAAACGTATCTGCCTCGTATTCATACATGATCTTCGTCATGTATACCGTATCGCACAGCGGCAGAAACAGTTTGTAAATGCTCTCGCCGCCAATGATATAGATGTCATCACCGGTATATCCCTGGTTTAGGCATTCATTCAAATAGGCGATCGCTTCCTTAAACGAGGTCACGACATCTGCCATCTTCGCCTTATATTCCGAGTTATAACTGATCACAAGATTCTTTCGTCCGTATAATCCGGTCTGCCCGGGAAGCGACTCAAACGTCTTTCTGCCCATGACAATGATCTTCCCCATAGTGATCTCGCGGAAGCGGCGCTGATCCGCCGGTATCCGCACCAGGAGATTACCGTTTTTTCCGATCCCGTTGTTTTGGTCCGCAGCTACTATGATCTTCATAAACGATCCCCCTTCCACTCTTGGATTTTTATGCAGTGTCATCGTCTTGCTGTATGTAAGGTATTATAGCAAAAACAAGGGAAAATGACAAGTGCAAACCGATTAATACTTGTAAGAAAAGGGTTCATCGATTATAATGATACAAGACTGATTTAAGTCAAGTAAGAACGATGAATTGATATCGTATAAAGGAGTCTGTATGTTGACTATAGCTAATACATCCGTCATGAACTTCGAAAACGCGATTCGCGGCGCCCGCAACCCTATGAACAGTTGGGGACGCATGGACAGCACCATCGATGAGAACGGTTTTCACTTCGGGGAAAATGACCTCGATCTGGCGAAACGCCTGGCGCGTGCCGGCAGTGATCACCGCAAATTCCTTCGCATGATCTTCATCAGCGTCGACGTAACCGCGCCGCTCTACTGGTGGAAAGAATACGACACGTATAAAGTGGCGACCGTAGCGAATTCGACCAGCACCATGCACAAGATCCACTCCGCGCCGTTCGATCTTTCGCAGTTTTCCTGTGATCAGATGACGCCGGATACGCTTGCGTTCATGCAGACCATCGTAGATAAACTCGAAACGATCCGCCTGCGATATATGGAGACGAAATCCAAAGAGGATTGGTATGACCTGATCCAGCTTCTACCCTCCTCATACAACCAGATGCGGACATTGACCTTCAACTATGAAACGGCGATCAACATTTACCGGTCTCGCAGACATCATAAACTCGCTGAATGGCACGTGTTCTGCGACTGGATCGAGAGTCTGCCTTACGCAGCCGACCTGATCACTTTTGAGCCATAAAACAAACGGAGTTGTATTCCGATCCGTTCGGAACACAACTCCGTATTTTTTTATTTCCGGTCAATGCGGCCTCATATCAGAGGAAGAACCAATTGGCCATCAAATACTCCAGTAAACCGCCCTCACGCAGGCACAGCAGCAACGGAACGACGATGGCGACGATGCATACGATCGTGGTCAGAAGGAAACTCTTTAAACGCGATGTCAAGTATACCGCGGCTACAGTGCACAGAAGCATGCCTGCGAAACGTTTCAGCAGCAGGATCGCGATACCGCCCGAGATCTTGATCCCGGATACGTATTTCGCCCAGTCCATCATACTGTTTGCCTGGAAGGATATTCCCTCGGTACCATAACCTTTTAAAACCTGATATACATATCGTCCGTAGATCATTCCAAAGAAAAGAGCGATCGTTCCGAGCAGGATCAAACCTTTATAGAGATATACCTTACCGCGTTTCGGACTGATGCGGATCTGCCCCGCCATACCGGTTCGGTATTCGACAGCCATGATCGCAGTACCGCAAAGAATGGCCGCCAACAATGCGCAAACACCTAAAATGATATTCTGCTTTCGGTCGTTATATAACCGTTCGTATCCGCGGCTGTCGACCGCCCGGGCTCCTTCCTTCGTCTGAAGGTACTCGATATAGGTCCCGATCTGCGCTAATGCAGATTGCTTGTATTGCAGAGACGACGGGTCGGACGAAGACATCATTTCCCGCTCCATCTCCTCTCGAAACATCGTGAGTGTGTCTCCATACTGCTCGGGTTCGACCTCTTTCAGGCGATACAAGTACGATTGATAGAACATCTCCTCGATGGAAGAATAATAGTTCTGATATGGTTTCGCCGTAGCGATGAGAATGATCGCAACGATGACCAGCAGAAAACCGATCTTCTCGAAGCGGAAAAACTTCACGCTTTCATGCAAAGCGATCTTCGTGTGCTTTCCGAAGGAGCGCTCGTTCTCTGTCGAACCGAATTGAAGCATACGAAATGCTTTTCCGCGACGAGGGATCACACCGAATCCTTTTTCGGAAAGGAGCCATCCGACGATGACGAATAAGATCGCGATAAGCGCAAGGATGCCTAGCGCCACCAGCGGATAGCTGACCGGGTTTCCGAATACCATTTCGTTGTGATACCGGGCGATCGTGTAGCCCGGATCCGCAAACGAAACCAGATTGATCCGTTTAAACGGCGCCAGATAACTCAGATCATCGATCTTCAAGTACAAAACGCCCTCGATACCCACGAAGGTAAAGAGGATAATATATACTTTCATCGCGGATGAAACCAAGGCGCTCACCGTTGCCGTAACGAGTGCTACCGCAATGGATATGACACAAGACCAGATAAAGACGAGGCCCAGAAAAGCTCCGATATTGATCTGCAGGATCGACTGCTTATATCCCATCAAAGCCTGGATCGGTTGCACTAAAAACGACCCCACCGGCATGCCATACAGGATACATCCCGTGAAGATGGTCGTCAACAGAAACAGCAGGTTGCAGCATGCGCAACCCAAAGAGATCGCGCCCATACGGGTCAGAAACATCCTGCCTCGTCCGGACTTCATAGAAGAGTACAAGCGCAAGAGGCCTTGCTCCTTATCTTTCGTAAATACGACCGATACCAGCAAAACGGCCATAAGGAGTTCCAAAAAGATCAAACTAGGCAATGACAGTGCCTCGGATATTCCCTTCGTATGTGTCTGGGAGATCGTCATTCCTTCCAGAGCTGCATATTCCTTACTCGTTTTTTCAAGGTCCTTCAGTTTTTTCTCGTCACCGCCCAGGATCATCAGGATGGCACGATACTCATCGGCCGCTCCGGCTGCCTTCTTCTGAAACTTCGGATATCCTAAAACCTCATCGTATTCCGCCGCCTTCAATGCATAAAGTTCACGTTCAGTAAACAGGTTCGAGCAATACTTCGGATACTCTCCATTTCCCTTGAGCATCATCTGTGTATACATGATATTGCTGACTTCTTGGGACATCTGCGTGATCTTCTCTCTCGCTTCGTTTTCGTCAAGCCCCTTGATGTCCGCGGTCAATGCTTTATAGGCGTGCGCAGGTACGGTCTGACGTTCGGAATGATACCAAAAATACAGCGCATTAAAACAAAGCAAAGCCATCAAAAACCCCAACAGCTTCTTGTTGTGCCATATTTTAAACCATTCGTGTCGAAACATCATTTACTCTCCATCCCCAAACTCATGTAGATCTCTTCCACCGACGACGCTCCCTGGCTGCTGTACTTTTCATACAAGACATCCAGGGTACCGCTTTCAACGATCTTTCCGTGGTTCAGAAAGATGATCTCGGATGCCAGTTTTTCGAGGTCACTGACGATATGTGTCGCGATGATGACGATCTTATTCTGTGCTACTTTACTTACGAGTTCGCGAAAATGCACGCGTTCTTTCGGATCCAGACCGACGGTCGGTTCATCCATGATCAGGATCGACGGGTTCCCGACTAAGGACTGCGCGAGTAATGTACGCTGTTTCATTCCTCCGGAAAATGTTCCGATCGTGTCATTTCGTACCTCCCACAGATTTACACTGTGAATGATATCATCGATCTCCTCTGCGACTTCCTGTTTTTTCTTCCCTTTTAGTGCGGCGATATAGTACAGGAAACGTACCAAAGTGAAGTCCTCATAGATCCTCTGCTGCTGCGGCATAAAGCCCACCAATCCCCGGTAGTTCTTACCTATGGACGCGATGTCCTTATCATCCCAATAGACTTTACCGGAGGTCGCCTTCAGTCCCGTTGTCAGAATTCCCATGAGGGTGGATTTACCGGCTCCGTTCGGCCCCAAAAGACCATAGATCCCCTCATGAAATGTATATGAAAATGTATCCAGGGCTCGCTTTTTCCCGTATTCCTTCGTCAATTCTTTTGCTTCCAGCCTCATACGTTCTCCTTAAGAATAACAAAAGGTGTGTGGTCATCGACCACGATCCATGTATTAAATTGTTGCAACTAAATCTTCGAATATAATATATCATTTTATTTTCTTCCTGTCAAGTCTTTATATAAATATATATTCAAAAAATCCCCATGTGAACACGTCACATGAGGATCTTTTGATTTATTGTTTAATTCTGCAAATCAACCTTTCGACAAGCTGTCAACGTAACGCTTGATCTCGGAAGCATTTGTGTACTTCTCGGTATGGTCGCCATTCGTTACGATGAAGGTCGGCGCCTGCATAACACCATATTTCGATACCAGGTCAGCATTTTCCTCTGCATCGATGGTCTCATACTCCATGTTGCCGAGCATCGTTTTCGCAATCTTGCAGTTCGGGCAAGTCTTCGTCGTAAACAGCATACGCTTCTCAGTAGCCGCTGTGCTCTCAGCCGAGGTATCTAACTTATCTACTGCGGAAACTGACTGCATGGGATGATTTCCCTTCGCAGCTACCTTATTCGGGTCGATCTTGTAAACGAGACGATCGTCAAACTCCGCGCGCTTACCTTCGTTCCAGTTCTGTACCGGACGATAGTAACCTGTGATACGACTGTAGATCTCAGCCTTCTTACCACAGATCGGGCACATCTCAACTTCGCCGCTGATGTAGCCGTGGGACTGACATACCGAATAGGTCGGGGACAATGTATAATACGGCAGTTCGTAATTCTCTGCGATCGTACGAACGAGCTTCGCTGCGGCTTTCCAGTCAGGCAGACGCTCACCGAGGAAGGTATGGAATACGGTTCCGGAAGTATACAGGGTCTGCAACTTATCCTGGATATCCAGTGCTTCAAAGATATCCTCGGTATAGCCAACCGGAAGGTGGGAACTGTTGGTATAATAAGGTTCACCATTCATACCGGAGCTAATGATATCCGGGAACTTCTTCTTATCGTGACGAGCCAGACGATAAGCCGTGGACTCAGCCGGCGTAGCTTCCAGGTTGTAGAGGTCACCATACTGCTCCTGATAATCAGACAGTCGCTCACGCATATGGTTCAGGACACGTTTGGAGAATTCCTGTGTCTTCTCATCCGTCATATCCGCCTTGATCCACTTTGCGTTCAATCCAGCCTCGTTCATGCCGACCAGACCGATCGTTGAGAAGTGGTTATCGAAGGTTCCGAGATAACGCTTCGTGTACGGATACAGGCCTTCATTCAAAAGCTTCGTGATAACGCCACGCTTTATCTTCAGGGAACGAGCGGAAATATCCATCAGGCGGTCGAGACGAGCGAAGACATCCACTTCATCATTTGCCAGATAAGCGATACGAGGCATGTTGATCGTAACAACGCCTACGCTACCTGTGCTCTCGCCGGAACCGAAGAAACCACCGGTCTTCTTACGAAGTTCACGCAGATCCAGACGCAGACGGCAGCACATACTGCGCACGTCGGAAGGCTGCATATCGCTGTTGATGTAGTTCGAGAAATAAGGGGTTCCATATTTGGAAGTCATCTCGAACAGAAGGCGGTTATTCTCGGTATCGGACCAGTCGAAATCCCGCGTGATCGAATACGTCGGGATCGGATATTGGAAGCCGCGGCCATTCGCATCGCCTTCAAGCATGGTCTCGATGAATGCACGGTTTACCATGTCCATCTCAGCCTTACAATCCTTATACTTGAAATCCATTTCCTTACCGCCTACGATTGCAGGAAGCTCTGCCAGATCGTTCGGTACGGTCCAGTCTAAGGTGATGTTCGAGAATGGAGCCTGCGTACCCCAACGGGAAGGTGTATTAACGCCATATACGAAAGCTTCGATGCACTTCTTAACTTCCGGATAGGTCAGGTGATCTGCCTTAACGAACGGAGCCAGATAGGTGTCGAACGAGGAAAATGCCTGTGCGCCTGCCCACTCGTTCTGCATGATGCCCAGGAAGTTTACCATCTGGTTGCAGAGTACAGAGAGATGTTTTGCCGGAGCCGATGTGATCTTACCGGGGATACCGCCGAGGCCTTCTACGATCAACTGCTTCAAAGACCAGCCGGCACAATATCCGGTCAACATGGAAAGGTCATGGATGTGGATATCAGCCTCACGATGTGCCTTTGCGATCTCCTCATCGTAGATCTCGGACAGCCAGTAGTTTGCGGTAACGGCACCTGAGTTCGAAAGGATCAGACCGCCAACCGAATAGGTAACGGTGGAGTTCTCTTTAACACGCCAGTCTTCGACCTTAACATAGCTGTTAACGACATCACGATAGTCCAGGATCGTAGACTTCATGTTACGGATCTTCTCACGCTGCTTACGGTACAGGATGTATGCCTTTGCAACATCGGTATAACCGGACTGCTCCAGTACATGCTCTACGCTATCCTGGATCTGCTCGACCGTGATGCAGCCGTCCTTCTGCTTCGTCTGGAAGTCTGCCGTAACGCGCAGTGCGAGAAGCTGGATGATGTCTTTATTCACCAGTTTCTCGGTAGCAACAAACGCTTTCTCGATCGCCGCTTCGATCTTCGCGATCTGAAATTCCGCTGTTTCGCCGTCTCGTTT
Organism: Lachnospiraceae bacterium; assembly: GCA_017543445.1. Classification (GTDB taxonomy): domain Bacteria; phylum Bacillota; class Clostridia; order Lachnospirales; family Lachnospiraceae; genus UBA1201. Next base: position 74,006 of record JAFYGB010000045.1, on the reverse strand, counting down.
AATAACCTTGATCATAATAATACCCTCTTTTATATCTTTTTCGATCACCCCTTACACACTGTCATAAGGAGTAGGTTTCGTGTTGTTATGCCCTATTGTAGCACACAATATAGTGGGTGTCAACAGCAAAAACGCACAATATATGGGGTGTACGTAAATAAATACATACAAAACCTCACAACATCTAGCGCAGGGTCATTTTTCCGTCAGATCTTCATCTCTTTCGGTAAATATGCGCAGATAAAAATGCCGTCTTCACGGTATTCCTGACTGATAAGACGCCCGTATTTACGTATCAATGTAAGTTTCGCACTCTCCTCGAAACTGATCAGAATCTCCCGATAGACCATGTCTCGATGCATATAGGAGGCCAGTAGATCTTTCAACTCTCCAACGCCCTCTCCGGTCTTCGCGCTGATCATGATGGAGGCCTCCGCAGAGAAATCCCGCATCTTCGGCAGCGCGCCGTCATTTTCATCCCGCAGAACGTCACACTTGTTGAATACCGTAATGATCGGTTTATCCCCTGCATTCAGTTCCCGAAGCGTATCCTTCACGACCTGCATCTGAACATCCATCGTGGAGGAAGAAGCATCCACAACATGCAGGATGAAATCACAATGCACGGCCTCTTCCAACGTACTCTTAAAAGCATCAATGACGTCATGCGGAAGTTTTCGTATGAAACCAACCGTGTCGGTGAGGAGCAGTTCCTCTTTATTTGCAAACTTCATGATGCGTGTCGTCGTGTCCAATGTAGCAAAAAGTTTATTCTCGGACAGCACATCTGCACCGGTCAGCAGATTCAGAAGCGTAGACTTTCCGGCGTTCGTATATCCTACCAAAGCCGCTGTCATATGCAAACTTCTCTCACGGTTCTTTCGCTGGGCCTCTCGATTCTTCACGACCTTCTTCAGTTCCTGCTTAAGAAAGCCAATGCGTTCATGGATCAAACGCCGATCCGTTTCGAGTTTTTTCTCACCGGGTCCACGGGTACCGATACCGCCGCCGAGACGCGAGAGACTCTTACGAAGTCCGACCAGCCGCGCCGCACGGTATTTCTGCATGGCCAGTTCGACCTGCAGTTTACCTTCTGCCGATGCGGCATGTGCGGCAAATATATCCAGGATCAGCATCGTGCGATCCAGGACGGCACAGTCTAGTGCTTCTTCCATATTTCGGTACTGGACCGGACTGAGTTCATCGTCACAAATAACGCCATCCGCATGCAGCCCTTGCACGAGCATGCGTAGTTCTTCTAACTTTCCGCTCCCGACATAGGTCACGGGATGGATGCGAGCGAGATTCTGCGTCAAACTGCCGCAGGCCTCGCCTCCGGCAGTTTTTACAAGTTCTTCTAATTCTTTCAAGGAATCCTGCAGTTCGTCCTCGTCTCCAGTGCTTACACCCACTAGAACGAACCGTTTTTTCTCTTCCTGTGTATCGATCATTCTGTCTCTCCTGCTATCTGTTCGATCTTCATGTGCATGAGGGAGATCTCGGCGTCGATACGGTCATCCTCGGGATATGCCTCTTTGTAGGCCACTGCCTTATCGTAAGCATTGTTATACTCACCGAGTCGGTACAAGATCATGATCTCATTCCAATAAAGGTCGTCCATGCAACCGTGATCCCCCAGTGCGATCGCGGATGCGATATTATGTTTCGCGTTGCTGTAATCCCCCAGTTCGTACTGCGTATAAGCACATTGCGCCCAGATCGCCTGAATCTCCGGCGTATTACGTCCTTTCGCACCGGTCTGAAGGAAACTCTTATATACCGATTCTGCCTTTTTAAAATCACCGAGGTTTTCATGACACAGGCCTGCATACAGAACTGCCGTCGGATCATTACTCTTGATCGGAGCCGCGAGCTCACTAAGTGCATTGGCGTATTTTCCGAGCAGATAGTACGCCTTTCCTTTCAGCAAGTGAATGCTGTCGGTATCTTCCGTACTCTCAAAGATCTTATTCAAAAAGTCCACACCAGACTCCGCGTAACCAAGCTCTGAAAGTGTCTCGTAGATACGGTAATCCAGGAACGGATCGGAAGACAGATCGGCACATTCCTTAAGATCATTGAACCCCTTCTCAAAAGAGCCGCTGCGAATGTATACGGTTCCTCGAAGGAACAGGGAATCCGCCTTATGGACATCCAGTTCGATCAATGCGTTCAAGGTCGCGAGAGCTTCCTGGTAGAAACCGCCTCCTGCTTCGGCCTGCGCCCGATATGAGAGAATGTCGTAATCGATCGCTCCTACACGTGTTCCGGTATTTTTGATCGCCTGTGTAAACTGGCTGATTGCCGCATCATAATTCTTCTGTTCGAGATAAACGAGACCTTTACCACGATAGGCTTCCTGCTGATCTTCCTTAAGAGCGATGGATGTGTCAAAGGCCTTAAATGCCTTCTCATATTCGTTCATCTCGAGATAATTCATGCCCAGATCGCAGTAGATCGAAGGATTCGTATCATCCAACGAGATGGCCTGTAAAAAGAGGCCTTCTGCTTCTTTATAGTTTTTTTGCTCATACAGTGTGATACCATCCGATCTCATGATCGCCGCCTCGGAACTGCATCCGCATAAGACAGCGGCTAAAGGAAATATCACCCAAGCTTTCTTCTTCATAACGATCTCCAAATACTTGTATCCTTTCGGAATATGTGTTACAATGATTTACACGTCAGATGCGTGCGGTTGATCCGCACAGAAAGGTTTTATATGAAACGATTTTTGATCACTACCGACTCTACTTGTGACCTGCCCGATGATTTTGTGAAGGAATATAACGTTCCCGTTATCAGCCTCTACTATATCATGGACGGCGTATCCTACGGTCCGGACTGCCAGATGGCGCCGCAGACATTTTACTCAAAGATGCGCGACGGCATGTTGCCGACTACCAACGCGATGAACCCGGAAGGTTTTATCGAGAAGATCCGCCCTTATGTTGCGGAAGGATATGATATCCTGCACATTGCTTTCTCTTCCGGCTTAAGCTCCACTTGTCAGAATGCATTTGCCGGAGCTAACACTCTGATGGAGGAGTTTCCCGATCGTAAGATCATCGTGATCGACTCCCTCTCTGCATCCCTGGGCCAGGGCCTCGTCGTATACAAGGCCGTTATGATGAAGGAACAGGGTAAGTCCATGGAGGAGATCGCGGACTGGCTGAAAGCGAACATCCTTCACTTCTGTCATCAGTTCACGGTCAATGACCTCTTCCACCTGCACCGCGGCGGCCGCGTTTCAAAGACCGCAGCGATCGTCGGTACTTTGGTGAACCTGAAGCCGGTCCTTCATGTGGATGACGAAGGTCTTCTGAAGCCCGTCGGTAAGTCCATCGGCCGCAAGAAGTCCTTAAACGCTCTCGTTGACAACATGGGCGCTTCCCTTGGCGACTGGGAGAACGATACGATCTTCCTCGGTCACGGCGATTGTCTCGAAGATGCGAAATACGTTGCCGCTCAGGTAAAGTCCCGCTTCGGCATCGATTGCAAGATCATCAACTACATCTCTCCGACCATCGGAGCTCATTCCGGTCCCGGAACCGTTGCTCTGTTCTTCATGGGAGAGAAACGATAACAGAATTAGCTCAATGAAAGAGCCGAAGGCTGATCCATCCGATCGATGGATCAGCCTCTTTTTTATACGATACCCGTGCTGCCGAAACCGCCGCGGTCCTCGCCTTCGAGGTTTTCAACTTCTTCAAATACGATCTTCGGCTGATTCTCCATAATGCGGAACTGGCAGATGCGGTCTCCCACATGGATCTCGGTATCGCGCATCGCGAGAGCCGGAAAGCGCCAGATATCGTTGTTTCCGCAGTACGATCCGTCGATCACGCCCATGTGGTTTGCCTGTAGGATGCCGAAATTCTTAAACGTCGAACTTCTCGGTACGATGTGTGCCTCATATCCCTCAGGCAGCTGCATGCAAACGCCCAGACTGATCAATTTAAACTCTCCCGCCTTCAAAACCACATCCTCTGCCGCCCGAAGATCGATCCAGTCCGACTTACCATCGATATAGGTCAGTTTCTCGATCTGATCGGAAACATAACGGATCCGGATCTTTTCTGACTTGTTGTTTCCCATTTCCTTAGGTTCCTTCCGTTTCTTTATCTCAATCGCAGTATAAAACTGCTTCCTTATCTTCCGTCTGCAGACTCTTTTGCACATCGATCACTCTCTGGTTCGAACTGCCCCGCCACTTCAACTGATTATCCAGAAGGCTCAGTACGAAGGGGCCGTCGATCACGACGTCGATCTGCTTCATCATGGGCAGGTCGCGAATCGTCTCCCATTCATAGCCGGTATACAGCCAGATCGTCTTATCGGGAAATGTCTCACGGATCTCACGGATCAGTTCCGTAACATCCGGACGGTTTTTGAAAAACAACGGATCGCCGCCGCTGAATGTGATCCCGGAGATATAATCTTTCGCGAGTTCGTCGAAAACTTCCTGTTTTGCAGCAGCATCGAACGGCAGTCCGCCTTCGCTGTCCCAAGTCACAGGATTCTGACATCCTTCGCAGCAATGTGAGCATCCGCTGACCCAGAGGACCACGCGAAGCCCGTCGCCATTGAGCATATCGTCCTTCGTTATATTGTGATAACGCATCTTATATCTCCGTTTACATTGATTTTCTTTCCGCGATCTCTGCCATTTTAGCTGCGTTCAGACGAGTATCGCCCTTCACACGCGAGTAGGAAAGATAGCCATTCATACGATCGATCTTCGTCAGGTTGCGGCTGCCGCACTTCGGGCAGACATCCATCTCCAGTTCCTGATGACCGCAATCATCGCAGTATGCAAGCGACATGTTAACGCCTTCATAGAATCCCATCTTCATAGCACGTCGAACCAACGTTTTGATCGCTTCTTTGTTGTAATCGATCGGGTATTTTACATACTGGATCTTACCACCGTTGGAGAGCTCCCAGAAACGATATTCCAGGTCCTGCTTCTGGATCGGCGTGATATCCTCGGTAACATGGCAGTGGAAACCGTTGCTGACATATTCACGGTCGGATACATTTTCCACGATGCCGTACTTCTTACGGAACTGCTTGACCTGAAGACCGCAGAGGTTCTCTGCCGGTGTCGCATAGATCGCATAAAGGTGACCGTCCGCCTCCTTAAATTCTTCGATCTTTTTATTGATATAGGTCAGGACTTCCAGCGCAAACGCGCCATCTTCCACGAGGGACTTACCGTTATATAACTGCTGAAGCTCATTAAATGCGGTGATACCGAAGGAAGCCGTAGCCGCCTTCAAAACCGGTTTGATCTTATCGTGGATGCCTAAGTGCCCACCATAGAAACCGCCTTCACAGTACGCCAGCGGGTTCGTAGAGGCCTTCATCTCGCCGAGGTACGCATAGGTACGGATGTGCAACTGACGAATCAGATTCAGGTAATAATCCAGGACCTCATAGAAGTCTCTCGACTCCTGACGGGATTTTGCCAGGATCATCGGCAAATGCAGACTGACTACACCGATATTGAAACGACCGACAAATACAGGGTGATCCTTCTCATCTGCCGGGTGCATGCCGCCGCGCTCATACCAAGGCGACAGGAATGCACGGCATCCCATCGGGGAAATGACCTCACCGTAGTTCTTATACATGCTGGCAATATAACCCTTACCGGTCAGGGAAAGCCAGTCCGGATACATCGTCTTTGACGAGCACTCGATACCTGCCTCAAAAACGTCCTCGAGTTCGCAGCCCGGTCCGTGCAGGTTCTCATCATACAGGAAAACGATCTTCGGGAACAGGACGGGTTTCTTACATTCCGCCTTCCCCTGTCCTTTGCGGCGTACCTGCAGCATCTTGATGGTCGCCATCTTCGCGAAACGTCCGGTACCGATACCTGCCGTCACCGTGATGAACGGATAGTCGCCACGCGAAGAAGCAACGGTATTGAATTTATACTCCCAGCCCTGGAAGCCCTGCTCGAAGTCACGTTCGATATCCTTCACCGCTTCTTCTTTTGCACGTTCCTCGCTGATCCCGAGGTCGGTATATTTCTTGATGTATTTGATATAGGATTTCTCCGCGTACGGCTCGAGGATCTTATCCGCCTGAGGGATGGTAAAACCGCCATACTGCTGGCTGGCCGCCGAAAGGACGATATCACCGATAACATCGAAAGCGACATCCAGTGTCTTCGGCTCGTTGTACCAGAGATTACCCATCTCAAAGCCGCCACGAAGAACTTCTTCGACATTAAATAGGCAGCAGTTCATGGTGTCACGACGTGCCGCCATATCATGGATGTAGAGGTATCCTTCACGGATCGCCTGCAGTTCCTCGGTCGTCAGGAAGAACTTCTTATACAGGGACTTATTCAGTTCATTAAAGATCAGGCTACGCTTCGAAGAAACCAGCGCACTGTCGGTGTTGGAGTTCTCCTTATCACCGATGTACATAATGGACTGGCTGGCTTTATAAACATCATCCAGCATCTGCACAAAATCCTGCTTATAGTTGCGGTAATCGCGATAGGACTTCGCTACGACGGGGTTCACCCGTTCCAGCGCCCCTTCCACGACATTATGCATCTGGGCGATGGCGATCTCCTTAAGTCCCAGCTCCTCGACTTTCTCTTCGACAAACTGGCATATGAAATCGAGCTCCTGCTGTGTAAACGTAACAAGCGCACGATAAGCGGATTTATTAACGGCTACTACGACTTTCTGAACGTTAAAGTCTTCCTTCGTACCGTCCTTCTTTATAACTTTGACTCCCTGCAACATAAAAATACCTCCCTGCTTTTATGTCAAACGCCGTTAGTCCTAAACAACTATATCTAGTGCGGTTATGAAATCATTATCACAAGATATCGTGTTCAACACGCTAAGCATATCACATTTTGACTGTAAAAACAAGAGGTATTTTTTGTTTTTCATCGGGTATTTTATTTTTCGGATTTAGCAGCCTCTGCCGCTTTTTCTTCCTCGTCGATGATGCGTCCCAGAAGCGTTGTGCTGATGCCGACGAAATTATCGTATTCGGTGGAACCGGTCTGCTCCTTATACAGCTTACCTGCCTGGATCGCACGCTTCAGCATACGCTTGCAGGTTTCGTTCCGTCTGCAAACGAAGAAATACTGTGCGGCAAGGTAGTTCGCCATTACGACATCGGGCAATGCTTCTTTTTCATTCACCTCTGCCGCCTCTTCGATTTTTTTTACGCCCTTCTGATACATTGCGGGCGCCTTTGAAGCTTCCTCACGGACACGTGAATACGCACCAGCCAGATTCAGACAATGACGACACAGCAGAATCTTGATGTTGAGCGGATCCGCGTCTTCCAACTCTTCCAAAACGAAGATCGAGTCTTCCAAAACTTCAACGACCTTATTCATATCGTGCATACGATTAAACAAGTTCGACAGGATGTTCATCCGCATCGCAAGATGGATACCGCTGGAACGATCGTCACGCTTATCATAAATGGCCTTCTGGAAATTGATCGACTGTTCCATCGCGGTAATGGCGTCCTTATAGTTTCCAACGTTTCCGTACAAAACGGACATATGCTCCAAAGCGGTCGCATGCAGTGTTACGATATTGATATGACCCTCTTTCAGACGATCAACGGTATAGCGGATCGCAAGTTTGTAATAATTCAGGATCGCATCAAAGATCTTCTGATCCTCTTCGTTCAGGACCCGAGGTTCCGGTAACAAAGTGCCCAGTCCATTACATATACGGCCCAAAGCACCGAGTTTGAAATAAGCGGTGGAAACGCGGATATCATAGACTTCCTCGTCTCTCTTATAGAGCTCCATCGCTGCCTTCTGCATCTCTTTCAGGTTCGCCTCGCACTCCGAAAACTTCTGAGCCATTAAACGGAAATCGGAAGCCACCTCGTTAAGATTGCATTTACACTCGTAGTATTCATTACTCTCCATGGGAACGATCTGATCCAGATCCCGGGTGATCTCGTCGACCGAATTGATTCCGGCCGCCAGGTCCTGTTTCGCCAGCTCGATCGCCGCCTCAAGTTTTTGATTGACCTCCTGTACTTGTGCTTCAAACATTTCCTACTCCTCCAACGCCGATTTTCTCACCCATGCTCACCTTCGTCTCGATCTCGAGGCTGCTGTGCAGCATGATGTCCGGATCCGGCACGACCCGGTCTTTTTTAAAAAACAAAACGATCGTCGAGCCGCCGAATTCAAAGCGTCCCTTTTCCTCCCCTCGGGAGATCCGTCCTTTTTGTTTGTAATTAACGATACGGCCGACATTCAGCGCGCCGACCTCCATCATGATGACGTCGCCGAAATGATCGGTGCGCATCATGCAATACTCGCGGGTATTCTGTTTATAGATGGGATAGAGGTCCCCTGCCGCCGGATGCACCGTATGGAAAACCCCGGGGATCCTTCGGTTATGTGTCTTCCTTCCGCTGTCGATATAGCAATATCTGTGGTAATCATCCACGGACAAACGGAAAATGAACATCGAACCGCCTTTGTATTTTTCAGCGAGACGTGCATCCCGCAACAATTCATGCATGGTATACGAAGTGTTTTTGATCTGGACGCAAAGGTCTTCATTGATCTCGTAAACCAGAAGTTTTGAATCACAAGGACTGATCAAGTGATCGTTCGTATGATCGACCGGTCTCGCATTTGCCACCAGTTCCCGAGTAAAGAAATCATTGTACGATTTAAAATCGTCGACCTCGCGGTTAACAAACGTCATATCCAGATCACATTTTTTGATAAAATACGGGATGAGTTTCCGGGACAGACGGCTGTCTAAGAACCGGCCACAAGTCTTTGAGACAAACGGTGAAACCAAAGGCTTCAACAAGGCACGGCCGAGCGCCGTCCCATAGAGGAAGCCTAGCGTTTTCTCCTGCGTGCCGCTGTCGGTCTCGACCAGTTCGGCCGAAGGATAACGGTCTCTGGGTATACAATTGGTCATTCTTGTGTAATACTGCACCGAATGTACCTCCTAGATCAATTTCAACATGGATAATACGACCAAAGCAACGATGATGACGATGACCGCCAACTGTGCGTTGTTCGGCTTTTTAACTTTGAAATCCACAACGAATAATGCACCGACCGAAGTCATGCAGATGTGGATCAGAAGAACATAAAACTTATGCTCCAACTGACTTCCGATCAGATAAAAGATCGGAAGAGCGATCGCGATCGAAGTGATCGGAAGTCCCGAATAGAACTTACGGTTTTCGGTCGTTTCTTTCTGGCGCTTCTCCTCCATCACGTTATAGTAAGCCAGACGGATAACGCCGTTCATAACGTAGAACAGAAGGATCACGATACCGAAGATTCGGTCCATGCCGTTTCGATATGCAAAATATGCAGGGAAGACGCCGAAACAAACGATATCACACAAAGAGTCGAGCTGGATACCGAAGCTCTTCTGTTCTTCGGTACGGTTTTTCTTCGTACGCGCGATCTTACCATCCAGCATATCACAGAAGCCGGACAATGCCAGGCAAAGGATCGCGTATTTATAGTTCGACTGGGATGTCAGGAAGATGCCGAGCATCGAAGAAAACAGACTCAGAAAGGTCGTGACGATCGTATAATCATAATAGCCTATCATGTAGAAACTCCTTGTTTTGATCTATGATCTCTTCTCTTGAAAACAAAGGTGGAAACCACCGAAATTATAGCACCGATGAAAACGATGGAATAAAAGGTAACGCCACGCATCAGCAGGTTTGCAGGCGTAAGCAATTCTGCGGGGTAAATCGTCGCAAAGCAGAACTCAAACATATGCTCTGTGATACCCATGCCGCCCGGGAACGGGAGCATATCGACCGCTGTCGCGATCAGGGCCTGCAGGAATATGATGGTCAATATGGATGTGCCCCGTAAACCAAAGGATCTGTAAACGCACCACGAGATCGTAAAGTAAAACAAACGCTGTAGGATCGTGATGAGCATGACATTTCCCAGCATCTTCCAGTGACCGGCGATCGAATTTGCCGTGTCCTGATAATTCTGCATGAAGCCGACCAGTTTTGCTTCTGCCGCCTCGTAATTACGGATCAGATGGATCTTCTTTAACAGTCGAAGTCCGAGGTACAGGATCTTACCTGCCCAGTTGATCCGAAACAAAAGCAGAAGCATAAAGCCGACGCAGATGATGTTCAGCAACACGCCGAGATACAGCCAGAATGCAGCCGAACCGACATGTTCCTGCACATAAGGGCGTCCCCAGATGACCAGCGGGATACCGATCAATACCAAGATCAGCTTATAGGTGATCGTAACGACCATGATAACAGGCATACTGACACCATATTCTACGTTTTCACGCTTCAGGTAGTACATCTGCATGGGCTGGCCGCCGGTCGCGGAAGGGGTAATGTAACAGTAGAAAAAACCGATCCACGATACCAATATACATTTCCAGAGTTTTACAGGTGATTTAAGTACCCGCAACATGTAGGAAATGATGACGGACTCGCTGCAGACAAACAGCACCGTCAGCAAAAGCGCCAGAAAAAGCCAGCGTTTTCGAACACCAAGGATGGCTTCCCATATGGAATTAAGATCTTTCCCCTTCAGCACACTATACATAGTGACCACGAAGATCACTACAAAGAAGAGGATTTTAAATATCTTTGCTTTCACTTCCATCCCCCACTACCTTGCAACGAAATACGAATTCCGTCACACGGTCGGCAACTTTAGCATATTGTTTCCACCAGGATACTCGTTGCGAGATCCGGTACAAAATCTCGGCGATCAAAAAGCCACCGATGACATCTAAGAATACATGCTGCTTCGTCGTCATCGTAGAAAGGAAAACGGCAAGTGCAGCAAAGAGCGATAACCACTGATAATACTTCGGGATCTTTTTCTGTCCCCGGATACCTATATAACAGAACCAGCTGACCAGACAGTGAATAGACGGGAACAGATTATCCGCGTCATCCACATTATACAGGAAGCGCATGCAGAACGGTATGAAGCCGTCGCCAATGACTTCCGGACGTACATTCGTGGTCGGTATCACGATAAAAAAGATGGCACATACGACACGGGACAGCATGTCCGCCACGCAAAAGCGATAACAATGCTCACGGCTAATGCTTCCGATCAGGATGTAATTCACGATCCAGAAGGCAAATGCACCGAAATAGATGAGCACCGTCCACTGCCAATACGGAGTGTTCGTGTCGATTTTCATCGTCATATCGTAATGGTGACGCCCTCCCGTGAGCAGGCGTGTCCCAAAATACACGAGGGAATTGAATAAAAAGCAACAGATCAGCGGTAATGTCGCATAGATCGGCATAAACCGCTCGATCAGTTTACGTAAATGTGTCATGATAAATCCTCAAAACTCCGCAAGAAACATTCCATTAACGGAAGTATTCAACGCCGGACTCGAAGATCTTCATGTCTTGATCTCCGTAGATATTGATAGCTACCGAATCCCCGCGGCGCTCGGAGTGCGCCATCTTACCGAGGATGCGTCCGTCGGCACTGGTGATACCTTCGATGCAAGCATAAGAACCGTTGACATTCCACTCTTCATCCGTGGAAGCATTGCCCTCGGGATCGGTGTACTGGGTCGCTACCTGTCCGTTCTCGAACAGCTTGCGGATCCACTCTTCGTTCGCTACGAAGCGGCCCTCACCATGGGATGCAGGGTTGCAGTATACACCGCCAAGCGTAGCCTTCGCCAGCCAAGGGGACTTATTGGAAACGACCTTTGTGTAGACCATCTTGGAAATATGACGGCCGATGGTGTTGTAGGTCAATGTCGGCGAGTCTTCCTTCTGTGCAGCGATGGTGCCGTACGGTACCAGGCCGAGCTTAATGAGTGCCTGGAAGCCGTTGCAGATACCGAGCATCAGGCCATCGCGGTTGTTGATCAGATCCAGGATCGCTTCCTTCAGTTTCTCGTTACGGAACGCAGTCGCGAAGAACTTCGCGGAACCTTCCGGCTCGTCACCTGCGGAGAAACCGCCGGGGAACATAACGATCTGCGCTTCCTTGATCGCCTTCTCGTAAACATCGACCGAATCACGGATATCTTCTGCAGTCAGGTTACGAAGTACTTTGATGTTGACATTCGCGCCGGCGCGTTCGAAGGCCTTCATACTGTCGTACTCGCAGTTCGTTCCGGGGAATGCCGGAATGAATACGGTAGGCTTAGCTACCTTATTCTTGCATACGTAGATCGAAGGTGCCTTATACAGATCGGATGCGACCTCGTTGGAAACCTTAGCGGTACGTGTCGAGAATACCTTCTCCAGAGGCTTCTTCCAGCATTCGAGAGCCTGCGCCATCGGAATGCAGCTGTCACCATAGATGAAATCCTGCTTCTCGATAACTTCACCAACTACTTCGTAATCGCAGTTATCCAAATAGGTTGCGTAAGAAAGATCATCCGCTGCTTCCAGGATCAGATCGCCGTATGCCGGAGCAAACAGGCGGTTCTTCGGGATCACGCGTGCGAACAACTCTGCACCGAGCTTATTACCGAAGCCCATCTTGCTGACTGCCTCTGCATAACCATTCGCTCCGAGCGCGTATGCAGAAACGAAAGCCTTGTTCTGGATTGCTTTGAATACAGCCGCGTAGGTCGCCTTGATCTGCTCGTAATCCGGAAGATCGTATTCGTTTTTATGGATATGGACCACAACCAGTTTGTGACCGGGTTTCTTGAATTCAGGGGAAATGATCGTCTTATCGGACGCTACGTCGACCGCGAACGAAACCAGTGTTGGAGGTACCGAAATGTCGTTGAAGGTACCGGACATGGAGTCTTTACCACCGATGGACGGCAGGCCGAAACCGAGCTGTGCATCATAAGCGCCAAGCAGTGCGGAGAAAGGCTCGCCCCACCCCTTCGGATCTTCGGTCATACGACGGAAGTATTCCTGATAGGTCATACGGATCTTAGAGTAGTCACCGCCGTTTGCTACGATCTTTGCGATGGAGTCTACGACCGCGTAGATCGCACCGTGATACGGGCTCCAAGAAGAAAGGTACGGATCGAAACCGTAAGCCATCATGGTCACGGTGTCGGTCTTACCCTGAAGAACGGGAAGTTTTGCGACCATAGCCTGGGTCTCGGTCAGCTGATATTTGCCGCCGTAAGGCATGAATACGCTGCCTGCGCCGATGGAACCGTCGAACATCTCAACCAGGCCCTTCTGCGAGCATACGTTGAGATCGGAAAGCATGGAGGACCACTTCTCTTCTACATCTGTTACAGGAACATCAGTGGAGTAGGTATCCTTAGCGGAAGGCACGGAAACAACTACGTCTGCTTCCTGATGTGCGCCGTTCGTATCCAGAAATGCACGGGACAGGTCAACGATGGTCTTACCTCTCCACTGCATCACAAGGCGAGGCTCCTTCGTTACGGTAGCAACGGTCGTAGCCTCCAGGTTTTCTTCTGCCGCGTAAGCAAGGAAAGCATCCAGATCCTTCGGGTCTACAACGACAGCCATACGCTCCTGGGATTCGGAGATGGCGATCTCGGTGCCGTCCAGACCTGCGTATTTCTTCGGAACGCGGTCCAGGTTGATCATAAGGCCGTCGGCCAGCTCGCCGATGGCAACGGAAACACCGCCGGCGCCAAAGTCGTTACACTTTTTGATCAAGTGGCTGACTTCCGGGCGACGGAACAATCTCTGTAATTTACGCTCCGTGGGCGCATTACCCTTCTGGACCTCTGCACCACAGGTGTCGATGGAAGCCTCATTATGTGCCTTCGAAGAACCGGTCGCACCGCCGCAGCCGTCACGTCCGGTACGTCCGCCCAGGAGGACGATGATATCGCCCGGATCGGAGGTCAGACGAACAACAGCGCTTCTGGGAGCAGCACCCATAACGGCGCCGATCTCCATACGCTTTGCAACATAGTTCGGGTGATAGATCTCTTTTACATAGCCGGTAGCCAGACCGATCTGGTTACCATAAGAGCTGTAGCCATGCGCAGCGCCACGAACCAGTTTCTTCTGAGGAAGCTTACCCTTCAGTGTCTGATCCAGCGGCTTTGTAGGATCTGCCGCACCGGTGATACGCATTGCCTGATATACATACGTACGTCCCGACAGCGGGTCACGGATCGCGCCGCCTAAGCAAGTCGCAGCGCCACCGAAAGGCTCGATCTCGGTCGGATGGTTGTGTGTTTCGTTTTTAAAGTTGACCAGCCACTCTTCGGTCTTTCCGTCGATGGTGACCGGAACTACGATGGAGCATGCATTGATCTCGTCGCTCTCTTCCTGATCTTCGAGCTTACCCTCTTTCTTCAGACGACGCATCGCCATAAGGGCCAGATCCATCAGGCAGACGAACTTATCGTTGCGTCCTGCGAAGATCTCCTTATGATCCTTCACATAACGCTCGTAAGTCTCCTGCATCGGCTTCTTGTAATCGCCGTCCAGGAAGGTAACGTTCTTAAGTTCGGTATTGAATGTCGTATGGCGGCAGTGGTCCGACCAGTACGTATCCAGAACGCGGATCTCCGTCATGGAAGGATCGCGCTTCTCTTCATTTGCAAAGTAGTTTTGGATATGTTTGAAATCCTTAAAGGTCATCGCAAGGCCTAAGTACGCATAAAGTTTATTCAGATCGGTGTCGTTCATGGAGCAGAAGCCGTCGAAAATGATGACATCTGCAGGATCGTCGAACTTAGTAATAAGAGTTTGAGGAATATCCAGCGGGATCTCTTTGGAGTCCACCGGGTTAATGCAATGGTGTTTGATCTTATCGAATTCTTCATCTGTGATTTTTCCTGAGATCACGTAGGTAGTCGCCGAACGGATGATCGGTTCCTCATCCTCCTTCAGAAGTTTTACGCACTGCTCAGCTGAGTCGGCACGCTGATCAAACTGTCCCGGAAGGGACTGTACCGTGAAAATGCGGTCATCGTCGTTATGAGGGAAACTCTCCTCATAATATGTGTCGACCGGCGGTTCGGAGAAAACAGTGGTCAGTGCTTTCTTATACACTGCATCCGAAAGATTCTCAATGTCATAACAGATCAGGACCCGAACGCCTGTGACACCGGCGATATCCAGGTAGCTTCCGATCTCCTCCTGCAATTCTTTCGCCGCAACGGCAAAAGGTGTTTTTTTCTCGGCATAAACTCTTTTTACACTCATGAACAACCTCCGGTTTATTTGCATTTCAATAGATGCGGCCTTGAAGCCGCACTCCTAAACCATTTTAACACTTAGCCATACAAATTTCAACCGAATGTTATCAATTGTAATAAAAACGTAAAAGGCGGTATACGATCATGCGTATACCGCCTTTCATCCTTATGTTTCGATCATAGATCGGATTTATTCAGCCTTCGCAGGTAACTCGGAAGTACAATTCGGGCAACGTGTTGCTTCGATCGCGATATCGGTGATGCAATACGGGCACTTCTTCGTTGTAGGCGGAGCAGCTTCTTTCTTCTTACGCATCTTATTCATAGCCTTGATGATCAAGAACAGAACGAACGCGATAAGTACGAAGTCGATGATCGCCTGGAGTAAAGCACCATAGTTGAACGTCGCATCAGCAATTTTGAAGTAAAGATCCGCCACATTCTGGCCACCGCAGATCAGGCCAACCAACGGCATCAGAATACTTGAAACCAAAGCATTAACGATCGCTGTGAAAGCGCCGCCGATGATGATGCCGACTGCCATGTCCATAACATTACCCTTGGAAATAAACTCCTTAAACTCTTTTATCATTTTCCACCTGACCTTTCTGCTTTTTTGAAAAAAGCATGTTGTTGTATGATGGCTTCATCATATCACAACCTCTTTCGAACTTCAATACACTTTTCTGAAAAAGCATGTAAAAATCTTGTTTCTTTTTCCAAACTGTCGAGCGATATTCACTTGCAAGCATCCGCCTGAAATGCTAAAATACCTATAGTCTTGTTATCCAATCGGAGGTTGACATGAAAAGGAATTTTAATCTGGACTTATTGCGAAGTTTCGCCTTTCTGATGATCTTTGTATTCCATTTCAATCTGATGCTTGAGGCCGACCATATCGATACGACGATTCCTCTATTTGTGCGTGCCGAAAGCTGGACCCTCGGCTCATTGGGTGTCGGTATCTTTTTGATGCTGTCCGGTTATGTGCTGAAGAACAGTTTCGAGCGCTCGGGAGAAAAGATCTCCACCTTTTATAAGAAGCGTTTGTCGGCGATCTTCCCGCTCTTCTATGCCAGCTACTTCGTAGTCTATCTTTGGATCGATCTTCCTGCGGGAAATATACTCTCTAAATATCATTTCTGGTCCCTCTTAGGCTTCGATGGTTTTATGTCCATGCGTGGTTTCAACACCTGTTATCGTATCGGAGAATGGTACCTCGGCGTGATCCTGATCTACTATTTCCTGTTTCCTTTCCTGTACAAGGCAGTGAAGAAAGCGCCTCTGCTCTTCGGTCTGAGTCTGATGGTGATCCATTTCCTGTTCGTGTATAACTATGAAACTCTCGCATCCGTTATATCCGATATTTTCAAGCATCCGCTTCTGCCGGAAGAACTGTCAGCGTCCGCTTTGGTCCTGCTCCCGCAATTCGTGGTCGGTATTTACTTTGCTTTCTATGTCAAAAAGTGCCATCCTGCTCTCTTGCTCGGGGCCGCATTCGTCATAGGCGCTCTTTCGTTCTATGATTTTCCGGCAAGTCTGCTTCCCGAAGGCACTTTCAAAGGTAGTTGGATCTATGGCAACCTTATCAGTGTAGTCGCCGTATTTATGATCTTTGCCTACACGTTTAACAAGAAGAAGCAAGAAGAAAGCAAAGCCGCACGGATCCCGATCCTGAGCGGTATCGTTGGCACCATATCGAAGTACTCGTTTACGATGTTTCTGGTCCACCACATTCTCCAGGACCGTCTCTTTACCAACCTGAGCGTCAGAGGTTGTATAAGGCCCTGCTTATCCATCCCTCTGTACTTCTTTTATTTTTTCTTCGCTCTGATCCTGACATTTCTGCTCTCCTGCCTGATACAGAACGGAACCGAAACGATCATGAAGAACCTGCGGAACCGTTTTTCAAAGAAAGATCCGAAGGACCCGACGGGCAATGCTCAAACATCGATTAACACATAAACACACTCGAAAAATACATTTACCCATAACCTCCTCGATGCTATACTTTAAAAAAATCATCGGGGAGGTTCTTTTTATGGAATCCAACAAAGCATATCAAGTACATTTAGGTCCGGCGGCATGTGCAGTCGATCTCGGAGACGGCAGTGAACGAGGTCCTTATGTTGATCAGGACTACATCCTGCAGAAACTCGGACGCCCGCACCGCGCGATCAATCTGATGTACTGCTACTATCCGCTCGATGAAGGTTTCCCCGGCAGGGCCAGTGTGGTACACGCAAACCCGAATGTATCCTTTGCCTGGGATTATCCTTACGACGATTATTTCACCTACAAAGGCGGTCTCATCGGTGAGAAGGATGACGAACCGTTCACCTATATGCGCGACATTCGACGTCACGGCCAGGATGTTCTGCTGACATTGACCATCGATCCGCACGTAACTGACGAACATCTGATCGCGATCGCAAAAGATCTCACCACCTTCGGACGGATCTTCTTACGTATCAATCACGAAGCAACGGGTAATTGGTTCTCCTTCAATCGGCGCTGTACCTATCAGGAGGTCGCAGACTTCTACGTACGTTTCCATAAGATCATAAAGAAGTACGCGCCCAATGTCTCCACGATCTTATGTATCGGCGGAATCGAGGATCCAAACAGCGAAGAGATCGTCATGGAACAGGAATTTGCGGAAGCAGTCCGTGTTACCGACATCTGGTCCGTTGACAAATACATGGCCCTGCACTGGGGCTGGCCCTACGATATCGCAGAGCCCGGCGGTAAGTCACATAAACGCGAAAGCGCCGGTGAGATCTATGATATGACGCGCCGCAGCTACGAGCGCTTTAAATATCTGTGTAACGGCGTCGAGAAACCGATGGTCATGAGTGAATGCAACGCCGACGGTGACGTGACCGGTCCTTACGAACAGGCCGATATGATCCGTAATTTCTGCAGATATATCAAGGAAGATCCTGTCCGCTGGTTCTCGGGATTCACCTTCTACCAGTTTAGGGATGACGGACGCCTCGGACTCGAGATCACCGACCCGAATAATACGTCCGTCGGCGTGGAGCAGCCCGTTCTGTCCGCATATAAAGAGATCATCTCCGACCCGTTCTTTTCTCCATCCATGCGCGTTTCGGAAGAAGCATCCTTCCCTGCGAAACTTCGCTGGGGCGGTTCGGAAGACTCCGAAGGCATCTGCATCCCTCTCTCCTTTGACGGGGATCCGCATTTTGCCGAGGTTTACTTTGACGAGGAACTGGCTCCCTTAAACCTGATGATGGAGATTCATGGAAAATGGTTCTACAAGGCTCCGGGAACGAAATGTATCGACCTTATGCCCGCTTTCTTTGAACATCGCTTAAGCGGTCCGTGCGAGATCGCATTGAATATCTTCGCGCCGCCGTCAAGCGGTGAAAACGATCCGACCCAAGGCCGGGACTGGCAGACGAATTATTACACGACGCTGCCGAAACTTCCGGCTGTGCGGCTTCGTTTCGCACCGACTATGGAAGCAAAGCCGGAACATTTTCGAGGAAAATGATCGGAAGCATTGACATTTACCGCAAAATCGAGTATACTCCCTCTCGAGAAAGCATCTTTTGCATAAACCTTTCACCTTACAACGGGGTTGTACTGGTTTCGACGGGGATTTTGCAATCGTGACAGCCATCTGCAGACCGTGCCTGCATATCAAAACGGAAAACTTAAATATAAACGCAGAAGATAATAATTTTGCTTTCGCTGCCTAAGTGCAGCTGTCGGCCGTAAGTCCCGCATCGCTTACGAACCGGCATCGACTTGATGCGCCACTCCTGCCCTTAAGCTTTGCGGGGCCGGAACATTGATGAAGCTACCTTTTATGTGCGCCTGTCCTTCTGTGCATGTAGGAGGGAAATCTAAAGAATGACTGTGATGGGAGAAATTGCGATGAATGGGTTTTCGGACAGGGGTTCGATTCCCCTCAGCTCCATTCTTATGGACACGTAAAATAAGCGCCCGCAGGTGAGGATTTCACCTGCGGGCGCTCTTTGTATATTTATTTACTTCTTGTTTAAAGCGATGATACGTTCGGTCACTTCCTGCGAGATCTCGAGAAGCATGACCGATCTGGGTTTGGATGTACAGAAGCCCTGGATCAGGTCTACGTTCAGTTCGATCACGGTACGCAGTTCGTCGTCCGTCTCGATACCTTCGGCGATGACCTTAATGCCATGCTGGCTCGCAAAACTTACAATGTTTCTGACCAGATGCTGCTTCTTTGAATCCTTATCGATATCCACGACCAGTGCGCGGTCGATCTTGATGAAATCCGGCTGACAGCGAAGCAGGTTCGACTCGTTTGCATAACCGCTGCCGAAGTCATCCAAAGCGACCATCATGTTATGCGTGCGGTATCGCTTCTGAATGATCTCATCCATCTGATCGCTCAGGTCGAGTTCTTCCGTGATCTCAACGACGATACGGTCCAGCATCGGTCCGTACTGTTCGATCAGTTGTTCAAAGAATTCATCCGGAACATAACAGTCCGGGATACTGTTGATGAACATCTTCTTCGAAGAAAAGATGTCCTTATTCTCATTCAGGATGCGCATCGTATTGGAGAAGGTAAGGAGTTCGACCTCGCCGAGGCGCCCCTCTTCCTTCGCGATACCGATGATCTCGCTCGGCGTCATGGGAACGTCCGTACGAGGGCGCATCAATGCCTCGAATGCAAAGATCTCACCATTATGCGCACTTACGATGGGCTGGAACTGATAATCGAACAAGTTACCATTGATGATGCGGTTGAACGTCTGTACACGCATATACTTCTCTTCCCGCTCAGCATAAACATCATCCGAGAATTCGATGATACGATTCATACGTTGAGATGTCGCTTCAAATAAAGCAAAGTCTGCCTTCGATACCAGCTCTGCATAGGTCTTACCCTGCTCCGGGAAATGCGCGAAACCGCCGGCAAAAAGCAGCTTCGTGTTATTCAGTTCATTGAAACTTTCGAGATAACTGATGATCTCCTGGGAAAGCCCGACGGCACGCTTATAAGCGTCGATCGCATTGGAATTAAAATAGTACAGCGCAAAACGCGTTTTCGATACACGTCCGCAGACTACATTGTTGTTCTGCTCGTGGCGTTTGATCAGCTTCGACAGATAATCCAGGCCGCCGACGATCTTCTCCTTCTGCTGCGCGGTCGCACGATCCACGCCCAGGATCTCCAGTTCCGCATAACCACCGTAATCGAAATGGGAAGTCATGATCTCTTCCACGCGCTTTACCATCGCATCCTTCGAGAGCAGCTTCGTCGCCATGTCGTAATAAGTAAAGGAGATCAATTCCGCTTTATTCGTGATCATATCGGTCACATCGGATAAGATGTAGACCTGCATGCCGCGTTCGCGCTGATAGCGGATCTGGATGTATTTATCACGGTTGGATACCCGGATCTTATAGATCTTCTCGTCTTTATTCTCGACGTTCTCTGTGATCTTACCGAGCAGGACTTCGAGCTGTTCACGAGTCATCGTCTCACTCATGGGCACCCAATCATCCACCAGCATCTGGCTATTACCGGAAACCAGCACCGTATGAAAGGCGCTGACCCAAGTGAAGATGGCGACGTCCGAAAAACACTCACGCATGATGTTCAGGTTCGTTTTGTAATAGTTGTACAGACGCTGCAGCTTATACAAGCGCCAGCAAAGCACGACCGCACATACCAACGAAAGAAAAACTATGGTTTTTATCTCAAAGATGACGGCCATCGTAGCAAACAGGACGATGCCCATCAGCCAGATCATCATTTCCTCATACCAGTGATTAAACTCACGGTCCATGTTGTTTTTATTCATATAACCTCCGAGTATCGGATACTTCCTACATTTTCCTTCTTATAGCACACTTTCAAAGGCTGTTCCTACAGCAACCCTGACTTTAATCTTAGTATATTCGTAACTGAATGTCAATTTATTTGTCGTTTCTTCTCTTATTCGTTCCTTTACTTTCATAAGCGATTATGCTATAATCGAAAGCAGTATTTATGCCTTTTGCGGGCTTCATTTTCCGCACGAAAACGTGTGCGATTCGGTGCATGAATACGTATAATGGACTTAGGGAGTATACAC
Source organism: Lachnospiraceae bacterium (assembly GCA_017543445.1). Taxonomy (GTDB): domain Bacteria; phylum Bacillota; class Clostridia; order Lachnospirales; family Lachnospiraceae; genus UBA1201. Next base: position 52,783 of record JAFYGB010000045.1, on the reverse strand, counting down.
ATGAATGCAAAAATCGAAGCAGTAACAAAACAGATCGGCATGGTCATCAAAGGAAAGGATGATATTATATACAAACTTCTGGCCGCCATCATCGCAGGCGGACACATTCTTCTCGAAGATATCCCCGGCGTAGGTAAGACCACTCTCGCCGTCACCGTTTCCCGAACAATGTCATTAAAATACAAGCGAATGCAGTTTACACCCGATGTACTTCCAAGTGATCTCATCGGTTTCAATCTGTACAACAATCAGACCGGCAGCTTTGAATACAAAGAAGGCGCGGTCTTCTGCAACCTGTTCCTGGCGGATGAGATCAACCGTACCTCTCCGAAGACGCAGTCAGCGCTTCTGGAAGTTATGGAAGAGGCAAAGGCTACCGTCGACGGCGTGACCCGCGACCTGCCCTCGCCTTTCATCGTTATCGCGACCCAGAACCCCTTTGGTTCCTCTGGTACGCAGAAGCTTCCGGAATCCCAGCTCGACCGTTTTATGATCCGCCTGTCCATGGGCTATCCGGATCATTCGAATGCCGTCGCCATCCTGAAGGGCAATGTCGGCGATGTCCTGAATTCATTGACCGGTCTTCTGGCGCATGACGACGTAGCCAACATGCAGCAGGAAGCAAAAAAGATCTTCGTACATGACTGTATCTACGACTATATCGTTCGCCTGACCGAGGCGACTCGTAACGAAAACTATTTCTCGCTCGGCTTAAGCCCCCGCGCCTCTCTCTCGCTTCTGAAGATGGCGCAGGCGACCGCATTCATTGAAAGCAGCACCTACGTTCTGCCGGAACACGTTCAGTCCATCTTCAACGATGTTTCCTGCCATCGTCTGGTGCTCAGTTCTAAAGCAAAAATGAACGGATTCACGCTGGAAACAGCGATGAAAGCCATCCTCGAACAGACCCCACTGCCCAAAATGTGATCAGGAGACTCTATGATAAAAAAGATCCTGCGAATCGTCGGATATCTCATCACATTGGCCGCTTTGTACCTGGGACTTCGATTTTTCCGACTTTATTTCTTCGCAATATTACTTTTCTTTTTCCTGCTCTTCCCGTTCGTCTCCGTACTTTTGGCGCGTTACGTGATCAAACGGACCGATTATTCCTGGTATCTCCCGGACGTCATCCAAAAAGGAGCCGAACTCGAAGTAACGATCGGCATGCATAATCCGACGATCTTTCCGATCCCGAAGCATCTGCTCGATCTGTCGATCTCGAATATTTTATACCCAAACGAAGATGTACATACGATATGGACGGGCCTTAAGATCCGCAGTGAACAGACTGTCACGATCCCTTTAAGTATCCTCTACTCCGGATACCTTCGGATCTCACTGGAACGCGTCTGCATCCCGGATTATCTGAATTTCTTCACGTTTAAACGTAAATTGGAACTGAAGAAGGACATCCTGGTCCTGCCCATCCGGCTGAATGATACATTTTCCACGATGGCCGTCGGAGGCAGCGGAAACGTCGAACTCTCCGAAAGTGATGTCGTGGGTAATGATGCAACGCAGATGATCGATGTGCGTGAATACCGCCCCGGCGACCGTCTGAACACGATCCACTGGAAACTCAGTGTCAAAGCCGGTGAGATCATGGTAAAACAGTTCGGTTCCCTCTCGGACAATGATGCATGCATCCTGATCGATCTGTATCGTCCCCCGATCACAAACAAACGTATATACAAAGAACAGGAAGACACCGAAGCAAAGATGCTTGAAGGCTTCGACTCTTCCTACGATATGTTGGAAACATTGGCCACGCAGCTGCTCAGTGAAAAGCGGCCCATCCTGGCCTGCTGGTACTCCCAGAAGACGACCGAGTTTAAGACCATGGAAGTCCTGCGCCGCTCCGATCTGACCGACCTCTATCGCATCCTCTACTACGAAGAACCGGTGAAGGATCCGTCAATCACTTTGGAGTATTTCACGAAAACCGACGACAATTACAACGATTTCTTTTATATCCATCCGACTGTACAGAATGTGCCGCTGAACCATTCGTTCCTCTTTGGTAACGAGATCGAGCAGGTCTCCTCTGTACATCGAAATTAACGGAAGGCACTCGTTATGCAAATACAGGAAAAAAAGATCCGCCCCTGGCAGTTCATAAGCTCCGGTAATGCGAGCAAACAGACTGCCTTGCTGGAGCGCAAGTCGCGCCGGCAGGGTTTTCTTATCGATCGCAATGTTGACCTGCCGTCGCCCGCCCGTGCCTATTCCTGTCTGTTCCGCGGCATCTTGCTGTTCCTGCTGATCTATACACCGATCACGATGATGAATGAGGCCTATGAGATCACGGATAATATTGCGATCGTACCGATCATTCTGTTGCCGTTTGCGATCCTGGTCGGCTTCTTCAACTACAACGGACTGTGCCGTACCGTGGGATACATCCTGTTCTTCTTGTTTTTCGTCCTTGTTTCGACCTCCGGGTACTATTACATCAACTCCGGTCTGAACGCCATCATCAACATCACATTCGAGACCGCGTCCTATGCATTGAACACATCGGCCATCCGTTCCTATAACGAGGCCATCGGCAACCGAGCCGTGACGATCCCACTGTTCTACCTCTACATCGGCATCGTAAGCGTCATCTTCCTGAATTTCCTGATCAACAACTTCATGAGCATCCCGGTCGTGCTGTTTGTTTCGGCCCCTTTCTGGCTGCTCACGTTCTATTTTGATTATCAGCCGCAGCCGGTCCACTATCTTTCCTATGCTTTCTGTATGATGAGCATGGTCATCCTTAAAAGTACCCAGCAGTACAATCTGCCCGACCGACTCCACAAATACTATGTAATAAAACATGCAACGGACCGACATCTGTACCGAACGACATCCAACGGCTCCGTCATGTTGCAGACTTCCGGTTTTGTGATCGGCATTCTGGTCTTCATGGTTCTACTGAGTAATATCATTTACCCGGTAAAACGTTTTTCCACTCCGAGCGAGTGGGCGTCGATGAAAGAAAGCACTGAGGATTATGCACGTATCTTCTTCACCGAAGGTCTGGGCGGCTTCTTCAAAGGATCCACAAAAAACAGCATGACCTCCTTTGGTAATCTGTACCAAGGCGGAAAGGTATCTCCCACCTTCCAGAAAGTACTGGAAGTCGATTATGTTCCCGCCAGCTATGATGCCGTATACATCCGGCAGTTCATCGGCAGTTATTATACAGGCACATCCTGGTCGGATACGATCAACACGAATCTGGAAGTCCTGAATAAATATGAAACCATGGCAAATGATACTCTTCGTAAGATCTACGAAGATCCCGATCATCCGCTTCATAACTATGTATATAAAGCTACCATGAACGTTCGGCCACTGCACGAAAGCGGTGCCCTGATCCCCTATTTTTCGATCGAAGACTACCTGAATCCGACCTTCCGCTATGATATCCGTGAGCGCTCGGCAACCTCGACCCGCTCCGCTTTTGATTATTTGACATCCTATAAACCCGAATTTGCCACCTATCCGGTGGACACCAGTCGACAATACACCTACGAGTATTATCAGTTGATCCCCGTATCCGACTCCTACTCCGATGTGGAACGATATCGGGAGTTTGACTACACCCCGGATGAAGATGCGAAGATCAATCTGCAGTCAACATCACTGGATCTAAGCAAATACATCCTCGTCAGTGATGAAGCTTACCTGACCCGTATGAAAACGGTGTCCGATCCGAATCCGAGCTCGCCGAAGGTCGCGAGAGCATTGATGGCGATCTGCCTCGAGCAGAATTTCCACGGAACCGTTCTGGACCGCGTCGAGCAACTGCAGGAATTCTTTTCTGACTATACTTACACGCTCAACCCCGGAAACCTTCCGAAGAATGAAGATTTCATCCTCTACTTCCTGACGAAGAGCAAACACGGTTTCTGTCAGCATTTTGCATCTTCGGCAGTCATGCTTCTGCGTACCATGAATATCCCTGCGCGCTATGTCGAGGGATATATGTTCTCATTCGCAGATGTATCCGGTAATTCCGAGATCCTCGAAGACATTGACCCGAATACCATGCATGAGGGCGCCAGCATCTTCTCGGATGCTCCTGTAGTAAACGTTCCTGTCAATGATGCGTCCGGACACGCCTGGGTCGAGATCTTCTTTCCGGAGCTCGGATGGGTGCCTTTCGAATTTACTGTCGGCATGAATGGTGATCAAGACGACGAAAGTGACTTCGAATTCTGGAACGGCAGCACCATTCTGGACGATATCGACTTCTCTCCCGTTGCCGGTCTGTTCCAGGTCGATCTGACATTTGCTGCGAAATTGCTACTTCGTCTTCTCATCATCGTCGCGGTCGGCGTGACGATTTTGCTGATCGTTCGTTTCATCATCCTTCTCGTTAAGGAAAAAGAAACGCCTGAGTTATATCACAGCGGCCTCAACTTGAAAATCCTGGAAACCTACCGAAGTATCTGTAAAAAGTACTCCCTCTTCGGCCTCCTGCCAAAAGAGGATATGCTCTACAGGGATTTCACCAGCGAACTGCAGAGCAGATACGACTTCTCCGAAGATAAGGCTGCTTCGCTCCGCTCCTACCTGGAGGATGCCGCCTATGGACCTGAGGATGTATCCGAAGTACATTACCGCGAAACGAATGTGCTGCTGACAGAGGTCCGCCAGAAACTGGATGGTTCCCTGACCGCAGGTCAAAAACTAAAGTATCGTCTCCGCACCATCTTCAAGCGGAAGAAAACTCAATAAACAAATAAAACTATGGCGCCGGCCTCCTTTAAGGAAGCCGGCGCCATATTGATTTATCGATCGATTTCTTTATTTTTTATCCAGTTTGTGATAGTCCGTAAAATTACCGACTCTGCTGCGCTTCGATGCTTTGGAAGCGATCTTCGAACCGTTATCCGGACCGGAACCGGGCATTCCGGGTTTATCGGACGGCGTATGATGAAAGAAAAGGTAGATCGGACCCTTTTTGAATTTGCCGACAAACAGAGCATGATGCTCAGGGCAATGTTCCTTCAGGAACTTAAGGGCAAATACCAGACCGACGATCGCGATGATCAGTTTCAGGATCTCCGACAGGATTCCGAGATTATCCGCGAATAACGTATTATCCCAAAGCAGATAGGAACCGGTATACATGACTGCGGTCGCAAAGCAAGGCTTCGCTTCCTTCTTCGACATGTAGCAGTGGATATAGATGACCAACGCCAGGATGAAGAAGATCGTCGAGATAAAACCGATGATCAGTTCGATACAGTACGGTGTGGTGTATCCATTGACCTCTTCCAGGTATCGTTCCAGTTCTTTGATGCCGTCTGCATCCATCTTCGCGGTCAGCTGTGCGTAGTTTTCCATACGATTGATGGAAGCTGCCGTAAGTGCGGATATTCCGAAATTCACGATGAACAGCAAAAACTCAATAAACGTATAACCAAGTGCTACATTGACCGTGGAACCCATGGTAGGCTTCTGCTTCAGCAAAATAAAGAACTTATAGAACGCAAAGAGCCATGCGACCAGAACGAGTGCTTCCAGAAATACGAAGATCAGGCTGACAAATGGCGCTGCCGGATGCATCGTGATCGTATCGTCCGCAGCGATGTGGACGAAAGGCGCTAAGCCAAACGAACGCAAAAGCGTTACGATAACGGCAAAACACTGATGATACAGGTAGCAGCCCAGGCCGCCCCATAACATAGCCATAAAATAGCCGGAAAATGCATTATGCGCATACAGAAAATAGAAAATAAGCAACACAGTGAGAATGACGATCATGACGATCTGCCAGTGGATCACACTGCTGCTGACACGAACAACTTCATCCGGAGTACGCTCCGGAGCGAACATTACGTGACCGAACATAAAAACACCTCTATTAAAAAATCAAATCTCATTCTACCAAAGGCACCCGAAAGTGTCAAGCAAGGTCGCGCAGTTGTTTCAGTTCGTCGACTGAAAAATAGTAGTTCGCATTGCAGAAATGACAGTTGACTTCGATTTCTTTACCTTCTTCGATCATTTGATCGAGTTCCTTCTTACCGATCGAGATCAGGGCCTTACCGACGCGCGTTTTTGAGCAATCACACTTAAAGCGGCAAGGATAATGTCGGCTGATCTCCGGATCCATGTCATGAAGGATCATCATGCAGATATCCTCGGGCGTCATACCCTTCTCCAGAAGTGCCGTGATGGACGTAACTTCTTTTACTCGTTCTTCCAAAAGCGATACTACGCTCTCATCAGCGTCGGGCATCAATTGCAGGATCATGCCGCCGGCACATTTTACCGTGTTATCCTTCGACATCAGCACGCCGAGGCCGACGGATGAAGGCGTCTGTTCACTCGTTGCGAAATAATAGGTCAGATCCTCTGCGATCTCGCTGGTGACCAGGATCGTGTCCCCGATATACGGCTCTTTCAATCCGATATCCTTTATCACTTGAAGCACACCGACGCCAACCGCCGAGGCAACGTCCAGCTTCCCTTTTTCATTTGCCGGGATCATGACGACCGGATTATTTGCATATCCTTTTACGTTTCCGTTCGCGTCTGCCGTGACGGTCAGTCCGCCGATGGGACCGTCACCGTTGATTTTGATCGTAAGCAGATCCGCGTCGTTCTTCATCATGGCGCCCATCATCACGCCGCCGGTCAACAGACGGCCCAGTGCAGCCGTCACTACTGGGCTCGTATTATGCGCTTTTCGTGCGAACTCGACAAGTTCTGCAGTCGTAGCGAAAAAGCCCCGAATTCGGCCTCCTGCGGCCGTTACACGTATAAAATAGTCTCCCATAACTCTTCACCTTTATTTCATTTGCTCACGGCACACGAAAAACAACCGTTCTGCCGTTTCTTCCCGGCCCGTCGCATCCCGCTCCGCGCCATCCTCTCCGACCTCCAGCACCTGCTCCAGCCGCAGCCCGGCCTTTGCGATCGCGGCTTTCACTTCTCCTGCGGAAAATGCATTCTGCTCATGGACCTCTTCACTTCGTTCATAGGTCCCGTCTTCATTTTCCACAAACATCGTAAGCCGATATGTGTTTTTGTCGGATCCGTCATCGAATTCATTCTCCCAGATCAACGCCATGTCGTCCCGTACATCGGTAAATGTCCCGTTCCCGACGATATCGCGGAAATAATGGCGGGTCTTGATGTCAAAAACAAACACACCGCCGGGATCCAGGTAATTATTTACCAAGCGAAAGGTCGTAAGCAGATCATCAACGCCCGTCGCGTAATTCAAAGTGTCACACATTGCTACGACCGCACCGACTGTCCCGTATAATTCAAAGGAGCGCATATCCTGCTGCAAAAACAGTGCAGGAAGTTTTGTGATTCCTGCCTCCTCTTCGGCTTCGAGTCGTTCATAGTATTTATCCCGGGCGACCTCAAGCATCGATTCGGAGATGTCCGCACCGATCATGTCGTAGCCTAAGTCCCGCAGAAGCAGCGTAAAGGTGCCGGTCCCGCAACCCAGATCCAGAACGAGAGCCCCCGGTTCAATCCCGCAACGCTCCAGCTGCCGTTTCAAAAAGGCAGTCCACGCTTCATACGGAATATCTTCCATACAGGCATCGTATATCTGTGCAAAATCAAAGTAAGGACTTGACATTTTTCCTCTCCTGTGGAAAATAGAGAATAGACTTCATTTAAACCCCAAAGGAGCAGAAATGAAAAAACTAACCAAAAAACAAATCTTCGTGATCGTGTTGGTCACATTTATCGTAATGTTATATATCCTGGCGTTCGCATTCGCCCTCTCGGAAAATGAGGCCCTGCACAAATGGGCATGGGTCTGCTTTGCGCTGAGCATCGTCATCCCGTTCTTCATCTACTTCCATTTTCTCATTCTGAACTGGATCCGAAAGACCCGTGAAGTCGATGAAATAAAGAAACAGGAAACCAATAAAGAAAACGAAGACGAAACGGATCCTATTGAATAAACTCAGCCATGATCTGATTCGATACTTCTGCGCCGCGCGGGGTGAGCACATATGCTTCCCGCGGGGCGCTTTTCTTTTCCATCAGTCCTTGCTGAATGAAGCGCTCGAACAATGCGGGCGGGTATACGGTCTCGATCCTTCTTCCGAACATTTTCCGGAAGTTCTCGCAATCGATCCCTTCTTCCAGCATGCGAAGGCCGAGGAAACAAAACTCTTCCATCTCATTGTGGATCGGAACCTGTGTAATGGTACCGGCCGTCGGATGCTCCAGGTATTCCATCAGGTTTTTCGTATTCTCACTGCGGATACCGGGATCCCCGAAGAAAAAGCCCGAAGCTCCCAGACCGATCGCCAGATAATCCTGCAGTCTCCAGTAGCGCAGATTATGGCGAGATTCACAGCCCGGTTTCGCGAAGTTCGAGATCTCGTAGCGATGCATGCCTGCCAGCTGTGTCCAGGAAAACAGGATCTCTTCCATCTGGGCGATCTCTTCTTCGGAAGGAAGTTTCGCCTGCCCGGAATGGTAGAGATCGTAGAACGGCGTACCTTCTTCTATGATCAGCTGATACGCCGACAAATGCTGCGGTGCAATATACAAAATGTCTTCCAGGCTCTTCGCAAACTCTTCTACGGTCTGTCCGAAGATGCCGTACATCAGGTCGACATTGATATTCGTGAATTCGGCCTTGCAGGCCGCCTCGTAGGTCAGGAAAATGTCCTGTACCGAATGAACGCGTCCGAGTGTCTGCAGCTGGCGCTCGCAGGTGGACTGTGCTCCGATGCTCAATCGATTGATGCCCGCCTTGCGAAGCATCATCAGTTTCACGTCATCGCCGGCCGAATTCGGGTTCACTTCCAGCGTCCACTCGTAATCCGGATCGATCTGGAACGAATTACCGATCGCATAACAGATCTTCTTCAGCTGCTCCACCGAAAGCAGCGAAGGCGTGCCTCCGCCGATGTAGATCGTATCCACGATGTAACGATCGGCGCAGACTGCCGCCTGTTCCTGTATATTTCGGATCAATGCGTCAACATACGCATCCTTCGTTTCCTCATTCGCGATCGGAAACGAAAGGAAATCGCAATATCGGCACTTTTGTTTACAAAATGGGATATGCACATATATACCCAGTGTTTTCTTCTCGGACATGATCACTCCTCATCCAGTTTCAAAACCGACATAAACGCCTTCTGCGGGACCTCAACGTTACCGATCTGGCGCATGCGCTTCTTACCTTCCTTCTGCTTCTCGAGCAGCTTTCTCTTTCGGGAGATATCACCGCCGTAGCACTTCGCAAGCACATCCTTACGCATCGCCTTAACGGTCTCACGGGCAATGATCTTATTGCCCACGGCTGCCTGGATTGGGATCTCAAACAGATGGCGCGGGATCTCGTCCTTCAGTTTCTCACACATCTTACGTCCACGCTCGTATGCATTGTCCGCATGGACGATAAACGAAAGCGCGTCGACTTCTTCGTGATTGATCAGGATGTCGAGTTTCACGAGCTTCGACTCTACATAACCCTTCAGCTCATAGTCAAAGGAAGCATAGCCCTTCGAGCGGGACTTCAGCGCGTCAAAGAAATCGTAGATGATCTCGTTGAGCGGAAGCTCATACTTCAGGAGTGCACGTGTGGTCTCGATATACTCCATGCCGAGGTAGACGCCGCGGCGGGACTGGCACAGTTCCATGATCGGTCCGATAAAATCGGTGGTCACCATGATCTCTGCCGAAACGATCGGTTCCTCCATGGAGAGGATCTCCGACGGATCGGGAAGATTCGACGGATTCGTAAGTTCGATCTGCGTGCCATCGGTCTTATTGACATGATAAACAACGCCGGGCGCTGTAGTAACAAGATCCAGATTATACTCACGCTCCAGGCGCTCCTGAATGATCTCCAGATGCAAAAGCCCCAAAAAGCCGCAACGGAAACCAAAGCCCAGGGCAATGGATGTCTCCGGCTCATAAAACAGGGATGCATCATTTAATTGCAATTTATCCAGAGCATCCCGAAGGTCGCCATACTTCGCACCATCTGCAGGATACAGACCGCAATAGACCATCGGATGTACTTTTTTATATCCGGGCAGCGGCTCGGCTGCCGGACGGTTCAACTCGGTGATCGTGTCGCCGACCATCGTGTCTTTTACATTTTTAATGCTAGCAGTGATATATCCTACCATACCGGCCGGAAGCTCGTCACATTCGATGAACTGACCGGCACCGAAATATCCGACCTCAACGACATTCGCCGTAGCGCCCGTCGCCATCATTTTAATCGCGGTGCCTTTGCGGACGGTACCTTCCTTAATACGGCAGAATACGATAACGCCCTTATAGGAATCATAGATCGAGTCAAAGATCAGCGCCTTCAACGGCGCCTCAGGATCCCCCTGGGGAGCCGGGATCTTCGATACGATCTGCTCCAGGACCTCTTCGATGTTGATACCATTCTTCGCACTGATCAACGGCGCATCCTGGGCCTCTAAGCCGATCACATCCTCGATCTCGTGGATCACGCGTTCGGGATCCGCACTCGGCAGGTCGATCTTATTGATGACCGGGAAAACGTCCAGGTCATGGTCCAGGGCCAGATATACATTGGCCAGTGTCTGTGCTTCAATGCCCTGCGCCGCATCTACGACCAGGATCGCGCCATCGCATGCAGCCAGACTGCGGGAAACTTCATAGTTGAAGTCCACATGTCCAGGCGTATCGATCAGATTGAAAATATATTCATTTCCGTCATTCGCTTTGTAGATGATGCGGCAGGCCTGCGCTTTGATCGTGATGCCTCTCTCGCGCTCCAGATCCATGTTATCCAGGACCTGCGCCTGCATTTCGCGCTGTGTAAGCAAGCCTGTCTTCTCGATGATACGGTCGGCTAAGGTCGACTTACCATGATCGATATGGGCAATGATGCAAAAGTTACGTATAAGTTGCTGATTGATGGACATAAATACTCCGTAAGGGTTTATAGTTCGGGCTGCGCCCTGGGTACGGATCTCTATCTGCCGTAAATGATCTGGTTGAGCAGATTACGATTTGCCGTAATATCGACGGAAAGAACGCTCTTGCCGCTGATGCGTACGGATTTACCGGTGCCATCCCAAGGTACACGGAATTCCGAAATATTGTATTTCAAGATGGAAGGCAGGCTCCATACGATATCGTTCAATACGCTCTGCGGCATATTCGTCGCGATCTTCGGAAGCGCTACATTCAAGAAGCTGTTAAGTTCACCCAGGCCCATCTGACGCATTTTATTCGCTACGGTCTGCAGTACAGTACGCTGCCGCTGGGTGCGGGCATAGTCGGAACCGACGTAACGGATACGTGCGTATGCAAGTGCCTGCGGACCATTCAGATGGTTCACGCCAGCGCTGGTGATCATATTCTGCGCGGTGGACGCGGAATTTACATGCGGAAGCTCTGCCTCAGCCAGGTTGATATCGATACCGCCGACTGCATCGACGATATCCATGAAACTGAAGAAATTCACGCGAGCGAAATAATCGATGTGGATACCGAAGTTTGCTTCGATGGTCTGCATCAAAAGATTAGCGCCGCCATATGCATGTGCCGCATTCAAACGATTGTTGCCGCGGCCGGGAATAGCTACGTAGCAGTCACGCATCAACGATGTCAGAATGATCTGTTTTGTGTTTCGATTGATGGACATGATGATCATCGTATCCGAACGGCCCGCATTGCTGTCCGAACGGGCGTCGATACCGATCAAAAGAATATTCAAAACGTTCGGATCTGCGCCGACCTGGGGCAGTACACCATCTCCGGCGCCTCCGTTTGCCAGGCCGACATTATCCGCCTCTTTACGGCCGGTGTTATAGATACCGGTGCTGCCGGCAACCTTCTTTCCGGAAGAAGATCCGGAGGAAGAATTCCCGGATTGAGCCGCGGTCGCGGGTTGCGCGGTGTTTCCGGGCTGCGCCGGATTCTGAGGCGTTTGCGGATTCGGATCCGCGGGCTGCGCCGGAGCCTGTCCGGGATTTTCGGGCATCTGTACCGTTACATCGGGATCCGTCAAATCAGGATCCACCGGATCATCGATGTCCCGGGTAGGATCTTCGATGATGTCGGTATCCGGCTGTGTATACGTCGTGTTGTTCTTATCGCCGGCGCTCGCACGCATTTTCTCTTCATACTCACGCATAACGCGGGCCAATTCGTCCTCGACCGCAGCGATCTCTTCACTCGGTGAATCCGTCAGATTCGGGTCGTTATCACCGGATTCCGGTTCCAGCGTTTCATTGGCCGCCATCGTTATATCCGGATGATCCGCGTCCACGATCTGCAATTTATTATAATAGTGGCTGAAGATGAGCTTATACGCTATAAAGAGACACAGCGACAGAATCGCCAGCGACATGAACACGATCAAAAGGACCTTCGCCCACTTTGGCATGCGTTTTTTTGATGAAGAAGCCTTGGGGGAGGCTTTTTTTACCGGTTTATTGACCGCCCTTTTTACGGGTTTTTTCTTTTCCGTCATCTTTTTCTCCTTCCTTGCAATACACAAAACATAAAAGCATTGCCGGGATGATCTGCTCCTTTCCGCAAAGCAAACCAGTCTAATTATACTACAAGCAATATGCAAGTGCAAGTACTCTTGACTTTTCTGCCCTTTTATACTACATTTAAAGTATTCATTTAAAGTATTCCGAAGGCTCCATTTTTTGGAATTTTTACCTCGGGGGAGGTTTTATATGGCACTACCGAAAACAGGAACGATTTTTTATCACCATGCGGACGCTTCTGCCCTGACGATCGACTTGCCGCAAAGCTATCGATACATGCAGATCGGCAAATGCGGACCCGACGAAGAACTGAAGAAACAGATCGATGCAGCTTTGGAAGCCCAGCTTTCCGTGTGCAAGCCTAACGCGATCTATGCCTACTTTCCTCTCACGTTCGAGGAACAAATAGGCACCTGCAAAAACAAACACTACTGCATCGGCGCGGGTTTTTCCAATATCTGCTCCGACACGCTGTATAAACACATCAAAGACTGCGACGGCGTCTTTTTATTTGCCGCTACGATCGGCGTCGGATGCGACCGTCTGATCGCCCGCGACCGTCTTAAGAACCAAGCACTGCCCATGATCCATCAAGGCTTAGGCGCCATGCTGGTGGAGGTCTACTGTGACCTTTTGGAGGCAGATATCCAAAAGATGTACGGCGACTCGAATATCTCATTTGCTACACGCTATAGTCCGGGATACGGAGACTTCTCACTCTCTCATCAGATCGATGTCTTTCGTTTCTTCGGCAAGGCCGCCCGCGACATCGGGCTGTCTTTAAATGAATCGCTGCTGATGCAGCCTTCCAAATCCGTCACCGCGTTGATCGGCGTTAAAAGCACGTCCGCGGACGGATCCAGTACCAACGAATAAAGAGGAATGACCTATGTCCAGAATTTCGATCGAAGAACAACTTAAGTCCGGGAAAATGCTCTATTTTGACGGAGGCACCGGCTCGATCCTGCAGGAAAACGGTTTGCAGCCCGGCGAACTTCCGGAGCGCTGGAACCTGACCCATGCGGACTTCATCCGCTCCTTGCACGAGAACTATTACAAAGCAGGTGCTAACATCATAAAGACCGATACCTTCGGCTTGAACTGCCTGAAGTTTGCGCCTGACGAGCTTACACAGATCGTTACAGCCGCCCTGGCCAATGCGAACGCTGCCCGCGATTCGATCGAGGGGTCCGATCATGCATTTGCCAAAGCGCCCCACTATATCGCCCTCGACATCGGCCCCACCGGTAAGCTTTTAAAACCCCTCGGCGATCTAGCGTTTGAGGACGCGGTCGATGTATTCAAAAGTGTCTTGAAGCCTGCGTCCGAATGCGGAGGCTTTGATCTCGTGCTGATTGAGACCATGAACGATGTATATGAAGCGAAGGCGGCCGTTCTCGCCGCGAAGGAAACGACCGATGTTCCGATCTTCGTTACGACCGTTTACGATGAAAACGCGAAACTTCTTACCGGTGCAGACCCTGAGACCTGTGTGGCTTTATTCGAAGGTCTCGGCGTAACGGCTGTCGGACTGAACTGTTCCCTCGGCCCGAAGCAGATGGCTCCCATCGTGCCACGCCTCGTTGCGGCTGCGAGCATCCCGGTGATCGTTAACCCGAACGCCGGCCTGCCCCGTTCCGAAAACGGCAGGACGGTTTATGATGTCGACCCCGACGATTTCGCCGAATGCATGGCAGAGATCGCGAAATCCGGCGCGAATATCATCGGCGGATGCTGTGGTACCACGCCGGCACACATTGCCCGCATGGTCGAACTGACGAAGGATATCCCTTCCGTCTATCCCGAACCGAAAAATCTCACAGTGATCACCTCCTACACCCACGCGGTGTATTTCAAGGATCGCCCCATCCTGATCGGCGAGCGCATCAACCCGACCGGTAAGAAGCGCTTCAAGCAGGCGCTGCGCGATCACGATATCGACTACATCCTGCAGGAAGGCCTGACCCAGCAGGAAAACCACGCACATGTACTGGACGTGAATGTCGGCCTGCCCGAGATCGACGAGCCGTCGCTGATCTGTGACGTTATCACTGAGCTGCAGGGCGTGCTCGATCTTCCGCTGCAGATCGATACGACCGATCCGATCGCGTTGGAACGCGGCCTGCGTCTCTACAATGGTAAAGCTCTCATCAACTCGGTCAATGGTAAACAGGAAGTCATGGATACCGTCTTCCCTCTAGTGAAGAAATATGGCGGCGTTGTCGTTGCCCTTCTGATCGATGAGGACGGTATTCCCGAGACTTGCGAAGGGCGTCTGAAGATCGCCGAGAAACTGTATGCCGAAGCAGAGAAATACGGCCTCAAAAAAAGCGACCTTCTGATCGACTCGCTTTGCATGTCCGTTGCAAGCGACGACGTTGCCGGACGTGAGACTTTAAAGACCGTCGATACGATTACGCGTAAGTACCACGGCAAGACCATCCTCGGTGTTTCCAACATTTCCTTCGGACTGCCGCACCGTGAGATCGTTACGGCCGCCTTCTTCCAGATGGCCATGCAGGCCGGGCTTTCCGCCGCGATCATCAACCCGAATTCCATCGACATCCAGAAAGCCTATGCATGCCACTGCATGCTCTCCGGCTTCGATGAAAAGTGTCTGGACTATATCACATTTGCCACGGAAAATGAAGAACGCCTGACCGCAGGGAGCGCTTCCGCGACCGCAGGCGCTGCTTCCGCCGGTGCTTCGAAAACCGGCGTTGCATCCGATACACTGGAATACTTTATCACAAAAGGTCTGGCCGAGCCGGCTGCCGAGAAAACGAAGGCTATGCTGGGCGAAGGCGTGGATCCGATGGTCATCATCAACGACCATCTCATCAATGCCCTCAACATCGTAGGTAAGAAGTTCGAGGAGAAGACGCTCTTCCTGCCACAGCTTCTGATGAGTGCCAGTGCCTGCTCTTCCGCTTTTGACGTGATCAAAACTCACATGATCAACAGCGGCACGCAGCAGCAAAAGAAATGCAAGATCATCTTGGCAACGGTGAAGGGTGACATCCACGATATCGGTAAGAACATCGTGAAGACCCTGCTCGAAAACTACGGCTTCGATGTCATTGACCTGGGTAAGGACGTGCCGCCCGAAACCGTCGTTCAAAGCTGCATCGAACATCACGCTCCGCTGGTCGGACTCTCCGCCTTGATGACCACGACCGTGCCTTCCATGGAGGAGACCATCAAACTGCTTCGTAAGGAAGCACCTTGGGCGAAGGCAGTTGTCGGCGGCGCCGTACTCACGCAGGAATATGCCGATATGATCGGCGCGGATAAATACTGCAAGGACGCCAGGGAGACCGTGGGCTATGCGACCGAGGTCCATGAAGCATGGATCAAAGAAAACAACTGATGCGAAATAGTTTTTTAACAAAACAGCGGTACAGGCCGAATGACCTGCACCGCTTTTATATATGTATGTACTTCTTGCTTATTACTTTTTGTTCCCAAGGGACCAGAAGCCGAAGAAACTTCCTACTGCGCCGCCGATGATGTGAGCCAATTCGGAGATATTGTTATTGTCCATCATGCCTACGATCTCACGGCCCAGATAAAGAACCACGATAACGATGAAAGAGATCGGAATCTCACCCTTTTCAACTGCAACTACGCTGGAAAGAAGGATGAACATGAAAACGATACCGCTGGCTCCGAGAAGATGAACGTGCGGGAAAAAGATCGCATTGACCAGAGCCGTAAATACCGCTGTGATCAAAATCATGATCAGGATCTGCTTGCTCCCATATTTTTCCTCCAGGATCGGTCCCAAAAGCAGGAACAGCAACATGTTATTAAAGTAATGCTGCCAGGAATAATGTCCCAAAACATGACCGAATGCCCGAACATAGGTCAGCGGATCGAACATCGAATGACGATACGTTGAAAAGAAGTTTAAATTCGTAGATCCGTTTGTGGCCTGATTGAGGAAATACGCGCCAAGAGCTATCAAAGCGAACGTCAGAACGACCGGCGCATTGTACTTGAAACGAATTGTAAAACCTTTAGATTTTGATGCCATTTGTTTCTCCTTTCCGGCGATTACTGCCGCGACGCCCCGCCTTTCTTATAACTCAGGGGCGAAACCTTATAATACTTCTTAAACAACTTGGAAAAATGATATACATCATTATATCCAACCGCTAATGCGATCTCTTTGATGCTCTCGCCCGGCTGCGTCTCCAAAAGCGAGCAGGCCTTCTCCAGGCGGATCTTGATCAAATAGTTGATTGGTGTCTCTCCGGTCTCCTCCTTAAAGATCTTCGAGATATAGACCGAAGAAAGATACATGTTTTTCGCGATACGGTCTAAGCTGATCTTCTCCGCATAGTGTTCTTCCAGATACTTACGGATGCGTTTTACCGCATAGGATTTATGGAAGTTCTCAAACGGGTAGGTCTTCTGCTCGACTTCCTTCTCACGGGTCGTCCGAATGATCCAGGTCAGGAGCTGCATCAGATACGCCTTCAGCATAAAGTAGCGTCCGGCCATCTCACTGCTTCCCTCAGCAACCATATCGAAACAGATCGAGAAGATCATCTGTCGATTTACCCCGTCCGTATGCAGAACATGCGAGTTCCGATTGGGGAACAGGAAAACATTCTGCGGCATGTCGCGGAAGTGAAAATCCATAAAACCGATGACAAACTGCACAGCGGGATCCTGACGGTTCGTAACGACATCCACATGTAATTCACCGGCGTTGCAAATGATTACGTCGCCGGCTTTCGCCTCGATTTGCTCTCCTGCAACGACGAACTTCTGTACGCCGGACAGGATCACGAAGATCTCGGTATAATCATGGGTATGAAATACGCCGTCTTGGGTTCGGGTGTTTTTGACTGCATAAAAGACTTGCGGGTTTAGATCCGAATAAGTCAAGTCATAATCCCTGTCTGCCATGGGGCCTCCTTACCGCAGTATCGCAAAATGTATGCAAAAACTTGGATCGATCACATCTGTATTTTAGCATATCGCACGGCCCTGTGTCAAATTCATTTTCCTTTCAGTTCTCTTTCGATTTCCTTACGCAACCTTACGAAAAACATTTCGGAACTCCATACTTTTGAATAGATTTGTTGTATTTTTTTGTTTACTCATAAAGAGAAAAATAAAACACATCTTTTTGTTGGGAAATGACATTTTTTTCTTGAGTCAGTTGCAATATAATTCCGACTATATAATTTGTAAACCTATCCCTGTTTCGACATGCAGTAACATGTCGGTTGGAGGCAAACATGGCACAAGAAACTACAAAAAAACGAAATCGGTTTGCGGCTCCCGCTCCCCTTTCGAGAGAGAATCTCCTGAAAAATCACATGCAGGATAAGCCGTGGCCCTGGTTCTATTCATTTCTAAAGAAGTATCTGCCGATCATCATCCCCAGTCTGTTCATGGTCGCGGTCGCCAGCGCGCTCGCAGTCATCAATCCCATGATCTCCGGTAGGATCATCGACGAAGTCATCTACCAGGAACAGTACGGCCTGCTTAAGAACCTTCTGTTCCTTCTGGTTGGTCTTACACTGTTGCGCGGCCTGATCCGCTTTTCTTTCACGATGCTCTTCGAGTATTGTTCCCAGAACACATTGTACGCTATGCGCGAAGCGGTCTTCCGCCGTCTCATGCTGGAAGACTTCAACTTCTTCAACAATAACCGCACCGGCGACCTCCTCTCCCGTCAGACGGGTGACATGGACGCCGTACGACACTTCATCGCGTTCGTTATCTATCAGTTATTGGAAAATGCTCTCCTGTTCATCTTCTCGTTGACCATGATCATTTTCTATAACTGGAAGTTGGCGCTCGCTCTGCTCGTCGTACTGCCGTTCACGGCCTACACGACCTTCCGTCAGAGTAAAGAAGTCAAGCCCGCATTCCGCCGTAACCGCGACGCCTTCTCGAGCCTGAACACATTTGCCCAAGAAAACATCAGCGGCAACCGCGTCATCAAGGCCTTCGCAAAAGAAGACTTCGAGGAATCGAAGTTCGATAAGGAAAATGCGAAATTCCGCGATTCGCAGCTGGCTTCAGCAAAAGTTTGGTGCAAATTCATTCCCCGCTTTGAGATCCTGTCGAACATCATGACCGTCGTAGTTCTAATCGTCGGCGGTTTCTCCGTTATCGACGGGAACATGTCGCCCGGCGACCTCGTTGCCGTGACCGGCTACCTCTGGATGCTCAACAATCCGCTCCGTATGGTCGGCTGGCTGGTGAATGACCTTCTGCGCTTCATCACGAGTCTCGAAAAGATCCACGCGACTTACACCGCGGAACCCGACATCAAGACGCCGGAAGCCCCGGTCGAGATGAAGCAGTTCAAAGGCAAAGTCGAATTCAAGCACGTATACTATAATTCCCATGATGAGGACATCCTGACGGATATCACATTTACCGCATTGCCCGGCCAGACCATCGGTATCATCGGCGCGACCGGCTCCGGTAAATCCTCTCTGGTCAACCTCATCTGTCGTTTCTATGATGCCAACCACGGCGGCGTATTCGTAGATGACGTCGACGTAAAGAACATGAATATCAACGTGCTTCGAAGCAATATCGGTATGGCGATGCAGGATGTCTTCCTCTTCTCCGATACCATCGAGGGCAATATCTCCTACGGTGACCCGAACTGCTCCTTTGAGGACGTGGAAAGAGTCGCGAAGATCGCAAACGCGGATGGTTTCATACGGGAAATGCCTGATGGTTACGATACCAACAACGGCGAACGCGGTGTCGGACTTTCCGGCGGTCAGAAACAGCGTATCTCGCTGGCGCGTGCCCTCCTGAAGAACCCTTCGATCCTGATCCTCGATGACACCACTTCCGCCATCGACATGGAAACGGAGGCCCAGATCCAGAACGAACTGGAGGCAGTCTCCGGCGATCGCACGATCTTCATTATCGCACACCGTATCTCTTCCATCATCAATGCAGATCAGATCCTCGTCATCGACGGCGGTAAGATCATCGAACAGGGTACGCATGAGGAACTCTTGAAAATGGACGGTCGCTATGCGAAGGTTTTTTACAATCAATATGGGGAATTCGAAAAGATAGGAGGTTCACAATATGGCAAGAAATAAGTATGATATTGACGAAACGCTCCAATCCAAATTTGATTTCAAACAGCTGAAGCGTCTGGGCGTATATCTGAAGCCGCGTCGCTCCAAATTTGTGTTTGTCATCGTCCTCATGCTGATCTCCAGCGCGCTGGGTCTGCTCTCTCCGATGTTCATCCGAACCATTCTGGATACCTACATCCCGGAAGGCAACAAAGGCGGCATCGTCTTTCTGACCTGCCTGATGATCGGTATCACCTTAGTCTGCGCCTTTATTCTGGTGCTAAAGGTCAAACTTACCAACGAGATCGGTCAAGGCATCATCTACGACCTGCGTAAAGATCTGTTCACGCATCTGCAAGAATTACCCTTCTCCTACTACGATAACCGTCCGCACGGCAAGATCCAGGTCCGTCTGGTCAATTACGTCAACAGCCTCAGCGACCTGCTTAGTAACGGTATCGTCAATACGATCACCGATCTCTTCAGTTTGATCATCATCTTCATCTACATGTTGCTGATCAGCGTTCGTCTGACCCTCATTTGCATGTGTGGTCTCCCGGTCCTGTTGATGGCCGTATGGTTCATCAAAACACGCCAGCGGAAAGCATGGCAGATCTCCAGCAACAAGCAGAGCAACCTGACCGCCTATATCGCCGAGAGCATCAACGGTATCCGCGTTACCCAGTCCTTCGTCCGCGAAGACAAGAACATGGAGATCTTCAACTCGCTCTCGAGCAGTTACCGCAGAGCCTGGTTGCGCGCCGTACTCTATAACAACATGCTGTGGCCCTGTGTCGACATCATTTCCATCGGCACCACCTCCGCGATCTATGTGATCGGTGTATCCATGCTGACCGGTAATTCCGACCTCATGAGCGCCGGCATCCTCGTGGCGTTTATCCAGTACATCGGACGTTTCTGGCAGCCGGTCAATACATTGGCCTCCTTCTATACGTCCCTATTAAATGCGATCGCCTATCTCGAGCGTATCTTTGAGACCATCGACGAGCCCGTCCTGGTCCATGACGCTCCGGGCGCTGGCGAGATGCCTCCCATCGAGGGCGCCGTTGAATTCAACGACGTAAGCTTCAGCTACGAAGAAGGCATCCGCGTACTGAACCACGTAAGTTTCAAAACGAAGGTCGGTGATACATTCGCCATCGTAGGCCCGACCGGAGCCGGAAAGACTACGATCATCAATCTGCTGAGCCGTTTCTACAACATCGACTCGGGCGCCATCACGATCGACGGTGTGAACATCCAGGATGTCACGATCAAATCCCTGCGTAAGCAGATGGGCGTCATGCTGCAGGACAGTTTCATCTTCTCAGGTACCATCATGGATAACATCCGTTACGGAAACATGGAAGCGACCGACGAGGACGTTATCCGCGCAGCGAAAACCGTATGTGCGCACGACTTCATCATGCAGATGGAGAACGGATATCAGACCGAGGTCAATGAACGGGGTTCCCGTCTGTCGGCCGGCCAGCGCCAGCTGATCTCCTTCGCCCGGGCTCTTCTGGCAGATCCGAAGATTCTGATCCTGGATGAGGCGACTTCCAGTATCGACACCGAGACTGAGATCGCCCTCCAGCGTGGATTGGCCGAGCTGCTTAAGAACCGTACGTCCTTCGTTATCGCCCACCGTCTCTCGACGATCCGAAATGCCGATAAGATCCTCTACGTCGATCATGGCGAGATCTGCGAGGAAGGAACACACGACGAACTCTTAAAGATGGAAAACGGACTGTACCACAAACTGTATATGTCCCAGTACGATTTCCTGAACCGATAACTCATAATAAAGCGGCCGATTCGGTTTTCCCGAGATCGACCGCTTTATATTCACCTTATTTGTTCTTAAGCCACTCTTGAAGCTGCTCGTTTACTTTCTCAAAGAGGTCACCATAGTCCGGAGGATGATCAAAAAAATATCCAAGTTGATACAGATAATTAGGGTTGGTATACCATCCGCCTCTTCCATCCTGCTCAACCAGATTTTCCCTTAAATGACCAATGTCTGAAACATACCTAGCAACAGCATCATACTCATCACCAGACAGTTCGGGCAAAAAGCCGGTGATAGTGTGTAAAGCGATCGAATTCATATACTGAGTAACTTCGTTCCATCCTTCGGGATCCTCATATCCCCAGTGTACTAACGACGCTAGTCTCGGATCGGAATAACATGCGTTCAAAACCTGTAGTGCCAAGTCTTTATGTGATGAAACGGCTGAAACCCCGTATTCACCTCCAAAATGAGAGAAATATGGTTCATAACTAAACCGATATCTTGTAAATCCTTCGGGTCCATCTCCATAATCGACCTTAACGTATATAAGCATGTTATCCGGAAGTTCATCCAGATAACCTTCTATCTTAATGATTCCATCTCTCAAATCTTCATAAATCATACTAAATGTTTCTTTTGTATCTATCTGCTTGGTCAGATCTATGAACTTACCATCATCATCATTATATGATAAGCAATACATTACATGGCAACCCAAAAAAGCTTGTGTCGTAATGTCTCCGATACCTGAAAAAACAAAGCACAAATCGTCATCCGGAAATCGGTTTCGAACCATCCTTAATGATCCATATGAACCATCATACACTTCTTCAAACACGTCTTTATATTGATCATTGACATAGATACACTGATATACTTCTTCATCCGGCGCCCAACGATCTGGTAATGTATATATTGAACCATTTAACTCCGTCCGCTTCCATTCATTCTCGCTGAAGCATTCTCGTAATGACCTGCCTTCATCCGACATAAGGAACTCATTCAATGGGAGCAACTCTTTCCTCGCAAAATATGCAGCTTCAAGTTCTCCTTTTTCCCAATAACCGGAGTTAAAGATATCAGGAACAGTACCATTAACCTTCTGTTCTTCAAACCATTCAGCATATTGATGCCCTAGCACGACACGATTATCTACAAAATCAACGTGGCATGGTATACCCTTCTCCTCTATAATCTGTTGTATTGCCGCCCTTTGATTATCCCGAATTGGTTTCGAAAAACCAACATCCCAAATAATATGGGGCAACGAATCTTCTTCCGATAAGTCGATGTTTTCTACGCTACTGCTAACAGGTTCAGTGGTATAAGTAATGCTTGCATCAATTATATGAATAGGGGATAACGAAATATCTTCATCAGATTTCGATGTGGGTCCTATATAGAATTCCGTTCCAGCTGAATCCAAAATGGATTCCGAGTTAGAAGTCTCGTGTTTACAGGATGTCAGCATTATCAAGCAGATCAGAAGAATCCATTTCGTGAAATAGTTCCTATTATTCAGCACGGTTTCTCCTCCTAAATACTATCTACTTAATGCATAGGAGCATCTGTTGTCAAATTCGGATAATAAAGCGTAACGCCTCCGTAACCTGCATAATGTGTAGATACAGCTTGAAAATAATACTTTTCAGTTGGATTCAGTGTATCAGCATATACTTCAACCGCACCAGCTCCCCCTTGCGTTTTATAACAATACCCTGTTAACGTCGACGTCCTAGACCTCCAATAAAAATATGCGCTAACACTGGCGTCAGATAAGGGATAAGAAGTCCACGTTTCAGCTGCACCCTTTATTTGCGCACCATCTATGCCGTTTTTGAATCTTACACTGATTCCACCAGGCAACGAAGAATTCACTTGCGAGGAATACTGATAATCCGGGATGGATAATTGCGAGGCGATAACCTCAATCGTCGATAATAACAACAGTGAAGCTAATGCAACCAACGAAAACATCTTCTTTTTCATTCTCGTACCTCTCTTTTCATTAAATTGTGATAGTTTTCTCTTACGCAACACATTAAGCAGTTTTCACTTGCTCTTGTATTCTATATAACATAATCGATTATACATGTCAATACGATAACTATAATTATTTCGAAATAAGTTAAAAAAACGTCCAGCGAATAATTCCGTTGGACGTAAAAGCCTTGGATATTCATTATTGTCTCCAATCCAGATCGCCGGCGTCGATGCCCAAAATGATCGCTTCCGCAGTTGCGATGTTCGTCGCGAGCGGTATGCAGGCGATATCGCAGTTTTTCACGACACGGGGAAAGAAATTCGAATGCGCAGAATCATATACTGCGGATTCCGGATCTGCCGCCTGGTGAAAGTAAATGACGGCGTCCAGTTCATCCCGCTCGATCTGCCTGAGCAGCTGCTCCGCTCCGCCCAAAGGTCCCGGCAGGTACTTCGTAAGTGTCAGTCCGGTCGCCTCCTCGATCTTCGTTCCCGTCGTCTGTGTCGCGTACAGATCATGCTTTTTCAGAAGCATCTTATAAGCAACGCAAAGGTTGATCATCAACTCTCTCTTCATTTGATCCGAAACAAATGCTATTCTCATTTTCTCATTCCCTTTATTTTATCGTTATCGTTCCCGCTGCATAGCTGGAAAACGGACTCATCAAACGCAAGCGGTATAACTGCCAGCCGATCTCATTGAGCCATTCTCCGGTCGAATTCAGGTCCGTTGTGACCTCCGTCGGCGAAAACGTGTAATAGTCGTAACACTCCACCAGGATCTGCTCACCCTCCTCTGTTCGCGCCATACGACGGCATTTACAGGTGATATGAGCGACCGAATAAAACAGATCGTCCTTCTGACAGGTGTAGAGAAACGTTGCCTGGTCCTTTCCTTCGATCGCCTGTTTTACCGAAGTTATAAATTCCTCCTCAGCACACAGGTCATCCCAAAACTGCTTTCCCATAAGGCTGGATTCACGCACAGTCGCGGATACAAACAGGGAATTCAACATGAACCGACGAGCCCCCGGATACTGCTTTGCAAAATCCAGTTTCGGATGGTTCACCACACGCGTGAGGATCGTCTTACCCCAGACCAGCGGGGGAAATATATAAGAGGCCGTCTCTTTCACGGGCTCATCCTTACGCGCCACCCGCTCCTCGGAGTATCCAGTCAATATGGTGAACAGATCCTTCAAGCCATCGGCCGGATCGTCGGAGGAATAGTCCCGATCACATAATATGCCCGTAGTGGCCGTAATCGCCTCAAATTCGCGTTTTTGGTCGTTTTTCGCATAAACACACGTTGTGAAGGCAAATGATAAAATCAGAGCCATACACACGGTTTTATGGAATGCTTTGAATAGTCTCATGTCCTCCTCCTTACGTTTGTCGTTGCTTGTGATATATTAAATGGTTGAAAAATCGCGCCCGAGCACGGCCGCGCCGACGATGCCCTGGTTGGGATATAATGCTGCCGGCAGGATAAACTGATCCATCTGATTTTTATCCGGACGCGGCAGATAGTCGCCGAGTTTCTCTGCAGTCATCTCGCGGATCCTCTCCACAAGCCCCGGTGTATCACAGACACCTCCGCCCAGGATCACTCGTTGTAGCGAAAGCAGCATCGTCAAGTCAGTGATCGCTTCCGCGATGTAGTGACTCTCAAGATCCATGGAGCCTTCCTGCTTCCAGATCTCCTCCGGCTTCTCCACGTTATATCGTTTCAGAAGCGCCGGTCCAGCCGCCATTCCTTCCAGACAATCCTTATGAAACGGGCAATTACCCTCGAATGTATCACCCGGGAAGCGAGCGATGCGCATGTGTCCGCCCTCGGAATGTAATGAACCATGGTATAATCTTCCATTTAGCCACAGGCCGATACCGATACCGGTCCCGACCGTGATATAAGCGGCATGGTCGATCCCTTTTGCACCGCCCAGAACGACCTCTCCATAGAGAGCCGCATTTACATCCGTGTCCAAAACAACAGGGACTCCGGCGCCCTCCTTCAGCGTTTTCAGAAGCGGCACGTTCTGCCACGCGAGTTTCGGCGTGTTCAGAATGTTGCCGAAGGTCGGTGAAGCAAAGTTCAGGTCGACCGGACCAAACGCACCCACACCGAGAGTCTGCACGTCGCGTTCTTTGAAATACGCTACAATGTGTTCCAACGTCTCATCCGGCGCCTGTGTCGGGATCGTCGCGGTATCCAGCACCGTTCCCTTCTCGTCACACACGGCCATCACCATCTTTGTGCCGCCGCACTCCAAGCCTCCGTATCGTAAACCCTTCATAGCTATACTCCTAACCGATCGGCCGGAACATATAGGCTCCGATGCCGACGGCGATCGTTATATTCAGTGAGTCCACCTCGTCGCTCTGCGGGATCAGCAGGCTCGTACCATAGTTTTCATATTCCGGCGGCAGTCCCGTCGCCTCGTTACCGAAAATAAGCGAAAACGGTTTCTCCGGCTTCTTCGTGACTTCGTGCACGGTCAGCTGTTTCTTACCAGTCAGCATGAACGTGTAGATCTCATGGTCCGGGAAGTCACGGCGATATTCTTCATAGGTCTCGTAATTGCGAATCCGTAACGAAAACATGGCGCCCATGGAGGAACGAACGACCTTCGGGTTATGCATGTCGACCGCCGTTCCGATGATCGCGATATCGTGGTATCCGAAGGCCAATGCGGTCCGAAGGATGGTGCCTGCATTGCCCATGTTCGAAGGTGACACCAGCACGATGTGCGGATCCTTTGCGGACAGTTCCTGGGAATACTTCTCATACACGCCCATGACAAATACGTTCTCTTTATCCGACAGACGCGCCAGGCGCTTCTCATCCTCCCACACAGGAATCCCGTTCTTACCGCAGAGGGCTTTCAGTTTCTCCATCTCGGTAAAGGTCGGCGAGACCAGTACGCCGAGGGCCTGGCCCGGACGTTTATTCAACAGTTCGAACGTCGGGAACGCCCCCGGCGCGTACGAGTATTCGAAATTCTTTTTATATGCTTTTAATTCGGATCGGTCCATGCCAGTACCTGCCTGTTATTTCTTCGTATTCTTTTGAAAATACATCTCTACCGCTTCGGGAAGTTTTCCCGCGCGGTCAATGATCACATCCGCCCCATGATCCTTCAGGAACTTCGCCGTACGAAAGCCCCAGCTCACACTGATGCAACCGATGCCCGCATTTTCCGCGGTCCGGATGTCTACGTCGGAATCTCCGACATACAACACATCCTTCGGATCGGAAACATTCAGCCGCCGCATCAGTTCATAGATGATCTCCGGTTCCGGTTTCTTTGTAGCCACGACTCCATCGCCAAGAGCTGCGTCGATCGTATCGGAGAAGAACTTCTCTCTCAATCCTTGCGTTGCAGTGTCATATTTATTCGAGGCGATCGCCGTTTTATATCCGGCTTCCTTCAGTTTCTTAAGCGCCCGAAGAATTCCCGGATACGGTGCCGTCTTAATGTCCATATGCTCGCGGTAGTATGCCTTATTCTCATCGAGCACCATCTCAAACCAAGGATTATCCTCTCCTTTGGGGACGGCGCGCTCGACCAGCTTCCGAACGCCGTTTCCAACGAAACCTTTCACCGCCTGCTTCGAATGCATCGGCATGCCATGGGCATCAAGCACAACATTTAAGCTGTCCGTCAGATCCTCCAGTGTATTCAACAATGTACCATCCAGATCAAAAATGATCAACCTAGTATCCATACGAGTTCCAATCATAAAATCAGGCAGGAGTCTTCGATCGAATTCCCCTGCCTGTACTATATCCGTTAAGGATCATCAATCCTCTTTGATAAATGTCGGTGCGTTCGGCGCAGCCTTTGCCTTTACTACGTCGTGGTAGTATGCATAAGTCATAGGCGTGCCCTGCTCGTCCATGATCTCACCACCGATGACCTCACCGATGAAGATCGTGTGGGTGTCCGTCTCGACCGTATTGATCACCTTACAGCTTACGAAACCGAGGCTACTGTCGATGATCGGCATGCGGCTCTTCAACGTATACGGAACGCCTTCGAACTTCTTCACACGCTTCGCAGACGAATAACCCATCTTACCGATCAGCTCGGGGCTCTGGTTCTCCGCCATGATATTCACCGCAAAGTGGTTACACTGCTTGATACAGGTATTGGTAAAGTTGTTGTGGTGAATGCTGACCGCGATCGTTGCGGGTTCCGATGTGATCTGCATCGCGCTGTTCGCCACACATCCGGTGGGCTTACCGCGATCCCAGGTCGTAACGATATATACACCATAGCTTAACTTGGTAAATACTTTCGGATTATAATCCATGATGCTGCCTCCTCTATTGATCCGTCTTCTTTTTCTTTACATTCTTTAGATCATCCAAAGTCAGGAACTTATCATTCAAAACGGCAAATGCCACCGTATGCATGAGTAAGTATAACAAAAGTGTCTTCGGACGCATCTTCATGCGCTTTTTGCGTGCCTTTTCCTTCTGTTTGATCTTTTTCTTCTGTGCCTTTAAGGCCAGTTTCTCGGCTTTATCCATGTCTCTTTACTCCGGTCGGTTCTGCTGTGCGAAATTATTCTGCAGGTAGATGAATGCGGTCAATGCCACCAGGATCGGTGCCGTTGCTTTGAAATATTCTTTCTTCGCGTCCATCATGCCCTGAAGTTTCTTCATGCCCTGCTTATAAGCGATATCCGGCGCATGCTTCTTCACTTGTTTTTTTATGAATTGCTTCATGCTGCCCCCGTTCGTTTCAAATCATGAATAACGATGCCGTCGATCAAAAATCATCCAGTGAAAGGTTCTTACCCTTAAGGCCGATGAATGCGCCTTCATCCAGGCCGCCTTCGGCATGGCCGATCAACCATTTATTCTTAGCAAACAGGAGTGCATCCTCACCCTTCTTCTCAGGGATAACAACGAGATCGGTGTTTGTGTCCTTCGGCAGAACAACGGTACCACGGAAGCCCTTACCATCTACATCACAAGGAGCATAGTGAAGCGTCGTAGCGAAAACTTCAACTACGGTTCCTTCGGGAACCAGGAAAGCCTCGACCTTCGAAGTATCGTAAGTGAAATCCTCGGCAACATCAGCCTCAAGACCCAGCATAAGGATCATATCAGCGCCAACGGCAACATTGATCTCGGAAGAACGGTGATACTCAAGAGCGTTCAGCATCTTGTTGTGACCATTGCAGTAACCTACCTGGATCGGCAGACCACCGTAAAACATATCCTGCATCTTCTTTGCAAAAGGAGTTGCCTCCAAAGCCTCTACGCCGGGAACGTATACAACGCCGTCCGGGCAGGGAAGCTTCATCATCTCCTCTGAGAGCGCCTTGATATCATAGCCCTCTACGACTTTTCCGTATTTTCTGAATGACGGATCATAAACAGTTTTGATCATATTTTCCCTCCATCGACGATTCAGCACGCAAATCGCCCTCTTAATAGTCTGTTTCAATTATAATGAAATCCTAAAAAGATGTCAAGGAAATTTCGCGAAAATAACGCGGAATTTCCTTGATTTTCTACATTATTTTGTCAGTTTTTTACGACCGCGGTCACATGGATCTGATCCGAATCGCGAATCAGGAGCCCACGTTCGCTCGTAAGCAGGATCGCATCCGAGAGCCGGCTCTCTACGCTCTCACTCATCCGGATATATCCGAAGTACTTGGCGACGGCCTTTTTCAGGTCGGCCAATGTCATATTGTACTGGGCACGGAGTAAGCCGTAGATCGCATTCGAGATCTCCATAAGCGGGATCTCCTCGATGTCGCGTCGATCGTTCATGCCGGACGGATAACGATAGAGCATCCAGTTTCCGGACGGCTGCGTCTTCCACAGGAAGGTCTCGCCCGCCTCTTCCGTAAACAGATCCACCTTCACGCGCCCACACGCATTTTCCAAGATATCGTAGACCTTGCTTCCCATCTTCGAAATATGGAAGCAGGTGCAGATCCTCTTATACAGGAGCGATTTTCCGATCGGGGATTCTGCGGTCAATGTTTTATCCATCAACCGAACGATGAGTGGAAGTGCCTGCGGCTTATAAAAGTCTTCGCTCTCATAGGAGGTCGCGAAGCTGACCACGCGGTACGGGATCTTATACGGATCTTCTTCCGCTTCGAGACGCGGCATCTGCGCCAGCATCTCTTCCGGCGTCAGGTTCTTCTGCGTCTCCGTTTCCACAGGTTCGTTTACAACGGTCTCCTCCGGCATCCGCATGCCTTCCAGAAACGCGAACAGTTCATTCTTCTGTTTCTCCGGATCATCCAGCCATTCCAGCACCCACGCGCGGTACAGTTTCCAGCCGAGGCTTTCCAGCATGGCAGGCTGTGCCAGATTGCGGTCGTGCGCCGTCTGTCCGGCCTTATACATCGCGCCGTCGCACATGATGCCGAGCATATACTGCTCTTTATTATCGGGATCACAGACTGCGATGTCCATTTTATAATTTGAGGCACCGATGCCGCAGTGTACTTTGTAGCCGGCCTTCGTGAGGAAGGAAGCGATCCACTGCTCGGTCTGGCTGCGGCGTACTTCTCTCTGGTAAATGTCGTAGTGGCCGGTGGTCTTTTTGCTTCGTGCAAATTCCAGGAAGCCCTTCAGGCCGATCACGCCCTCTGCCTTCGTGCGGCTCAGGTCGATCTGCTCCGGCGTCAATACGGAGAAGATGATCATCTCGGTACGGGAACGTGTGATCGCAACGTTCAGACGACGCCAGCCGCCATCCGCATTGAGCGGGCCGAAATTCATCGATACCTTACCCTCCTCGTCCGGGCCATAGCCGACGGAGAACAGGATCACGTCGCGTTCATCACCCTGAACATTTTCCAGGTTCTTGATAAAGATCGGCTCCGGCAGCATCGCCAGGCGTTCTTCCAGTTTCGCATCTTTCACGATACGGTCTTCCAAAACGTCCTGAACGCAGTTTTGTTGAACGAGGGAAAATGTAACGACGCCGATGCTCTCCTTCACCAGTTGATCGTCATAGACGCGGCGTACGATCTCATCGACCAAAGCATTTGCCTCGGCTATGTTCTTTTTGGAACCACCGCGCTCGTAAGTGCCTTCTACCTGGACCAGGCTCACCCTCGATACCTGATTACCCGGCGTCGGGAAGGTATATAATTTGTCGTCATAATAGGTCCGGTTGCTGAATGCGATGAGGCTTTCATGCTTCGAACGGTAGTGCCACAACAAGTGACATTCCGGCATGGACAATGCCAGACAGTCATCCAGCAGGCTCTCCAGCGTAACTTCCTCGAACTCTTCTTCGTTCAGCTGCGTCTTAAAGAAACTCGTAGGCGGCAGCTGCTTCGGGTCACCCACGACAACGCATTCACGGCCACGCGCAATAGCACCGACCGCTTCACAAGTCGGAAGCTGGGATGCTTCATCGAATACGACCAGATCGAACATCGGATACGCAGGGTCGATAAACTGAGCCACGGAGATCGGGCTCATAAGCATACAAGGACACATCTTATGCAGAAGGCCCGGGATCATCTCAAACAGTTTACGGATCGACAGGCGCTTTCCGCCGCTCTTGATTGCTTTCTTCAGCGTCGCTACTTCGGAGGATGCCGCGACATCGCCACCGGCATTCGGAAGATTTGCAGACAGACGAGCCGCCATCTCCTGCATCAGCAGAGAGTTAAGTTCATCTTCCGTCTTCTTAAAACTCTCAATAAGCGATTCAAACTGAGTTTTATGGAAACGTGACAGGACTGGCGTATTGCCAATGATCTGCATGATGATACGATAGGTCAGGCGCTGGTAGAACGCTCGCGGAAGTTCCTGCACAGTAACCGCTCCGTCTAAGAGGGCCGAAACTTCATCTCCGAGGCCCATGGCGATGGCTTCGTCCTGCATATTCAGGAAGTTCACCCAGTCACGAAGTTCGGAGATATGGTTACGCCAGTGCAGGCACTGGTTGCCGGCTGTCGTGAACCAGTCCGGTTCATTCCAGAAGGCTTCCATGCGGATTCCATACGTCGAGCGCAAGGTATCTTCACATGCGGACAGCTCTTTTTGCATCGCCGCGAAGTTTTGGATATCGTTCCCCTCTTCACGGTTCCAGTTATCGCGATCTTTTAAGATCTCGCCGACACGCATGCCGATCTCGGTGCGCTCCTGCGAAGAAAACACCAGTTTGGAAATGCAGTTACGGATCGACACAGAGGCATCGAACTTAGCGGACAGGGTGTCAAAATCGGTGTCGCAGCCCTTCCAGTCCGCACCAAGCATAGCGACTGCATTCGGGTTCGCCATCCGGATGTATTCTTCGATATCGTGGTATTTCTTCAGGTTCGCGAACAGTTCGGGAACGGTCTCTTTCGTCAGTTTCGCGTCGCTCTCAGGGCGTACCATGGCATTGATCTCGCGGATCACATCCCGGACCTTACCTTTACGTACCAAGAAGAACGAACGTTCGGCCTTATCGAGCCGCTCGAGGGCTCCCTTGTAATCGTAGGTGAGCATCTCCGGCTGATATTTCACGAGCAGCTGCTCGCGCTGTGCGGTGAGTTCATGGCCCTTCTCGATCAGATCACGGACGATAGCGTCCGCATTGTCCACAGGAGATCCGCACAGGACTTCGCCGGACATGTACGGACTGGTCAGGGTCAATGTCAAAAGCTGCGCCATAACCGGAACCGTCGTGTACTGTCCTGCATTTTGGAAGTTCAGTTTTTGTGCATAGTAGCGATAGTATTCGCCCACAGGCGTGACCACATTCAGGAAGTTCTTCAGCGCGGTCGAGATATCATCTCGGATCATCGCGTTGTATTCACGCGAGGAAAACAGACGGAACGGATTACGCACCAGATCTCCGCATTCTACCGCCGCACGCACGCAGCGGTTGAGCACTTCGTTATACTGAACGAAACGCTCCGGCGTGGTCTGCTCGATCAGCGAATCCGGAATATTCAGGTCATACTCCTGCCCGTTCGAATAACTCTCATACAAGCCGATCAGATCATACAACGAGTAACCACAGGGACGCGTCTTATGAAGTTCATTCATGACTTCATTGAGCTCGTCTTTTTCCTGCTGCAGGAGCAGGACCTTCGCGTCGTAGCCGCCGGCCGGTGCGATCCGTCCGAGTTCCAGCGTCCGCTGCAACTGCTCGAGCACATCACGCTTTCGCGCCTTATTCGAATGCAGTTCCAAACAGAACGGACCTAGGCCGATTTTCGTCAGTCGTTTCTGTACGACGGACAATGCGGACATTTTATCCGCGACAAACAACACGCTTTTTCCCTGATAGAGCGCGTTGGCGATAATATTCGTAATGGTTTGGGATTTACCGGTTCCGGGCGGTCCGTGTAAGACGAAACTGCTGCCCCGCGCGGCCGCAACGACCGCCGTCAGCTGGGAAGCATCCGCGGAAAGCGGAACGGCCAGGTTTTCATTGACCGCTGCACTATCCAGTTCTTCCGGCTTCGGGAACAGGTCCTCCGGCGCATAAGTCAGATAGCCCTTTGCAAGGCTTTCGACTGTTTTGTTTTTCATCAGATCTTCTTTGCGATTCTTCAGGTCGTTCCACATGATGAAACGGCCGAACGAGAAGATACCCAGGAAAGCCATTGGCACGATCTCAAAGCGCGGCATCCCCTCGACCAACGCCTGAATATCCGCGAACACCTTCGCGATATCCACGCCCTGCTCATCGTACGGAAGTTCCTCGAGGCCGTCGACCTTCATCCCGTAATTCTGCCGCAACATCTCCAGAAGTGTAACGTTCATCTGCGGATCTTCATCGCGCAGCTTGATCGAATACAACTGTTCATGGATCTTACGCGTGATATCGATCGGGAACAGAACTAACGGCGCCAGGCGCTCCTTATCCGTCTTCTCATCTTCATACCAGCGCAGGAAACCAAGCGCCAGATACAAGGTATTCGCGCCATTTTCCTCCATGCTGTTTTTCGACTCACGATACAGTGCGAGAAGCATTTTCTTCTGCGCATCTTCCGTACAGCAGGTATACAGCCGGTTCGAAGAAAAAGCCTTCTGCACAGTCTCTGTCTCCTGCGACTGCTCTGTATGATAATAAAATCCGGCCTCTGCCTGCAGCCCGGCCAATGACTTCTCCGGTGCCGGCTGCAACCGGTACTCTGTACCGGAACTGAGTGCATTTTCCAGATCACTTAAATCGCCTGTAGTAAAGATCTGTACAGCGCCCTTATTGCCCCGGAAATTCAAAAAAACATTCCTCAAGGACAAGTCCAAAAGATTGCGCTCCCAGATTTTAAGACGAGAATCCATAGGCTATCACACCTCCTTACAAACTACCTGTATTTTATCACATCGCCCCCTCTATTTGCAAGTGTGTCAATCGGGACGGTTCTCTTTGACACATTTTTTGTGACCCTCCGCTGACTGGTCTGCTTGGCATTCGCCCGCTCCCGGTCAGGTCGCTTCGCGGGGAAAAACAATGCCGTGGGAACCGAGATTGGATCTGAGGGGGCCCGCTTCGATTTCGGCCGTTTTCTTGATGAAAACGGCCGAAATCGAAGCGATACCCTAGGGGACAGCCCGCACGAGACAGTTGGGTTTTCACCGCGAAATGACCTGACCGGAACGGATCGCATGCAGCGGCGTAGCCACACAAAAAACCCCGGCGCGTGGCCGGGGTCGGATCAACAAACTTTATCAATCTTTGTAAGCTGCGTCCAGTGCCTGCTGTACGTCAGCGAGGATGTCATCGATGTGTTCGATACCTACAGAGAAGCGGATCAGATCCGGCTGTACACCGGCTTCGATCAGCTGCTGCTCGGAGAGCTGACGATGTGTGTGGCTTGCGGGATGCAGTACACAAGAACGAACATCCGCAACGTGTGTAACGATGGCGATCATCTTCAGGGAGTCCATGAACTTCACCGCGGTATCTCTTCCACCCTTCAGGCCGAATGCAAGCACGCCGCAGGTTCCCTTCGGGCAGTACTTCTTAGCGAGATCGTTATATTTGCTGGATGCAAGGCCGGGATAGCTGACCCAGGCTACGTGTTCATTCGCCTCGAGGAACTCCGCAACCTTCTGCGCGTTGTAGCAGTGGCGCTCCATACGGAGAGCCAATGTCTCCAGACCGACATTCAACAGGAATGCAGACTGCGGCGACTGGATGGAACCAAGGTCACGCATGAGCTGTGCGGTGGCCTTCGTGATGTAGCCAAGCTTACCGAAACGCTCGGTGTAGATGATGCCATGGTAAGACTCATCCGGAGTCGTGAGACCCGGGAACTTATCCGCATGCGCGTTCCAGTCGAAATTACCGGAATCCACGATGCAGCCGCCGACAGCCATCGCATGGCCGTCCATGTACTTCGTGGTGGAATGCACAACGATATCTGCGCCAAATTCAAACGGGCGGCAGTTGATCGGTGTGGCAAATGTATTATCGATGATGAGCGGAACGCCATGGGAATGTGCGATACGCGCAAACTTCTCAATATCCAGAACGATACAGGAAGGATTCGAAATGGTCTCACCGAACAGAGCCTTCGTGTTCGGACGGAATGCCTTCGCGATCTCTTCTTCCGAAGCGTCAGGATCAACCAACGTAACTTCGATGCCCATCTTCTTCATGGTAACTGTGAAGAGGTTGGATGTACCGCCATAGATCGGCGCGGAGCTAACGATATGATCACCTGCGCCGGCAATGTTGAACATTGCGTAGAAATTCGCGGACTGGCCGGAACCGGTCAGCATCGCTGCTACGCCGCCTTCCAACTCACAGATCTTCTTCGCAACGTTATCGCAAGTCGGGTTCTGCAGTCTGGAATAGAAATAGCCGGAAGCTTCCAGATCAAAGAGTTTTCCCATATCATCGCTGGATGAATACTTAAATGTCGTACTCTGGATGATGGGAAGGATACGGGGATCTCCATTTCCGGGCTCATAACCGCCTTGTACACAAATAGTTTCAATTTTCGCGTTTTTGTTCATTTTCAATTATCGGTCCGGGACCGGATCCCGGGCATTTCCTTTCGTTGATAATACTCTATCTACACGTGCGGCACAAAAGACTTGTCTCATGTTCCGGACGGTACAATCGAATTATAAAATTCGCTAAGATCCGGATGATCCTCCGGTTTCACGGATGTAAAGAAGATGTCGGAATTGACATCGGAGGCGATGCGGTCCTGAGCGAAATCAAAATATCCTGAGAGTTTGGAGACCGTGTCGTACTTCGTCATCTGAAGCCATCCGATCGAGGAAAATGTAAGTCGCAAACTGTTTACTACGTCGCATTTTCCCTGCAAACGGATCGCCCCCTGGATCGTCGATGTTTCCGGCGTAGACGCCTCATCGTCCAATTCGACACAACGATACAAAAGTACTCCGTTCAGGTTTCCTTCCTCGTCCATCTCATCCAAAACCAGCATCAAATACTGGTCGACATTCGCCGAACGACGCAGTTTCGCGTACCAACGGCCTTGAAGTGCCATTCGTTCGATCTGCGAAGTCGAAGAACGGGATGCCAAAACGAATGAGTCCGTTCCCTCGTCGTAGGTATATGCCGACTCGCCGGCAATGGATACGGTAGCGCGTTCGAAAACAAGCGTATATTTAAACGCCAGCTCCTGGCGCTGTCCCTCTTGCAGGATGTGGTAATTCGTGATCTCGAGGTCCGCGATGTTTTCCTCGGTCAATGTCGCATCGGGAGCATATCCATAACGGAATTTATTCGCGATCAATGTCTCCCGAAGTTTATCCTCGGAAATAACATGCTCCTTCTTTCGATAACCGACTTCGACTTCCGGTCCAAAGGACTCGATGTTATAAAAATACCAACCATCGCTGTAATTGAAACGCAAAGTCACTTCGGTATCGATGTACAAAAGCTCTGTCTCACCGTGTGCCATTACCTTAACCGTCGCAACGTTATTCGCGTGATCGATCTGATCATCAACGATCTTCGACCAGGAAACCTGTTCCAGATTCTGGAAATTATATTCATGATCCAGATACTCTACACGGATCTTCTCCACCGCTTTGGAGATCATTTCATCGGAAATAAGTGCGTTGATCTTTTGCGCTGCCTCGATATCGATCTTTCCGGACTGGATCCAGCCCTGCCCCGCCAGATAGCGATAATTTCCCTTCAAATTCAGCGTATGGACTAAAGAATTTCGGTCCAAAACGAGCTTCATGGAGATTCCTGAATGGTTTTCGGAAAGGTTCTCCCACGTTTCGACATCGGATACGACCGCGCCCTTCGAGCTCAATGTATAACCGATCCCGCCGACCTTATAGGTGAGTCCCTCCAGGTCCGTCAAAAAACGGTCCAGTTTTACCCCGGCCATCGGATAGTCGTTCCACTTATCCTGGTCGACCGGATCTAGGGATCGGATCTTCCATGCACCATCATGCTCGAGGCACATAAGATATGAGCGTGAATAATAAATGTCATCCGCAACAAACGCAAGATCGACCCGCATGGTGTCTTCGTTCTTCTTCGTATCCGAGACGCGGTCGCGGATCTCAAAAACGGCAAACTTCGTCACATTCGCGAATTCACCATCACGAAGGTACGAAAGGACTAAAGCTTGGATCTCGTCCTCCGTCGGAAAGGTGACTTTCGGCGCAGAACAGGCATACAAAGAGCCGATCATGCATAGAATCATACACATAATCGGTAACAGCGGACGTATAAATACTCCCGTGCGATGCCTCCTCTGTTCCATTCAAAATCCCCTTTACTTTACACACCCACACTGCATGTCTGCATTACAGACAAGCGATCGCTTCGATCTCACACAATACGTTCTTCGGCAAGGTCTTCACTGCTACACAGGAACGCGCCGGCTTCGAAACGAAAAACTTTGCATAAACCGCATTAAAGCTGGCGAAATCACCCATATCAGCCAGGAAACACGTTGTCTTTATCACGTGCTCCATATCCGTCCCCGCTGCCGCCAGGATGGCCGCTACGTTCTTACAAGCCTGCTCGGTCTGCTCTTCGATGGTAACAGCCGTTACCTCACCCACAGCAGGATCGATTGGGATCTGTCCCGATGTAAAAACCAGATCACCGTTTACGATCGCCTGTGAATACGGTCCGATCGCTCCCGGAGCGTCTTTCGTAGATATGATCTTCATAAATGCTACCTTTCTCACGTGAATTGTGCGAAAAATTGCAACAATTCGACGTGTATCAAACCGCGAAACGACAATTGTATGTAAGCAACCATCGCTTCTCCTATAATTGTATCAAAAATTCCATGTGTCCGCAAGACTTACGGCAAACGTTTTTCCAAAATTTCGAGTAAAAGTTGAGGTCTGCGCTTAGCAAAATCGCGGATCTGCGCAACATTTTCGTCGAGATTTACGGGGCTGCACCAAATACGCTCCTGTTCCCACCAGTTATCAGTCTTCATCGTATCCAGGTACTCGTAATAATACCGCATCTCGTTCGTGCGCTCTTCCATGATCTTATTCAGCATCTGATTGATCGATTCCTCGGAAAATGCAGTCTCCAAAAGCGACTTTACTTTATCCTTGAAATACTTCTTGCAATCCTCACGCTTCATCAAAGAAGCAAACAAAGGAGCGCTGCGTTCGTCGCCATTTGCGAGCAGATGCTTCAACATATCGTAATCCGGCTGAACTTCCCTCTGTCCGTACAGGGAATAAGAATAGTCCATATCATGCGGCAGGTAACGCCAGCGACCGTCGTAAACGCCCTCTCCGTAGTCCTCGCCGTTTGCTGCAAAATAACGATATGCCTTGTAGTTATTGTTCGGCCAATCCTTGTTGCTGACGATGACATTGACCGCGAAATAATCCAGATAATTCTCGACATCGATCAGCTGACGAAGTTCATTATACGCACCGTCGTCGGTAAGATCCGCTTTTGCATAGACATCGTACATCTCATTATACGCTGCAGCTGCTGCGTTCTTCTCCGGATCGTCGTCATCTTCTTTCTTATTCTGATCGGAGCCTTCGACTACGATAAACTCACCGCGACCATCTTCCTTCTTACCGTATTTTTCCTTGAAATAATCGTCGCAGTACGATTCATGAAGCCAGAAATAGCCATAATACTTTCCGTTCAGATAGCAAACGGCAGGAAGCACCATCTCGTAATCCGAGAAGCCAGCTTCTTTACAGAGAAGCTGGTTCAACTCGTCACGCAGGAATGCAAACTGGAAATCATTACCGCCGTTTCGTATCACGAGTTTGTCATAAACACTCATGACTCCGCTGCCGTCAGCCTTCGGAGTCTGGAAGATATCGGTCTCAAAATCCGGATGCTCGGCATCGTAAGACTTACGCGAGAAGATCTTCAGAGACTTGATCTTATAACGTCGGGAATAAGCACCGTAGACGCGAACTCCACCGTCCTGATCGAGGATGATATTTCCGTCTTTATCCCACATTTTGATGGAAACCGCACGCTCCCAGTCGCGACCGCGGTTTTCCGCATTCTTATCGGTGAGGATGCCGCGGGAAGAGCCGGTCAGCCCTGCCGGATCACCTACGATACTGATCACAATGTCTTCAAAACGCGTGTCCATGCCGGGGCCGACAAAATAGACCTCTGTCGTGATCTCCGACACATTATCATTCGCTCCGAATGCACGGGCACGGATGATCGTCGCCTTGGGATTATGATCGGTCGACGCACTTACAGCGATCGGGTTTTTATACAGTTCCGATTTCTCAGAAGGTTCACTGCCGTCGAGCGTATAACGGATATCCGCACCGGGCGTACCCGTCAGTTCGACCTGAAACGCCTCGGTATAGAAGCCGGACTTAGCGGAAAATGCCGGATCTTCCACGACCAAAGGGCGCGGATCTGCTTCGGTCGTGTATTCCTGTTCCGTCGGCTTTTCCGTTGGCTTTTCCGTCGGTTTCTCGGTCTGCGCTTCCGTCGTCTCTTCTGACATCGTCTCCGGAGCTTTCGTCGTGTCCGTCGTTGCTGTTGTTGCCTGCGCAGTCGTATCCGCTTCGGTCACAGCCGCCGTAGTTTCACTCGCAGCGGTCGTTACATCCGAATCGTTTTCCTTCTCACAGGCAACCAGGCCGCATATAAGAATGCAAATCAACAGAAGGTATTTCAATGAGTTATGGTGTTTCATGAAGTCTCCTTATCTCACTGTCTCTAATCATCTGGAAAAAGTGGAACAGTAAATCTACCATTCCACTTCTTCATCAGCAAATATA
This sequence comes from Lachnospiraceae bacterium, assembly GCA_017543445.1. Classification (GTDB taxonomy): domain Bacteria; phylum Bacillota; class Clostridia; order Lachnospirales; family Lachnospiraceae; genus UBA1201. The sequence continues at coordinate 13,270 of JAFYGB010000045.1, read as the reverse complement.
TGGATATGTCAATGATATCAGTTCTTTGCCTTCGCTTCATAAGCTTCAACGTCCTTGATGGAGAAGCTCATGCGGCCCATCTTATCCTTACCGAGGCAAACGACCTTAACGATGTCGCCCAGTGTAAGAACTTCTTCAACGGTGCGGATACGCTCCTTCGCGATGCGGGAAATGTGTACCATTCCCTCCTTACCGGGAGCGAACTCGATGAATGCACCGAATTCCTTGATGCTAACGACCTTACCTGTGAAGAACATGCCTTCCTCGGGCTCAGTAATGATGGTCTGGATGTACTCGATCGCCTTGTTGATGCCTTCCGGCTCGGTTCCGCAGATGGAAACAACACCCTCTTCGGAGATGTCGATCTTAACGCCGCACTCGTCAACGATGCGGTTGATGACTTTACCCTGCTTACCGATAACGTCGCCGATCTTATCCGGATCGATCTGGATCGATGTGATACGAGGCGCATACTTACCGAGTTCCTTACGAGGCTCAGCGATACAAGGAGCCATAACCTCGTCCAGGATGTAGTAACGTGCAGCCTTAGTCTTTGCGAAAGCTTCCTCGATGATCGGACGGGTCAGACCGTGGATCTTGATATCCATCTGGATCGCAGTGATACCATCCTTCGTACCTGCAACCTTGAAGTCCATGTCGCCGAAGAAATCTTCGAGACCCTGAATATCGGTCAGAACGATGTAATCATCGTCGGTGTCGCCGGTAACGAGACCACAGGAGATACCTGCAACGGGCTTCTTGATCGGAACGCCGGCAGCCATCAGAGACAGGCTGGATGCGCAGACAGATGCCTGAGAGGTAGAACCGTTCGACTCAAATGTCTCGGATACGAGACGGATCGCATAAGGGAACTCTTCCTCTGAAGGAATTACCGGAAGAAGTGCTCTCTCAGCCAATGCGCCGTGACCGATCTCACGACGTCCCGGTCCACGGCTGGGCTTTGTCTCACCTACCGAATAGGACGGGAAATTATAGTGGTGCATATAACGCTTGGATACTTCGTTGTCATCCAGGCCGTCCAGACGCTGTGCATCGGAAAGCGGTGCCAGGGTCGTAACGTTGCAGATCTGGGTCTGTCCACGGGTGAACATAGCGGAACCATGTACTCTCGGAACGATGTCGATCTCTGCTGCCAGAGGACGGATCTGTGTGATGGCGCGGCCGTCGGGACGCTTGTGATCCTTCAGGATCATCTTACGTACGGTCTTCTTCTCGAACTTATATACAGCCTCACCGATCAGCGGAAGCCACTCAGGATGTGTCTCAGCGTAACGCTCAGCCAGCTTCTCTTCTACTTCCTTGATGTTTGCCTCACGAGTCTGCTTATCATCGGTAAATACGGCGGTCTCCATTGCCTCAGGGGTAATGAATGCTACCATATCATCCCACATATCAGCGGGTGTATCGATGCTCTCATATGCATGCTTCGGCTTACCGCACTCATCCACGATATTCTGAATGAAAGCGATGACCTTCTGGTTGAGGTCGTGTGCAGCATAAATCGCCTTCACCATCGTATCTTCCGGAACTTCCTTAGCGCCGGCCTCGATCATGATGACCTTCTCCTTTGTGGAAGCTACGGTAAGAGCCAGATCGGATACCTTCTTCTGCTCTGCGGTCGGGTTGAAGATCAGCTCGCCGTTGATGAGGCCCATGTGGGTCGCAGAGATCGGTCCGTCAAACGGAATATCCGAAATGCTGGTTGCGATAGAAGCACCGATCATAGCGGTCAGCTCAGGGCTGCATGCAGGATCCACGCTCATTACAAGGCAGTTCAGTGTCACGTCGTTGCGGTAATCCTTCGGGAACAACGGACGCATAGGACGGTCGATAACACGGGATGTAAGGATCGCATTCTCCGATGCGCGGCCCTCACGACGGTTGAAACCACCCGGGATCTTACCGACAGCGTACATCTTCTCCTCGTACTCAACGGACAGAGGGAAGAAATCGATACCGTCACGCGGCTTATCAGAAGCGGTAGCGGTACACAGAAGAACGGTCTCACCGTAGTGGATGAAAGCCGCTCCGTTTGCCTGGGCAGCGACTCTTCCGATATCTACGCGAAGTTCACGTCCTGCCAGGTCCATGGTAAATGACTTGTACATTTGTACTCCTTTTCCTGACGCCCATTCGTCCGAAACTACTGAAAAACCGAAAATGCCTTTTCACCTTTTCAGCGGTTTCGTGCGAACGCCTGGCGTCATTTGCTGTGTTGGATCAATAGTTACTTGGGTTTGACGGATCAAACGCCCCTCTTCGTAAATAAGGCCGGACATTTACATGCCCGGCCTTACATTGCCGCAGATGACTCTGCTTTTACAATTACTTACGAAGACCGAGTTTCTCAATCAGTGCACGATAACCTTCAAGATTTGTCTTCTTGAGATAATCCAGAAGACCTCTTCTCTGTCCTACCATCTTCATCAAACCACGGGTGGAATGATAATCCTTCGGGTTCTGCTGAAGATGTGCGGTGAGCTCCTTAATGCGCTCGGTCAAAATTGCTACCTGAACCTCGGGAGAACCTGTGTCCTCGGGTGTTCTTCCGTATGCTGCGATCACAGCAGCCTTCTTTTCCTTTGAAATCATTTCAAAGTCCTCCTAAAATATGATACGGCAAATGCCGTTCTTTACCCTCACCGATACCAAGGAGCGGTCGGAGAAACCGTCTTCTGAGCAGCGGCGCGATAAATCCAAGAGAAACTATAACATACAAAAGTACGTTTGTAAAGGGCAAAATGCCTTAAAATGCACGAAAAAGCCTAGAAAAAACCTGGATCATCCGAACATGTAATCCGAGGAGATCTCGATCTTCTCGTTCAGATGTTTCTTCACCAGACGGATGTTATGAAGCTTCAGTCCATTTCCACCGAAACTCATGCGTACGACACAGTAACGTGAAGACGTGAACAGAGGCTTGCTCATGGTGACCGGCTTTCCTTCGGTACCGTTCCAGGTGAATACCGTGCCTAGGATCCCCTGGAAGTAAAACGCGATCGGTGTCTGCGACAACGGCGATAGTTCGGAACTTGCCGTCACTTCAAAATCATAGACCGCACGCTCGGAAACGTCAAGAGCGAATACATAACTGCATCCAATGGCGACTTCCACATCCTCCATCGGGATCTCCGTCACATCGCCGTCGACCTTGTAATAGACCATACGGGACAGATCCAGCGGCTCGTCCTCTTCGCTCCGGTTGATCACTTCGATCGCTTCATCCGTTCCATTCATCCGCTGCATAGCGCGTGTCGTAAGCAGGAAATTGCAGATGTTCTTCGCGCTTCGAAGCAATTCTCCACGGGTCAATGTTCCATCCTGCAGGCTCTGCTGCAGGTTATCGCCGGAACTGTTCTTCGAAGCATCCGGACATACTGCGTAAAAATCATTCTGCGCACGGACGATGGCCGCATAATTCGTGCGGTTGACTTCCTTACCGACTTCGCCGGTGTTCGCCCACCAGTCGGTCATAACGACGCCTTCGAAGCCCCACTCGCCGCGAAGGATCGTGGTCAGCAGGTCGTAACGGGTATTCGTCCAAACGCCATTGACCGGACCGTAGGTCGTCATTACAAGCTTCGCTCCGCCCTCTTTGATCGCGATCTCGAAGCCTTTGAGGTACAGTTCCCGAAGCGCACGTGCCGAGATGACATTGTCCGTATAATGGCGATTCTTCTCCTGGTTGTTTCCGCAGAAATGCTTCAGGGTGCAGGCAGCTCCGGCGCGATTTAAGCCCCGGCTCTGCGCGGCAGCGATCCGTCCAGTCAGCATCGGATCCTCCGAGAAATACTCGAAGTTACGGCCATTCAGGACGTAACGATGCAGGTTCATGCCTGGACCTAAAAGGCAGTCGATCTGATTTGCCGCCATCTCCAAGCCCAGATGATAATACAATTCCTCGTTCAGTTCGTCATTAAATGTACATGCGAGCAGCGTTCCGTTCGGAAGGGAAAATGCCTTCGTTCCGCTGTCCATACGCATGCCGGACGGGCCGTCCGAACAGCAGGCACAGGGAAGGCCAAAGTTCTTCAAATTCTCTGAAACGCCACCAAACGCTGCGGCTGTGCCGGGCGTTACCTTCGGTGAGCCCATACCCTCGCCGCGGACGATGCAGCACAGGTCTTCATCGGAAAACTGTGCCAGGAAGGTGTCCATGGAAGTAAGCCCGCTCTGCACATCCTTAAGTTTCAGGCCCGTATCGCCCGAGTAAGGAAGCGTCTGTGCAGGCAGATTGAATACGCGCTCGGTGTCGTGTGCATTCGTCGTCACCGGTACGTTCTCATACGAGATCATATATTTGCCTTCTTTTTCGATCGGCTTCATGCGGCGGAATGCCATGATCGGCTCCATCTGCGCCGAGAGGCGCTGGATCATGCGATCCTCCGGCAGGGATGCACAACATACGAGCTGTGCACTGCGCACGTCACCGCCGACATAAAAACGATACTCACCCTTCTCGAGAACATAGCCGATCCGTGCGGTCACGGTTCCGATCTCGTCAAACGACGCGATATCATATAACGAAAACCGGATCGTAACTTTCTGGCTCTCGCCCGGCTTCAGTTCCTTCGTTTTCGCATAGCCGACCAGACGGCGTGACGGCTGTCCGAGAACGCCTTGGGGCAGTTCCACATATAAGATCACCGTCTCCTTACCGCTTGCATTGCCCACATTCGTGACAACAACGTCGATCGTGCAGGTCTTCGCAAACGGCTCTCCCATCAGATTGGCATTTACAAACGTCTTTACTACGTCAAATTCCGTGTAGGAAAGTCCATAACCAAAGGGAAACAACACCTTTTCTTTTGCAAATGTCTCGAAATAACGATATCCGACATAGATATCCTCTTCATAGAAGTTTCGCGTCATATCACCGAAATTGATATGCGCGGGATAGTCGGTAAGTTCGCGGGCAATGGTATCCGTCAGTCTGCCGCTCGGTGTCTGTTTTCCTGAGACCAGACGCGCTGCACCTAAGGCGCCGACCATACCGCCCTGCCAGATATACATGATGGAATCCGGATCGATATCCAGGATTTCCTTCATATCGAGGACGCTGCTGACATTCAGCAAAAGCACCATCTTCGGGAAATATTCGCGTACCGTGCGAAGCATGCGGATCTCTTCTTCCGAAAGGTAGTAAGCTCCGGGCGTCGGGGTATTATCCTGCTCCTCACCTGCAGTACGGCCGATGAGTACCACTGCCGTATCCGTGTTCTGACGGGCAGCCGCTGCAACCTGCGGCGAAAGCGGCATCTCCTCCTGTGACCACGGTTCCTGACCGAAACCCTTACCGCGTTTGTACGGGTTTTCTTTGTCGTAGTTTTCATAACAAGCTTCCAGATCGGGATCCAACAGGAAACCCTCCTCTTTCAGCGCTTCGCGAACAGACCAGACTTTCGAGACATTGACCATGCCGCCCGAGCCCGTTCCGCTCTTGAAATAAAAGTTCTGAACACGACCGAAAAGAGCGATCGGCACATCCTTCGCGATGGGAAGAACATGGTTATCGTTCTTCAAAAGAACCGCGCCTTCTGCTGCCGCTTGGATCGCCAGTTCGGTGTATTCTTTCCAATCCAGTACCATGTAAACCTCCTATCTGCGTCCGATCTCGACATCGTCGTAGGACGTATTGCTGTTTTTCTTGATGTAATCGATCACGTAGTCCACATGGGTAAATGCGAGACCCACGTAGCTGTCAGCTGCTCCATAGTAGATCGCGATGCGACCGGTCGCGCTGTCGCAGATGGTCGCGCACGGGAAGCATACGTTCGGAACGAAGCCGCGCTCCTCATACCACTCTTCGGGTGTGAGCAGGAAATTCTGGCAACGATACTTCACGATGCTCGGATTATCGATATCCAGGATCGCGCCGCCGATCGAGTACACATAACCATTGCAGGTTCCGGAAACGCCGTGGTAGAACAAAAGCCACCCCTCGTCCGTTTCGATTGGAGCTGCTCCGCCGCCGATCTTTAAACTCTCCCACCAGTTCGAACCGCGAGTCATCACGTGTCGATGTTTGCCCCAATAAGTCATATCCGGCGACTCACTCAGGAAGATATCGCCGAACGGTGTATGTCCGCTGTCCGAAGGACGCGAAAGCAAAACGAAGTTTCCGCCGATCTTACGAGGGAACAAAACCGCGTTACGATTGAACGGGATGAACGGATTCTCGATACGGGTAAATGTCTTGAAATCCTGCGTCTTCGCAATGTGGATCGCCGCGCCGTAGAAATCGCCACACCAGATGATGTAATAGGTATCCTCGACCTTTACCAGACGCGGATCGTATGCGTACCGCGGCATGAAGGATTTGCCGGACTCGTCGACGAAATTGATCTTCTCCTCGTCGAACTTCCAATCGATACCGTCCTTACTGTGGCCCAGGTAGATGTACGGAATACCGTTCGTCTGCTCGCCGCGGAACACGCCGATGAACTCGCCGTTGTACGGCATTACGGCGCTGTTAAAGATACGCGCTACACCCGGCAGCGGGTTGCGCCCGATGATCGGGTTCGCGGGATATCTCCATACCGGAGCGTTCGGAAGGTCTTCCGGCATCGGGACCCAGGGCATATTCGGAACTGCGGGACAATACATTTTTATTTCACTCATGATAATTCTCCTTTTCTTTTTCTCTATCTATAGCGCCTGTCAATCCAGCGCCAATGATTTCACTGCGGACTCCCGCGTCACGAGATGCGTGGCGAGGAAAACCATTTCCTTCGTGCGTTCCGGGCTTTCGATGCGCCAGAACAACTCCTGCACCAGACGGATGCCGAGATTTTTATTGGGAATGTGTACCGTGGAAAGCGGCGGTGTCATGACCTGTGCCTCCTCTTTATCGTCAAAGCCAACGATGGCAACATCCTTCGGGATCGAAATGTTCTTCTCTTTCAGGATGTAGTACAGGTCCTTTGCGATATCGTCATTCGCACACACGATCGCATCGGGGATGTACGGCATGGAATTAAAGGCATTTTCCACCTCTTCACGGCTGTAATACCGGTTCTTTACATGCACTGACTTAACGATATTCCGGTCGCGTTCCAGGTTCGCATCGATCAATGCGGCTGCATAACCACGGAAGCGATCATGAATCGACTTGCAATACGTGATATCCCCGATAAAACCGATGCGGCGCATTCCCTGGGCGATCAGACCTTCTACCTGTTTACGAACGCTGCATTCTCCCTCGGGAAGCACGATATCGCCGTACTTCAAATACGAATCATAATGCTTCGGCGCATCCAAGAACACGATCGGCACGCCAAGCTTAGCGATCCGGCTGATGTATTCCTCGGAAAATACATACAATACGATGACGCCGTCGACCTCGCTTTCGGTAAGGTCCCGCGGCAGTTCCATCCGTTCCTCCATAGCTTCATCGATGAAGTTCAGGAACAGCCGGCAATTGTTACGGGACAATTCTTCCGAAATGCCGGTGATGATCCGATGCCAGAACGAAGAAGAGTCTCTTCCGAGCACCAGGATATTTTTGGTGCTGTTCTTCCGATACATTTCGGAGACTTCTTTCGGTAACGGCATCTTGAATTTCGCATACCCCATTTCATAGGCTTTCCGCAAAACCATGAACTTCGTCTCTTCGGCGACGGCGTCGCTCCCTACCAGGGCCTTCGACACCGTATTACGCGAAAGGCCGAGTTCCTTTGCGATATCCTGTATGGTCGTTTTTTTCATAGTTTCTCTCCATATGGGTCGTATTCTTTTGAGCATTTCATGCGTGCAAATTTGCTGCATTTTTGCACATCTCTGCATGATCATTTTCAAGTTAGTCCCATCATATCGGAACAAAGCTTAACTGTCAAGTGGTCTATGCACGCTTTTGTGCATTCCGAATAAGAAAACACAAAAAATGCACAACAAAACGCATCATGCGTTCGTTGTGCATTTTCCGATCAGTCGGACCCGCCCAAATTCTGGTGGATGATCTCGACGATCTGATTTATATCGTACTCATAGAGGTATTCATCGGTATACCCCAAAACCACACTATCAACACCGACCTGCCCGACTTTGATACGTTGGCTCTCACCCTCGCTCGGCTCATAACCGATCGCCAGCAGCGATTTGGCCGAAACGCATACGGTCTTCAAAGGCTTATCATCGACATAGATCACGGAATAATCATTGAAACCATTCCCCGAAACGATCAGGACATTTTCCTTTGAATACACGTCCGTGATCTCGATCGGGCGAATACCCATCTGCAGATCCGTCGATTCAAACGGGAGTTCACCGTTGTAGGCGATCTGGTCCCCATAGAGGATATCGTACTCGATCACCTCGAGTTCCTTCAGATACTGCTCATCATCTTCGACCGTCCACTGCGCACCCGCATTACGGCGATCCTCCAGATACTTTTCATGCAAACGATAGATAAATCCTTCATGGATGTCCAGAAGCGACATCATATACGGGATCACCTGGAATGCCTCCAGATTCTCCACATTTCGGGGCAGTTCGTAATTCGTCCAGATCACATAGGGCGTCTCATATAAGCCGAAATCATTCAGCAGATCCTCTTCGATATCCAGACCCGGCAAATGATCTCCGAAGAACAGAAGCATGACCGGCTCGTCAAAGGAACGCAGCTGCTCCACCAGTTCGGCCGCCATCTGATCCATCTCGTACGCCTGATTTGCATAGTATTCAAACGCATCCTTCTGGTCCTGGCGTTTCTCATCGATCCACTGCACGTGGACCACGGGATCGTCGAGGATCGATTTTTCCGGATACGGCCCATGGCCCTGGACTGAGATCGTATAGATAAAGTCGGGTTCTTCATCGGAAGTGAACGTATCCATGATATACGGGATCAGGGAACGATCCTCCGGCCATCCGTTTTCCGTATAGGTCAGGTCATACATGTATTCCATACTGGTAAACGTATCGAAACCAAGATTTGAAAAAACATGATGACGTTCATAGAAGGTCGCATCATTATTATGGATCGCATGGGCACGATAGCCCAGGTTTTTCAATACATAGGGTGCGCTCTCACAGGTTTTCTTATTCAGGATCGTTTTGTAAGGATATTCACCGGGACCGAAGCTTTCCATGTTCATGGATGTCAGCATTTCAAATTCGGTATTTGCCGTTCCTGCACCGATGGACGGAACACTCACATAGCCGGAATTACACTGCCGCATCATCGCATGCAAGAATGGCGTCGGATCTTTATCATATTGTACGGCTGTGTACTTTTGCAGATCAAACAGTGATTCCAGCTGAACTACGATGATGTTCACCTTACCGTCTTTTCTCGGTTTTACGACCTTATCCTGTGCGCGAATGTACCAGGGAACCTCATCGATCTCTTCGACTTCCTGTGTAGGTGCCTGCGTAGCAACTTCCGTCGATTTTTCGACCTCCGCGACCTGCGGCACCTCTTCGGTCGTCTCTTCTGCTTCCGTACTCTGTACTTTATCTCCGTCAAAATCATCGATCTGGGAGAGAATATCATCCACCCGTTCCTTTCCGTAATCCGACGGTTTACTGATACCGGTATTCAGAAGCGTTCCGGAAAAGCAGTAAGGAACTCCGTATTTCTCATATGCATCATGGATATTAGAAAAATGCAGACTGAGCATACCGATGGTATTTCCGAGCCAGGTCAGGGAAAATACGATAAAGAAGCAGCTCATCGTTATGGAAATATGCATCAGACGATGACCCTTTTTCGGTCCCGGCGCCGATACGATGTAGAAAAGCACCAGCCCCGCCAGAACGATGACGACACCGGCGATGATGAGAACGATACCCACCGGACCCAGATATTTTTCGGAGATTCGAAGCGCATACTGGATCAGGCGCAGATCCTGGGCCGTAAAAGGCGTCGTCCGAAAGATCAGCAAAATGGCGTCGGTCACACCGATCGCGATCCATAAAAGGCTTATGCAGACCAACGCAAACAGGCGCTTACGAAAGATCAGGGCAATGCTTAATGTAGCCAGGATGATGGTCGTATTGAATAAAAACGTAAACGGCGAAAGAAAGACATATTTACCGAGCCCAATAAGCGATTTCCGGCTCAGCAGTTCCACCAGCAAATGCAAAGCAAAGCCCAAAATGAGCCAGAATTTTATAAAATATCCTCGCTCATCCAGTTTCTGTGCTGTTTTTTGAAAGGCAACACCCTTTTTGATCTTCATGACCAAACTCCTATACACACTCCGTATCTATGATATACGATTCTCAAATCATTCACGCAACATACGACATATGCTGCTTGCTCCACTCTAGCACAAATCGATAAAAACATCAATAGTGGCCGAAAAAAGTTTCGTGTGATTGTCTTCCCTTGACAATTACGGTGTTTATGTTATTATGTTAAGGGTTTTCAATCATGTATTATTCAGGAGTTATTCATGAACTTTATTAAAGACTTTATTAAAGGCGGTGTCATCGGCATCGCGAACATTGTCCCCGGCGTCAGCGGCGGAACACTCGCTTTGATGCTCGGTGTATATAACAAACTGCTCGAAGCCATTTCCGGCCTGTTCAAACATTTTAAGAAAAGCATAAAGGTCCTGCTTCCCATCCTCTTGGGATGTGCGTTCGGTATCATTGCCTTCTCATTCGTGATCACGTATCTGAAAGACAACCATCCGTTCCCGATGTCCATGAGCTTTATAGGTCTGATCGTCGGAAGCCTCCCCATGTTGTTTATGTGCTTTAAGAAAGCCGAGAAACAATCGTCGGAGAAAGGCGGAAAAAGCGGCGCTCGCATGGCCATGAGCATACTACTCTTCGTTTTCTTCTTAGCAGGTTCCATCTTCCTGTCAATGTCCGGAACGAAGGATCAGACCCATGACATCAGTCTCTTTACCGTCGTGATGTTCTTCTTGATGGGCATGATCGCATCCGCTGCCATGATCATCCCCGGTATCAGCGGTTCCATGATCATGATGATCCTCGGTTACTATTTCGAGATCGTCGGCGCGGTAAAGGATTTCGTTCACGCCCTGAAAGATTTCGATGTCGATAAGATACTTGAGACTTGCAAGATCCTGATCCCGTTCGGTATCGGCGTTCTGCTCGGCATCTTCCTCGTAGCTAAACTGATCAAATGGCTGTTGGAAAAACACCCGGCACCTACCTATGCTTCGATCCTGGGTCTGATCGTTGCCAGTCCGGTATCCATCTTCATAAAAGTAGAATTCTTCGAAGGTTCCCTCGATGTTCTTCCGATCGTCATCGGATGCATTTTATTTGTTGTATTCTTTGCCGTATCGTTGAAGTTCTCGAAGATCGAAGAAGATTAAAACTGAACATACATAAACGGGAGTGTCCATCGTGACACTCCCGTTTTTCTTATATCTTTACTTCGATCTCTTCTTCCGCTTCTTCTTTGATCGTTTCGATCTGCTCTTCGTCCATATGCGGCAGTTTATCAGTACTACTCATTCCGAAGCGTCGCAGGAACTCCTCGCTCGTTGCAAACAGTACCGGACGTCCCGGAGCATCGAGTCTTCCGACCTCTTCGATCAGACCGTACTCCAGAAGTTTATTCACGCCGAAATCACTCTTTACGCCTCGGATGCGCTCGATATCGCCCTTCGTGACCGGCTGCTTATAAGCAATGATGGACAATGTCTCCAGCATGACCTCGGTCAGGACTTGCTTACGCGGTGTCGCTGCAATGCGGATCAGGAAAGGATAGAATTCCTTCTTCGTGCAGAGCTGCACCTTATCCTCGAAGTAGACCAGCATAATGCCGCAGCGAGGGGTCAAATACTCCTCCTGCATGGAATTCAAACGGTTGCGGACCTCCTTCTCCGTGAGGTCCAGCGCCTGTGCCAGAACGGAGATTTCCACCGCCTGTCCCATCGTAAAGAGGATCGCTTCGATGGCGGAGCAGGACTCTGTATAATCCAGTTTCGGGACCTCCGGCTCCTCCATGCCAAAGGAGAGCTGGCGCTCGTCGTCTTCGGAAAACTCCTGTTCTGCGAGCGCTTCCTCGGCCTCACTCCCCCCGTGGATATCCTCAAACTCAGTATCTTCAAAAAACATGTGTATATATCCTCATTTCATCGTCATTCGTCATACATTGCCAGATCTTCGGCAGAAAGCTCGACCGCACCGGTGCTGTCCTTCCACTCCAGTTCGATATCACCGAAGAGTTCCTTCTGCGTCGTTTCGATCGCACCGAGCTTCATAAGCTCCAGAACCGCAAGAAACGTGACCACGACCTCCGTCCGGCTCTCCTGCTTCTCTAAGAGTTCCCGGAACGAAAACTTCTTCCGCTTCCCGCTCGCCATCTTCTGGATGAACGACAGTTTATCCGACAGTTTGATCTTTTCTTTTTGGATCGTGCCGAACTTACTACGCACGGGGTCAATCTTATCGACCTGACGCCGCATGACCATGCGGTACACATCGTGCAGTTTCGACAGCGTCACATCCGCCAGCAGTTCGTCCATGTCGACGGGCGGTTTGTATTTGGAGACCTCGTCCGGTATGGACGGTGCCTTATAGAACCGTTTCGATGCTTCCGCCAGTTTTTCTTTCAACTGTGCGGACAATGTCTTATACATCTTATATTCAACGAGACGCGCCACGAGTTCTTCTCTCGGGTCGATCTCCTCGCCGTTCTCATCCTCTTCCGGCGGCAGGAGCATGCGCGACTTGATATCGATCAGTGTCGCCGCCATCACCATGAACTCACTGACGATATCCAGGTCCTGTTTCTCCATCTTCGAAACATAGTCCAGATACTGGTCTGTGATCAGCACAATCGGAATGTCGTAGATGCTGACCTTATTCTTTTCGATCAGGTGCAGCAGAAGGTCCAGCGGGCCCTCGAACACCTCCAGTTTAAATGAAAGATCCATGGTTACTCCCAAATACCATCGCGATCCTTTAAGCAGGATCCGCGACCAGTTCGATAATGACCAGTTCCGGCGGGTTGTTTACGCGCAGGTTCACCGAGTGCGTACCCAGGCCGGCGCTTACGACCACGTGTGTGTCGCTGGCCATCTTATATCCTTTTGCATAGCGTGGAAACAATTCCAACTGCGGTGAGATCGTCGCCCCGATGAGCGGCAGGCGAACGCAGCCGCCGTGCATATGTCCACTCAAAAACAAAGAAGCATGGCTGGCAGAATAGACCGGAACATACAGCGGATTATGTGCCAGCACGATATGAAAATGTTCCGTGTCATCGACCTTAGGAAGCATCTTCCTCAGATCATCCAAAGAAAACCGCTCTTTCTTATGC